>NZ_BMQV01000018.1 GCF_014648295.1 Shewanella saliphila
TGAAGGCTTCAAGGTACATATTTTACTCTCCTAAAAGAGAGTATAAGATCACAGCTAAGCCAAGGCGTCAAACAGATTGTGTGTCAATATCAGCAGCTCAAAAAACGTTCACGATCTCACCCTGCTACTAATATAGCTGGCCTCACAGAACACTTTTTGATCTAAAAAATCTTGCATTAATAAATTATTTAAAGTTTACATGCCATATTTTCAAGGCAATCAACTCAATCACAAATGGCCCACTTTAACTAAAATCACCGTGTCCTGCTCAACATACGGATTATGCTGACTTAAATGCGGACTGCGGATCCAAGTACCTGCAGGATAACGGCCTAATTCATCTATAAATTCACCGCTTATCACGTAAATCTCTTCGCCGCCAAAATGACGATGCGGTTGAAAGTGCGTACCAGCAGGCCACATCACTAATGCAGTCGATTCGGTACCATGCTGATGTAAAGGCATTACCCGTAATTGGCCTTGACCTGGTAGCCATGGCGTAGTGTTAGTGTCTATTGCAACTTGCTGGTTATCAGTAGATTGAAACTGATGTAACTTCACTAACAATGTACAACCTTCAACGCTAAACGGTGCATGTTCAAAGCCTTCAGGATTACGCAAATACGTGCCCGCCGGATAGTCTCCAGTTTCGTCTGAAAACACCCCGTCGAGCACTAAAATCTCTTCACCTAGTGGATGAGGATGTGAGTTAAACTTAGCGCCGGCCTCATATTTAACAATACTGGTCGCATGGCCGCGTTCAGCTTCTTCACTTGCCAGACGTTTACGTAAAACCCCTGCAGCCGGACTATTTTGCCATTCGACCTCATGAGTGTTTATCACCACTCGCTGGCTAAAATCCATATTCAACATATTGATGTCTCCAAACTCATTAATGGCAACAGTGTAAAGTGTTAATACGTGATAAAAAAGTAGGTACTTTTTGGTACCTATGCCCAATTGATTGTGAATATGAAATTGAGGTACCGTTGCTGGCCACATTTAAGCATTGGCCTTATTAAGGTATAAATGTACATAACAAAAAGCCCAGTCAACAACGTTGGCCGGGCTTTAATGAAGTGCTAGGGTGATTAAATGCTATTACTTTGCGCTGCTTGACGCTGTTTTTTGTAAGCTTTAGCTGATGCAGGAATAGGCGTAGTTAACCCTGTTTCTAACCATTTTTTTAAACGATTTGCATCTGCCATGTGAGTATATTTACCAAACGAATCGAGCACCACAAAGGCCACCTTGCGTTTATCCATTTCGGTTAACATCACTAGGCAATGCCCAGCTTTATTGGTAAAACCCGTCTTAGTTAATGCAATATTCCAATTGTTTTTAAACACTAACTTATTGGTGTTTTGAAAATCTAATGCATAACGCGGTGAAGAAAAGTAAACATGCTTTTTAGTGGTCGAACTCAGCTCACCTAACAACGGATAAGACTGACTCGCCTTAAGTAACAAAATCAGGTCATTGGCACTCGATACATTGTCTGGCGACAAGCCGGTAGGCTCGACATAGTGGGTATTTTTCATCCCTAATGCAGCCGCTTTTTCGTTCATGGCCTTCACAAACATATTAAAGCCACCAGGATAATGGTGCGCTAACGAGGTTGCGGCACGATTTTCCGATGACATTAACGTCAGTAGCAACATGGTTTTACGCGTCACTTTACTGCCGATACGCACACGCGAATGGACATTTTGCATAACGGGTGAGTCGGTAATTTTTATCGAGATTTTTTCGTCTAGCGGCAATTTAGCATCCAGTGTCACCATCGCAGCCATTAATTTAGTCACCGAAGCTATAGGCACTGATTGATGTTGGTTAGTGGCATATAAGACTTCGTTAGTGGCTAAATCAACTAACATGGCACTGTTTGATGCTAGCTCTTGTTGAGGAAGGTCTTGAGAAACGGGGGCCGCAAAAGAAACCGCACTAGTCAGTGTGGTTGAACAAAATAAGGCACAGGCAAAAAGAAAACGAAACTTCATCACGCTCACTTGAAAATAGGGCTAATAACGATTGAGTATACGACAAAGGTTTAGTTCAACAACAGATAAAATACTACTTTTGGGTAGGTATTTCGCAATTAATTAACGTAGATCAAACGCATAGATTTAGCCACGCCTAATATTCGTACAATTTAGGTCGCTTGCGGTATTCACTATAAATACGATGCCAAAGTAATAAGCAGCAATAAAGAGTCAAATACCGCTTTTGTTGTCTTCATGTTAAGATGAAAATAATCGTTTAAAAAGAATGATAAAAGAGAGTGTAAATGGACATTAACTTGCGTTTCTTTAGTCGATTGGGTCAATGGGCAACCAATGTATTAGCCCCTAAAAGCCCACTAAAATCTGAGTCAGATGACGCACAGCAGGGGCTAATTTCACTCAAAACCATCGCCAATCAATACCCATTGCAAATTGGCCAAGGACAGCTCAACGAAGCCGTACCCACCAGACCATTTTACTCAAGCGATCGTTTTGTAGGTAGAGAGCCGCAGCTTAAGCAAATGGCCGATGTAATCAATTTATGGCGTAATCATCATGGTGAGATCAGTGCCATTGTAGCCCCTGCTGGGGCGGGTTTGTCGGCTTTTTTAGGTTATATGCCAACACTATTGCAACAGATCCAAACTGACATTGAACATGTGATCCCAACAAATGCCAAAGCCCTGCCAGACACCTGGCTGATAATGAGTTTTTACCAAGCCCCGTTAAGTGCGTTTGCCGCCATCACCAACCTGTGCCATTGCTTTAACATTGCTCCTCCACCCAACATTTCAGACAGCAGTATTACCGACACCATCTACGCGATTAACCAACAACCGCCGCAGCTCATCATTATTGATGACCTACACAAGTTGATGTTAAGAATGATGGGAAACAATCAAGCCTTAGTTACTTTTGCCACCATTATTATGGAAACCCGCAAACACCACTGCTGGATTTTAGGTTGTGAAAAATACGCCTGGCAGCGACTCAGTGCCCAATATCAAATCACTCATTTTATTAAACATATCATCAATATTGATTATTTTAATGCCCAAGAGCTTGCTAGCATTCAAACACAACAATTGGTCGAATTAGGTTTAATCAGTACCGACTACCTTGAACAAAAGCCAGTAGAAAAGCCTAATAACAGCACAGAAACTCAAGATGACACTAGCGCAACGGATGTAAATCCTTACGATGAACAATTAAAGCAACTGCATTCCATTAGCCAGGGGCATCCCAAATTAGCGGCGTTATTGTTACAGTACTCGCTCACTCACCAAGCCGATATCACATCAGATAACAAGCATAAAACCGACATTTGTAAAATTAACTCGTCCGCCATACAAGAGTGCCAAGATAATGATTTATTCTCATTGGCTGAAATTTACGTCCATGGCGGCCTAAGAGTAGAGCAACACGCCCATATTTTTGCCCAATCCATTGAACAAAGCAGCCTACAACTGGCTTATTTAGCTCGTCACGGCTTAATCATTGCCCAATACTCACAGCAAGATTTTGCTCAACATTTTTATTTTATTACCCCTACGTTAACAAAAATTATCGCCAGCCATTTGGTCAACAATAACAAGCTGTTTAATTAAACGAGGCGAACATGGACAACTCACGTGAGGCATTACAAGCTTTTTTAGACATCATTTCATTTGATCGCATTTTAAGTATTTTATTGCTGTGCTTAACTGCATGGCTTTTTTTGGTTCTGGTGCAATTTTGTTTAAACCAACTCAACAACAAACTGCCTAAATACCGCCTAATTTGGAATCGGTCTTACCCTTTTGTGCGCCTATTTGTGTGGCTGTGTGTGATCATTTATTCCATTGTTGGCATTATTGATCCTCATGAAAATTTAATCTTAGCTGTGGTTGGTTCGATCAGTATTGTGGTGGGTTTAGCCACGCAAGAGCCGGCTAAAAACATGATTGCAGGATTTATTATTATGCTTAATCCGCCTTATCGGGTGGGTGACATGGTGACACTGGCAGGCCATTACGGCGAAGTGATAAAACTTGAATGGAGCGTAACCTGGCTGCGCACCTTTGACGATAATACCGTTATGGTTCCCAATGCTGAGGCACTTAAAACAGCGGTATCGAATGCCAATAGTGGTGCATTAGATGAAATGGTAGTGGTTAAATTTACCATCCCTATGGCTGTCGACCTTCAAAAAGCCATTGCCCTAGCGCGCGAGGCCACACAGTGTTCGCCTTACACTTTTTTAAATAAGCCCATTATTGTCAATTTAGGTAATGACTACTCATTTGGGCAGTATCAACAAACCATTACCGTTAAAGCTTATGTTATGGATGTAAGGCTCGAAAAAAAGTTTGTCAGTGACATTAATATCAGGGTATTAAGTGCATTTAAAAATGCCCATTTTTATGATGAACAACAAACGCCAGCAGCATAATTTGCGCTATAATCGCGCCAATTAAGTTTCACATTTTTAAAAATTACCTATTGGGGAAACAGATAATGACGCAAGATGAAATGAAAAAAGCCGCAGGCTGGGCTGCACTGCAATATGTCAAAAAAGATACCATTGTCGGCGTTGGTACTGGCTCAACGGTAAACCACTTCATTGATGCATTAGCCACAATGAAAGACGACATTGAAGGCGCGGTATCAAGCTCTGAAGCATCAACAAAAAAACTCAAAGAATTAGGCATTGAAGTATTCGACCTCAACAGTGTTGACTTAATTGATGTCTATGTTGACGGCGCAGATGAAATTAATGATCGCATGGACATGATTAAGGGCGGCGGCGCGGCATTGACTCGTGAGAAAATCGTCGCAGCCGTGGCTAAACAATTTATTTGTATTGTCGACAACACTAAGCAAGTGTCGATTTTAGGTGATTTTCCATTGCCTGTTGAAGTTATCCCAATGGCACGCTCGTATGTGGCTCGCGAGTTAGTTAAGTTAGGCGGCGACCCAGTTTATCGTCAAGGTGTTGTGACCGACAACGGTAACGTAATTTTAGATGTTTACAACATGCAAATTTTGGATCCTAAAGTAATGGAAACCAAAATTAACGCCATCGTGGGTGTAGTAACAAACGGCTTATTTGCAAACCGCGGTGCAGATGTATTACTAGTGGGTACGCCAGATGGCGTGAATACCGTCACCTTGTAATTATCCCTGCTGACTTTCACATAGCCTCAGCTATTACTGAAAAATGGCCTCGCAAATTTGCGAGGCCATTTTTTTAACTGCTATAAAAGAGTTAACATCACCCTCTCTTCTAGGTCGCTCACGGTACCCAAAAATTTATGACATTCACTGAATAAAAAATTTTAACGCCATATAAACCTTTTACCGACTTGAGCCTGTCAAATATATAAACAATCATAATGGACAGTTTGGAATATTAAGGATGCCGGTATCAATCAGCCTAATTCACAGCCAATAAATCACCTTGCGCAGCTAGACGACAATCAACTTGTCGCCATTGCAACTACCGGGTGTCAGCAGGCCTTTGAACAACTGTATCGCCGCCATCACCAGCGAGTGTACGCCATTTGTTTTCGGCTTAGTGGCCAGCCAAGTTTGGCTGACGATATGACCCAGGCGTGTTTTATTCGCTTATGGAATAAATTGGCGCAATTTAACGGCGATAGCCAATTTACCACCTGGCTGCATCGATTATGTGTTCGCCAGGCGATTAATGATCTCAAGGCACAGCAATCGTTATGGCGACGCTTTTTACCAGCAGAAGATATCGCCCATCAAGACGTGCCCAGCGTTGAGTTAACCGATTACCATTTGCTCGACAAATGTATCGCCAAATTACCGCAACGAACTCGCATTGTGTTTGTGCTATGTGCAATTGAAGGCTACCAGCACAACGAAATAGCAGCACTGCTGAACATTGCCGTCGGCACCAGTAAAGCGCAATATCACAATGCCAAACATTTACTACAGGAGATGCTTGCATGAGTACTAAAAAGCATGACCTAGACTATTTAATTGGCACGTTACCGCCTGAGATTGCGCCAACCACCGACTTATGGAACGGCATTAAGCCGCATTTAACGTCTCAAAAAACGCATCAAAACAATGTTGTACGCCCCTTATGGGCCATAGCCGCAACGTTCTTAGTGTGTTCACTCTTATGGTTAACGCAGTGGCGCGACGAACCTGTGCGACCCCAAGAGCAAACATTAACTCAGGTGCAAACGGCAAATGTTACCCCTGCAACAATAGACACATCGGCATCGGTTGAAGTGGATAATCACTTAATAGAATTGATAAACCAAATTGCCCAAACTCATCAAAGTCAGTTAGATGGATTTATTCGCAATCAATATACCGTGAGCTGGCAGTTATCAGCAAACAACAATGAGCACATTCAAACTGACATTGCCAAGGCGCTCGCAGAGCTAGAAAGTGCCTCAGTTCAAGTGCAAGCAGCATTAACACAACAGCCGACTAATCAACAACTTTGGCAGTTATGGCGCTGGATAATGCAGCGTCAAATCACCCTATTACAACAAGGGCAAAAATTGCCTTTTACCCATACACGCCCATCAAAAGGAAATACCCTATGAGCAGCATTAAATACGCACTGTTAGCGCCACTCATGGCCATAAGCGCTTTAACAATTGCAGCAGAGCCGGTCGACCAACAGCAAGATGTTGCAGCTAATTCCAACGTGAGTATCAAAGTACAACGTGGCAATGTTGAATTTATTAGCTGGGACAACAACAGCATCCAAGTTAAAGGCGAACTAGACGAGCTAAGTAAAGGTTTTATATTCGATGTAAAAGGCAATACGGTAGTGATTGAGGACAAACTGCCGCGCAGTTATCAAGGCGGTAACAAGCAGGGTTCACAGCTGACGATTTATTTACCCACACAGCTGAGTTTGGACGCTGAAGGCGTATCAGCCGACTATGCCCTCTCTAAGCTCAGCGGCCAAATCGCTATCGCATTAGTCAGCGGCAATATTAAAGCCAAACAACTGAGTGGCAGCAGCAAGTTGACCACGGTTTCGGGCAACATTAATAGCGAACAATTAAGCGGAAAAATCAAACTTGAAACGGTATCAGGTGACATTGACGACAAGGACAGTCAGGGTGAGGCAGAGTTTAGGTTAGTCAGTGGAGAACTTGATACTCACAGTGACTTTACTCAAGTAAGTATTGATCAGGTCTCTGGTGATATTGAGGCGACCTTAAACCAAATAAACCAAATTAATATGGTTACCATCAGCGGCGATGCTGACCTAAACCTCGGCACGCAGCTCAGTAAAGGCCACCTTGAAACCATTAGTGGCGATTTAACCATGGCATTTAGTGCAGCACCTAACCTAAGCTTTATGATAGACGGCGGCCCGGGTGGCAGAATTAATAATCAATTAACTGACGATAAACCCGTTAAGAAAAAGTACTCATCAAGTCAAAGTCTACAATTTAACAGCTTGTCAGGTGACGGCCAGGTCAATATCAACACTATTAGCGGCCGCATTAGCGTGAAGTAATACTATTGATGCCAGACAGTAAAATGCCCAGTGATATCGCTATCGCTGGGCATCGTTACTTGAGACTAATATCACTGAACAAAGCTGTTACAGATTAAGATTAACCGTAACGATAGCTTGGCTGTTCAGGCTGGCACTACTTAACCGAACTCACTTCCTCATCGGTTAAATAACGCCATTCACCTGGCGCTAAATCAGCATCTAATTCAATACTGCCGACCGCTTCACGGTGAAGGTTAACCACTTTATTACCTACTGCAGCAAACATGCGCTTTACTTGATGATATTTGCCTTCGCTAATGGTTAAGCGCACCTGAGTTGGTGCAATAATCTCAAGTACTGCAGGTTTTGTTAATCCATCTTCATTGCGCAGTTCAATACCATCAGCAAACACAGAGATTAAGCTGTCGTCGATAGGATCGGCTAACTCAACTAAATAGCGCTTACCGCAATCTTTTTTCGGCGAGGTGATTTTGTGCGACCATTGGCCGTCGCTAGTAATCAGCACTAAACCTGTAGTATCAGCATCTAGACGCCCAGCAATGTGTAAGGTGTCAACTTTTTCAATTTCCATCAAACTTAATACCGATGGATATTGCTCATCAATCGTTGAGCAAATGGTATCAACCGGCTTGTTCATCATTACATAGCGATCGCCGACTATGCTGATAGACTGGCCTTCTAAGCGCACATCCATTTGCGGCGATACCTTAAAACCAGAATTCTTAACCACCTCGCCATCACAGGTGACATCACCACGATGCAGGGCTCTTTTGGCCAACGAACGGGTTAATTCGGTACTTTCACAGATAAATTTGTCTAAACGCACAATACACACTCAATCTAAAAATAATGGCGCTATTATGCGGCTTACACGGTTAAATAGAAATCAAACAGTGATATTTTTACGGTATACGTAATTTTTGGTTACATATCCTCAGCCATTCTGGGGGAAAAAGGGGTAAAAGCGCCTTGTTTTCTAGTCTAGTAAGGCCTTAACATAGTATTCACAAAAAAAGTGTTGGTTTTTTCCTTACTGAGTAGCATTTAAGGACCAACAATATAATAAAAATATAAAAATGCTCATACGCCTAAAATAGGCGCCTTAAACAAAGCAAAGGAAACACAATGAAAAAGTTGGTTATTGGAGGTCTTTGTGCCTCACTTATTGCAGGCCTAAGTGCATGTAGCGACGATAAAGCCGTAGTAGCTCCCGCTGCAGACGTAGCAAAAACAGCTGCTGCAGTTGCCGTTGAAAAAGCACTAACATCTGGCATTACGTTCGACAACATCGATAAAGCCGTTCGTCCACAAGACGATTTTTACATGTACGTAAACGGCGCATGGATGAAAACAGCAGAGATCCCAGGCGATCGCACTAACATTGGCGCATTTTACGACTTACGCGAACATGCTCGTGATGACGTTAAAGCGATCATTGAAGACTTAAGTGCCACACCTAACTTAGCTGATGGCACAGACGAGCAAAAAGTAGCTGACTTATATCGTTCATTTATGGACGTTGAAACCCTAAACAAATTGGGTATTGCGCCAATTCAAGCTGACCTAGATAAAATTACAGCGCTAAAAGACAAACAAGAGCTGACCGCGTTTTTTGGTGAAAACCAAGCAAACGGTGGTGGCACACCATTAGCATTTTATATCTCTGTTGACGCTAAAGACTCAACCCGTTATGCCACTCACATTTGGCAATACGGCTTAAGCCTGCCTGAAAAAGATTACTACTTTAATGAAGAAGAGCGCTTCGTTAATATCCGTAAAGCCTATGTTGAGCACATTGAAAAAATGTACAACCTAGCTGGCTTACCAGATGCTAAAGCCAACGCTGAAGCCATTCTTGCTCTCGAAACCCAAATTGCTGAGCAACACTGGGATGTGGTAGAAACACGCGACAGCACTAAAACTTACAACTTATACCAAGTTAAAGACCTTGCAACCCTAGCACCAGACATTAACTGGGAAGGTTATTTAGCGGCGTTAGGTGGTGACAAGCAAACTGACATCATCATCAACCAACCTAGCTTTGTTCAAGGGTTAAATGAAGTCATCAAGACCAATGATCTTGCTGCATGGAAAAACTACCTAACCTGGATGACCCTAACGCATAACGCCAGTAACTTGTCTGAAGCATTAGACAACGAAAACTTTGCCTTTTTCTCTAAAACCTTAAACGGTCAAGAAGAACAAGAGCCGCGTTGGAAGCGTGGTGTGAGCACAGTAAGTGGTACCTTAGGTGAAGTGGTGGGTAAAGTGTACGTTAAACGTCATTTTGCTCCAGAAGCTAAATCACGTATGGAACAACTCGTTGAAAACCTACGTGGTGCTTATGGTTCAAGCATTGAGTCATTAGACTGGATGAGTGCTGACACTAAAGTGGCAGCAAAAGACAAATTAGCTAAGTTTAATCCTAAAATTGGTTACCCTAACAAATGGGAAGACTACAGCAAGTTAACCATCAAAGCTGACGATTTAGTGGGTAACGCTAAGCGTGCTGCTGTTGTACAACACAACAAAGAAGTGGCTAAATTGGGTCAACCAATTGATAAAGACGAGTGGCACATGACGCCACAAACCGTTAACGCTTACTACAATCCAACCATGAACGAAATCGTGTTCCCTGCAGCGATTTTACAGCCTCCATTCTTCAACCTAGAAGCAGATGATGCTGTTAACTACGGTGGTATTGGTGCGGTAATCGGTCACGAAATGGGCCATGGTTTTGACGACCAAGGTGCTAAGTTTGACGGCGAAGGTAACATGCGTGACTGGTGGACTGAGTCTGACTTAAAAGCGTTTGAAGCCAAAGGTAAAGCGTTAATTTCTCAGTACGATGGTTATCAAGTATTTGACGATTTACACGTTAACGGTAGCCTAACACTGGGTGAAAACATCGGTGACTTATCGGGCGTGACTATCGCTTATAAAGCTTACAAAATGTCACTCAATGGCGAAGAAGCACCGGTCATTGACGGCCTAACTGGCGACCAACGCTTCTTTATGGGCTTTACCCAAATTTGGCGTGTGAAGATGAAAGAAGAAGCAATGCGTAACCGCGTAGCAACTGATCCACATTCACCTGGTCACTTCCGTGCACTTGGCGCATTGTCAAACATGCCTGAGTTCTATACCACTTATGACGTGAAAGAAGGCGACAAGATGTATATCGCCCCAGAAAACCGCGTTAAAATCTGGTAATCAATAATGTAAAAGCTGACCTAGGTCACACTTACATACAATAAGGGCATCGTTTGATGCCCTTTTTTTATGTCAAAACCAGCTAAACAACTGATATATAACTGTATATATACTTATCACCTAGTCACATCATCGTTATGATTAAACCTTGTTCATTAAGCCCCTATTCAGCTAAAAAACGGTAAAGTGATTTCACAGACATTACGCTGGAGCTATTCAATGAATAAGTTGTTTCGTACCTTTTTTATCTTTTTAATTTTACTGTCTACCCGCGGCGCGATTGCTCAACCTAACGAAGTTAAATATAACAAGTTAGCCGAGCCATCTGATTTCAGTCAAAAGTCATATAATGACATTGAGCAATTAGTCAGTTTAAGCGAGCAGCATACCGCGCTTGCACAACAAGACTCTCAAGACTTGGATGCCTTAATGGCACGAGCTCCAGAAGCTCAACAAGAGCTTATTGAGCTACTCAATCATATTAACCAGGCTAGCCATACCTCTGCGATTATTCCTGCGACAAAAAGCTACGCTCGTGCAGCACAAAAAGTGCAATTAAAGTTTAATGGTGACGCCAGCCAACTCACCGATATTGCCCGTGCCAGTGTGGTCGCCAATGACGTCAACAGCTTGCTGACCAGTTACCAACAGCTTCGTCAATCGACCGATGTAGTGCAATTAAAAAACCGTTTTGCTGAGCCAAAAACCTCAGGGTATCGCGACTTAAACGTGTTAGTTAAATTGCCACAAAGCCAAATGGTGGTTGAGGTGCAGTTTCATTTAAATGATATCGCCGAGATTAAAAGTGGCCCAGAACACCAGGTGTATGAGCAAATTCAAGCCATTGAGCTGCAAGCCAAAACCCAGCGCAGGCCGTTAAACGACTTTGAGCGCGCTAGCATTGCTAAATTACGCCAAGATTCGCATAAGCAATACCATAAAGCCTGGTTGTACTATAAACGCCAAAGCTTGTATCCATCGACCATTCAAGCGGCTTAACCTGCCGCGTTGTGTCACTCTTTCCACCCTTTAGCGCTCATTGAGCGCTTTTTTTTTATCGAAGAAACTCAGTGTCATTCACATCTGCTATACTCGCGCCAGAGACTAGTAGCGGACATTGTCATGAACGAAATTATTGACCAATTGCAAGAACTAAGCGAAACCGTACCGGTGCCGCTGGAGTTGCCAACATTTGAACAAATTGTTGAAGTTGAAGAACAAATCCTCATTGGATTGCCTAATGATTTAAAAGAATACCTACTGCATGCCAGTGACGTTATTTACGGCTCGGTTGAGCCGGTCACTGTTGCCGACCCGTACTCGCACACTTACCTGCCTGAAGTCACCAGTTATGCCTGGTCTATCGGCATGCCACGTGAGCAAATTGCCATTTGCCAGGTCGGTGACAGTTTTTACTGTATCGACGAAGAAGGCCAAGTGCAGTTATGGGAAGACGGTGATTTTGACGAGCAGGTTTGGGAATCGTTTTGGGATTGGGTTGAAGACGTGTGGCTTGAGCTATAACCCACGTTAATATTGATTAAAGAGAACAAACATGGCTAAAACTACCGGCTTAAACGCCATTGAAATGCAATATTTACGCTTGTCTTTAGGCTTAACTACCGAGCAAGTTGCGACTATCACTACCACCAGCAATGAAGATGTACTAGCGTGGGAAGCCGGCGAAAAAGACGCGCCCGTACCTGTGCAAAAAAAGCTACTCGACATTGATGACATCATCGAAATGCAGGTGCTTAACACCACAGATGGCATTGAAGATCTCTTTAAAAAAGAACCCAAACGCCGTTTAGCGTTTGTGGTTTATCCAACTCAAGCGCTTTATACCCAATATAATCCAGAGTTTTTAAGCTCTTTGCCTTTAACAGAGCTGTACAACACCTCTGCATGGCGCATCAAAAAAGAGTGCAAACTGGTGCTTGAAGTCGATGTGACTTTAGTGGCATTAGATGCCGAAGCTTATAAAGCTTATCGCGCTGAAAATGGCTTGAGCGAAAACCGTGAAAGCCGTGCCAAATGGGCAGCGACTCAGCTTTAAACCGTTGCGATAACACGCTCAGGGGTTAATACCAATCCGCTATCATCAAAGAAGCCTATCTTGGCTTCTTTTTTTATTAAGCAGAGTTTGCCGCAGATTCTGATTTGTCGATAGCCGCCAGCAATGCAGGGCGTTGTTTAACTCTGTCTCGGTATGCAGAGAGTTTTGGCGGCAATTGTTGCTCAAAACCTAAGGCCCATCCTAGGGTTTGGGTTAATAAAATATCCGCAATTGTCGGTTGTTCACCGCACACAAAACCATTTTGAGGGATCCATTGTTCAGCAATGGCTGCTGCTTTATCAAACTCCCATTTCGCCACCGCATGCATGCTCTGTAAACGCAACTCTTTTGGCAATGCAAAGCGGTGTTTACCCATGCTCCACAGCGGTTGCTCTAGTTCTGTAATCACAAAACTGACCCAGCGTTCATGCAGCCCCGAAGCATAAGTCCCGGCCTTGGGTAACCATAAGCCCTCGCCATACTTTTCAGCAAGATAGCGCATAATGGCGGCAGATTCGGTTAACACAAAGTCACCATCGGTGAGCACAGGTAACTTACCGCTTGGGTTTAACGCCAAAAATGCCTCTGTTTTATTATCACCTTTGGCAAAATCAATAAAATGAAACTGCCATTCAATTCCTAATTCTTCTAATAGCCACGACACGCGTAACGCACGGCTTTTGGGTGTTCCGTATAAGGTAATCATGTGGATTGCTTCTCCCTTGGGGTCATCCAATCAATTTGTACACTAAAAAAAGCCACATTCACTTATCGTGTAATGTGGCTGTTATTTATCTTATAACCATGCGCTTAGAACTTCATTGTGACTTTAGTATAAATGAAACGTCCTAGTGGGTTATGTACTCCCATTGCGTAACCATAAAGGTCAGAATCACCATCGCCAATGGCAAATGATGGTTCTTCGTCAAACACGTTGTTGACACCCACTGATAACTTAAACATCTCATTGATACGGTATGAACCTGACATATCAACTAACAACTGTGCATCCACGGTGCGAGTTTTGTTGTAGTCTTCAAATTCACCGATATAACTTAAGTTAATGTTGGCTGCAAAATCGTCCATCATCCAGTTAGTTGTCGCTAACCAACGGTGTTCTGGGTATTCATACTCGCCAGTGTAATCAATCGTTTCGCCATCAATTTCTTTTTCGAAACTGATTAAGTAGCTGTACTCTAAACCGAACTTAATATCACCATAGTTATTTAGCTCAAGGCCATAATGAGTCGATAAGTCGAGACCTTGCACTTCTTGCGAGCCGATGTTAACAAACCCAGATTTGATCACATCAATCGTACCAAAGGTTTCACCCGCTTGCGGCGCGTTACGTAAACACACAGTGCTGTTTTGATCGCCACAGTTTTCTTGGTAAAGATCTTGGTTTTGCAATGAATCAATTTTGTTGTCTTGTACAATATTGAATAAATCGAAACCAATATCGAACTCTTGGCTTGGTGCCCAAATCATCCCCACGTTCCAAGTTTCAGACTCTTCAGCTTCTAAATCTGGGTTGCCGGCAAAGATGAAGTTGTAATCGAGTAATTCACAATCAACATTATCTGCAGCACAGCGGTAACTATCGACTAAAAAGTCACTCTTTTCAGATGGACCTAAACCAATTTGCGCCAATGACGGTGCACGGAACCCGGTAGACCACGAACCACGAGCGGTTAACTCATCACTAATACCCCATTGGAAAGCAATTTTAGGGTTAGTGGTTGAGCCAAAATCGCTGTAGCTGTCATAACGACCAGCAAGTTGTAGCTCAAAGTTATCTGTAACAGGAATAGAAAACTCAACATAAGCGGCATGTTGATCGCGCGAACCAAACGCCGATATCGCTTCAGTACCAAAAATCAAACCACGTTGAAACTGCTCATCTGGCACATCACTGACACTTTCTTCACGGTACTCAGCACCGGCGGCCATCATGATATCTCGGCCACCAATGGTAAACGCTTGGCCTGAAATGCTGGCATCATAAGCAGTAATGCTCGACTTACCTTGTCTTACTAAGCTAGTGGTAATACGGTCAATGACATCTTGTGAATTAACCGCTGCACCAAATGGGTTGTAATTACCCGCATCGATTTCAGCTTGTAAATAATCGGTTCTTACCCAACCTTGTGTGCGGTCACCAGTTTGAGTCGATTCGCTACGGCCACGCTGCGCCGATACTTCCCAGTCCCAATCATTAATCACACCGCGAAGCCCGGCCACAATCCGCATAGTGTCAGACTCAATATCCCAACGACGGGCACCAGCATCAACGGTACGGTAACGACCAATATCAATGTCTTGTCCAAATGGATTGTCAGGGTGAGTACCCGGTACCGTTAAGCCTGCATCTTCATCTAATGGTGTGGGTGCGCCGCCCGCTTCAGAGGTATTGTGCTGTACCGACAACTCTAAAAATGCGGTTAAATCGTCAGTTAGCATGTAATCAAATTGACCAATGGCGCCCACACGCTCAGAAGTCGGAATGGTCATATTGTATGGGCCGTAGTCAAACAAACAGCTGCCGCTAGCCGTGGCGTTCTCAGCAGGACAATCTGGGTCAATGGTTTTCACTCCATTAACATAAAAATAGCCCGGATACCCCCGTGATGAACGGTAATCTTCACCACCGTAAGGCGATTGATTGGCTGTACCAAAACGCCCCATATCTTCTGCCGATAAGGTACCGTTGGTAAAATAATCTAAAATAACTGATGCACTGCCTTTATCGGCTTTTACGCCCCACACTAAACTGGCTGTGGTTTCGTCATAACCGGTACCACTGTCATCGCCATAACCTAAGTTAACTTCAATGCCTTCGATGTCTTTTTTCAGCACGATATTAACCACACCGGCAATGGCGTCTGAGCCATAAATCGCTGACGCACCATCTTTTAGAATGTCGATACGTTCAATCGCAGAAACCGGAATGTTATTAATATCAACAAATGAGTTTGAAATGCCTTCAGCAAATGCACTCGAGCCAACACGACGGCCATTGATTAATACCAATGTCGCATCTGGGCCTAAGCCGCGTAAACTGATTGATGCACCACCGTTTGCGGTAGAGTCTTGGCTGTTACCGCGGGTAGAAAACGCACCAGAGCCGTTAGCAGGCATACGCTCGAGTAATTGCTGCAGGTTGTCAAAGCCCATGTTAGCAATATCGTCTTTACTGAGTGATTGAACCGGAGATGGGCCTTCAATATCAGTCCGTTTGATACGAGATCCCGTCACTTCAATACGTTCAACTTTAGCTTCAGCAGTGTCTGCTGCTTGTGACATAAAAGCGATAGGGGCAAAAGAGAGTGAAACTGCGATGGCGCATGCACTGCGCAAAAGGTTAGGTTTTTTCATGATCATCCTTAACGTTCATTTATTGTTTTATATCCATGATTACTGCAAACTGCGGTAACAATATTACCGCCTACTACTTTCGTGGAAGCTAATTTACCTGTTTAAGTTAAGTTAAATTTTAACAATGTCAATACATTGTCAAGACAGTGCAGTAATGTAATTGTAACCAAACACTTAATAAAGAATAAAAAATTAAAAAAATCGCATTTATATTCAACATTCAAGGAGGAGTTATGAGCGAAGAAAAATTAGTGAGTGCCCACTTTCACCCAAAGCTAGGGGTTTACTGGTTAGTGTCGGGCGCAATAATAATCACCATCACTGTTGTAGGTATTCCCTTGTTGTTATTATGGTTTCCAGTCGGTTTACTGGCGGTCAGACGGTATATTGCCAACATGAGTGCAGAGTTAACCGAAAAAAGACTGATTGTACGAAAAGGCCTGTTAACGCGAACAGAGAATACCGTGCCATTAGATAAAATCACCGATATGGCGCTTATCCAGGGGCCGCTTATGCGTTTGTTTGGTATTTATAAACTCACAGTAGAAACCGCTGGGCAATCGGGTACTGGCTCATTAATTAACTTGGTGGGCGTAGTTGATGTGCAAGCATTTAGAGAACAGGTTTTACTACAAAAGTCGTTACTCACTGATCGCCAATCTACAGTTGTTGATAACGTCAATATCGATCAATTATTGCTTGAGAACCTGCAACAAATGAACGCCACTTTGCAGCGGATTGAACAAGCATTAACTCCACACTCTCCACAATAGGTTGTTGCTGTTTATCATGTCGAATAAAAATAAATCCATCTCTTTTGCTGCCCAAATTAATACCCTTTTAAAAGCCACAGGCCCAGGCGTTTTAATGGCAGCAGCAGCCATTGGCGCGTCGCATTTAGTGGCATCAACTCGTGCTGGGGCCGAGTTTGGTTGGCAGCTAGCCTGGCTGATTTTGTTAGTTAATATTGTAAAGTATCCCTTTTTTGCCGCTGGCGCGCGCTACACCGCCGCAACCGATGAAAGCCTATTACAAGGCTATCAAAAGCAAGGGCGTGGTTATTTAATGCTGTTTACTGGGCTTAACGTTATTGCCGCCATCGCCAGCACCGCTGGGGTATGCATGTTAACGGCAGCCATGCTGACTCAATTTGTACCGCTATCGATTGATGTATTGGCCCTAATCGTGTTGCTAAGCTCATTGGCCTTATTAATTTTTGGCCATTACAAACTGCTCGATAAACTCACAAAAGTGATTATGTTTGCCCTCACCCTAACCACGTTAACAGCGGTGGCATTGGCCTTTAATCATCAAACGGGTATGGCTGCGCCATCGACAAGTGACTCTCCTTGGCAATGGGCTTATGTCGGCTTTTTAGTGGCAATGATGGGCTGGATGCCAGCACCTATTGAAGTGAGCGCCTGGAACTCATTATGGCTAGTTGAAAAACGCAAAAGCCAAACCGTGACTGCAAAGCAGGCTATTTTTGACTTCAACTTAGGTTATGTCACCACCGCAATATTGGCGATTGTATTTTTGGCGCTTGGCGCATTAGTGATGCACGGCAGTGGCGAGCGTTTTTCTGATTCTGGAGCAGTATTTGCCTCACAACTTATTACCCTCTACAGCCAAGTGATGGGCAATGAAACTCGCTATTTAATTGGTGTTGTCGCTTTTTTATGTATTTTCAGTACCACGGTAACCGTAATTGATGGCTACAGCCGTACTTTAGATATGGGCTGGAGGCTGTTGTCTCACAACACCTCACCACGCAGTTATTTAACCCAAGTCATGTTAACGGTGAGCACATTAGGTTTATTACTGATTTTATTTTTTAAAGGCGCTTTACTGCCACTGCTAGAGTTTGTGATGATCCTAGCCTTTATGACCACGGTAATTTTTGCCTGGCTAAACTTCCGCTTAATGACCAGTCAAAACCTACCTAAGCAGCATCGCTACGGCCCTGCTATGGTCGCACTATCTTGGCTCGGCCTAGTGTATTTAGTTGGTTTTGCGCTGTTGTTTATTTATTGGTATTTAACAAAATGACAAAAATGATAAGCAAAATAACAACCCGAGTTTACGCATTACTAGTACTAAGCAGCAGCCTACTGCCAGCTTCTGCGTTTGCATTGAGCATAACCAATAGTGATGTACAAACGATTATCGACCATGACGCCAGGCCTTTTACTGGGCGGATTTTAATCAGTGACAACCAGCAAACTTATGTTGACCTAACGATAGGAAAAGACATTCACGCTGACAGTCGCTTTTTAATTGGTTCAATTTCTAAAACCATCACCGCCACCCTAGTCATGCGGGCTGTTGATCAGCAAAAATTGTCCTTAAACGATGATATTACTGATTATCTGAATATGGTGACGGAACACCCAATCACTATCGCGCAATTACTTAATCACACCTCTGGCTTATTAGCGCCTAAATCACCGAGCCTTAATGCGAGGTCGCAATTTATTCCTGGCAGTCAATTTAACTACTCAAATTATGGCTACAAACTGCTTGGCGATATTCTTAGCCAGCGTTACCTGGTGCCCTACGCTGAGTTAGTTAATCAATTTACCAAGCAATACCAGCTCGATATAAGTGCAGATGTGGGTGAGATAACCGACTTATACGCTCAACAACCGCGATTAGTGCACGGATTTATGGAGCAACAACAGCAACGCGTGCTGTTAGATGAGTTCACCATAGATAATGGTTTTATTGCTTTTGGCGCCATGCAAGCCAGTAGCCAAGGTATTGCGGCATTTATTGAGGGCTTAACCCAACAGCAATTTTTATCTGCTGCCAGTTTACAAGCCATGACCTCACCTAGCGCCAAAAGGCCGCATCGTTGGGGCGAGTTAAATTATGGCTATGGTTTACAAATTAGTCAGCAGCCTGGCTTAGTTGAATACAGTCATACTGGGTATTTACCCGGATACATCAGCGCCATGCTCTATTATCCGCAAGCACAATTAAGCGTAGTCATTTTAGAAAACACCTCATGGGACTTAGACAATATGGAACGTGTTTTTGGTTTGCATGACAAAATTCGCCAGGCCATAAGAAATCAGTTAAAAACTGACGAATAATCTGACGCTACGCTGATAACTCGCTATAATAGCGCCTCGTCACTTGACCTAAACTATTTATGCGCAGCCGCGCCAGAGAACCTTATGATAAACAATGATATTCTTCGCCGTATTCGTTTTGTGTTTGATTTTTCAAATGCCAAAATGATTAACATTTTCAGCCAAGCTAATACCGAAATCACCTCAGATCAAATTATTGCACTGCTGAAAAAAGAGGACGAGGAAGGCTATCAAGCGTGTAATGACAAATTAATGTGTCAATTTTTAGATGGATTGATTATCAACAATCGTGGTCTAAAACCCGGTACCGAAGTACCCGCGCCATTAAAGCAATTAACCAATAACCTTATCTTCAAAAAATTACGCGTTGCGCTAGAAATGCGCGAAGAAGATATTATTGCCACATTAGCCTTAGCAGATTTTGCCATGTCTAAGTCAGAGCTTGGCGCCCTGTTCCGTAACCCTGACCACAAAAACTATAAAACCTGTGGCGACCAAGTGTTACGTAACTTTGTAAAAGGTTTATCGATTAAACATCGCGGCAAGTAATTTCAGCGTAAAAGTTGAGATAACACTCTATAAATGCACAGCTAAGGCTGTGCATTTTTGTCTCTAGCGTTTGAATTCAAACAGCCTCACTGAAAGAATGCTTATTGATGAGGACAATAATTCATCATAAAAAGCGTGATTTTAATCACTTAACAGACCACAACAAACTTCAGACGTGATAATCTATCCCGATAAAAATTCTAATCACAAACACACACATTAAGGTTCCCCATGGACGATAATAAACGCCCCCTATATCTTCCTTTCGCTGGTCCTGCGATTCTTGAATCTCCTCTGCTTAATAAAGGCACTGCATTTAGCGAAGAAGAGCGTATTTACTTCAATCTCGAAGGATTATTACCTTGGGTAATTGAAACCATTGACGAGCAAGCATCACGTGCTTACGACCAGTTCAAAAGTTTCAATAACGACCTTGATAAGCATATTTATTTACGCAACATCCAAGACACCAACGAAACCTTATTTTACCGTTTACTGCGTAATCACATTAGCGAAATGATGCCGATTATTTACACCCCTACCGTAGGGTTAGCCTGTGAACGTTTCTCTAAAAACTATCGCCGTAACCGTGGTTTATTTATTTCGTATACCAATAAAGACCGCATTGACGACATTTTAAATAACTCTACTCGCCATAAAGTTAAGGTGATTGTTGTAACAGACGGCGAGCGTATTTTAGGCCTTGGCGACCAAGGTATTGGCGGCATGGGCATTCCCATTGGAAAATTGTCGTTATACACCAGTTGTGGCGGGATCAGTCCGGCATATTGCCTGGCTGTGACTTTAGACGTCGGTACAGATAACCCACACTTATTAGAAGACCCAATGTACATGGGTTGGCGTCATCAACGTATTGGCGGTGCCGAATACGCTGAGTTTATTGAAGAATTTATGCAAGCCGTGAGCCGTCGTTGGCCAGATGCGTTAATCCAGTTTGAAGACTTTGCCCAAAAAAATGCCATGCCACTGCTTGAGCGTTACAAAGACAAATACTGTAGCTTTAACGACGATATTCAAGGTACAGCAGCGGTTACGGTTGGCTCATTACTGGCAGCGTGTAAAGCGGCTAACAGCAAACTCAGCCAACAACGCGTGACCTTTTTAGGTGCCGGTAGTGCGGGTTGTGGTATTGCAGAAGCCATCGTGGCGCAAATGGTTGCCGAAGGCATCAGCGACGAGCAGGCCCGCTCACAAGTCTTTATGGTTGACCGTTGGGGCTTGCTACTTGACAACATGCCTAACCTGTTGCCTTTCCAACAAAAGTTAGCTCAAAAGTGCTCAGAAGTTAACGGTTGGGACAACTACAGCGACCATATTTCGCTGTTAGATGTGGTTAACAACGCTAAACCAACCGTATTAATTGGCGTGTCTGGCGCCCCAGGTTTGTTTAGCGAAGAAATCATTCGTGCCATGCACAGCCACTGCGAACGCCCAATTGTGTTCCCATTGTCTAACCCAACAAGCCGTGTTGAAGCCACGCCAAAAGACATTTTACACTGGACATCAGGCCAAGCATTAGTCGCGACAGGTAGCCCGTTTGAACCCGTAGTCATTAATGGCGAAACATTCGAAATCGCCCAATGTAACAATAGCTTTATCTTCCCGGGGATTGGTTTAGGTGTATTATCTTGCGGCGCGAAACGCGTATCAGATGAAATGCTTATGGCGTCAAGCCAAGCGTTATCAGAATGCTCACCATTAGGTAAAAATGGCACCGGTTCGTTATTACCTAAACTAGAAGAGATTCAAGAAGTCAGTAAATACATCGCATTTGCTGTTGCCAGAACGGCTATCGATCAAGGCTTAGCATTACCTTGTACAGACGAGCTACTTAAACAATCAATTGACGCAAACTTCTGGGAACCAGAATACCGTCGTTATCGACGTACCGCGTTTTAATTAACATTAAGTGCCTTAAACAAAAAATCCCAGCCAGGCTGGGATTTTTTATGTTTGCTTACAATGGTTAAGTAAACACAAATTAAGCAGACATGACTTGCTTAAAGCTGTTTAACATTGAGCGATCAGTGCGGGCTTTTTTCAGCTTACGCAAACATTCTTTAAGCGACTGCTCAGCTAAACGACCAAACACCCCGTCGTATTCATTGTTATTCATTTCTTCTTCAGAATCGGCGCTGTCGGCAATTTCTTGTGCCACACGACTTAATTGCATCCAGGCATTGGCAATATAAAAGCCATGAAACTCAGCTTTAGTCATTAACTTTTGGGCGCTGCCAGGTAATGCATCCCAAGCCTGGCTAAAAGCATTGGCATTATCTGCAAGCAGCTCTTTAAATAAGCCTTCATAAGCCTCTAACAGCGTTTCTGGTAATTGATCCATCGGTAGCACTTTATTAGCGACATTATACGAAACTTGCTTGGCGACATCTTGATACTGCTGATCAACGTTACTCATGGCTTTCTCTCTAACATGTTAATAGGCCCTAAGTTTGTCACTTAGGCTTGATAACAAAGCCTGCTCATCTGTTCAGCTATGCTCATCAAAGCGTCTTTATACCCGGGTATAAAAGCGAATGCAAATTTGACTCAAAGCCATAACAAGCCGTCTGCCTTGATTACTTTAACCATGTTAGTTAACACCCGCTAAACTGTGCAGCTCAAGCTGAATCAGATTTTAACAATGTAAACGCTAAAATGAGAGATACCAAACGGTTAAAATAATAAATCGAGTGATATTATTTTAATGTTCAATGCTATCCAAACACAGCTAAGGCGATGATGGGTTAAGCGCAAGACTTTTACGACTAAACACGCTACTCTACAAACTGATAGCTCGTTCAATAATAATCACAAATGAGACTTCGCTGCTTTGTTTACGACTAAATTACTCAATATTATAATACTGGCCAGCATCATAATGATGTCTTGTAATGTTAATGCTAACACCATTGATAACGCGCGCGCCGATGAAATTTACCAACGTATTGATCGTGGCGAACTTTCATCAAATGATGAAATAAACCTGTTGCTCAAGGAATATAAAAATAGCATCGCGGTTGATGACACCGTCCGTCAACAATTAAATATAAGACAGACCTGTTGGAACCACCCTGCCAATAACGCTGAACAACTCAATACCGCCATTAACTATGCCGACGAATACCTAAACATTTACAAACAGCCCAGTCCGTCATTGATTCAAGTTGACTTAACATTATGTAAAATTTGGTTTTTACACCAACAAGGTCAAAACCAAAATATTTTAAAGCCGTTAGACAATGCCATCAATAACGCTTATTTATTAGAAGACCCGCGCTTAATTGCTGATAGTCGCAGCCTCCGGGGCATAGTTTTGTCTTATATGGGTAATTTTAGTGCTGCCCTAGAAGATCTTATTACCGCGCAAAACTTATATGAGTCGTTAAAACTCGATTATTGGGCCAACGCCAATTTACGTCAACTTGCCAATAGCTACCGCCGCTTTGGTGACCCAGATACCGCATTAACCTACCAAACCAAACTCGAAACTTACTACCTAGAAAGCAATCAAGCCTATGCGGCAAACCTCATCAATATTGAAATGGCCATGTCACTTGAAGAGCTGGGTCGCTACCAAGAGGCTAATGAGCGCTATCAAAAGGCACGTGAATTTTGGCTTAAAGAAAATGAGTTAATTGCCGCAGCAGACATGGCCGTGAGTATTGGAGGTAACTTCATTAACTTAAATCGGCTAGACCAAGCCAAAACCATGTTAGAGCAAGCCAAAAAACATATCACACCCGATATTGCCAGTAGTTATAGCTACATGAATTTGTACCTTGCCAAAGTCCACCACAAACTAGGCAATCACAGCCAAGCACTCGAATATATACTCAACGCCGAAAAGGCCTTTAACGACCACAATAACGCTCGTGGCCTCAACCTAGTGTTACAATTAAAAAGCCAAATATATCAAGCATTAGAGCAATGGCCCGACGCTTATTATACATTATCGGCTTATGTTGAAGCACACGACGCGCTCGACAAAAAGACCATGTCAGACAGAAACTCCGAGATGCAAGCACGTTTTAACACCGACAAAATTAAATCTGAAAACAACTTACTCGTGCAGCTAGATAAAGACAAAGAAAAGCAACTGCAAATGATGCATCGTAATGAACAAATGCAAATCATCATTATCATTCTCGTGGTGCTCATTTTGCTCATCGTGTCATTGTTTGCATATAAACAAGTTATGCGTAAAAAGCTCTTTAGAAACTTAGCGCTAACCGATGAGCTGACCGATTTATCAAACCGACGTGACACATACTCACAAGGTAAAGCGTTCTTAAATGAAGCACAGCAAACTGATAAGCCATTCTCGATTATCTCGTTTGACGTCGACCACTTTAAGGCGGTTAATGACAAATTAGGCCATGACACTGGCGACAAAGTTTTGGTTAAACTTGCTGCGATTAGTTCTAGCATGATGCGCGAAACCGACGTCGTTGGGCGTGTTGGCGGTGAAGAGTTTTTAATTTTATTACCTAACATCAACAACAGCATTGCCGTCGATATTGCCAATCGCTTAATTAACGCCGTTGATAATTATGACTGGTCGAGAATTTCACCGGAACTGCACCTAACAGTTAGCGCAGGTGTGGTCAGTTATACTGACGAGACCGACCTGTCGCCTTTATTACTCAAAGCAGATAAAGCGCTTTATTGTGCTAAAGCTGCGGGGCGTAACTGTGTAAAAGCGGGGTAAAGCAGGTATAATTCAGCGGTGTTTACTCAATAATAGCGCTATGACTGCAACGACCCCAGCTTCAACTCCAGATCAACATAACGATCTTACCCGCCAATCACCTGAGCCATATCCTTTGACAGCGGCTCAACTTGACGTGCTCAATCGGCAAATAAAGCAGTGGGGACAAGAACTGGGCTTTGCCCACATCGGGGTCGCAGACGTTGACTTAACTCAGCACGAAGCCGGCTTGCAACAATGGCTCGATAAAAACTATCACGGCGAAATGAATTACATGGCGAGCCACGGCATGATGCGCGCACGCCCAAACGAACTGCACCCCGGCACCTTACGAGTAATTTGTGCACGTATGGATTACCTGCCGCCTGAGGCTGGCTTTGCTAACAACTTAACCAACCCAAATTTAGCCTACATATCCCGTTATGCCGGCGGCCGCGACTACCATAAACTGATGCGCCAACGCCTTAAAAAGCTGGGCGAAAAAATTACCGAACACTGTAAAAGCCTCGGATTTGATGACAGCAATTTCAGACCCTTTGTTGACTCAGCGCCCATCTTAGAGCGGCCATTAGCCGACAAAGCCGGCATAGGCTGGACAGGCAAACATTCATTAATTCTCCACCCAGATGCGGGCAGTTGGTTTTTTTTAGGCGAGTTGTTGGTTAACTTACCGCTGCCACTAGACATCGCCATTGAAGAAGGCTGCAACACCTGTGTCGCCTGCATAAAGTCTTGCCCTACCGATGCCATCGTTGAGCCTTACGTTGTCGATGCACGCCGTTGTATTTCATACTTAACCATTGAACTGCAAGGCGCGATACCCGAAGAGTTTAGAGCGTTAATCGGTAATCGAATTTATGGCTGCGACGACTGCCAATTAGTGTGCCCAGTTAACAGCAAAGCCCCACTGACAGCAGAATCTGACTTTCATACCCGCCAAACACTAATTCAACCCGAGTTAATCGATTTATTTACCTGGTCAGAACCATACTTTTTACGCCAAACCGAAGGCAGCGCCATTAGACGTATCGGCCATAAACGCTGGTTACGCAATATTGCCATAGCACTTGGCAACGCCCCTGCAAATCCCGATATCATCGCCGCACTCGAGCAACGCAAACTCAGCGACGAAGTTGATGACATGGTGCTAGAGCATATCGACTGGGCCTTAGCACAACAAAAGCAAAAAGCGCCACAAGAGGCGCTTTCACGTAAAACCCAGCGAGTCATCCGCTCAGTACAAAAAGGCTTACCGCGCGACGCCTAGGCTTTGGGTTATCGAGCCAGTCAGCATAAACCTTCACGATGTTAAGTATCTAAGGTAAAGCCAACTTTAATAGTGACTTGCCAATGGGCAACTAACCCCTCTTCTAGGTGACCACGGGTTTCTACCACTTCAAACCAACGTAAGTGCTTTAGCGATTTATTGGCCTGGGCAATGGCGTTTTTTACTGCATCGTCGCTGCTGATTGGCGATGAACCGACAAGCTCAATAACCTTATATGTATGACTCATGCTTAACTCCTTATTTTCAGCTCATTAAAGCGCTATTAATAAATAATTAATCCTTTCTCAGTATAGCCTTAAGCTTATCAGTTCGCTTTTTTCTATCGTTCGAGGCGTTATGGTTTCAATCATATTACGCAGTCAGCAACGATGTTTCTCCCTCGTATGGTGTGTTGGTTAATTGTTTAACTTGCTATGCAATTCTCAGTTATCGAATATTGTATACAACAAAGTGGCTTTATTAACAAAAATTAATAGTTAAATATGTAAAAAAACTCATACAGGCGTCTGGACGTCTAGAAGTTTATTGTGTTATTCTCCTGTCATGCAATCGAATTGATTTCATCAGCTAGTTGAGCAAGATTCATGTGGAGAGAAAATGATAGAGCTTAGACACCTTCGCACCTTGATGGCGTTAAAAGAAAGTGGCAGTTTGGCAGGTGCAGCTAAAAAGCGGTTTGTAACCCAGTCGGCGCTTTCTCATCAAATAAAAGAGTTAGAGACTCGTATTAACTCAGCGATTTTTGTTCGAAAAAGTAAACCGTTAACTTTCACTCATGAAGGTGCGCGACTGCTGAATTTAGCAGAAGAAATCTTACCTAAGGTGATTGCAACAGAGTCAGATCTTAAACGTGGTCTTGAGGGTGAAAGTCAGCAACTTAAATTAGGCATTGAATGCCATAGTTGTTTTCGTTGGTTGATGCCGGTCAATGAGCAATTTAAACAACATGCGCCTGATGCGCAGGTTGATATTTCAAGCCGCCATTTGTTTGATTCACTCAATGCATTGCAAACCGGTGGGTTAGACATTGTACTGACCTCAGATCCTGTGCCTGGCCACAGTGTTGCGTATCAGCACTTGTTTGATTTTGAGGTTAAATTAGTGACCTCTAGCGAACATCCATTGGCGAAAAAAGCGTATGTGACCCCTACTGATTTAACAAAAGAAACCTTAATTAGTTACCCAGTACCGTTAGCACGCCTGGACATTTACAAACACTTTTTAGAGCCTGCTGGGGTTGAGCCTGGTGAGCAAAAGCAATGCGATTTAACCTCAATGCTATTGCAACGAGTGGCATGTAATGATGGCGTCGCGACGCTACCTACATGGTCAATTCGCGAGAGCCAAGGCTTGAGTTTAGCTGCGGTAAAATTAGGGGCAGAAGGACTAAAACGTCCGTTGTTTGGCGCTTATCGCCGTGACGCCACTAATGCAAATTTGATTCAAAAGTGGCTTGAGCTTGTTGCAAGTGAAGGCTTGAAATTACAACGGATTAATCAATAGTTTCCGTTTAGATAACACGCGTCGAAGCACAAGTCCTGCTGAGTCAGGGTTTTGTGTTTGGCGTAAGTTATGTGCTATTAAAAATTCATCGCGTAAATCGTCATCCAACCCTAATGATTCAAATGCCTCTAAAGACAGTTTTTGTTGCTGCTGATCTATCAATGATTTAAGCACTTTTAACGACACAGGCCTTGGTAATTCTGCGTTCAAATACGCAAATGCAGTTAGCGCAATCACTTGGCCAAACACACTGAACAAGGCTAAAGTTTGCACTTCATCAGCGTCGACTTTTATTGCCGAACCCGCTTCGCTTTCTACACGTAATAATTCGATACAATCATGAGCTATGGCTTCGTTTAATGCCCAGTAGCCTTGTACTAATTTTTTGTACGGTTCGGCTAACTCATCAAGTCGCTCTTTTAAATAAAACGAAAATGCATAACGGTAAATATTCACCTGCCCTAAACGGATTAAGGCATCTTTCACACTGCGGCTTTTTGTTGACACTACACCTGCATTTTGTGCGGTATTACTGCGTTGTAATAAATGGGCTGCGAGCGCGGGATCGGCTGAAACGGTATCGATAACAACCCGAATATCGGCTTCGTTAATTAAGGCCTTTTTTAAAGGGATCAAAATACCGCGGCGACCAATGACCTGTTCTTCGTTGCCAATAATAGCTTGAACTTGAGTCAGTACTTGTTGTTCAAGATTTGTCATATGCATCAGTTACCTTTGGTGAATAAATCTGGGTATAAATTAATTTAACGATATATTAAAACGAAAGCCAGTAATAGTTACTGGCTTTGGTATTCATATCGCTTAGTTTTACCCTTTAAAAGCGGTAACCAGCAGTAATTCTAAATGAACGACCCGTACCTGAGTAATAACCATTGCCATAAGACGAATAATAGCCTGTTCCTACATAGTCTTCATCTAATAGGTTATCGATACGCACACTGGCTGTCCATGCATTACGGCGATAATTTAATGCGAGGTTAGTCAGCACATAACTGTCGAGTTTGTCGTCGGCATTACTGTCATCACCTTCCATGTAACGCTCGCCTGTGTATACACCTTCAACAAAGGTTTGCCAATTATCTGCAAAGTCGTAGCTCATAAACACT
This sequence comes from Shewanella saliphila, assembly GCF_014648295.1. Classification (GTDB taxonomy): domain Bacteria; phylum Pseudomonadota; class Gammaproteobacteria; order Enterobacterales; family Shewanellaceae; genus Shewanella; species Shewanella saliphila. The sequence continues at coordinate 28,445 of NZ_BMQV01000018.1, forward strand.
TTACCAGAATGCTCAGCCACCCAAGAAAGCGCCTTGCCTTCGTTATCACCTTGGGTAAATTCGGCATCGATATAGTCATACGATGCGCCCATTAGCCAATCTTTAGATAACTGCACCTCGTAGCTTGAACTCACACCAAAACGGCGCGACTCATCAGCGTTAACGTTAGCGCCACCGCCATAAGGTCCATCGGTACGGCTACCGTCGTAAACGATTTCATCTTCTAACTCGAGTTGATACGCATTGATTTTTAACGTTTGGGTAGCCGTAGTGTAATCCCAACCCGCTTCGTATGAGCGCCCTGTTTGTGGGTCTAACCCTTGCACATCTAACGGCGTGTAAGCTTGCTCATCGACTTTAGCAAAACGGAAGTTATCATTGGCGCGAACATAAATACGATGCTCGGCACTTGGGCGGTAATTAAGCCCAAGCTCAAATGCGTGTGCATCATTGTCGAGTTCAACACCTTCAGGATAAAGTAGTTGATCAGACAAATCATCGGTCACTTCAGAATAGCGACCACCGACAACATATGACAACGTTGAACTTAGCGGCACAGTGGCTTGCACATAGGCGCTTTGCATCGTTTGCTCGTTATTACGTTGAATATACAAGGTATCAAAGTCAGCTTCACCGCGGCTCACATCAACCCCTGTCACTAATATTAATTCACCGTGTTCTAGTTGATAGTGCGCGGTAGCTTTTGGCGAAAAGCTCAATAAATCACGTTCAATTCGCCCTGCACTGCCATATAACAAGCTGGTTGTGAGTGAGTCTGAATAGGTTAAATCTGCACCAAGTGCCCACACGTCAGTCAATTGATATTGATAACCACTGCGCAGTGCGGTGGTCATTTCATGTGAGTATTCACCCTCAGAAAACGATGCGACTTGACGAGGGTTATCTTGGTATTGTGCAAGGGTTAATGCACCTGGGGCCTGGCGATCGTCATCGAAGTAGTTTACTTCAACAAAAAAATCTTCGACGTCAGTTTGATACTGAATACGACCTAAAATAGAGCCAGTTTCATTTTCGTTGTTGTCACGATAGTTGTCACTTTGGTTATAGCTTCCGGCTAAAAAATAACGCCAGGTATCGTTGAAAGCACCAGAGATATCACCTTTAACTTCATAGGTGTCAAAACTGCCACCACTGACCTGTATACCGCCAGAGGTTTGGGTTGGCGCTTTGGTAATGATGTTAATGACGCCGCCTACTGCTTGGTCGCCATATAGCACACCCGCACTGCCTGACAGAATTTCAACACGTTCAATAAGATTAAGCGGAATGGATTCAACACTTGGCGCTGAAATATCAATGTTATTTAAACGACGACCGTCGACTAAAATTAACGTGTTGTTTACGGCTTGCGAAGACGAAAAACCGCGCATCGAAAATACCGCACCAGAGTTGTTATCTGATACCTGTATGCCTGATTGGCCGCGCAGTAAGTCAGTAAGGTTGGTTGCACCACTCATTTCAATATCGGCAGCATCAATAACATCGACATTGGCAGCGATATTGAGCGGATTAGCTTGATTACGGCCAATGACCACAATCGTCTCATCCATTGTCACATCAGACTCGGTTGACGCTGTTGGTATTGATTCTGTAGAGGTTGGTGCTGCAACAGCGTTAACACTGGTTGCGCAAAGCATTGCACTGATTAATAGTGCGAGTGTAGTTGGTTTAGTACCCATTTACCTTTAACTCCTAAAAGGAAAAATGGGGCAAAAGCGCCGCAATATTGACCACCACTTAACAGCTTACTCGCCAGAGCAAACCCAAAACGGCATAACATCACATCTCGAGATCTGCCCACCGAAATCATCGAAATCATCTTTATGGCCGGTCTCCGGACTGAGGTTACGGTACACAAGTTGTACGCACGAGCTAAGATACCATTGCATCAAAGGCTCTCACCAATCACCGTTGCGGGGGCAGTACCAGACTTTCACTGGTTTCCCGATTCTCCAATGGGTCGATATGACTCAACATTGGCACCGTAAAGATTGACTAAATTATTGAACATTTTGCTTATCTGCCTAAGCTTTTTGCCTAGGTTTATGCAGTATAAACAGCAGCGGGATTATAGCGGAAGCTCAGCTTAGCTGATAGTAACAAAGCAAAAAACAACTCGCGGATTATTCACGTTAATGTTTGAGTGAGTTACTCAGCCATAAAGTCGCGATAATTTTGTTGATTGATAGGCGCTGATTCGGCGGTAAACACTGCGGTACGAATAGACTTATGCACGAGGTAGATATCATCGTCATCGCTGATAACAGTAAAGTACCCCATCTCACCACGAGGGCTCGTAATGTAAGATGCTGAAACGGTAATCGAGGCATTATGAATATTGGGCATGCTAGTGCAGCCTAATAAGCCGTGTACCGCTTCAAGCCCTTCAACTTTTAAACTGCCTAATTGCTGATAAACCACTTCGCCCTGGCAGTGTTCTTTGTAAGTGTCAGCCATTGAGTCTAAAAATTCAGCAGGTTCGACATCTTCTGCCAGGCCTTCAAAGCCTTGCATACAGACCAAGTTAGACCAATCGTTAAGGGTTTCGTTGGCAGGTATAAATTCAGCCATGATCATGTCGCCGCGCTTTTCATTAAAGGCGAGTTTCCACGCTAAAGGAGGTAAAAAACCAAAGGTTTTGGAGACGGTGATAAGCTTTTGTACGTCGCTCGACATAACAAGCGCGCCGGATGAGTCACTTTGGGAGTCCAATGTAACCAATGCTGGTAAAGTAGCATACGAGGCATGAGGCAATAGACAGGCTATTCCAGCGCACCCCGCGTAGCAGATAAATGCAGCGAACTTGTTCATCCCAAAGACATCCTTGCAAGGAATTAGTTAGTTTAAAAATCATTCTAATTAAGTATATCCTATCCTGAACATACCGAAATTAAAACTTATCTATAACATTTACCTATTTTGAGCAGTACTTAGTTGAAGTCGTCTTCGTCATCTTCATCAACGATTTCGTCTTCATCAATGGCAGATTCAGCCGCGATAGCCGCCGCTAAACTTTTTGCTTTTAGGTGTTTTTCAGTTTTACGCTTGTTACGGTCAGCTTGCTTAGACAGGAAGCCCTGTAATGACTGTTCGCCCCATGCAATGGCTTCTGCTTCTGTGGCAAAACCATCATGGCTTTTTGATACTACGGTTTTAGTCGCTGTCATACGACGAGTGATTTCGGCTTTCCACGTGTTTTCAACTTGTGTGACACGTAAACCATACTTTTTGCTATCGCTCATAATCTTTTCTATCCTACTTTGGGCATCGCAATGCAAAACCCATGAAATTTCAGCCGCGCAGTGTACTCGATACTCACGAGTTTGGGCAGCTATTATTGGTTATTTTTAACGCTTTTTTGTGATCGCGTTATTGCTGCTTCACTAACTGGTTTGAGCCCACGATCATCATTTCACATTTATGGCAGTCAAACACCAGCTTTAACTTGTCTTTACCGACGTCTAAAAACATCGGGTCGGCTTTGATGCCCTCAACTTCTTTAGGGCATAAATTAAAGCTGTAGCGTAAACAATGCTTGGTGACCATTAATGGTGCATCATGCAGCACGGTGTTTTTTTCGTAGGTATCTTCAATTTGAATCACCCCATGTTGCTCATAAAACGATTTGGCTTTTTCGTTGGCAACGTTAGACAAAAAGCTTAACGCCTTTTGTGGGAAACGCGCTTCTTTATTATGCACCCAACGCTCAGGGCGCTGATACGCTGCAACTCGTGCCGCCATTAACTCGCTCACAGCATCACGGCGCAATTCATTGACCATAGATGCTGGTAAAAACCACATTTGCGCAGTTTGTAAGTTGACCTTGTTTAACACAAAATCGCTGCTGCCTAATTTACCCAACTGCTTTTTAAGATTGTCAGCGGTTTTTGCTTGATCGTTTGCAGCTTCTTTCCCGCATGTCAGTGTGGCTGTAGCACTAATATTATGCGCATCGGTAATGGTTAAGCCGACACCGTCATCGGTATCAAAAAACTGCATATCAACGCTAATTTTACGGGTTGCCGAATCTTTGTTTAATGTTAATTCAAACTTATGGTCAAAGTTACGGAACATCATCACGCTGGTTTTTAAGTCTTTTGGCACCTCGGTTAAATACAAGGTATTGCCGTCGGCGCGGTTAACTCGTACACCCGATAACTTATCGTCAGACAGGCGCTGAGTTTCGTAATGCTCTACGAAATAACATAAGCCATCACCATTGTTAAACTGAATATCTTTACCACTTTCGCTGGTATCAATTTTGATGAAGTCTTTTCCGACCTGGGTAATGCGGCCAATTTTTTCACCTATAAACTTTGGCGAACTAAAATGCTCAATGGCTTCGGTACGCTCGTTAACAAAGTAATCGGTTTTACCGCGGTTAAAGCTTTTGTCAGGGTCAGGGGTAAAGTTAAACTCGCAGCGACCATGGGAAATAGATTCAAGATCGTTACGCTTAGCAATAATGGCATCTAATTGCTGACGATAATGAGCGGTCACGTTTTTAAGGTAAGTAATGTCTTTTAAGCGGCCTTCAATTTTAAATGAGCTAATGCCAGCATCAATCAAGGCTTCTAAATTATCGGTTTGGTTATTGTCTTTAAGTGACAATAAGTGCTGATTTTCAGCTAATACATCACCGTCACGTGTGGTTAAGTTACACGGTAAGCGACACATTTGAGAGCATTCGCCACGGTTAGCACTGCGGTTTGAGTACGCATGGCTTAAGTTACACAAGCCACTGTAACTGACACATAATGCACCATGAATGAAAAATTCTAACTTCATTTTGGTGTTGGCGGCAATATCACGAATTTGCGGAATGTTTAGCTCGCGCGCCAATACCACCTGCGAAAAACCCACCTGCTCTAAAAACACGGTTTTTTCTGGGCTGCGGTTATCGGTTTGCGTACTGGCGTGTAAGGCTATTGGCGGTAAATCCAGTTGTAAAACGCCCATGTCTTGAATAATCAAGGCATCAACGCCGGCTTCGTAGAGTTCCCATATCAGCTTTTGGGCTTTATCTATCTCGTTATCCATTAAAATGGTATTCAATGCCACAAACACCTGGGCATGATAACGATGAGCAAACTCCGCTAAACGGGCAATGTCTTCAACGCTGTTACCAGCATTATGACGCGCACCAAATGCTGGGCCACCAATATAAACCGCGTCGGCACCATGACGAATAGCTTCAATGCCGTAATCAGCATTTTTAGCCGGTGCTAGCAGTTCAAGTTGGCGCTTTACCGGAGCCTCGGGGGTAAACAATTCTACAGAAACCATAATGTTAACTAAATTTCGCTCAATTCTGATAAAAAAGTGCGCCAACATACTGATACCATCTTGGTGACATTAGTATGTTGACGCACTCGCATAGTCTTGTATTTTAGCAAACTTTAAACAAAGTTCTAAGTAAAATTGCGACTAACTTGATTGTTTATAAAAACAGCTCTTGGATGTTTTTAAAGTCAGATTTGCCTTCAGCAATTTCTTTTGGATCCAGACCCGAAACTTCGTGCGGGAACACTAACCAATCTTCAGATGAGTGAATAAAGTAATCAGGCTTTAGGTCGACTTTGGTGTTTTTTGGCTTGTAGTAAGGACACGCAATGCGAATATCGCTTGGTACATTAAGACGCATAAACTTTTTAAGCTTACCAATTAAGGCATCAATACTGCGACCTGAGTCAAATACGTCATCAACAATTAATAACCCGTCGCTGGCATTGGCGTTTTCAATAATATAATGCAAGCCATGAACTTTAATGTTTTTGTCTTGCTTGTCGGTGCCGATGCCATAATACGATGACGTGCGTACTGCAATGTGGTCAGTTTCCACTTTTTTGAAGTCATAGTATTCTTGCACTGCAATACCAATCGGTGCACCGCCACGCCAAATACCGACAATAAACTGCGGTCTAAAACCACTGTCATATACCTGCGCAGCCAGTCTAAATGAATCTTCAAGAAGTTGTTGCGCGCTAATATAGTGTTTATCAGTCATTGGTAAGGCCTCTGGTTATTTTAGTGCGGCGAATTTTATACCAAATAAATCTATCTTGCCTGTAAGAATCAGAAATAATTGATCAAAGTCAGCATAAAATTATTTAGTTATGTCGTAAATTATCATCAAGTGGTTCAAATGGATAAATTAATCTTTGCTTAACGGATGATACCTGTGCCCAAGTAGACTGGACAGATATCATTGCCGATAAAATCTTCTTGTCATTCACGATGGCTATGGCATAGTGTTTTTGACCAATTCGTTGATATACCCAACTCATTGATATCGCCAATTCAGGATGAATACACCGTTATGCTGCTAGACAAAAATACCCAAAATAACTCAGCAAATACCCTGTCTCACTCCACTGATGCACGCGTTATGGAAGGAGCTAAAGGTGACAATCCGCTTATTTGGCCATTGCTAACTTTACTCAAATCTTCACGTCAAAGCTGGAAAGTGCATCACTTAGCCAGCGAACTGCAAACCAAAGGGTTAATGCACGACCTCGACCCAATGCCTGAAAAAGATCTCTTCAAACGTAATTTTTTGCTAATGAATGCTCTCTACGAGCTGCAAGATATGCTAATGCCAAGGCAATGGCTGCAAGTCAAAGCGATGGAAATTCAAATTTTTAGAATCATCCCCTCCAATGCAGATGTTGCACATATTCGAGACGGTGCACTACGTGAATACTATCTTGATTGGAGCAACTACGACGCTAGCGTTAATGTGGTACGTGAAATGCTCGAGTCATTCTGGTCAAGCTATCAGCAATTTATTGGCGTTAATGCTCAATTAATGCATAAAGGGCATGCTTTGAAAGTATTCGAGCTAGATGAAACTGCAACCGATAAAGATATTCGCAAACAATGGCGTAAGCTAGCACTGAAATGGCACCCCGATCGTGACGACGGTGATGCTGATAAATTCCGTGAAGTATGCGAAGCATGGCAAACTCTACGAGACAAGAGCTTAGTGGCTTAAAGCCAGCTAATTATTTAACGCAAATCACAGCTTGATCACACAAATTTTGCCACTGTGCATGGCTATTTATGCCATCATTAACGGCATTATTGTCTTTAAATTTATCTCCATTTTGAGGTGTTCATGTTTAAATATTTAGCTTTAGCCGTGACCTTAGCGGTTGCTCCTATTACCAGTTTTGCTGCGCAATTTGTTGAAGGCACCCATTACACCCAAATCTCAAACAACATGGTCCCTAGCGAACCTAAAGTGACTGAGTTCTTTTCATTTTATTGCCATAACTGTTTCAACATGGAAAGTCAGTACCTGCCTGAAATCAAAAAAGGCCTAGATAAAAGAGTGGCATTCGACAGCAAACACGTCGACTTTATGAACAGCGACTTAGGCACTGAAGTGATGCGATCACTCGCGGTTATCCACGAGTTATACAACAAAGAAGCGTTAAAAATTGCCATGTTTGGTGCGATTCAAGGTAAAGACAATACCGCGGGTCATGACCATAGCGCGGCAGGTCATGAGCATAAGTCATTGATTAACAGCCGTGACGATATCAAAAAGGTGTTTGCCGAATTAGGCGTTGATGCTAAGCAATACGATGTTCTTGCTGACAGCGAAGCTGCCGATAAAAAACTCAGCTTATGGCGTCAACAACAAGTGATGTACGCAGTACAAAGTGTGCCCGCTTTTATTGTTAACGATAAATACGCGATTAACTTAAATGAAATGCGTACCCTCGATGACATCATCGGTTTGATTAATTACTTAGCGTTACAAAAGTAGTGTTAACTGCTTTAAATAAAAAATGGCTATCCAGTGGATAGCCATTTTTTTGCCTACTTTGTGCTAAGCCTTGAGTCTTAAGCTTTGTGCCCTAATCCTTACATTTTATGGCTGATTAGTGTAAATGGCGTAGCTTAATCTTGGTAAGGTGACGCTAAAGCCTGTGTTTGTCGCCTCGCCTTTAACTACAGCTTGTTGTTGGCCCCATGAGTGCAATAACCGATAAGGCTGTGCAGTGTTTGCCAGCTCAATGCTGTGTGCTTGCTCACCACTGTTAAACACCATCAACATTTCAGCGCCGGTTGTCGCATCAACGCGCGCAAAGGCAAATATCGGCTTATTCGCCTGATAAAGGCGGTCTTGATACTCACCACGGCGTAACAATATATGCTGCTTACGCAATTCACTTAATTGAGCAATGGCCCGATACAGTGGGTGGTTGCTGTCAAAGTTATCGTTTGCGGTAGTAGCCTGGGTGCCTAACAAGGTATTGTCATTATAACTGGCCACTTGTGAGGCAAACATGTCTTCGCGAGCGTGAATATCGTTTCCATCACCGGTAAAGCCTTGTTCATCACCGTAGTAAATCACCGGAATGCCGCGAGATAAAAACATAAATGCATGCGATAAAATGCTGCGCTGCAGTTTATCTTCAGCAGACATATCGGGATTGGCCTGCTGAATAAAATGACCGGTGCGGCCCATGTCGTGATTGCCTAAAAAGGTCATGAGCAAATCAGCTTGGCTGTCGCTGTCTTGATAAAGATTATCTTGGGCAAATAATTGCTGCGCTAATTCAGGGCTTTTTTTACGGTAGAAAATATCTGCCGCAGCTTGTTGAAACGCAAAGTCGAGTACCGAGGGCAGTTTTCCCTCTGTTGTATAAAGGCTGAGTACCTTAGGGTCTGGCGCATAGACTTCGCCAAATACATGAAACTGCGGGATACCTTGCGCTTTAGCAAAGTTAACAATTTCGGGGCTAAAGGTTTGCCAAAATGATAAATCGACATGTTTAACGGTATCGATCCTAAAACCATCAGGCTTAAACTCTTTAATCAAGTTTTGGTAAATTTCAATCATACCGGTTAACACTGCAGGGTCAGCAGTATTCAGGTCATCTAACCCGGTAAAGTCACCATTAAGCGAGCTTTCGCCTTTAAAGGTGCTGTCGCCTTGATTATGATAGTAACGCGGATCGTTCAGCCAACTCGGCACTTTGACCTCAGCCTGGCCTTCGGGAATAAATGGCGTGTAACTGTCACCTTTTGCGAGTTGATCTAATGACTTATATTCACAGTGCGTATTAGGTGCAATAAACTCGCCCGACGCTTGGTGACACTCCTGATACTTAATCACGTCAGCCGTATGGTTAGTAATAATGTCGAAAAATACTTTAATACCACGTTGATGCGCTGCGTTAATGAGCTGCTTTAAATCGGCATTACTACCAAAATGTGGGTCGATTTCAGTGAAGTCGACAATCCAATAACCGTGATGAGCAATACCGTCAGGTTGAATGGCTTTATTACGCAATAACGGTGTCATCCAAATGGCTGTAATGCCAAGGTTTTGCAAGTAATCGAGTTTTTGCTCAATGCCGTTAATGTCACCACCATGAAAACCACGAGGATGAGTTAAGTCCAAACCGCCAGCCGAAACTTCATGGGTTAATGAGCCATTATCATTTTTGCTGTTGCCGTTATAAAAACGGTCGGGTAATACAAAATAAAAAATGTCATCGCGAACATCGCGATGTAAGTAATCTTGATAAATATCTGACGCACCTTGCGCCTTAACAAGTGTATCGGCAGACTGCGCATCGGCCGCTTGCGGGGCTATAACCTGGCTTTTTTCCTTGTCGACCTCTGCTGGCTGACAAGCCGATAACAATATTGCCGGAGTTAATATTGCCGCAGTAAGTATTGTGCCTATTTTTGTGTCCATATGGCCTCTTAAATGACTATCTTTATTATTTATGTTGATTCGCGCCTGGGTAACTCCCCCATCGATACAGCAATAATTAACCTGTTCTCGGGTTAACTAAGGTAACTCTTGTCCCTTTGCGCTTACATACAGAGCATACCAATGCTCGCGGCTCAGTGATACCTGAGTTGCTTGGCTACAGGCGTTAATTCGCTGCAAATTGGTGGTGCCAATCACCGGTTGAATTTGACTGGGATGTTGCATTAACCAACTGAGCAAAATAGCTTCGGCCGTGGTGTGATATTGCTCAGCTAAAGCCTGCACTAACTGGCTGGTTTGTTGCACCGCTATTGGTTGGTCGCTAACATCCATGCCACTGTATAGCCCTTGGCATAAACTGCCCCATGCTTGAATTTGCATATGCTGTTGTTGGCAATATTGCATCATACCTGGGGTAAAGTTGATGTCTTTACCGGCTTGATTACCTGCAAAAACGGTTTCATCCAGCCAGTCATGTTTTTGTAAACTCATTTCAACTTGGTTTAATACCAGCGGTGCGTCTAAGGCTTGTTGCAGTGCTTGCACTTGGTGTTGCTGCATGTTCGACACCCCCAAAAAGCGCACTTTACCGGCGGTTTTCAGTTGGTTAAACACCTGCGCAATTTCAGTCGGCTGCATTAAAGGATCGGGGCGATGAAGCACCAACACATCTAGGTAATCAGTATGTAGCTGCGCTAAGCTTTTATCGACGGAGGATTGGATCCACTGCGCTGATAAGTCATAGCGTTTGGGGCCTACATCATCGGCAAATCGAATACCGCATTTACTTTGCAGATACATCTCTTGTCGCAGTGCTGGGCGCTCGGCTAATACTTTGCCAAACACTTGTTCGGCTTTGCCAAAGGTATAAATATCGGCGTGATCAAAGTAATTAATCTTGTTATCTATCGCGGTATCAATCACCTGATGGGCTTGTTTAATATCGGCATCATTAATTGGATTAGCATTCCAACCACCGCCCAGCCCCATGCAGCCATATACCAGCGGGCTAACATTCGGTAGAAATTCACGTAAAGGTAAGTGGGTCATTTTCAGCTCTTAATATTGCGTTCGTTAAACCTAGTTTATGAGAAACGCGATAAAAATGAAGCATAAAAAAACAAAATCATTATTTGATATATCTACCAATAACAGATTACAGTTCTTTATACATTACGGTAATAGGTAAGCAGAATGAGCCGAGAACATAAAAAGTTTGAGCGGTTATTTTTATTTAGCGAGGTAGCCAAGCAGTTAAGCTTTACGGCAGCAGCAGCTGAATTAGGCATTTCACGCGGTTACTTGTCTGAACAAATTAGACAACTTGAAACAGAGCTTGGCAGACCATTGCTTATTCGCACCACCCGCAGTGTTAAGTTGACCATTCAAGGTGAAATGATTTTAGCCAGTATGGGGCAAGTGAAAGCCGATCTACTGGACCTTGACCGACAAATTCGTCACGACAATGATGATATTGCAGGCCGGATCCGCATCACCGCCCCGAGCCAATTTACTCAACGATATTTATTAGACATTTGCCATGAGTTTAGCGTGCTACATCCACAAGTGAATTTCAGCGTTGATTGCAGTTATACCTTATTTGATTTAGCAAAAAACGATTTTGACTTGGCCATTAGGGCAACCCAAAATCCGCCGCAAAACATGGTCGCTAAAAAGTTATTTAATTATCAGCAAGTGTGCTGCGCGGCGCCTGAGTATCTTAACAAAGCGGGTATACCTAAGAGTATTGATGATTTGCATCAGCACCGATGCTTAACGTCGGCAGAACAAAGTGATTGGTCATTTGGCAATAAAACCATCGCCGTTAACAGCTTTATGAGCATCAACGATAATCACATGCTCAAAACACAAGCCTTACTTGCAAGAGGGATTATTTTAGGCCCGCAATATCTTGTCGATAGAGAGTTACAACAAGGCCAACTACAGGCCATTTTAACCGATGAAACCATGAGCCAATCGGCCACTTATATTGTGCACCCGCAAATGATTAACCAGTCAGCAAGGCTGAGTAGTTTTATTCAATTTACCCTTGAGTGGTTTAAGAAAAATAACCAAGACTAACTTGAACGCCGACATAAGCGTTCAAGTTAGTTAAAAAAATCTCTAATGTGTAACAGCCCTAACAAGCAGTGCAATACAATAAAGCCAATAAAACCATGGGTAAACATTATATGATAATGACGCCAGGTTAATGCATTAGCCGGTTCAGCCACAAACCATGCAACACCGGTCAACGCCACCAGCAGCAGTAAAATGACCCCTACCCCTTCAATAACACTGATTAAGCCTTTACCACCAGAATGAGGAAGTTGACCGCGCAGTAAACCACCGACATCAGACAGTAGCGGCTTTACATCAAAAATTAGCCAGGGGAAAAACAATCGCCATTGACCGCCTTTGCACACTTTAATTAAAAATAGCACTGCCACCATTGCGGTCAACAAGCCACCATAAACATGAAATAAATCCCAAAACCCTGCGCGCTCGGTTAACTGTCTACCAATGAGTATCCAGGGGCTTGTAAAGAGCAACAGCAATGACATGACGAGCACTAATGCATGTAATACTGCCTCAAAACCTTGCCAAACACGCTTTATGCTCATCAATTAGCCTCAATCATTTGCTGAGCAAATTGATCGACTTTACTCCAATCCGTAAATTCTACTTTGGTATTGGGGTCGGTTGGGCCTTTGGTTATCCACATAATAAAGCGAATAATGTTACGGTCCACGGCACCATAACCTTGATAATCTAAATTACCACCAAACACTTGTAATAGCTTAGGCTGCCATGAGCTTTGGCTTAAAAACTGCTGCATGTACATGTTTGTCTCTGGGGTGTTTTTAAGCGGCTTACGCGCCACTAAACTCACCGAAAAAAAGCCGCTAGGTTTTGCTTCGAGCTGTTGCTGATGTGATTCAATAAATTGATACAGCGACGGACGATGCTTACCGTGACGAATACTGGCACCAATAAACACTTTGTCGAACCCGGCTAGATCGGGCACCTCAGACAAGGACGCAATAGTAACTTGTTGCTGCTGGGCTTCTAACTTGCTTTTAAGGTATTCACAAATTTTTTGAGTGTAACCATGGACACTCGAGTGGATCAGTAAAATATGGCTCATGCTGACCTCAAATTGAAATCATATAAAGTAATACAGCATCTTAGCTCAGTAGTATAAAAATTTACATGAAACAGATCACGGCATGAGTATCACGTTATACTCAATCAACCTGAAGATGCATATTAACGAAAAATCCCTTAGCCATGTTCGACTAAGGGATTAAACATATTAATAACGAGTCCAGTTTGCTTATAGCGACATTAAAAATGTCACCAGTTGCGAACGTTCATCTTGGCTTAACGCCATAAAGTCATCAGTTGATTGCTGAGCTTCTCCACCATGCCACAAAATCGCTTCTTCTAGCGTGGCCGCTCGGCCGTCATGTAAAAAACCCGCTTGCGGATTAACCGTTTGAGTCAGCCCTATTCCCCATAAAGGTCGGGTACGCCATTCATTACCGTCTGCTAAAAAGTCAGGTCGACCATCAGCAAGCCCCTCACCCATATCGTGCAGTAACATGTCAGTAAATGGGTAAATAGTTTGGCCTTTCAAGCTGTCGCTCATGGCTATTCCGCCAATATCGCCCGATGTTTTGGTGACAAATGATGGTGTATGACAACCACTACAATTGAGTTGTTCAAATAATCGCGCACCTTCACGCACATCACTATCGTCGACATTGCGTCTCGCGGGTACCGCTAATGTTTCAGCATAAAAAACCACTGCGTCACTAAACTCTGCGCTGGCTTCAGGTGCACCGTCAACACCTTCACCGGTATCAACAAACCCTGTGCGGGTTAAATATGAGTCATGCAAACTGGTACCAAGGACACTTTCATCGGGAAATAACGGATTAGTAATACCAATATCACCACGTAATGCACCTAATGATTGCACTCGAACACTTGGTGTATTGGCTTTCCAACCAAAACGCCCTAATGATACTGGTGTTACATCTCCATTTTGTGCCTTTATGGCATCGAAGACCCAATTTGCGCGGCCAGAAATATTGTCATTATTACTGTCATCGGCATCCACATTAGCCAAAATGCTTGCCTCTGGTATGGCTTCTAATAAACCTAAGCCAAACACTGGCATACCATTACGCCAGCCCATTAACACATCATCTTGGAGTAAATTAGAGGTTACATTCGCACTTTGTTTGGTTTCACCTGGCGCGTCATAGGGATTTTCGACTTCAAAAACAGGCTTTTTTAAGCTCACTGTTTGACCGTCAGAATAAACGACATCATGCCGTTCGTAAGATAAATACACATCGGCTTGGCCAACAAAGGAGTTGTCCTGCCAATCAGCACGCGCTTTTAATACTCCACGGTGAAACAACTGATCACCAAAATCAGGTACTTTAATTGGCGCACAGTAATTATTGTCAACCGTACCTGCTATGCATGGTTCTGCAGCGGCTTTGCTTATGCGCAAAAATATACCATCGGCAGAGCCTAATTTAACACGCGTTTCAGTAGCCGCCACAATGGGGGTTGAATTTCGGCCATCTCGTTGATGACAAGAATTACAATCTGCATTATTGAATACTGGGCCTAAGCCGTCCAATTCAGGATGTTGGTCATTGGGCGCGGTAGTAAATGATGCTTCAAAATTGGCATCACCTTCTAAATGCAATTCAAGTTCATCTTCAGTTAAATTGACCGATGGCGTTGAAAAGCCATGGCCGGAACTATTGGCATCAAACGTGGTAGTGTCACCACCTAATGCAATAACAGAGGTGTAGCTAGGATAAGTCACAACGGGTTGAACAGGCTCTGAAGTACCGTCATCACCGCTGCCACCACAAGCACTTAGACTCAACCCAATTAATGCCGCAAACCAGTAAGGTTGTCGTAATAATTTATTCATCGTTTTCTCACACATTTTTAATCTAAATCAGATAATTAGCCATAACACACCCTTTATTATTAGGATTATATTGTGAAAGGATCGCATTTCCCCTCCCAATCAGGCCACTCCATGACCTTATTGGGAGAGAAATTAGCTAAATTATGAGTTCCAATCTGATAACAAAGGCAGTACGTCTGACTCCAATGAAGTTTGCAGTGTTGTTAGTGCATCAATTGCACTTTGCACTAACACGCGACCATCTTCGTCTAAAATAGCTTGGCGAAATGGCATATCAGTACTGCCTGAAATGGCTTGAATTTTTAAAATTGAATCGTCAATTTCACTGGTAATACGAGCGGCTAACGTCGCATCTGCTGCGGCAACAAAGTCTACTAATCCGGTATTATCTGAAGCACCAGTAAACTCACCTTGATATACGTTACGTACACCAATGATGTTATTAGCAAAATCAGTCAGTGAGTTCCATGAATACTGTGACTCAACTTTAGATGTATCAGCAGTGCTGATTGAATCACCAAATGGATCGGCTATTTTACCGTTACCCACTTCATCGACAATCCCAATCATGCCATTGATTAATTCTTCAATCACCGCCAGTTGTGATGAGTAAATCGTATTGGTTGCATCACCAGGGCTTTTGAGTAAATCGGCATAAGGTATAGCAGTTTCATTGTCAGCGTTATAGTTCACTTGCCACGCATCATCTAACAGTGTGGTGTAATCTCTAAACACTTCTGCTAACGCAATTAAATACTCACGCTCACTGGTAGTAAGATCTGCAATTAGCTTGGTATTGCTGTCAACACCATCACCAAATAACAAGTATTCCATGGTGTGAAAGCCTTGAACATCATCGTTCCAAGCTTTAATGGTTTCGGCATCAAAACCACTATTATTGTCTAGCTGAGTTTGTAAATCTGTGGTGTTTAAAGGCCAGCTGTCTAAATGTGGGTCGATACTTAAAGAATCTACAGGGCCAAAAATATGCGATTCACCTTGCTCCCATGGCTCACGTGCAGATTTCCACGCATTCTGTGCAGCCACGAGATCGGCTTGAGTTGCCGACGCACTTAGCAAAGCTTGTGTCGCTAATAATAATGCATCACCTTCAGCGGCTAAATTGGCATAACCGGCCACAATAACATCATCGGTCAAATTGGTGATCATTTCTGTAGCGGCAAAGCTAAAGCCCGTTGTCGGTTCCACTGGTGTTTCGGTACTTGAATCATCAGAACCTGAACCACCACATGCAGATAAAGTCGTAATTAAAGCCAATGTGATTGCTGTGTGTTTAAAGCGCATAATAAAACTCCATGTAAAAAAAATTAAAACAAATAAATTTATAGCGAGAATTGATATCCCACACCCAAAGCAAAAAAGTGAGTATCTGGAATACTGGAAACAGCCACTTGGTGAACACCACCTTCGGCCTTAATCACAATCTCTGGGGTAGGGGAATAGTTAACACCTACACTGCTCCAGGTGTTTTCATAACGTTTAGTTGCGGTGCCCGTTTCAACGGCCATGAGAGGGTTGGAATAATCAACATTGGCAAAAACAGTCATCGGAAGATCAAACCATTCGTCAAGCTTTACACCTGCCTCAACAAAGAACGACTGTGACTCTGAACCTAATTGGGCAAAATTACCCGGTTGTAAGCCTGGCGTGGTTTTATTGGCTAGAGTGATCGCATCGGCGTTGTCTAACGTGCCATATAAATATTGGCCGCGAAGTATCCAGGGGCCTTCAACAAATGCACCCGCAACAGAAACAATGCTTAACGCACCATCAACATCTAACTTGTTACTTTTATGCCGATTACCACTGGTATTGCCGAAGTAATAAGCCACACCAATAGCACTGCCTGTTTTAAAATTGCCGTAATCAAGACGTCCGGCAAAGGCTAGGTCGTCTGTATTGACTTCTTCAAAGCGTTTTTGATGACCAGATGCCACCCAATCATAAGTACGGAAATACTCAGAATTTAAGCCACTCACAACTTGGGCTTGATAATGAAAATCTGAAATTTCACCATAAACACCAATACCGTTTTCGTTCCAAACGGTTGGCATCATTGCAGCCTCACTTTTATGGCGCTGCACGGTTAAATATTGGTTCGGCTTATGTAAAATACTTGTTAAACCTATCGGCAAATGAATATTACCGAATTTCACCCCAAACGCTTTGCTTGGACGATAGCGAATTTCGGCTTTTTCAACGACCACTTCACCACCGGCTTCCACTTCGGATTCGAACTCACCAAACTCATCAAAACCGTCATATTCTAATGCCGAGCCCGTGCCACCATGTTCATATTCAATTTCAACTTCCATGCTCCAATCATCAGAGAACTGGTAACCAAATTCGGTCACAATGCGCTCTAAATCCGTGCGACTACGTCGCTCTGCAGATGTGTCTTGAACGTTATCGAAATATTCATCACTGGTGTACACCGCAGTACCATATGATTTAAAGCTAAACTGACTAAAGCGGGCATCCGCTTTATCAATATTGTTTGATACATGATCAATTTGTTTGGCGACGGCTGTACTTTTTTGCTGTTGTTTTTGTTGCTCTGCCGCAAGTGATGCCAATTGCTGTTTTAACAAAACAATTTCAGCTTCTTGTTTTGCAATGGCTTTGGCTAACGACTCAGGATCAGTTGCTGCCTGCGCTTGAGTCATTAGACTGAGTACACTAGCGACAGAGACCGACAATAAGGTTAACTTTGGGTTCATTTATCTCTCCAACAAAACGCACGGTGCGTTAACAATTTTCAAAAATCTGAATGCAACATACACGTATTAATAACAATTCGCATTACAATTTACATTTGTATTTACTTTGTAAAGATTGATGTGGGCTCAGTATTGCTACTTATTATTTCGTTTGATGACTTGTAGCATATGAAAATTGAGTGCCAAAACAGAGGGTGGATGAGTGTGGATTTTTGAGATTGAATAGCCGAGCTTTTGTTTGGTAAATCGATAAATGTAAGGCATAGTTAAACTTAGCTTCAGGCTATAAATCACCGTGATATGTCAGCGATGAAATTCAATCTAAAGTACAGCTTTATTTGATTCATCCATTCACATAGATGGGAATTTATTAACGCCAATACCTGCTAAGATTTTAAATAGTTTGCTTTAAATCAAATTGCTATATTTTTTAGGATAACTATGGCCGATATCGATGTAATGGAAATGCCCGATGACAATGCTCAGGTGTCTGCGCGTAAAAAAGCGTTAATGCTCGGGCGAGTTATCGGGTTAGCCAGTGAAGATGACTATCGCCCTTCTACTGCTTCAATTGCTGAACGCGCCGAACACCGCGAGCGTAAACAACTCAGTCAACATCAGGCTAATCTTGAAAGTATCTTCGCCCTCGCCCTTAACTACACTCCGTCTGATGTGACCGGAGTAGAGCTTGATCCTGACTGGCGTTATCAGTTTTTCCAAATGGCGGAGCAAATCCATAACCGTAAAATGCAAGATTTATGGGCGCGGATTTTAGCCAGCGAAATCGTTAATCCGGGTCATTTTAGTTTGCGAACATTAGCCGTATTAAAGCAACTGACTTTGCGTGAAGCGCAGATATTTGAAAAAGCCCTCGGGATGTCAGTCAAAATCAATACTGAACCCAGATTTAAGCTGTTAAGTGGTTATCGAGTTAATGGTGGGATCACCCAGTATTTCCGTAAACACAACCAAACCAATTTTGGTTTGTCGCAGTTTGGTTTGCCTTATTCGAATATTTTAACGCTGGTTGATGCGGGGATTTTACATAAAAGTGAGTTTGAAACCGGCTTATTAAACCGTAATGAAGAGATTCAATTGACTCTGTTCCATGCCAATATGAGCTTAACCCCTAAAGGGCAACATTTATTGTTTACCTATTATCGTTTTACTACGGTGGGAGATGAGCTGTGCCAACTCATTCAGGCCAAAAATGACCACGATTTTATTGGTGCGATAAAAGTGATGTTAGCCAAAGACTTTAGCGTTAACGGTTAATGTCTTCGTAAAGGTGCGAAAATTTAGCTTTGTGTTGGTTGAACAAAAACTGCCTTAACATCTGCCTGTTTTCGCCCTCGGCACTGATTTTGGCCGCCATCACGCCATTTTCAGTTCGAACAGGTTCAAACTCCATATCAACCTGGGTGCCGTTAGGTAATATAAGTCGTGTGTGCCTTGGTGATTGAGTGTCGAGCTCTTGCGGTACTCTTATGGTGATGCCTGAGCTTGATAATGACAACACTTCAACTAGTTTTGATGTTTCACTGTCGATCACTCGTAAATCTTTTACATTATCCATACGCCAACTACGCTCACCACCACGCATATCAAGCACTTCAGGTGTACCAAGCTCTGGCGTAAACTGGCCAAATTCATCTTGTTTAAGTTGCAGTGGAAACCATAACCGGTAGTAGCTTATTTCTGCCAGCAGGGTTAGTTTAGCGTTACCCAATATATGTGATAACACTTGTGGAATTTCAGTCGCTACGCTAAGTGAATGTTTTGATAATATATTATCTTCAGAATCACCAGAGCGCTCTGGCGAAAAAACATCGCTAAAGTAGGCTAACTCTTCTTTAGATAAAGTTGACATACATCACCTTAAACCAAAATATGACTAAACTGTCACAATATTAACACCTAAGTATTAGATAGAACAAATTTTAGCCAACGAATTTACCTGCTTTTACCCTGTAAATGAATTGTTTAAATATTAAACAGCAAAAGGTGAACCCTGTTCACCTTTGTTTTGAGCGATGGTATTACACCACAAGCGATTAATTATCAGCTTCAATTTGTAATGCTTTTTTAAAGGCATCATGGGTGAGCAATTGTTGATAATATTTAGCAATGTTCGGGTATTGTTCAAACTCACCGTTTTGGCCGACAAGCTCAGCAATAAACGACATCATAATATCGGCGCCGCTTAGGCTGTCTCCCACTAAATAGCGTTTGCCTGCTAATCTGTCATTCACGTAGCTGACCACTTTTGCGGTTTCTGCATCAGCATATTGACCAATAAAACGCGTTTCAGCGCCTTCCATTTTGACAAATATTTTCAACAATAATGGCAATGCAGCCGAGCTTTCTGCAAAGTGCATCCACTGTAAATAATCGACATGGTCTGCGCTGCCTTGGGTTGGCATCAATTTATCCGTGCCATAGGTTTGAATAAGGTATTCGGTAATCGCACCTGATTCAGCAATGGTATAGCCGTCAGCTTCAAGCACAGGTGATTTACCTAATGGGTGAATTTTTTTGAGCGACTCAGGCGCTAAAAATGTTGTCGCATCGCGCTGGTAAGCAACTAACTCATAATCCACGCCGAGCTCTTCGAGTAACCAAATAATGCGTTTTGAACGTGATTTATTTAAATGGTGTAATTTAATCATTTGCTATCCTTCCTTTGAGCAATAAAATCAGCCCAATGACAGGTCACTGGGCTGATTGATGTAAAAGTTAACCTGCCACTCAAGCAAGTTGGGATTAGCTAAGCAGCGCTAACATTTTTTCAGCGACTAACTCTGAAGACGCTGGGTTTTGCCCAGTAACCAATTTGCCATCAACAACGGCATACGGGTGCCAATCGTCAGCTTTGGTGTACGTAGCGCCATTTTCTTGCAGCATGTCTTCAACTAAAAACGGTACAACGTTTGTTAACTGCACAGCGTCTTCTTCACCATTGGTAAAGCCTGTGACGTTTTTACCTGCAACTAACGGTGAACCATCTGCTTTTTTAGGGTACTTAAGTACACCAGGAGCATGACACACTAACCCTAATAGCTTGTCGGTGTTGTAACACGCTTCAATCAGTGCAATTGAATCTTTGTCGTTAGTTAAATCCCATAATGGGCCATGGCCGCCTGGATAGAACACAGCATCATATTCAGCAAGGTTAATTGACGCGAGCTTGTGAGTATTGGCTAACAACGCCTGAGCTTGCTCATCGGCGGTAAAACGGCGAGTAGAGTCTGTTTGAAAGTCTTCTTTGTCACTTGTTGGATCTAATGGTGGCAAACCACCTTTTGGTGAAGCTAAGACAATGTCGACGCCTTTATCAATAAACGCATAGTATGGCGCTGCAAGTTCTTCTAACCAAAAACCGGTTTTATGCCCTGTGTCGCCAAGTTCATCGTGCGAAGTTAAAACCATTAATACTTTCATTTTGTGTCCTTCATTTTGGTCAATATTGGGCTAGCCGTTACTGTAACTGTCATTGCTCAATGAGGTTATTGATTGAGATTAATGCAAAACAGTCGAAAAAGTCGCTATAACCGTGAGCCTTTCTTGCAATAAATCGACTCAATAACGATGACAAAGCCCGTTTCAAGTTGTATATAAAAACAGCATGGCCTTTAGTGGTATATACAAGTAAACTATTAAGTATCAAACACCGAAAGCCATGTTGTACGAAACCGTTACTTAGGTTGATCACATTACATTAATCGCTGAGCGCTAAATTATGAATGAACACCCACCTATTCGCCTTAATAATCAGTTTTGCTTTGCGGTTTACTCTACCTCGCTAGCAATTATTCAACTCTATAAGCCTTTGCTTGAATCTATCGGGCTAACTTACACCCAATATTTAGTCATGCTCATTTTATGGGAGCAAGACGGCTTAAGCTTAAAAAGTGTCGCTACACAATTAGGTCAACAATCGGGAGCGCTCACCCCAGTGATTAAGCGCTTAGAGTCTGACGGCTTATTAAAGCGTGTCCGCACACCTAATGACGAGCGCATGCTATGTTTGCAATTAACTGACTTGGGCCGAGATAAACAACCACAAGCACAATCGATACATAACAGTATTGTTGATCAATGCGGTGTCAGTGTTGATGAGATGGATCAACTCAAATTGTTACTCGATAAATTTAAGGCAAAACTCGTTGATCACATTGATTTCTAGTCTGCACGCTTACTGTGTTGAGCCAGTACGTTTATAGTAACAACAATAATTGGTTGCGCACAACTTAAATTAACAAGTTTTAAGTTTACGGCATGACAAACTAGTGAGAGTTATGCAACATGTACGCTGTTTCTGCCGATATTTTTTGATGAGTACAGCGCTTTGTCTGCTCGAGAAAGCATTTGTGCAAAGGATTTATCTTTTACAGATAGAGTGGACACCCCAATACTAATGGTCACTTCGGGTAAGTCATTGGCTTCATGTTGGCCAGGAAAGCGATACGTTTGCTGAGATATTCTTAAACGCTCTGCTAATTTATAAGCAGACTCAGTGTCTGTTCCGGGTAATAAAATCGCAAACTCTTCGCCGCCAATACGGGCCAAGACATCGGCCTCTCGGATGTGTTGGTTGCATACCAAGGCGACTCGCCTTATCACTTCATCGCCGACTAAATGACCATAGGTATCGTTGACATTTTTAAATAAATCGATATCAATAATCATTAACGATAAAGGTTCAAAATAGCGCATAGCCCTTGCATATTCGTGCTCACTAAATGCATTAAATGAGCGACGATTATACAAACCGGTCAGTGCGTCGGTATTGGCAAGTTGTTCAAGCTCTGAGCGTAAATTGTACTCGTCGGTAATTTCGGTAGACACGCCAATTAAGCCTGTTAACTTGCCTTTTTCATCAAAAAAAGGTTGCTTAATCTCGTGATAAACATGACAGCTACCATCTTCTTCACCGTCGACCATAATATCGTCAGCTATTTTAAGCTGAAGCGCTATTACTTTACGGTCGTTTTTGAGCAGCAAATTGGCAACAGAGTCAGGAAAGTACTCGGTATCGCTTGTCCCTTTTAACTGGTCTTGAGTTACACCAAAAAAGTTTAAAGTCAGTTGATTGGCATACACATAGCGGCAATGAATATCTTTAACGTAGATATATGCGCCAACTTGATCGAGGATTTGTTCGTAGGAGTTTAACTGCTGTTTTTTTGCTTGAACTTGACGATGTTCTTTTAAATTAAGCATCAGCAATACAGCAACAAAGCACAATAACACCATCACTAACAGTGCGATATTATTAATCGGCATAAGCAATCCTTAGCTAAAATCCACATCCTGTGTCTCCACTGTGCAGTCTGTAATGTAACCTTAATGCTGCAAAGACTTTATAGTGTTCGATACCGTATAAACAGTGTTTGCAATTATGAAAAATTTAGTGGTAAAAATCAAACAAATAATTGTGCTAGAAGTCAATATTCAATAATTATTGCGGTGTTTTGGTTAATGCCGCCCCCAAAATGTAAAACTCAGGCAGTAAGGCTATTAAAACACCCGCTTTACTGCCCATAAAAATATCATCAGCGTTTATAGATAACTCCAGCCTTCATCACAAAAGGCACATTTAATAATGCATCAATGTGCTTAAGTGGGCTCGTTGGCAGCGCAATGATATCGGCCTGTTTACCCACTTCCAATGATCCTAGCGAATCAGACATATCAATCAATTTTGCAGCGTTAATGGTCGCGCTTTTTAAAATGTCACTATTAGTCATTCCAGCCTGGCTCATTAACACCGCTTCTTTGGCGTTGTCACCATGATGTGATACCCCACTGTCGGTACCATAAGCTATGTTGACTCCGGCTTTATAGGCCGCAGTGAAATTTTGCATCATATCACCGCCCACTTTGATGGCTTTTGCTTTTATCGCAGGCGACATAAAGTCAGCCCCCGCAGCATTGGCCATCGCAACCACTGTGTCACCAGCTAATAATGTCGGCACTAAATAAGCCCCACTTTGCTTCATCAGTTTAATGCTTTCTTTGTCGGCATAACTGCCATGCTCAATACTGTCGACTCCAGCACGCAATGCTGCATTAATACCTTGTGCAGCATGAGCATGGCTAGCCACTTTACGCCCTAGCGCATGGGCAGTTTGAATCACTTCACGCAGTTCATCATCATCCATTTGTTGGCCTGTGCCTGTATTCGTGTCCGATAACACTCCACCAGTAGAAGTGATTTTAATCACATCGGCACCAAACTTAATCGCTCTTCGAGTTGCGCGTCGACAGTCATAAGGCCCGTCACAAATGGTTTTTGAGGTAAATTTATCGAGTAAATCTGGGCTCATGCCGTCAACATCACCATGACCTCCGGTTACCGATACGCCGCCAGACGCAATAATTCGTGGGCCAGCAACCCAGCCTTTATTAATGCCGTCACGTAACGCATAAATTTGCTCAGGTTTAGCGCCTAAATCACGCACTGTAGTGAACCCTGCAAGTAAGGTCTTTTTGGCAAAATACACACTTTGCATTGCCACATCAGCATCCGACATTCGTAATGCTTCGCTATCATTATTTGGCCCAAGTTCACCTTGTAAATGCACATGCATGTCCATTAAACCGGGCATCACAAAACTGCGTTTGAGATCGACTATTTCAACACTATCCTGTGCTGACGGTTGCGGCCCTGCAACATAGCCTTTCTCAATCGTGGTAATAATGCCATCTGTAATCACCAGCGTATGCTCCGTGAGTGGAGACTCACCGGCAAGGGTTAATAATGTGCCAGCATGGATCACTTTAATGTCTGCGGCTGTCACCGAAGCGCTCAATGTAAAGCAACTCAGTGCTAGCGCAGTAATGTAATGATTTTTCATTTTATTTTTTACCTTATTTTAAAGTTCTACACTGACAAAAAGACTGATATGTTACAACTGATAACAAAAACAATATGCTCATCAATAATAAAACAACGAGGTGACTTAATGAGAATTGCCATTTTTGGTGCGGGTTCAACCGGGTGTTATCTTGCCGGACAACTGTGCCTTTCGGGTTTAGATGTGAGCCTAATTTGCCACCCTTCAATAAAACAAACCCTAGTAGAAAACAACGGCATTACTTTAAGTGATTACCAAGGTTTTTTACAAACGGTTATGCCGCAAACACTGATCACCGACATTGAACAAGCGCCAACAGCTTATGAGGCTTTTGATGTGGTGTTTGTCACCTTAAAGTGTCATCAAGTCAGTAGTATTGCCAATACATTAATAGCCATCACGCATAGCAACAGCAGCATTATTTTTATGCAAAATGGCTTAGGCAGTTTCGATACCATCACAGATGTACTGAGTCACTGCAATTTACTGCAAGGCATTACCCCTTTTAATGTGTTGCAACAACCCAATGGTCGCTTTCATAAAGGCACCGAGGGCGCATTCACTTTGCAAAAAAATGACCACACCAAGGTGATTCAAATTGCCATGCTTGCACAAGAGTTTGGCTGTAGCTTACATCAAGACATGGCTCCAGTCATTTACGGTAAGCTATTGTTAAATCTTAATAATGCATTAAACGCCATAACGGGTTTACCCATCAAACAATCGGGTAGCCGGAGGTATCTAGCCTCCAGCCCCCACACCACCCTGCATGCGGCTCCGCACAGGGCGGTTCATTTAGAACTCCTAACTCACTTTTTGGTTAGGATAATGAACTGCGATCCATCCATCTCTTAGTGAATATAATCCTGCTTTCTTCAGATACTCATTACTCAGCGCTTGCTGTATCCCTGGTGTTTTCGAACTTCGCCATGGACCTTTGCTTGTGATCCCACAACCAACAGCCACTTGGATCCTGACGCCACGCTTAAGTAAGTTTTGTACCTTAGTCCGTGGTTTTCGCCACTGACGCCAGTAACACATACGAACACGACGTCGGATCCAATGGTCTAAATCGACACATCCTTGATAAGCGTTAGCGATGCCAAAATAATTGATCCAGCCTTGCATGTATTGACGCACTTTAAACAGCTGATAACTCATACTCACGCCCCAATTTCGGTTCGTTAGTCGTCTCATCTTTTGTTTGAAAATGTGTAATGTTTTAGCATGCCACTGGATCTTTCCTCGGTTAAATGTAAACCCAAGAAACTTGCTTTGAGCAACTTTAACCACTTGGCTTTTCTGTTCATTTACAACCAGTTTTAACTTAGCTGAAAGGTATTGAGTAATGCTCTTGAGTACTCGTTCGCCTGCGCGTTGAGACTTTACCAATATGATAAAATCGTCCGCGTAGCGGGCGAATTTGTGCCCTCGGCTTTCCAGCTCTTTATCCAGACTATCCAACATAATGTTAGAAAGTAATGGCGAGAGTGGGCCGCCTTGAGGCACTCCTTCAAAGCTTGCTTCAAATTGGTCATTGACCATCACACCTGCTCGTAGGTACTTACCGATAAGCGCTAATAGGCGCTTATCCTCTACTTTATTCCTTAGCTGAGTCATCAAGAGATCATGATTAACTCGGTCAAAGAACTTAGACAGATCAACGTCGACGGCAAATTTGCGTTTCTGTTTGATGATATCTCTTACTTGCAGTACCGCTTGTTTTGCATTTCTGTTCGGCCTAAAGCCAAAGCTGTTAGTCGAGAAGAATGGGTCAAACAGTGGCGTGAGTATTTGAGCAATAGCTTGCTGAATCACACGGTCAATGATGTTAGGGATCCCCAATTTGCGTTTACCGCCATCGGGTTTGTCGATCTCTACGCGCCTGACCGCTGAGGGTTGGTATTCACCTTGCTCTAATTGAGCTTTACATTGTTGCCAGCCGCCTTGTTGCATCCAACGTGGGAAGGCTTCGATGGTCATGCCATCGATGCCAGCCGCGCCTTTATTGGCTTTCACTTGACGCCAAGCTCGATGTAGATTTTCAGGTTCGAGCAGTTGTTGAAATAGATCGCTGTTGAAGGCCGGTTGCATATCAATACGCTGCCGATAGTAATCGTCTGGCGACGTAGTGGGTATCGACAAGTTTGACAAGACTCCTCCTTCTTCTAAATGTTCAGGCCTTCACCATGTCCCAACCATTACGTTGGGCGTTGGGCTACTATGCCGTCTGCTGACTTCTGCTTAATCACATGCCAAGTTACCCCGTCATGCGCTGTCGGTTTCCATCTAGTTCGCTCTTTTCAGTCGATGATGCTGAAAAGCCAAGGCACTTATAAACCAGAGCCTTACTGGTTAATGACCGATCGCGTGTTAAGCAGATCTCCCCAGATAAGAACATGAACTTTCTTTGCACTGCTGCATCATTTACGGTGGCCATTAGATCACGTGGTTTCGTCGTCTTGTGCCAACTCACCTCTAGCCTACGCCTCATATGATGTTCTTGTTCATCAGCTCGCAAATTTGCTAGCGGCTTCCTCCGGACCTAACCTCGCGATTAAGCCCTTGCCATTCGCTAGTAGTTAACGTTTAATAACAGTATGTTATTCTCTAATTGATAAGAGTAACGGTGACCTTCCTACAGAGGACTTTCACCTCATTAGTTCATGCCCATGCTGGGCGTACACAACTGAGCCAACGAGATTGCCGTCGTCAACTCGCTGCGGCAATGACCGAATGGCTCAACGTGTGCCAAGCTGCAAACATAGAATTACATCAATACACTAAAGTGAAACCCAAGTGGTTGCCGGTCATTCTATCGTTACCCAATATGCTATTTACCTTGCTGGCGAAACAGATGCTCGACATTGACCCGCAAGCCCGTTCGTCAATGTGGGAAGACATTCAAGCAAAACGCAAAACAGAAATTGAGTACATCAACGGTGCGGTGGTGCGATTAGGTGAAAAGTACGGCGTAAAAACCCCAGTGAATAGCGCTATCGTGGCGCAAATTCATCAACTAGAACAGTCACTTTAATCCTTGGGCCTAGTTGTTACATGCGAACATGGTAGCCAATATCGCATGTAACAACTTAAGGAGTTAATGTGACAACTAAATTAATGTTCATTGATGCGCTACATTGATGCGCTATTGTGATTGGCTAGATTTTGTTTACTAGTATAGCTGGCATACGCAATAAGCAGCCCAGCCCCTAAATACATGGTTAAACTGTACACGCCAGCAACCACAGCATAGCTGGGCATTTGCAATAAACTGATGCAAATGAGCATCGCCATGGTTGAGTTTTGCAAACCAATTTCAATCGCCAGAGTTAAGCCATCTTTATGTGTCAGTTTTAATAGCTTGGCACTCACCACGCCAATTAACATGGCACCAAAATTTAGCAATAAGCAGGCAATAAATACCTCGTTAAAGGCTTCAACAATTATGGCATGCTCTTGAATGACAACCCCAGTTATCATCAATAACAAAAACACTAATGCAAACCGCCTAAAGTACACTTCAACCTTAATGGCCCACTCTCTGTAATAACCGCGTACAACCATGCCAAACACAATGGGCAGCAGCGTTATCACTAACAAGCCTAATGAAATGCTGGTTAACGACACATCAATGGGAGCACCATTGGCAAAATAGCCAACCGCAAATTGAATCACAAAAGGAGCGGTAAACACACATACGATACTGCTGATGGCGGTAAGACTCACCGACAAGGCTAAATTGGCTTTGGCTAAATGACTCACAACATTAGAGGTTGTCCCCCCAGGGCATGCCGCCAAAATCATCAAACCTATCGCCATGGGTGTCGATAACTCCATGGCTAAACAAATACCCAACGCGAGTAAAGGCAGTGCAATAATTTGCCCCACAAATCCAGTAACAATGGGTGCTGGTGTTTGCCAAAGGCGTAAAAAATCAAATCGCGTTAAGCTTAACCCCATACCAAACATGATAAAGGCGAGCGCAAGCGGCAGCAGTATTTCGGTAATAATCGAACCTGTCATAGATGCATCCTTGCTCGCTAAGCCAAACGGCTTAGCGAGAGTGGTATTAAGCTAGAGACTAATCTAACCTAAGCTCGGGATAATAAACGCCTTTCGAACAGTCCTTTGCCCTGCTAAATGCGTTGAATCGACTGACAATAGGCTAGCTATTGACGCGTCAATTCGCCTTGTTAGCAGAACAAATGAAAGCTTGAAAGTGAGAAGAGATAAAATTTTGATTTTAAATAGTATAAGTTCATCCCTTATCCCAAGTTCAGGTTAATCTAAAAAGCTGTTGTCTTGTGCTAGAACCACTTGATACATAGGTTGGAAGTTGCCCCAGGTCACGAGATCTGAGCCATTCATTTGGCGGGTTTTGGTGGCAATATCATGGCCAATGAGTTTAAGTTCGCCGGCCGCTTGTGCCAGTAATTGACTGTGACAACAACTGTCTAGCATGACAAAATTTGCCGTCGCGGCATCAACCGATTTACCCACGGTTAATAAACCATGATTTTGTAGAATAACCGCGGCATGACCTTGCAAAGCCTCGGCAATCATATCGCCTTCAGACAAGTCAGCCACCACGCCGGTAAAGGTGTCGAATATGCTGTGGTTTTCATAAAACATACAGGCATCTTGCGATATGGGTTTTAGTAACTCGCCAAGCGAGGAAAAAGCACGGCCGTAAGTTGTATGGGCATGAGCAACAGCATTCACATCTGGGCGAGCGTGATGAATACGAGAATGAATCGCAAACGCGGCATTATTAATGGGGTGTTTGCCCTCCATAATGTTGCCTTTATGGTCCACACGAACCAAATCTGACGCGCTAATTTTTGAGAAATGTACCGCCAATGGGTTAACCCAAAAGGTTTCTGGGTCAATACAATCTCGTAGGGTAATGTGGCCTGCTAAGCCTTCATCAAATCGATAATGGGCAAACACTCTAAACGCAGCCGCTAAACGCTGTTTTTCATACTGCTGTTGCTGTTGAGGTGTGTCGAATTTAGGCGGTAATGGCATTGGGTATTTGTCGGTACCGATAGTCATTTTTTTAATTTGTAATGCTTCTTGTGATGTCGTCATGTTGAGTCTGCTTTTATTGGTTTAGTTTGACTTTAATTTAACCAAGCCTAAAATTAATTCAAATGATACTAACTCATAGATAACTATTAATATGCTGCATAGTAAGGTGGATCTTAACCTTTTTTTGATCCTAACAACGGTCTATCAACAAGGCAGCATCACTGGCGCTGCCAGCAAATTGCACTTAACTCAACCTGCTGTAAGCCATGCTATCGCTCGGCTGCGCACTAAGTTTAACGATCCATTATTTACCCGTAATGGCCGAAAAATGCTGCCAACGCCCTTGTGCCAAAAAATCATTCCAGATGTATTAAAGGCAATGGACTTGTTAGATAACACTCTTTCGAAACCTGCCACTTTCGACATTCAACAACATAAACGAGAAATAAAACTCGGATTACGCGACATATTAGAGTCAATGTTCTTTCCCGTTTTGGTACCCGACTTGCTCAACAATACGCCAAATCTAACCTTAAATAGCCGCCAAATAAAGCGCGTTGAGCTTGAGCCATCATTGGCGCAACAAACCTTAGACATTGTGATAGATGTGCTTATGCCTACCCATAAAGACATTCGCAGCAGCTTAATTTGCCACGAACCGTTTTCACTGGTGTGTCGCCAACATCACCCCATATTGCAGCAACTCACCCTAGACAATTACGCCAACGCATCACATGCATTAGTCAGCTTAAAAGATTTTACCATCGACACTGTCGACATGGCGCTCGCGACTCAGGGCATTACCCGTAATATTGCCCTGCGCTGCGAACACTACTTTGCTGCTATTAATGTGGTGAGCCAGTCAGACATGATCATGACCATGCCGAATAGTTATGCCATGTTGCTGCAACAATCTATGCCTATTGTGGTATCGCCCTTACCGTTTGAAGTGCCCGATCTAGCGGTACACATGTATTGGCACAAACAAGCCGATGACGATCCGGTTAACCAATGGATACGACAAAAGCTGCTTGATATTTCAGCGCAGATTTTCCATACACCCACTGCAAATAAAAAATAAAACCCTTTTTAGGTTTTGCCACGTTTACACAGATTAGCAGCACGCTTTTAATCAACATAAGCGTACACACCTGAGCTAGTAATAAGAAACCGCGGAGTTATTAATGAATAAACTATTACTCAACAGCTTAATTTCAAGCACATTTTTTGCCTTAACCGCCACCAGCAGTTTAGCGACAGTGCAAGCGGCCGAATTAAGCTTTGCCCATATTGAAACCGTAGGCACCAGTACTATTGAAGCAAAAGCCGACATGGCGATTATTAGCGTTGCGGTATCAATTGAAGCGGCCAATGCAAAGTCGGCCAAAGATGAAGCCGACGAAGCCGTGAGTCAGTTCAGACAGCGTTTACTTGAGGCTGGTATTGATAAAAAGCACATCCAAACCGCCAATCTTCAGCTCAATCCACAATATCGATATGTACAAAATGAGCCAAAAACATTGACCGGTTACAGTGCTAATCGACAAATCACTGTGACCGTAATGAACCTTAATATGCTCAACGAACTGCTCGACAGCGCGTTAATTGATGGGCTTAATCAGGTGAATAATATTGAGCTTAAATCGAGTAAAGAAGCCGACATGATGGCTCAAGCTCGTCAGGCCGCCATTAAAGATGCTAAGCAAAAAGCAGAATCATTAGCCAAGGGATTTGGTGAGCAAGTGGCCGGGGTATGGCAGGTGAGATATTTTCCAACTCAATCTCATCAGCCAGAAATGTACCGCGCCAGCATGAAAATA
This sequence comes from Shewanella saliphila, assembly GCF_014648295.1. Taxonomy (GTDB): domain Bacteria; phylum Pseudomonadota; class Gammaproteobacteria; order Enterobacterales; family Shewanellaceae; genus Shewanella; species Shewanella saliphila. The sequence continues at coordinate 59,620 of NZ_BMQV01000018.1, forward strand.
AATGCCGACGTGGCGCAAACTTATCAACAAGGCCAAGTGACTGTTAGCGACAGAGTCGAAGCAATATTCAGGCTTAAGTAACCTGAGCTCGAGTTAAGTAACACAGTAACACGTACAGACAGAGCCTAACTGGGCGAGCACGTTACCTCTGTCTGTGCCTGTTTAAACAACATAAATCGGCCATTTTGCTGTCCATAATCATAAACAATGGCGAAAAAAAACGCTTCAACAGGTCTTACCATCGCTATTTTCATATTCATAACACAATGTTAAATATGAAATAAATTCAAACATGCTTTTTAATTACCACAAAAATGATCTAAATCACGTCCGAACATCCCCTAGCCAATTAAACTGAAATTATCAACAGTGGGTGCAGAAGCAACACCAAGGTTATCAAACGCAACCTGCAGAGCAGCATATCCACGCTAAAAATCTCCGCTTTTTGCAGTTATAACCGAATAACGTCCAGCTTGTACGCCCCATTTAATGCAGACTTAAAAGGCTTTGTAATGATTGACATCACCATAGACGGCGTAACCCTATCTCTGCCTCAAGCAGATAGCTTACTCAAAGCCGCCACAGATGCTGGTATTAACATCCCTAGCTTGTGTGACTTTTCCCACAATCAAGCCAAACAGCACTGTAACTTGTGCCAGGTACAAATCAAAAACCATGACGGGAGTTTACGCTGTGCTCGTGCATGTGAAACCGCTCTAGAAACAGGCTTAGATGTGATTACCCAGTCGAGCTATTTAAGTAAAGTGCGCCAGCAAGCACTGAACGACATCTTAAGCGACCACTTTGCCGACTGTGAAGCACCATGCCAAACCGCCTGTCCAGCAGGTGTAGATGTGCAATCTTATCTTTACCACATTGGTAAAGGTGACCATCATGAAGCCGTTAAAGTCATCAAACAAACCTTACCTTTACCTTTATCGATTGGCCGTGTTTGCCCAGCATTTTGTGAAGCAGAATGTCGCCGAGGTCTGGTTGATGAACCTGTTGCCATTAGGCAGCTAAAGCGTCACGCTGCTGATTTAGACTTAAATGATCTCGAGTCTTACGTACCACCCAAAGCACCCGCGACTAACAAACGCGTCGCCATTATTGGTAGCGGCCCAGCAGGCTTAACCGCTGGGTATTACCTGTCAAATAACGGCCACGATGTCACCATTATGGAGTCTGCCCCAAAAGCCGGTGGTTGGTTACGTTATGGTATTCCCGAGTACCGTTTACCTAAAGCAATTTTAGATAAAGAAATTGAACTGCTGACTCGCAATGGCCTTAAGATTAATACTAGCTGTGCATTGGGGCGCGATACTAACTTAACCGAGTTAGTGGCTAATTACGATGCGGTATGTCTAGCGATTGGCGCGCAAAAAGCTGTGCCAATGAACTACCCAGGTAGCGACTTACAAGGCTGCTATTTAGGTGTCGATTACTTACGTGATTATTGCACCGACAAAAAGTTAATCACGGGTAAAAAAGTGGCCGTCATTGGTGGCGGTAATACCGCTATCGATTGTGCCCGCACCGCCCTAAGAGATGGCGCCGATGTCACCTTAATCTATCGCCGTAGTCGCGAAGACATGCCCGCCGAACCCTACGAAATCCACGAAGCTGAAGTTGAAGGGGTTAAGTTCCATTTTCTCACTAACCCAATTGAAAACCACAGCGACAGCCAGGGCCGCGTCAGCTCTGTCACCTTTGCCAAAATGGCATTGGGTGAGCCTGACTCCTCTGGTCGACGTTCGCCTAAAGCCACTGGCGAAACCTTTGAAGAAGCCTTCGACACCGTGATCCCTGCGGTATCTCAACAAGTCGATTTAGACTTTTTAGAGCAACCCGGAAATCAAATAGACACAGGCCACATAGCTCTCAGCCGCTGGCACACGTTCTTGGGGTGTGAGCAAACCATGTCTGCTGGGGTTGAAAAACTGTTTGTTATTGGTGATTCACGCACCGGCCCTGGCACAGCTGTAGCCGCGGTTGCTGATGGTCGCAAAGCCGCTGAAGCCATTGAAGGTTTACTTAAAGAAGGCTTAACCTGTCATTTAGAACCACAACAATTTAACTCACGCAAAGCCAAAAAAACCGCCTCGTTAGCGGCAAACACATACCCCGAATTATACCCAGACACCGCCAGACGTCCGCGATTAAAAATGCCCGAGCTCAACCAGCTCACACGCACGGTTAACTTTGCAGAAGTTGAGCTCGGCTTTAAACCAGACAAAGCAATGCAAGAAGCCATGCGCTGCCTAGAATGTGCCTGCCAGGCCAACACCGACTGTAAATTACGCGACTATGCCACCGAATATAAAGTCGATAGCAATAGTATTGAACAGCCCCGCGCCCGTAAATTTAAAGTCGATAATAGCGCCCCGTTTATCACCTTTGACGCCAATCGTTGCATCAGTTGCGGTGCCTGTGTTGAAGCTTGCCACCAGCAAAGTGGTCATAATGTGATTAGTTTTGCGCCCAATAGTTACCAAGCACTCCCCGATGCAGCAGGCACAACAGACAGTCGCCGAAATGCACCGCGTGTCGGCTTTAGCGCATCAATGAACGACAGTGATTGTGTGCAGTGTGGTAACTGTGTGCAAGTGTGCCCAACGGGTGCATTAGTCGACGCCAGAGATAAAACCCAAGGCACACACCGAGCGCTAACCAAAACCTCAACGGTGTGCACTTATTGTGGTGTCGGTTGCCGGGTTGAGTTACATGTCGATCAAACCAAAAACCGCGTTATGCGCGTCAGTGGCGACAGCGACTCACTGGTTAATGAAGGGATGTTATGCGTAAAAGGTCGCTCTGGTTTTGACTTTTTAAACAGCCCTAAGCGTCTTACCACGCCGTTAATCCGTAAAAATGGCCAGTTACAGCCGGCAAGCTGGAGCGAAGCAATTAACTACATTGCCGAGCAACTTAAGCCCATTAAAGAGGCTGCTGGGCCAAGTAAATTTGCTGCGTTATCGTCTGCAAAATGCACCAACGAAGAAAACTATTTAATGCAAAAGTTTACCCGCAGCATTATGGGTACTAACAGCATCGATCACTGCGCAAGATTGTGTCATTCGTCATCGGTTGCAGGCTTATTCGATACCATTGGCGGCGGCGCGATGACCAATGATATTCCAAGCATAAAAGAGTCTGATGTTATTTTTATTATCGGCTCAGATACCACCAGCGCTCACCCAATTATTGCTTCGCACATTAAACGTGCAGTCAGCCAACATGGTGCGCGCTTAATTGTCGCAGACCCTAAAAAAACCACCATAGCAGACAGCGCCACGCTCTATGTCTCCCATAAACCCGGCACAGACGTGATGCTGCTCAACGCTATCATGCAGCAAATTATTCTCAATAATTGGCAAGACCAAGATTACATTGATAATCGGGTTGAATATTACGAATTGCTTAAGCAAGAAGTACTCAAACCTGTTTACAATCTAAAAAATGCGGCGTTACTTACCGGTGTCAGTGCTGAAGACATTGCCGCGATGGCAAAAATGATTGGTACCGCAACTAAAACAGCCATGTACTATGCAATGGGGATTACCCAACATACTACCGGCTATGACAACGTGGTTTCGACCTCTAATTTACAATTACTCTGTGGCAACATCGGCGTGGTCGGCGGCGGATTAAACCCACTGCGTGGCCAAAGCAACGTGCAAGGCGCCTGTGATATGGGCGCCTTGCCCGATTTTTATCCGGGTTATCAAAAAATCAATAACCCCGCCAATAACGCCAAATTTGCCCATGCATGGGGTAACAGCTCATTGCCTGCGACACCCGGCTATGCCGCTACAGAAATCATGCATGCCATCGTCAAAAATAAAATCGATGCCTTGTATATATTGGGTGAAAACCCAGTGCTGAGCGACCCAGATCAGGCCCATGTGATTGCCGCACTTAAAAAAATTAACTTTATGGTCGTGCAAGATATTTTCTTAACCGAAACCGCCCAAATGGCACATGTGGTACTGCCTGCCAGCGCCTTTGCAGAAAAACAAGGGCACTTCACCAACACCGAACGCCGAGTACAACAACTTCGGGTGGCATTAACCCCACCAGGTGATGCAATGGTCGACTGGAAGGTCATCCAAATGATCGCTAATAAACTCGATGCCAACTGGCAATATCAAAGTGCCAACGATATTTGGCAAGAAATCAACCAGGTTACCCCACAGTATCAAGGCTTAACCTGGGAGCGTCTTGAGCATAAAGTGGATGGTTTACAGTGGCCATGTTTTGATGAAAACCATCCCGGCACACCGGTTTTACATAGCGAAACCTTTTTACGCGGTAAAGGCCGAATGATCCCTGTCAGTTATCTATTCCCGGCTGAAATGCCTGATAGTGATTACCCACTAATCTTATCTACAGGGCGTTTATTGGAGCAGTTCCATACCGGTACCATGACCCGAAAAACCCCTGAACTTGATATTAAAGGGGCGCCAAGAGTGATGATTTCGGTATATGATGCCGAGCAACTTGGGGTGAAAAACGGTGATATGTTAACCCTCAGTACACGCCGAGGCACCATTGAAATCGCGGCTTTTGTCACTAAACGAGCGCAAGTCGGAGTATTATTTTTACCCTTCCACTTTGCCGAATCTGCCGCGAACAAACTGACGATTAATGCATTAGATCCCATTGCAAAAATCCCTGAGTTTAAGGTGTGTTCAGTTAAAGCGGAAAAGTCACAACAAACGCTTACAGTGGCATAGTTTTAATTATGAACGAAAAATGCCTCGTCCTAATTAGGCGAGGCATTTTGTATCACGTTACCGTTAATCATTATGTAAACGATTAGCGCTTATCCATTAACCACTGTTGGTGCGTTCTCGATATCTTTTTTTAGCACAAGCACAACAAGGTAAACCAACCCTAAAATAGGCACTATCGATAACCCTGCACCAATCACACCGGCTAAAATCGGCGATTGTGTTTTACGACGACCTAAGTAATAACAAATACAGCCCATCACTAATGCAAAAACAATAATCAACTGGCCGACCAAGGTTGCATTAAAATCCATTTACCCTCTCCTAATTAATAGTTCGATATAACGCCATAACGTTCATCATTCAAACGCATTTAACAACAATGTTACATCCATATATTACTCACAGTAAAGTGGAGTATTATTTTTCGCTAAATAAGCGATAGTATCGGCACGGTTAACTCTTACCCGTTACGCACTAAACTTGCCATTTTGCTGAATTATCGGTAGTTTTAACCACATTGAAAGACGTAAAAATAACAACAAAGGATTACGAATGGGAAACATACTTTGGGTGGCCTCTTACCCTAAATCGGGTAACACTTGGGTACGCGCTTTTTTAGAGAACTACATTCAAAATCAAGATCAGCCTATCGACATTAATACCATGCACACCATTTCGACTGCCGAATCTGCAGCGCATCGTTATCAAGCTTATTTACCTAAAGATAAAGCCGCAACCACAGAGCTGACCTTAGAAGAAGTCAGTGTTTTACGCCCTCAAGTGCAAGCAGATATTGCGCATCAGGCTCAAGGCACCACCTTTGTTAAAACCCATAATTATTTAGGCGAGTACAACGGCCAACCATTACATAACTCTTCAGTTACCTCTGGGGCGATTTATGTGGTGCGTAATCCACTCGATGTGGTGATTTCGATGGCTAATTACTTTGATTACACCATCGATGAAGCCATTGCCTACATGGCAGAAGAAATGACAGGTACCCCCAACGAGGCGCCGCATGTGCCGCAAATTATTACCTCGTGGTCGATGCATGTATCGAGCTGGACAAGCGATGATACCTCAAAGCTCATTTTACGTTATGAAGACATGCTAGATGACCCTAAAAAAGTCTTCCGCAAAGTTGAGTCATTTTTAGGCTTAAAGAAAGATCCTACAAGGCTTAAAAATGCCATTAAGCATTCATCATTTGCGCAATTAAAAGCTCAGGAAGCCAAACGTGGATTTGTTGAAAAGCATGAAAATGCTAATGCTTTCTTTAGGAAAGGCGGTAAACATCAATGGCAATCACTGCTCACTCCAGAGCAAGTCAAACGCATTGTTGATACCCATTACGAACAAATGAAGCGATTTAAGTATTTACCTGCTGGGATGTAATACTCCCATCTTAAAACAGCTAATATAAAAAAACGTCCTAGTGCAGCTGCACTAGGACGTTTTATTAACTATGTTCATCGGTTAGCGTTGTTTACGATAAGCCATCACTAACAACACTACACCTGTCAGTAAAAATGGCAAACTTAACCATTGGCCAGCACTTAACATCGACTCATGGTAAGCCGCCTGGCTGACTTTAACGCTTTCTATCGCAATACGCGCACTAAATACAGACACTAAAAACACCCCAAAAATGGCACCGTGTTTTTGCTTCATATTGGTGTATTTGTAAATGGCGTAAAGGCCGATAAAAATCAATAAATACGCAATTGACTCATACAGCTGCGCCGGGTGGCGCGGCAACATATCAATCCGTTTAAAAATAATGCCCCAAGGTTGAGTGGTTGGCTCACCTAAAATTTCAGAGTTAGCAAAGTTAGCCATGCGCACAAAAAAGCCAAATATTGCTGTTGCAATGGCTAGACGATCAAGCAAAAACAAAAACGGCAACTTCACTTTACGTTGGTAATAATACAAGGCCAATATGGCACCTAAACCACCGCCATGACTAGCTAAACCACCTTCCCAAATGGCCAGAATTTTAAGCGGATTCGCAAAATAATATCCAGGGTCATAAAAAACACAGTGGGCTAAACGAGCACCAACAATAATGCCCACAACGCAATACACCAAAAGATTATCTAACGACTCAACATCAAGCCCCTCTTTTGTATAAATCCGTTTCATCACCTGAAAACCAGTGGCAATCGCTAACGCAAAAAGTGCACCATACCAATGTACAGTTAAGCCCATAAACGAAACTAATATAGGGTCAAAATCCCAGACGATGTGTTCCAAATTGCCTACTCCGATTGCAATGTTGTTTTATCGCATTATGCTAAAACAACTTTACGACAGATGATACGTAACTGTAGAGAAAGTTTCATCAATCTGAGTGAGGTAAATTAACAATGAAGCAGTAAATAAGGTAACATTTAGTGTAATCGATGCTAAATATCCTGATTGTAAGAGTTAACCCAATTAATGACCGATAAAACCGAATACCATATTGATGTGCTTGAGCACAGTACTGATGCAATTAATCTGCTGGCACAAGCAAGTGGTTTAGGTAAGCAAGTATTAAAAGATGCCATGCAAAAAGGCGCGGTTTGGCATACTCACGGCAAACAAACCAATCGAATTAGGCGGGCTAAAAAGCCCTTGCAACCCGGCGATAAGCTGCACCTTTACTACAATCAGCATATTCTTAATGAACTGGTAGCACCGGCAGAGTTGTTGTTTGACGAGACTGACTACAGTGTGTGGTACAAGCCTTACGGTATGCGCTGCCAAGGCTCAAAGTGGAGCGACCACACCACCATGAATCGCTTTGCTGAACTAAACATGCAGCCACAGCGCAATGCCTTTATTATTCATCGCCTTGACCGTGCCGCCACTGGATTATTAATTCTCGGGCACAGTAAAAAAGCCACTGCCGCCATCGCTAAATTATTTGAAACTCGCGCATTAGAAAAACACTACCAGGTGATTGTTCATGGTAAATTCTCTAGTGAAACGGTGCAAATTGACACCCCTGTCGACAACAAGCCTGCGCTGTCTCATGCAAAATTAATCACCTATCATTCAGGGCTCAATCAATCTAAAGTTCAGGTAAAAATCGACACGGGGCGCAAGCATCAAATTCGCATTCATATGGCCAGTTTAGGCCATCCGGTGGTGGGCGACCGATTACACGGTGATGCCGATAACACTGCGCCCGATCTTAAATTAACCTCGTGTTACTTTACGTTTGTTTGCCCGTTAAGCGGTAAACCCAAGGTCTTTGAGTTACCTGAACAATACCGCCCCAAATTTGCAGACGAGCAGCCGTTATAACGCTGCTGAACACAGCATCTGCTAATTATTATCATAGGAAACGTTTATGCGTTTAATCATTTATACTGCACTGTGCTTAGCCACATACATGTTTTGCCACAGCAGTGTGGCTGCCAGCTTACAGCTACCTAACAATGCCAATACAGTATTAGTCAATGGTGTCGCGACTGAGCAGCAACAGGTCACGTTAGACATCAATACCCCACAAGCTCTACAGCAAATCGCCTTTCGCTATCATGCCCGCTTTAGAGATCAAGGCAGTCAGCATAGCTTTAGCTCAGATGTGATTATTTTACGTTTTGCTGCCAGCGATCAAGACTATCAATTAACACTGCCCAGCATCCGCAGCAAAAGCAGTGCTGCACAGTTTAATGACTCACCCACACTGACATTAACCGACCAGGCTGGTAATGCGGTTGAATTCACTCAAGACAAGTTAATGAAAAAGGGCTTGCAGCTTGGTCGCGATTTTGAACAAGAAATCGCTAAATACAACGCCGCAGCCAACCCAGCTACATGGCGTGCAGCTAAAGTGAATGCGCCGGCAGTTGCGCCCGAAATGTTAAACAAACCGGCCAATTCAGTGGTCACAACAGCACCAGTCGCGTTAGCCATAACCGATGCTCAACCTGAAGGTGTCGCTCCAGTTGTGAACAACAGCGCTGAACAGCCAAATCAGGCCGAAGTGTCTAACATGCTCGATTACTGGTACCAAAAAGCAACCCCACAAACTCAAGCAGAGTTTAAGGCCAGAATAAATCAGTAATGCGCTTTTTATTGAAGGTGTACACGAACCAAGCGATATATCCTCAGAGGTATATCGCTTTTTTATTAGGCGCAAATATCGGCAAATGTCGCATTGAGTAGACGCTGTAAATCATCGGGGTTAAGCGAAATATCTAACCCTCTTTTACCGGCACTGACATAAATGTGCTCAAACTGCTGCGCAGAAGCGTCAATCACTGTCGCTAAGCGTCTTTTTTGCCCTAGCGGACTGACGCCGCCAAGCACATAACCGCTGGAGCGCTCAACCGCTGCCGCCTCTGCCATATGGGCTTTTTTAGCGCCCGCCGCTTTGGCCATTAACTTCATGCTCAACATCGAAGACACTGGCACAACTGCCACCGCCAATGTTTGATTATCAAGGCTCACCACCAGAGTTTTAAATACTTGCTCGGCTGGTAAAGCCAATTTTTGCGCAGCTTCCAGGCCATAGGACTCATTACTGGCATCATGCTGATACTCGTGCACCTTAAAATCAATCTTGTGCTTTTTGGCCATATCAATTGCTGGGGTCATGACGGCTCACTTATGCTGAAACTAATCTTCTGGGCTGATAAAAATGTAAATAACGCACACAAACATAACTGACAACCGCAGTCGCAACAACCAATTCAAACTCAGCTAAACCTCGCACCTGGGCAATATATTCAGCGCCAACATCCATGCTTTGCATCCAGGCTGCTACTTTAAATAATGCTGTGGCCCCAATCACCATCGGGAAGGTAAATGCAGCATAACCAGGACTAAACGGTAAACGCATCAGTTTGAAAAATGATAAATAAATAATGCTGGTCATCAACACGCCAATGCCAAATAGCAAACCAATAATCACTGGCGACGGCTGCGAGCTAATAGTTAAGTACCCTGCTAACGATAAACTTGCTGGTGCGGCTAAAACGGCTAATGTCGGCTTAGCTGCATCAGGGATTTGCTCAGTAAAAATAAGTCGATAAATCATCATGGGTAACATCACGGCATAACTCAACATGCCAAAGATCAACGCGCTATCGGCTATCCACAATAAATGCGCATTACCTGAAAAAGACACGTCTGCGACCACAATACCAATCGGCGGAATAAACCAGCTTGGCACCATTTGAGGTAAGCTAAAGTACTGGCTGCGATGATAAATAAACCCGACTAAAAAGCTGATGTGCAGTATGACCGCAAAGCACCACAATAAATCACCTGCCATGGCTGAGGCATAACCTAGCGAGTTAGATACTACCATTAATGCCATCGCAAAAGTCGGCACCACACTGCCCACCACCGGATGAGCAACATCCTGGCGCAATAAATCATGATGTAAGACAAACTTACTGGCTAATATCAGTAACAATACACTGGCAATCGCGGCACTAATCCACTGGCCATAGTGCTGTAAATCAACGGCATTTTCCCAGCTCCAGCCTAAACTGGCGATGCCTAACGCTAGCCCGGCCATGGGTGTAGGTACGCCCACTATTTTTCGTTTTACTCTGTTTACCATAACAACCTCAACGGCTCTGTACGAGACATACCGCTATATTACGCTTGCACTTTGTTTATATATATCCAATTATACAAAACACATGTTCAGAAAAACTAAACGATTAATCCACTATCATTTACCTAAATCACTATTATGAATATCTCACTCAAACAACTTAATGTGTTTAGCAGCATTACCCAGCACAACACCTTAACGGCCGCAGCCGAAGCCTTGTATTTGTCTAAGGCGGCAGTGAGTATGGCGCTCGCTGAATTAGAAAAGCAGCTAGGCCATCCGCTATTTGACCGGGTCAATAACCGATTAATTCTCAATCAAGAAGGTCACAAGCTATTACCACTTGCTGATGAGCTGCTTAGTAGAGCAAATAACATCAGCCAATTGTTTGATGCAGACCACGCTTTTTCAGGTCAATTGAAAATAGGTGCCAGTGATACTGTTGGTAATCATGTGGTTCCCGGGTTGCTGAGCCAATTTAGGCAACAATCACAGCATTATTCGCAAAGCGTGGTGATTTCAAATTCACGACTAATTTGCCAAAAGCTGCTCGACTACGAGCTAGACATTGGCCTTATTGAAGGTAAAAGCCATCACCCAGAATTAGTTGCCCATCAGTTTAGCCACGACCAAATGTGCATTATTGCCGCGCCTCATTTAGCCATAAGCCAACAAACACCCTGTACATTTACCAATTTAGAACACAGTGAATGGGTATTACGTGAGGCAGGCTCAGGCTCGAGAGAGTTTTTTTTACGCACTATTGCACCGCACATTGAGGCTTGGCATGAAGTGTTTGAGCTCAATACCACTGAAGCGCTCATTAACAGTGTCGCGGCAGGATTAGGTTTAGGGTGTTTATCGACGTTAGCCGCACAGTACGCCATTAACGATGGCCGAGTCACTCAACTGCAATTACCTCACAATAATAATACGCTCAATTGGCAACGCCCCTTTTGGCTAGTGGTGCACAAAGACAAGTACCACAGCCCGTTGCTGAAAAGCTTTATCGCGTTTTGCCATCAATGGGATAATACATAAAGCGGTTGTTGGCTGAGTACTTGTTCTATTATTTGTGAACAGAGTTGAATTTGGACATTTGAAAACTAAAACTAAAACTAACTCGTTTTAGCCCAAAACTTGTTAACCCCCTTCTCGTCGTCCCGGCAATGCTTTTGAGCCGGGATCCAGGTGTTTCTTTATGCTTTGTAGTTATGCCTTACGACCACAAATATTCTAATCGGCCAGATATGCGTGAAAGGTCATGGCTAGCTCCGTATTCTTTTTTAAAAAGCCTTCAACGACCTCAAGTTCAAAGTTAAAAGTTAAAAGTTGAATTTGGACATTTGAAAACTAAAACTAAAACCAACTCGTTTTAGGCCAAAACTTGTTAACCCCCTTCTCGTCGTCCCGGCAATGCTTTTGACCCGGGATCCAGGTGTTTCTTTATGCTTTGTAGTTATGCCTTACGACCACAAATATCGTTATCGGCCAGATATGCGTGAAAGGTCATGGCCAGCTCACGTATTCTTTTGCAAAAAAGCCTTCAACGACCTCAAGTTCAAAGTTCAAAGCTGAATTTGGACTTTTGAAAACTAAGACTAAAACTAAAACTAAGACTTACTCGTTTTAGGCCAAAACCTGTTAACCCCCTTCTCGTCGTCCCGGCAATGCTTTTGAGCCGGGATCCAGGTGTTTCTTTATGCTTTGTACTTATGCCTTACGACCACAAATATCGTGGTGGTATGGTCAATGATGTTCCCGACAGCAGAATGGCATTTCCCATATCCTTATGGTCAGATATGCGTGAAAGGTCATGGTCAGCTCACGTATTCTTTTGTAAAAAGCCTTCAACGGCCTCAAATTCAAGTTCAAAGTTCAAAGTTAAAAGCTGAATTTGGACATTTGAAACTAAGACCAACTTAACCCACTAAAGCTTGTGATTGCACTATAGCTTGAGCTATGGCTATACCAGTTAATTGACAAAATAACCTTGGTATCCATTAACTTATTATCTTTGATTGCCTGCGAATTTGGCTGAGTAGATTATAATCAATGTAATTGTCATTTTAGTCGGCACGGAGACAAAGCATTGAAACAACTAAGTGGATATTGTCGTAACCCTCGGGCACAACGGACTTGTTGCTCTAAGACTCTAACAATCAATTTTCAGCAGCGTTTATGACAAACGACCAACTATTAATTCTGCTGATCTTGTTCGCTACCGTGGGCCTGTTCCTATGGGGGCGTTGGCGCCACGACATGGTGGCTATCTGTTCGCTGGCGGCGTGCGTACTCACTGGGCTAGTGCCATCGGGTGACGCTTTTATTGGCTTTAGTCACCCTGCCGTAGTTACTGTGGCTTGCGTTCTTGTACTCAGTCGAGGTCTGCAAACCTCTGGGGCTGTCGATGCGCTATCGCGTGCCGTACTGCCTGCTCGTGCCGGCGTGTTTCTTAGTATGGCAACGCTTTGCGCACTAGGTGCGGTGCTTTCCGGTTTTATGAACAATGTCGGCGCGATGGCGCTGTTAATGCCTGTTGCCGTGCAACTCGCTGGTCGCCTAAACCTGGCGCCAGGGCAACTTTTAATGCCGCTAGCGTTTAGCACGATTCTCGGCGGCATGACGACAATGATAGGCACACCTCCTAACCTGATAGTTTCAAGTTTTCGTGACCAGACTGGCACAGGTAGCTTCGCCATGTTCGACTTTCTCCCGGTCGGGCTCGCAGTTGCCGCTGCGGGTGTCGGCTTTATCACTCTGATAGGCTGGCGACTGGTGCCTGCTCGTAAGCAGTCTGGGGTAAAAGGCTTTGAATCAGAGGCTTATATAACCGAAGCCCGCGTACTCGAAAACAGTAAAATTGCAGGCATGAGCCTGCGCGATATTGATAAAATGATCGATGAGATCGATGCCCAGATCATCGGTATGGTTCACAATGATGTCCGTATAATGGCACCCAGTGCTTGGCGTAGGGTTCGTGTTGGCGACATTCTCGTCATCGAGGCTGAAGCTAAATCACTGGCGGTTGTACTCTCTACATTAGGCTTAGAGCTTGAGGAGGCAATTGAGCAAGAAGAAGCCGAATCGGACAAGGCTAATAACGCAGCAGACAACCCAGAAAATGACACAAAAGATGATGCTGATGGAGCGATAAACAAGAGTAAAGCACAAGATCAAGCCAAATCCTCAGACCATACTGTGTTTATGGAACTGTCAGTGTTACCTGGGTCTCCGTTACTTGGACGTTCGGCCACCGATATCATGTTACGTACGCGCTACGGCATGAACCTGTTGGCAGTGTCACGCTATGGTAAACCTTCATTGTCACGATTACGCTCAAGGCCTTTTCGTTCAGGCGACCTGCTATTGATGCAAGGCCCTCCCGAAGCTATCTCTGAATTTGCAAGTGATAACAACTGTGTCCTCCTAGCCAAACGAGAGCTGCGCATACCAAGCAAACGTAAAGCCTGGGAAGCAGGAATTATTATGACTTTAGCCGTTGGCGCTGCAGCCTTTGGTTTACTTCCGGCAGCAATATCATTTTCTCTTGGTGTACTCGCCTCTATGGTATTGCGAACCGTGCCACCACGCTCTGTGTACAATGCTATCGACTGGCCAGTGATTGTACTTCTTGGGGCCCTAATCCCTGTGGCCGGAGCAATGGAGTCCAGCGGTACAGCCGACCTTATGGCGCGGTTCTTACTCGACAACATGGCTCAAGGTAATGCTGTGTTTGGGTTGACGCTCATTCTGGTCACCAGTATGTTTCTCTCTGACTTAATGAACAACACCGCAACCGCGGCCGTGATGTGCCCCATAGCCATTGCTACCGCAGCAGCGCTTGATGTCAGCTCAGATCCCTTTCTAATGGCGGTAGCCATCGGTGCATCTTGTGCTTTTCTCACTCCCATAGGTCACCAAAACAACACCTTGATTTTAGGGCCTGGAGGCTTTGGTTTTGGTGATTATTGGAAGCTAGGCATACCGCTAGAACTGCTTGTGATCGGCATCAGTCTTCCTATGCTGCTTTGGGTGTGGCCACTGTAAGTGTTAACACGCGTAACTGATTTGTGCCCCGCAGTTTGTTTCAACTATGGTAAGGCCTATGGTCACTAACGTCGTGGCGCTTCGCCGAAATCAGACTAACAATCACAAGGTTCCCCCTGCACCGGCCAAATAGGTTGGATATGCTTAGAATAGATCTTATGAATCTCGCAATTCTCGACGTAAAATTTTGCCAACATTTGATTTTGGCAATTCATCTCTAAATTCGATTATTCTTGGATTTTTATAACCAGTAAGATATTTTCGACAATGTTTTTTTATTTCATCAACGGTCACATCACCTTTGCGTACAATAAATAATTTAACTTTTTCTCCTGTGACGTCATCAGGAATACCAATCGCCGCAGCTTCTATGATGTGAGGGTGAAGTGTTGCAACGGCTTCAATTTCAGTAGGGAAAACATTAAATCCCGACACTAGAATCATATCTTTTTTACGGTCTTCAATATAAAAAATGCCATCGTCATCCATTCTTCCTATATCGCCAGAGCTTAACCAACCACCAGCATGCATTACAGTATTGGTTTCGGCTTCTTGTTGCCAATAGCCTTTCATCACTTGGGGCCCCCTAATTTGGATTTCACCAATTTGATTGGGACCTAAAGGTTCATTTTTATCATTAACAATACGCAGTTCAGTGCTGGGTAAAGGAACACCAATTGAAGAAATGAATGATTGTTGTTGATGAGTACCGGCAGCGACCACTGGAGAACATTCAGTTAAACCATAACCTTCTATGACCGGCATTCCAGTGAGCTCTTGCCAACGATCTGCAATATGTTTCTGCGTCGGCATTCCACCTGCAATAGTAAAACGAGCGTGACTAAAATCTAATGCTTGAAAACCATCATGATTGTTTAAACCATTAAAAAGTGTATTTAAACCAAAAACCATTGTGAAGGGATATTTACTTAAATCGGCGACAAAACCATCTATATCTCTTGGGTTAGTAATGAGTAAATTTGTTGCTCCGACAAAAAGCATAAACATCATACTCACTGAATTGGCAAAAATATGATAAAGCGGAAGTGGGGTTACAGCATATTCCTTATCATATAAAGTTCTTGGGCCAAAATGAGCATGAACCTGCAGAACATTAGCAATAATATTGTTATGAGTAAGCATTGCCCCTTTCGCAAGACCCGTCGTTCCGCCTGTATATTGGAGATACGCTAAATCATCTCCTGATATTTGAGGCTCAATAAAGGGAAGTTTCTTGCCATCGGTTAACGCTCTACGCAATGAAATAGCACCGGGAATATGATATTTAGGCACTATTTTTTTGACATGTTTAATAATAAAGTTAACCAATGTACGCTTATGAATTGCTAACTCATCGCCAATTTTGGTTAAAATAACATGCTTAATGTTAGTCTCATCCAGTATTTGCTGAAGGTTATTACCAAAATTTGTTACGGCAACAATAGCACTGGCCCCTGAGTCCCGTAATTGATGTTTTAACTCTCGAGGGGTATAAAGCGGATTAACATTTACAATAATGAGCCCTGCTTTTAATGCTCCTAAAATAGTGATGGGATATTGCAATAAATTAGGCATCATCAAGGCGATTCGTTCGCCTTTTTTCATTTTTAGTTCAGATTGTAGATAAGCAGCAAAAGCGTTACTTTTACTTTCAAGATCTTGGTAGGACAAACTATGTCCCATATTAATATATGCAGCTTTTTTAGCATGTGCACTAAAAGACTCTTTAAACAAATCATTGATATTGTTATACATACTTGAATCTATTGTTGTAGGCACATCCTCAGGGTATTGCGCTAGCCACGGTTTATCATTTGTCATTATAATCATCATTAATGTTGTTTAAACATCACTATTGTAAATTAATTTACCTGATTAGTATAAAAATAATAGCTTGAATTCAATGAATTAACGACTGTACTAGGGGGTTAGCCGTAGCGAATACTTCAGAATGTGACTCGTCTCTGCTTTTATCATTTTCCCACTTCACGCTTTGTTTCTTCAACAATGAAAAAACTAAAACCATGCAACCCATTATTTGAACATTCTAGGGCTGGGTGGGCTGGTTAGCCATGTTAATCCGCTCTACAAACAACCTGCATCTCGGCACTCAGCTCGATGACAACACGCTTATTGATTTCACTGTTGGTGATGTAGCCGCATGAACCATCTAGCCTGGTTTCATCACTCAAGACAATGTCAAACTCATACTCGCCATCAGCTTGCTCAAGTTCGTAGTAAATCCTGTTGTTACCACCTGCTTGGATCGATCCCAAATCAAGTGAGCTATTTGGAAGAACAACTCTTGCTGATTCAACCATCGCATCTGAATTATTCTGGATCGTGACGCTTGGCATGATGAAAAATGCCAAATGGTACAAACCAAACAGAGTGACCGATAGCGCAACTAGAACCTTGATTACGAACTTCATCGACACCTACGCATATCACGCCGCCATAATTTTCTGCCTGAAGCACAAAGTAAGGCGGTCAAATTGATAGCCTTGTTAAGGCTTAGTCGCGATAGTATAAACATGTTTTTCAGGATACTGATCCAGTTCAAGGTGCATAATTGACAAACCATTATTGATAAGTAACTGCATATTTTCGTTAATACCAATAGAACTGTAATAGAAAGTGTCATTGTGCCATTGATCAGTGTGTTCTCCCTGAGCATTACCAAATGTATATATTAATACACCATCTTTCGCCAAAAGCTGGCACAGTTTAGATATAACAGGTTTTTGCATAACAAATGGCAAGTGAAAAATGCTATCCCAGGCGACGATAAAATTAAACTTATCTTCTGTTTCCCATGAACAAATATCTTGATGTATAAAATGATGCTCTGGGTGATTGCGGCTAGCCAACTTGACCATTTCTTGCGACACATCTAGCCCAGTAACCGAAAAGCCTCGATCTTGTAATATACGCACAAATCTGCCGCCAGCTCCGCAGCCTACATCAAGTGCTTTTCCGCCGCCGGAAGTAAATTCAACAGCTCGTTCAAATTGATTTACACCATAAGCAGACCGCACGTGTTGGTCATGCCACCACTGAGCAATTTTGTCGTACTTTGTACCTAATTCTGATGGTTCCATTTGAGAGCCTTAACGCCGCAATAAGTGGGTTAAAATGTGTAGCGAAGCGAAACGTAACCCACCTGTTTTAGTTCCGTTTAATTGCCTTGTTGAACGAAGCCGCTCTGCGGCAGAAAAGATAAAAACACATCTTTAGCCCCATCTTAAATACTTACTAGCCCCTGCCTACCTTGGCATTACCTAGGTGTATCACCATGGAAACTCATGAACAACAACGCTTTTATTTTCTTTATGAACAACATCTTACCAATTTAACTCTGCAAGGCAAGCGGCCTGCTACCATCGATGCGTACAGTCGCGCTGTTAGGCGCATTAGTGCTTATTTTGACTGTTGCCCTGATAACCTTTCAACCGATGATTTAAAACGCTACTTCGCTGATTTAATTGCTTCACACTCATGGAGTACAGTTAAACTTGACCGTAATGGATTACAGTTTTTCTATCGATATGTTCTTAACCAACACTAGGAGTGGCTGAGTATTGTTAAGCCGCCGCAAGTCAAACGCTTACCCGATATTTTGACCCCTGCCGAAGTCTCTATCACCATAAAGCCATGCCACCCATAATTTGAACAAGTAACTTACACTAGGGATTAGGATGCGGCTTCTCCTTGTTTGTTATGTGTTTTTACGCCAGTGCCCTAATTACTGCTTGGGGATCTTTAGAAAGAACATTAAGCAGCACGAGAGCTGGCCCTCTTGGTGTTCTATCTCCACGCTCCCAATGACGCAATGTGCCTAAACTAATACCAAAGGTAGATGCAAATTCAATTTGCGTCATAGAAACATTAGTACGAACAGCTTTCACGTCTACAGAGTTGAATTTGTGGACTGTAGCCCCTTTTTTTTCGCCTTCAGAAAATTCAATGGCTTCCATTAAACCTTGCTGGATACTTTCAAATGCATTACTCATAATTGCCTCCTATAACTGTCTGCAAGAATTTTGGTTAGTTTATTAAGAACATTACATTCGGCTTTAGATAGGTTCGTTTTTTCATTTTTACCAAATAGCGAAAGCATGAACAAAGGAATGTCTTGGCTATGGTAATAATATATAACTCTTACACCACCACTTTTGCCTCCGCGCTCTTTAGCCCACCGCAGTTTGCGAACTCCACTATTGTTCTGGTCTAATTCCATCGGACACTTAATTTTGAGACAGTATGGTCAATAAATTAAGAGGTCGATATGAGTTTAAAAAAATCACATAAGAGTTATCCGCAGGCATTTAAAGATGAAGCAGTAT
>NZ_BMQV01000019.1 GCF_014648295.1 Shewanella saliphila
TCCTTCAGACCCTGCCGTTGGCCAGCAACGCCCTTGCCATTCGGATTATCTTCCCCTCAGTCGGGGTGATTCAGGTTTCTTTCAACCTGACGGGTTTGCCAGCTTCGCTGGGCAAACAAAAAAGGGTAATGACATTATCATTACCCTTTTTACTATCCAATACGTTGTTTAGCCTTCGCTAACCATGTTAATGGTGTATTTAGGAATATCAATCACCATATCGCAGTCAACCACTTTAGCTTGGCAAGACAAGCGGCTTTCAGGCTCTAAACCCCATGCTTTATCTAGCATGTCATCTTCAAGCTCATCACTTTCTTCTAGTTGGTCAAAGCCTTCACGCACAACCACATGACATGTAGTGCAAGCACATGACTTCTCACAAGCGTGTTCGATGTGAATACCGTTACGCAGTGCAACATCTAAAATGGTTTCACCAATTTCTGCTTCAAGTACTGCGCCGTCAGGACAAAGCTCTTGATGGGGTAAAAATACTAACTGTGGCATTATTTCACCTATATGTTTTCGACCGACTGCCCTTTTAGCGCCGATCTAATAGAATTATCCATGCGTCGTGACGCAAAATCTTGAGTTTGTTCATCTAAATTAGCAATGGCTTTCTCGATTGCATCAACATCATCTTGTTGTGCTGTTGCTGCTAGCTCAGCAATGGCAGAAGCTAATTGCTGACGCTCTTGCTCTTCGAGTAAATCACCGTCTTTAGCCAGTGCAGCATTGAGCGACTCAATAACACGTGCGGCTTCGACTTTTTGCTCAGCCAGCATACGACGAGTGATGTCGTCTTTTGCGTGCTTCATTGAATCTTTAAGCATGGTGGCAATTTCAGTGTCAGACAAACCAAATGAGGGTTTAACCTGAATGGTGGTTTTCACCTCGGTTGATTTTTCCATCGCGGTAACACTTAACAGGCCATCGGCATCGACTTGAAACGTCACACGAATATGCGCAGCACCCGCAGCTAACGGTGGAATACCGTAAAGCGTAAACCGGGCCAATGAACGGCAATCTTCAACCAGTTCACGCTCACCTTGTACCACATGGAATGCCATCGCAGTTTGACCGTCTTTAAACGTAGTAAACTCTTGCGCACGGGCAACCGGGATTGTGGTATTACGGGTTACGACTTTTTCAACCAGTCCGCCCATGGTTTCTACACCAAGCGATAATGGAATGACATCTAACAATAACAAGTCTGATTCAGGTTTATTACCCACCAAAATATCAGCTTGAATTGCAGCGCCAATCGCCACGACGCGATCAGGGTCAATGGAGGTCAGAGGGGCTTTTTTAAAGAAGGCTTCGACTTGCTCGCGCACTAACGGTACACGCGTTGAACCACCCACCATGACGGTTTCAATGACTTCATCAACACTCACGCCAGCATCACGTAAAGTACGGCGGCAACTGCTAATGGTCTTTTTAACTAATGCGCTAATCAGTTCATTAAATAACGATTTATCAACTGAAGTCGTTAATGTTTGATTATCAATCACCACACTAGCATCAGTGCTGTCATTTTCTGTTAGGGCTTCTTTAACACGACGTGCTTCAATTAATAACTGACGCGCCAACTGATTGTTGGGCTCAGTGATATTCCACACTTGTTGTAAATGGCTCACTAATAGATGATCAAAATCATCGCCGCCCAATGCAGAATCACCGCCAGTGGCCAATACTTCAAAGACACCACGATTTAAACGCAGTACTGAGATATCAAAGGTACCACCACCTAAATCATAAATCGCAATCACGCCTTCTTGCTTAGAATCTAATCCGTAAGCAATCGCAGCAGCTGTTGGCTCATTGAGTAAACGCAGTACCTTGACGCCGAGTAATTCAGCCGCATCTTTTGTGCCTTGACGTTGAGCATCATCAAAATAGGCCGGCACGGTAATCACAATACCTTGCAGCTCGCCGCCTAACGTTGTTTCTGCTCGAGCAATTAACGGCTTGAGAATTTCTGCTGACACTTGTACAGGGTTAACCTGGCCCATTGGTGTGCTAAATACAGGTAAACCGTTTTCACTTGCGTGTAATGCATAAGGTAATTTATGAACGCCCGATTGCACA
Source organism: Shewanella saliphila (assembly GCF_014648295.1). GTDB lineage: Bacteria > Pseudomonadota > Gammaproteobacteria > Enterobacterales > Shewanellaceae > Shewanella > Shewanella saliphila. Next base: position 2,089 of record NZ_BMQV01000019.1, read on the forward strand.
TCAGCCAAGCTTCGGCCCATAAAACGTTTAACCGATACAATAGTGTTTTGTGGATCTAACGCTGATTTTGCTTGGGCTTCATAACCCACTTGCACAGCTTCTTCACCATAATGCACTACCGACGGTAATGAATGACGGCCATCGTCATCTTCTAGGGTCGATGCAAGTCCGCTTCTCACTGTGGCCACAAGTGAATTAGTGGTGCCAAGATCGATCCCCACAGCCAAACGATGTTGGTGCGGTGCGGCGCTTTGGCCAGGTTCTGCAATTTGCAACAGTGCCATAGTGTTCCAACTTGTTGTGTTATTGACCAGCATTGCTAGTCATAAAATTTAATGTATGCCTTACTTAGTCAAGCAAACTATCTTCAATGCGGCTTAACTCATCTTGCAATTTTGCCATAAACTTAAGCTTACGTATTTGATCTGCTGCTAATAATGCGTCAGTTTGATCGTTTGAGGCGAGTAACGTGGCTAATTGAACCGATAACGATGATTCAAATTCGCTGAAAGAGTCGTATAACTCGTCAATTAAGTCTTGTGGTTGCTGGCTATGCTGGATGTCTTCTAATGCTTCACGCCACTCCATTTGCTGCATTAAAAATGCACCATCTTTTAGGGTGGTGGTTTCATGGCTTAATTCAATGCCACGTAAACTCAACATGTGCTCAGCACGACGTAAGGGATTTTTAAGCGTTTGGTAGCCATCGTTAATTTGCGCTGTACGTTGTACAGACAACATTTTTTGTTGTTCAGTATCGTTGGCAAATTTATCGGGATGTACCGCCCGTTGCAGCTCGCGGTAGCGCTCTGCAAGTAAGGCGGTGTCGATATCAAAGGCAGGTTCTAGATTAAACAGATCGAAATAATTCATGGGCAGATATCATGCTTACTGTTTTCGATAAAACGGCTCAGGTAATGTTTAAACGGTAAAGCTTTCACCGCAACCACATTCGCCTTTTGCATTCGGGTTATTAAACTGAAAACCTTCATTTAGGCCTTCTTTGACAAAGTCGAGTTCAATACCTTGCAAATAAATAAAGCTTTTAGCATCGATGATGATATTAACACCATCGATGTTATAGACTTCATCATCGTCATTGAGTTCGTCAACAAACTCAATAACGTATGCCATACCTGAACAACCTGATGTTCTCAATCCAAGGCGTAAACCTAAGCCTTTGCCGCGGTTAGCAAGAAACGATCTGACTCGGTCTGCTGCCGCTGGTGTCATTGAAATAGCCATCTACACTCCAGGTCTAAGTCTTACTTAGCTTGCTTACTTTTATACTCTTCAATTGCTGCTTTAATGGCATCTTCAGCCAAAATTGAACAATGAATTTTAACCGGTGGCAATGCAAGTTCTTCAGCGATATCAGCGTTTTTGATTGTTGCTGCTTCGTCGACACTTTTGCCTTTAACCCATTCAGTAACCAGTGAGCTTGATGCAATCGCACTACCACAACCGTAGGTTTTGAATTTTGCATCTTCAATAATGCCATTAGCACCAATTTTAAGTTGCAGCTTCATTACGTCACCACAAGCTGGCGCACCAACCATACCGGTGACTACTGATGGATCGTTCTTATCAAATGAACCTACGTTACGTGGGTTTTCATAATGATCGATTACTTTTTCGCTATAAGCCATGATATTGCTCCTAAATCTTTGTCGTTAAACGATTAATGATGTGCCCATTGAACCTGGTTCAAATCGATACCATCTTTGAACATCTCCCAAAGAGGAGACATTTCACGTAACTTATCAATAGATTCAGTTATCGTTTTAATAGCATGTTCAATTTCTTCATCGGTAGTAAAACGACCGATAGAAAAACGAATTGAGCTGTGAGCCATTTCATCGTTTAAACCTAAAGCACGTAAAACGTAGCTTGGTTCTAAACTGGCTGAGGTACAGGCTGAACCTGAAGAAACGGCTAAGTCTTTCAGTGCCATCATTAGCGATTCGCCTTCAACAAAGTTGAAGCTTACGTTAAAGATGCCGCTGTAGCGCTGTTCCATATCACCATTGATATAGGTTTCTTCAATATCTTTGATGCCATTCCATAATTTGTCACGTAAACGAGTGATGCGTGCACCGTCTTCAGCCATGTCTTGCTTGGCAATGGCCGCAGCTTCGCCCAGACCAACAATTTGGTGAGTCGCGAGAGTACCACTGCGCATACCACGCTCGTGTCCACCACCGTGCATTTGAGATTCAAGACGAATACGTGGCTTACGACGAACATATAATGCGCCGATACCTTTAGGGCCATACATCTTATGACCAGAAATCGAAATTAAATCTACTTTAGTGGTTTGCACATCAATCGGTAATTTACCTGCGCTTTGCGCAGCATCCATGTGGAAGAAAATACCTTTTGAACGACATAACTCACCGATAGCATCGATGTCATGTACTACGCCAATTTCGTTGTTAACATGCATGATGCTAACTAAAATGGTGTCATCACGCATGGCCGCTTCTAAACGATCCATTGGGATGATGCCATTGGCTTCTGGCTCAAGGTAAGTGACTTCGTAACCTTCACGCTCTAACTGACGGCAAGTATCTAACGTTGCTTTATGTTCAGTTTTACTGGTGATGATGTGCTTGCCCTTTTTATTGTAAAAATGAGCAATACCTTTAATAGCGAGGTTACTAGATTCTGTCGCACCAGAAGTGAAAACGATTTCGCGGTGGTCTGCATTAATCAAGTCAGCAACTTGATTACGGGCAATATCAACTGCCTCTTCAGCTTGCCAACCATAACGATGTGAACGCGATGCTGGATTACCAAACACGCCGTCCATTGTCATGTGTTGCACCATTTTTTCTGCGACACGCGGATCTACAGGGGTTGTTGCGGCATAATCTAAATAGATAGGAAGCTTCATAACACACTCCGTACTTAGCAGTCTCAGATGAGGCTACATACAACGTACAAATAATAATTATTTATCAATCAACATAGTTGAGTTACAAACTCACTCTATGTTCCTTTTGCATTTCGTCTTGCTTTAACGAGATAAATTGAACATCGCGTTTTTGCATTAAGCCTGCAAGCGAAATACCATCTAAAAACTCAGAAATTTGTTTACTTAAGTCGCCCCATAACGAATGGGTTAGGCAACGAGTGCCACTTTGGCAGTTACCTTGTCCTTGACAGCGAGTAGCATCGACTGATTCATCAACGGCATGCACGACCATACCAACTGAAATATCAACGGCTTCTAAACCTAAACGATAACCACCACCGGGTCCACGAACACTCGACACTAGACCATGTTTACGTAACTTTGCGAAGAGTTGTTCAAGATAAGACAAAGAAATACCTTGTCTCTCAGAAATATCGGCTAAGGGCACTGGGCCTGCAGCTGAGTGAATAGCAACATCTAACATAGCTGTCACTGCATAGCGACCTTTTGATGTAAGTTTCATAACTTGTACTGCTCCCAAAAAGTATGCAGTAATTTCATCATACCCGAGTAATTTAGTCAAGTATTAATCCGACTAAATAACTCAGGTATTAAGGTATTTGATATAACAAAAAGGTATCGGTTTTCGCCGGGCTATTTAACCTTTTTATCCGCTAAGATTCAATGCCGATAAGGTAATTAATCGCATTATCGGCTATTTTTTTGACCTGTATCTACAATGACTTAGTTATGGTTAAATACTTGGATCAAACTTATCGATATCTTGCTTACGATTACTGGCTGCATTTCGCTCTGCTTCATCGAAGGCATCAACGGTTAATTCTGGTAACTTTTTAGTACACACCTCACCGCCCATTTGTTGAATGGACTGGCATACCTCTTGAAGTTTAGAATCCATTAAATGCATATGATCAAGCATTTGGCCTATGGCATTTGCCACCGGATCAGGATTATCAGGCGACACAGCGTAAGCATCAAAGCCATACTTTTTGGCCATTTCTGTGCGGCGCTCAGTTTTTTCTTTTGACTGGTTAGTGGGTGATGCAACCACTCGGCCAGGGATCCCCACCACAGTGTGATCGCTTGCCACATCTTTTACGACTACCGAATTTGAACCAACCCGCGCACCATCGTGCATCGTAATGGGGCCTAATACTTTTGCACCCGCGCCAATCACCACGTTATTACCTAACGTTGGATGACGTTTACCTGCTTGCCAGGTCGTTCCACCTAAAGTCACACTGTGATAAAGCGTACAATCATCACCAATCTCAGCGGTTTCACCTATTACTACGCCCATGCCGTGATCGATAAAGAAGCGTCGACCTATTGTTGCCCCAGGATGAATCTCAACCCCAGTTAACCAACGTGAAAACGTCGATAAACAGCGCGCAGTAAAATGCCATTTTGCTAACCACAATTTGTGGCTCACTCTATGTATCCAAATGGCATGCATACCCGGATAGTTAAATAAAATCTCGAGGGTACTGTTTGCAGCAGGATCACGATGGTAAATCGACTCGATGTCTTCTTTCATTCTAGCAATGACGGCCATGGGGTGTTCCTTATGGATTAGTCTTGTTTGTCCATTTTCTTATCAACAGAACTCAAAATACCACGAAGAATATTCATTTCAGGCGCTTCAATTCGCGCACGAGTGAATAAACGACGCAGTTTAGTCATCACTTGACCAGGATGATTTTTTATCACAAAACCCGTTTTCGATAAGGTTGACTCTAAATGCACAAAAAATCTATCAAGCTCAACTGTCAACGGATACTCTTCAGCTTCTGCTGGCGCTTCTGTCTGGGCTAAATGCGCCACACGCGTTTCATAACAGATAATCTGTACCGCTTGCGCTAAGTTGAGTGAACTGTATTCAGGGTTAGCAGGTATCGCCACATGATATGTGCATTGCTGAAGTTCTTCATTGCTTAACCCATGGTTTTCACGGCCAAATACAATCGCAACGGGACCATTCAAACACTCTTGGGTCAGCTTTTGCCCTGCTTGACGCGGGTCGAGCATTGGCCAATCCAAAGTACGGCTACGCGCACTAGTGGCAATCACTAAACTGCAATCTGCAATGGCATCTTGTAATGAGTCAACTCTAGTGAGATTTTTTAAAATATCTGACGCACCAGCAGCAAGAGCAATTGATTGGCCATCTGGCTCAACTCGAGGCTCAGCAAGGTATAAGTTTGATAAGCCCATGGTTTTCATCGCTCTTGCAGTAGAGCCAATATTGCCAGGATGAGACGTTCCAACTAAAACAACACGAATATTACTGAGCATGTACCACTTTCTTTCAACAAAAAATATTGCTCGCATATTAACACAGTCATTTTTATTACGTTATATGAAAATCTGCATTTGATATAATTGTTAAATTGAGTATAATGCGGGCGCTATTTTACTCGTTCTTTAACATCCAGGGGATTGCAATGCATCCGATGCTGACTATTGCCACGCGCGCTGCACGCGCTGCGGGCCAAACTATTATGCGCGCCTATACTGAACTTGACCGTGTTGAGGTTAGTAGTAAAGGTATTAATGATTTTGTGACTAGTGTAGACAAGGAAGCAGAAGCAACTATTACTTATCAAATTCGTAAATCTTACCCAGATCACACTATCGTGGGCGAAGAAGACGGTGAAAACCGTGGCGACAACAAAGATTACGTTTGGATAGTTGATCCTTTGGATGGCACCAACAACTTCGTTCGTGGTATTCCTCATTTTGCGGTTTCTATCGCAGTTCAATATAAAGGCAAAATTGAAGTTGCCGTTATTTATGATCCTGTTCGTGAAGAATTGTTCTCTGCCGTTCGCGGTAAAGGCGCAAAGTTAAACGAATTCCGTTTACGTGTAACCAATGTCAATGACCTAAGCAACACCATTATTGGTACTGGCTTCCCATTCAAGGCACGTCAACACACCGAAAGCTATATGGCTATTTTAGGTGAAGTCTTCCCACAATGTGCTGATTTACGTCGTGCAGGTTCTGCTGCATTAGACCTTGCGTACGTTGCTGCTGGCCGTTTAGATGGTTTCTTTGAAATCGGCTTAAAGCCATGGGACATCGCTGCAGGCGACTTAATTTGTCGTGAAGCTGGCGGTACCGTGACCGACTTTATGGGCGCTCACAATTATATGACTTCAGGTAACATTGTTGCCGGTAGCCCAAAAGTAACCACGCAGCTAGTGAAAACGATGCGTCCGTTACTGAACGATGGGTTAAAGCGTTAAGCTAATACCTCAATACGACACGTATTCATAAAACCGCTAATAGCAGCAATGCTATTAGCGGTTTTTTTATCTTTGAATTTGTTAAAGTTGAGCCTGATCACTGGGCAAATATTCAAAACTCGTTGATAATACAGATTCATTTGCTCAAAGAATAACAACTATGCCATTACATAAAGCGAAAGAGTTAAGCATCAAATCCTTAAAGAGCTTTGAACACCTAGTCTTGTTCATCATTGCTCTGGCCACCTTATTTGCCATTGGCGAAGAAATTCTCCACATGATTGACATTCGTACCGTTGAATTGGCAGATCTGTTATTGCTGTTTATTTATCTCGAAGTCCTGGCCATGGTGGTTAACTATATTGAGTCAGGCAAGTTGCCCATCCGCATGCCACTGTACATTGCAATTGTGGCATTAGCGCGATACCTGATTTTAGACATGAAGGGGATGGAAGACTGGCGCATATTGGCCATATCATTATCCACCATAGTATTGGCGTGTACTGTGATTGTGATCCGTTGGGGGCAAATCAAAATGCCTTACCCTAAAAACCAAGATTACGACAGTTAACAGCTCAGTAGCGACATCGATAACAACGTCTAATCTGGTTTTTGAGTTTACTACAAGGATAGCTTAGCGCTTGCTTAACAAAGCATTTGTGCTAACAATATGGTTAAGATAAAACATTAAGCCATTTAACGTGGCAGACAATGATGCATTATTTCAGTGTTTTGATATTCAAGGAGCGACACTATGGGCCAAGAGCCAACTGGATTTGATGAAAAACGCGGTTCACTTCGAGTCGATATGGAAGCTGAGCGAGTGCGTTTGGACTGGATAAACACCAAAGGTGAGTCTTGCCAAGATCATGGAATTTGTATCGATTTAGCCCGTAAAGGTATTTTGTTTGATTTTAAAGCCGCATTTAAGCTCGGTGACTTAGTGGCGGTGACATTTAATGAGAATACCCCTAAGCAAAATACCATTAAAGGCCAAGTGTGCCGATGCACAGAATGTCATGCACAAAGTTACCATATTGCACTTCAATTAATTTAAATCATTGAATATTTCATGCAGTCTTAGTGGGCTGCTCTATACTCAATAAATAACCAGCATCAACTATTTGCAGCGTTAGTTAAGCATAGAGGACCCAAACATGATATTGCTCGTTGGTGGAGAAAAAGGGGGTAGCGGTAAAAGCTGCTTAGCCCAAAACCTTGCGGTGTATATTACCCAAAAATTTGATGCCAATGTGTTGATGGTTGATTGTGACCCACAGCGAACCACATCTGATTGGATCCAAGCTCGTAACAATGACCCCAGCTTAAAAGCTATTAACTGTATTCAACTCTACGGCAAAATCCGTAATGACTTATTAAGTTTGGACGAGCGCTTTGACTATGTGATTGTTGATTGTGGTGGCCAAGATAACTTAGCCATGCGTGCGGCTATGTCAGTCGCCACTTATGTGGTCATTCCATTACGGCCTAAACGCCGTGATTTAAAAACCTTACCGCACATGGAAGACATGCTAAGCACCTGTAAAATGGTAAACCCTAAAATGGTGGCGTCGATTGTTATCACCCAATGCCCTGCTCTGCCATCACAAGCTAAACGTATTTTAGAAGCTAAAGAAGTCGTACAGTCTTTTGGATTACGCGCCCTAAACTCTGTCACCTTTAGTCGTAATATCTATGATGACAGCGAAGAAAGTGGCTCTTCAGTATTAGAAATTGAATCCGATGGCAAAGCGGCCGACGAGATACGTGCCATCGCCGATGAGCTTTTTGCCATTCCGCCAGAAAACCGTTATGAGTTTAACTGATCTTAAGCGCAAGAAGCTCAAAGACACGCGTAACAAAGTGTCCGTCGATGAGTTTATTGAAGACGCCAATAACTATGCTCAAGGTAAAACTGCGGGGCAAAATCCGCCAGGGCAAACCACGGCGCAATTTCTTAAAGGGCTCGATAAAAAGAGCACTAAAATTTACCGCCATGCCACGTTTACCCTGACCGAAAAAAGTATTTCACAACTTGACGAAATAGCTAAAACCACCAAAATAGCTAAATCAAAAATCCTTAGAGTGTTGATAGATGAGTTTTATCAGCAGCAAGACACGGCTCAATTAACCATATTGAGTAAGTCGTCACGTTAACGGTGTTTCATTTCACTTAATATCATTCACCCATGCTAATTTAGCTACGCCACTTAACTTCGATTGGGGTAACTCAACCGTTATCATTATCTTGTGAGAACTCATGTCGCTGATTTTATTACTCACGCAACAAATGTGCGTGTACCTCGTTATTGTGTATTTGGTAAGTAAAACGCCGCTATTTAAGTTATTTGCCGAAAGCTCAAAACGTTTACCCCACAAAGTCTTTATTTATGTGGTGTTTTCGCTGTTTTGTATTCTGGCAACCTATTTTGGTGAACAAACCACCGGCGCGATAGCCAACACCCGAGCAATGGGCGCCGTGTTAGGCGGACTACTTGGCGGACCGGTTACTGGTTTCTTTGTGGGCTTAACAGGTGGCTTGCACCGATACTCTATGGGCGGCTTTACCGATCTGGCTTGTGCAATTTCAACAACACTCGAAGGATTATCTGCCGGTTTATTCAGTTATTATTTAAAAAAACTTGGCAAAGAAGAGTCGCTATACAACCCTGTCTGGGTTTTTATGGTGACATTTGCGGCCGAGTTATTACAGATGAGCCTGATTTTGCTCATTGCCAAACCGTTCGATCAAGCCTGGGAATTGGTTTATGTGATTGCTCCTCCCATGCTATTAATTAACTCTTTGGGCGCGGCCATGTTTATGAGCATAGTGCGCGACCAAAAAACCATGTTCGATAAATTATCTTCAAGTTTTTCAACCAATGCCCTAAAAATTGCTGAGCGCAGTGTCGGTATTTTATCGAAAGGATTTAATGAAGAGTCTAGCCAAAAAGTGGCGCAAATTATCATTGAAGAAACCCGAGTTGGAGCAGTAGCGATTACCGACCGACACAAACTATTAGCCTTTATTGGGATTGGCGCCGACCACCATCTGCCCAATACGCCGATTTCATCAAAAATCACCTTAGACGCCATCGCTCAAAACAAGGTGATGTTTGCCGACGGCGTTGACACAACTTACGCTTGTTCCATATCAACTCATTGTAATCTTGGTTCAAGTTTAGTTATTCCCTTGCGCAGTAACGACGAAGTTGTTGGCACCATTAAACTGTATGAGCCTAAAAATAAGCTGTTTCTTAACATCAACCGTACTTTGGGTGAAGGTATTGCCCGTTTGCTGTCCAATCAGATTTTATATGGCCGCTTTGAACAGCAAAAAAACTTATTGATGCAAGCCGAAATTAAATTACTCCACGCCCAGGTTAACCCCCATTTTTTGTTTAATGCTTTAAACACCATTGGCGCAATTATTAGCCGTGACCCACCCATGGCCAAAAAGCTGATTAAGCAATTGTCGCAATTTTTGCGCATCAACCTCACACGCACCACAGGCTTGGTGACCCTCGCTGATGAGCTAGAACATATCGACGCTTATCTCGCCATTGAGCACGCCCGTTTTATCGACAAACTTAAGGTGAGTATTGCTATTCCCGCCATTTATCATCACCACAAAATGCCAGCATTTACTTTGCAGCCGTTAATCGAAAATGCGGTTAAACATGGTACTTCATTGCTGCTCGATGAAGGCGTGATAAAGGTCGAAGCCAGCACCGACGGCACAGATTTGATCCTCAGCGTTACCGACAATGCTGGGTTATACCAACCCTCAACCAATACTGAGGGATTAGGGATGAACCTCGTCCATAAACGATTACAAAATCTTTTTGGTGAACGATATGGTATCGAGGTTCACTGCAAAACAGATGAATACACTTGTGTACAAGTGCGTATTCCCCTTGAAGAGGCCACATTATGATCCGCTGTTTAATTATTGATGATGAACCCTTTGCTCGTCAGGAAGTGGCTGATTTGCTTGATAAATATCCAGACTTTGACGTGTTAGGTCAATGCGGTAATGCCATTGAAGCTTTACAACAAATTAATCAACATAAGCCAGACTTAATCTTTGTTGATATTCAAATGCCGCGGATCAACGGTATGGAATTAATCGCCATGCTCAACCCAGAACAAATGCCACGAGCGGTATTTATTACCGCCTTTGATGAATACGCCGTAAAAGCGTTTGATAACAATGCATTCGATTATTTATTAAAACCGATTGATGAAAAACGCTTTAATCAAACCCTCGATAAAGTGCGTAGTAATATGACACCACAACCGATGGAAAACATATTACCCAGCCAACTGGCTCACTTACCTTGCTACATTGGCAGTAAACTCAAAGTGGTCACCACCACCGATGTTGAATTTATTGTCAGTGATGTGGGCGGTATTCATGTTCACTCAAATAGAGGGGTGTCTCACACTCAGCTCACCCTCAAAGTATTAGAAGAAAAAACGTCGTTATTTAGATGCCATAAACAATATCTACTCTCAGCAGATGCGATATCAGAAATTGAAATCACCGACAGCGGCGCAGAAGTCACCACTCACACAGGCGCTAAAGTGCCGGTATCACGTCGCTACCTTAAAGAGTTAAAGCAATTACTGGGGTTTCAGTGATCAACTTTATGCGTGATATACAGCACGCTTTGCTTAACGATAATACGGATTAAGGGGGTTATTTACCGCTTACACCATCAAATTGACCTGTTACTGAGTTTCGTCCCCATTGTTCACAGAGATACTTTAACCTTGTCTTACTATATTTATGGGGAGATATAAAAAATGACTTGGTTTCTACTCTGCGTTGGCTTACTCATCGGTGGGTATTTTATTTACGGGGCTTTTGTTGAAAAAGTATTCGGCATTAACACTCAAAGACAAACACCTGCTTTTACCCAAACGGATGGCGTCGATTACGTGCCAATGTCTAAAGGTAAAGTGTATTTAATTCAGTTATTAAACATTGCCGGTGTCGGCCCTATTTTTGGCCCTATTTTAGGCGCATTATATGGCCCAGCAGCCATGTTATGGATTGTATTTGGTTGTATTTTTGCCGGTGCCGTGCACGATTACTTCTCAGGTATGCTATCGGTGCGCAACAATGGTCAATCGGTACCTAATTTAGCCGGTAAATACTTAGGTAAAAACGCTAAACACTTTATGAATCTGTTTGCGATTATCTTATTACTGTTAGTGGGTGTGGTCTTTATTTCGGCGCCTGCAGGCTTATTAAGCAAATTAACAGGATACGATGCCGCTATCTTTGTTGGGGTCATTTTCTGCTACTACTTAATCGCGACCATCGTACCAATCGATAAAATCATCGGTCGTTTTTACCCATTCTTTGGCGCGTTATTAGTGTTTATGTCAGTGGGCCTAACCATTGCATTAATGCTGTCATCTGAACACACCATGTTACCTGGTTTTGTTATGGGTGATTTCTTTACCAACCTTAATCCTAACGATATGCCATTATGGCCAGCGCTGTTCATTACCATTGCATGTGGTGCCGTATCAGGGTTCCATGCAACTCAATCACCATTAATGGCGCGTTGTGTTGAAAACGAATCCAATGGTCGCTTTGTGTTCTTTGGTGCCATGATTGGTGAAGGTGTTATCGCGTTAATCTGGTGTGCCATTGCATTATCATTCTTTGGTGGTGTTGAAGGTCTTAATGCCGGTATGGCGGGTAACCCTGCAAACGTAGTATACGAAGCATCTAACGGGTTACTTGGCGCATTTGGTGGCTTCTTAGCAATTTTGGGTGTTATCGTACTGCCAATTACCTCTGGCGATACCGCATTTCGCTCTGCACGCTTAATCTTGGCCGAGTTCTTTAACATCAAACAGGTTCAGTTACCAAAACGTCTTTTGTTAGCCATTCCATTATTTGCTATCGGTGCGGTATTAACTCAAGTCGACTTCGGTATTATCTGGCGCTACTTTGGTGTCGCTAACCAAACCACAGCGGTACTGATGCTTTGGACTGCTGCGGCTTACTTACTTCGTCATAATAAGTTCCACTGGATTTGTACTGTACCAGCGATGTTTATGACCTGTGTTGTGATTAGCTTTATGTTGAACTCATCAACCTTAGGTGCAGGCTTACCCATGACAGTATCGACAGTGGCAGGTATTGTGACTACAACAATTGTTGCCGCACTGATTATCATTAAAACCAAAGGTAAAGGTAATATTGATTCAGATGATGAAGACAACATCACGCTAGCAAACGAGCAATAATCTTCCCCTCATGATAAAACGGCAGCCTCGGCTGCCGTTTTTGTGTGGATATCACTTTCGTTGTTATACAGGTATAATATCGACAAACTTAATTAGCTCAAACGGTCCATGACACAAGCAAACAACCCTCTTCACGGCATTAAGCTGGAAACTATCGTCACCGAACTTGTTGAAAAATATGGTTGGGAAGAATTAGCTTCTAGAATTAACATTATGTGTTTTAAAGAAAACCCAAGTGTTAAGTCGAGCTTAAAGTTTTTACGTAAAACCCCTTGGGCACGTGACAAAGTTGAATACTTGTACCTTAAAGCCAATAAGCTACCATTACCGCCCCCTAAAGATGACTCTCGCAGAGCCGCAGCCAAGCCGCAATTTGCCGCTAAAAAATCGACCGCTGAGGGAGCAGAGACTCCAACAAAACCGGTTAATGCCGACATTTGGGGAAATGGATAATACTAAAAGCAAAAAGTGCTGATAATTCAGCACTTTTTTAAGTTTTCGATAGCACGGTTATAATCACACGCTCACTTTACAACGGAAACTCAAAGATCAAGCGCCACACCTTTAACCCACCACCCACTTGATAACTCAGGCCTAAACGATCAAATTCAACACTGTCTAACCCAATAGCAGCCAATGTTAACGGTTTTGAAAACGCCAACGTCGTTCCGACTTCGTACGTATATGACGTCAATACATTATCGCCAACAGGTGTAACAAACTTTAGCTGATCAAAATACCAATGTCCGGCGGCAAAAAAGCGCGGTTCAACGCGAGTATCATTCCATGTCCAATCATAATTAACACCAAAATCAACTCCGGTTTTAAATACCGAATACCCTTCAGTGCTGTCGTTTTGATTACTTTTATAACCAGCATAATAAATACGATTAACCCATACAGGGCTATATTCAGGAGAGTTAAAACGGTATTGAGTCGACAAGCCAGTCGAAAATATCCCTACATGGCTATGGGTTGAAAAATTATGGCCGTAACCTAAATCAACATAACTTTCGATGGTTAACTGCTCGTCCACCAGCCAATGGTATTCAATGCCAGGGGTAATGGTAATTGTCCCGACACTTTTAGGGAAACTGCCGCCCGGCAAATCATTAAACGAGTAATCAAAAAAGCCTAATGAAGCGGTTAAACGCAGTTTCAATATATGCTCGTCAGAGTGGTCTAAATCAAACCCTAACGGCACATTAACAACGGCGGCGCTTTGACCAGAAGTGCGGTAAATACCGCTACCAAGGTAATTGGCAAACGCATAATGAGAGGCATCGGGTTCAGAGCTGATAAGTTCATCGGCTACAGCATGATGGCTCATGCTGTTCAAACCGATAATGGCACATATTGATAAAACCTGGCGGTTTAGCGCGGGGAAAGCAAACGTTGATTGACTCAATGGTGATAAATCCAAATGCCAAAGATGACGTTCTGGTTTCATTGCCATATGATTAGCGTTCGTTTTGCTTATTCATCGTTGAAATGATGTTCAGACATCATATGGCCAAGCTCAGTTGACTTGGTTTTTAAATATGACTCATTGTAACGGTTTTTGCCCACTTGCAATGGAATACGCTCAACCACTTCAATGCCCACATTTTGCATGGCCATCACTTTACGTGGGTTGTTGGTCATTAGGTTGACTTTTTCTACGCCAATTTGTTTAAGCATAGGCGCTATCATGTCATATTTACGCATGTCAGCCTCAAAGCCTAAACGCACATTGGCTTCAACCGTATTAGCACCAGCATCTTGTAACTCGTAAGCACGAATTTTATTAAGCAAGCCAATACCGCGGCCTTCTTGACGTAAATACAGTAAAAAGCCTTGGCCTTTTTCAGCAATACTTTGCATCGCAGATTGTAATTGGAAACCACAATCGCAACGCAAACTGAATAATGCATCACCCGTTAAACACTCTGAATGAATTCGGCCCAATATAGCTTGATTAGGATCAATTTGACCAAATGTCAGCGCAACATGTTCTTTACCTGTAGCGGTTTCTTCAAAACCGTGCATATCAAACACACCCCAAGGAGTGGGTAATTTAGATGTTGCGATATATTTTATCGACATGAATTAACCTTACGACAACTAACTGTAAAAGATTTAATTAAAATTTAGCTGGAGCAAAACCAGTCACTTCTGAAATGCCCATTTCACGACCTAGTGCCGTTAAAGGATGCACAACAACCAAGCCTTTAACAGACTTATTTAATTTGCCCATATCAGCTTGTTCAGCTTTCGTTAGCACGCGCTTAAAACCAAGCGTTTTTAACGCAGTACCTTCTTTGCTTAACTGGCGAGTTTGCTGACCTTTAATGCTGGCAATACGCTTAGTGACAGTGGTAATTTCTTTCTTAAACTGCATGATAACCGCAGTATCACCGCGTTGTTCAGCCGCAACAAGCTTGCGACGAAACTTGTCTAATTTATCATTTAATGTTTGCAGTTCTTGCTTTAAATTCATTTGAATACCTTAAATACTTTGGTGTGTTTAGTGAAAGGCGACTTTATTGTGCCGATACAACACCTTTTCGGACGCAGATTATATACCCAAAACCACTTAATATGCGACAACCAAACCAAGGTTATCTGAGTCAAATAACAATTTTCCTGCTATTTCGGTGCACCTTCTAATCGCGCATTCATAAACACAAAGAGTTAAACTAAAATTGTGTTTGCAGCATTTTCTTTGACAATAACTTTTAGTTGAAGGATTCCATTCAATTAAAAGCGATTAATCGTAACAAGTCATCTCTTCACACTATCTATATCGCTTAACGTCATGGTTGATGGTTAGGCTTCAATACGATTTTGGTTATTTTCCACACAACCTATTGTGTCTAAATGTAAATTTTTACATTTAGACAATAATAATATTGCAATGTTTATGATAATCATTATCATTCGCGCCCTTATCTACACAAAGGTCGCATCTATGAAATCGCTCCGTTTATCACTGCTCACTATCGCATGTCACAGTGCGTTATTTCCTGTTTATGCTCAAGATAAGTCACCCGATGACATCATCGCAGAACCCCAAATCTCATCTGATGATTATGAACGGATTACGGTTTATGGTCGTCAAAACCTGGTGGTCAGGAATTCAGGACTTGCAACCAAATCCGACATGTCACTCATGGAAACACCTGCTGCGGTCGTGATTGTCGATGAATCGTTAATTGACTCACAAGGCGTGAGCAATATGCAAGATTTAATACGTAACATCAGTGGTGTAACTCAAGCGGGTAACAACTATGGTATAGGTGATAATTTAATTATTCGAGGTTTAGGCGCTAATTACACTTATGACGGAATGTATGGAGGTGCCGGTTTAGGCAATACGTTTAACCCTACAAGATCGTTAACTAACGTCAGTTCAGTTGAAGTCTTAAAAGGCCCTGCTACTGGGCTTTACGGTATTGGCAGTGCTGGCGGCGTAATCAATTTAATAGAGAAAAAACCAGAGTTTGTCAGTCAACACCTATTTGAAGCAGAGGTGGGCCAATGGGACACTTATTCATTTATGGCTGACAGCACTGGGGCCGTCAGTGATGATGTCGCTTATAGGGTTGTCGCCAAAAGTGCGCGCAGTGATGGATATCGTGACCTCGGAACCGATAGAGATGAAGTGTATGGCACGTTGAAGTTTGACTTAAGCGATGACCAAAATATCATGCTATCTGTCGCTTACATCAACGATTCAATTCCTGTTGACTCCATCGGTCATCCTATACGAATCTATAACGCAGACTCTGTCGATGGGAAAACAGCAGACCAAGTTAGCGGGGAAGATCTGGTTAATGATCCTAATGGTAATGGGGTGCAACTCTCAGATGAACAGCGTCAACAACTCGCAGATTCTCTTAGTAGCACAGATGGGCAAACCCCCTATGACTTTGGACATAATGGCTTAATTTCGCCTATGGCTAAAGATAACGAAGGCGAAGAACTTCGCTTCAAATTAACCCATAATATTTATTTAACGGATAATCTATTCTTAAATCAACAGTTGCAATACCGTAACTATGACACCAGTTTTGCTCGCCAAACGGGCGCCTATAACTATGTTTATTGGGAAAGAAACGGTGTCATTAACGATGACCCACGAGCCCCACTAGTTGAAGACGATGTTCTTTACCCTTACGCAGCCCGTCGTCAGGAATACCGTAAAGTCTCTGCAGATGAAGAATCATGGCAATACTTTGCCGATTTACGATACAACTTTGATATTGGCAACATTGAAAACGAATTGTTGGTGAATGCCAACTTTGAAGACCGTACCATTCGTTTTCAGCAATATTCAATTTGGGATGCTGATTATGTATTAACAGACAGCAATGGCGACGTAACATATCAAGGTTCACTTCCATATATCTACGACATTAGAGATCCTAATTGGGGTGAAGGTGATTTTGAAGACTACGATCCATTATTGACCAGTAATTACAATAAAACTGTAGCCGCTTGGGGTGTAGGTGTACAACATGTTGGTTATTTAGGTGGCGGATTTACTAGCCGTATTGGCGTCGCATTTAATGAAATTAAACAAACTTACCAACATCTAGGTGTTGATTCACGTTACAGCAGTAGTTTAGCTGAGCCGCAACCGGAAGCAGATACCACAGATAACGGCATAACCTTCAATTTAGGGTTAACTTATATGCCAACTGACGATATTTCAATTTTCGTCAATCATTCTAAGGGCCGTACAGCCTATAGCGTCCTCGGTGATGTAACAGGCAGCGAAGCTGATAGAGAAGATTCTGAATCGGTCAGTAGCGATATTGGTCTTCGTACGAAAGCGTTTGACGATCAATTACTGGCGTCATTGGTGTTCTTTAAAACATCGCGAACAAACGTGGCTTATTCGAATCCAGATTATGACAGTAGCCAGACAACCACAGACATTGAACCCTATTTCTATGATGGTAGCGAAGACACTAAAGGGGTTGAATTAGATCTCAATGCCTATTTGAACGATCAATGGCAAGTTAACGCAAATGCAGTGTATCAAGATGCACGAGACAACCAAAATCCAAATAGTAGTGACTATGGGCAACGTCAAAAAGGGGTACCATACGTCACTGCAAGCACTTGGGTCACTTATGCTGCTGAGCTTGATCTTCCCGCACCGGTTTCTATTAGTTTAGGCGCTGAATATGTCGGCCAGCGTAGCACTAACTCAAGCTCATTTGGTATTCCAGACGGTTATGTGCCAAGTTACACCGTATTTGACACAGCCATTAGTTATGATGTGGAACGTTATAAAGTTCAACTAAATATTAATAACTTGCTCAACAAATCATATTACGAAAAAGCCATGTTCCTAGGTGGTTTACCAGGTGAAGAGCGTAATGCGAAATTAACGGTAACCTACCGTATCTAATCAAAACCACTCAACACCACACAAAACACTGCCTGCACGTTACTGTGTTTGGCAGTGTTTTTGTTTATGGTGGTATTACTTTATGATAACGGGCATTAATCAACCTGAGCTCGAGATAATAAATGTCTTTCAAACAGTCCTTTGCCCTACTAACTGCCTTGAATCGACTTACAATAGACTCGCTATTGACGCGTCAATTCGCCTTGTTAGCAGAACAAATGACAAGCCTGAAAGTCAGTAGGAGTAACATGTTGATTTTAAAAAAATAAGTTCATCCCTTATCCCGAGCTCAGGTTAATCAATAAAGAGGGATAATCTAATCCCCTTCATTAAGGACAATATTTAATGGCCGACAGATTATTTAACTCATATACCTTACCTAACGGTAGCATTATCCCTAATCGCCTCGCCAAAGCGGCCATGGAAGAAAACCTAGCCAATGCAAAACAACAACCTGATAGCGCACTGTTTGCACTTTATGATGCATGGGCAAAGGGTGGCGTGGGTTTAATGATTACCGGTAATGTCATGGTTGACCGTTACGCCATGACAGGCCCAGGAGGCGTCGCATTAGAGGCCGACAGTGATTTAGCGCCATTTACACAGTGGGCCAACATTGCCAAACAAAACAACGCCCGAGTATGGATGCAACTTAACCACCCTGGTAGGCAGGTGTTCAAAGCCATGGGCGGTAAAAACCTAGCGCCGTCGGCTATCGCGCTAGATTTGGGCAAACATTCATCGATGTTTTCACAGCCTAAAGCCATGACTCATGAACAAATTATCGATGTCATTAACCGCTTTGTGACCACAGCAAGCTTAGCCCAGCAAGCCGGCTTTGATGGCGTGCAAATCCATGCTGCTCACGGTTATTTATTAGCGCAATTTTTGTCACCGCTCACCAATAAGCGCAGCGATGAATGGGGCGGCAGTCTTGAAAATAGAGCAAAATTACTGCTTGAGATCGTTAAGCAAGTCAGGCTGCGCTGCGGAGATAAATTTGATATCGCAGTAAAGCTTAATTCAGCTGACTTTCAACGTGGCGGCTTTGATATTGATGACGCCGAAAAAGTCATTGCTATGCTGGCGCAATATCAAGTTGATATGGTGGAATTATCTGGCGGCAGTTATGAAGCTCCCGCCATGCAAGGTCGCAGCGCCGATGAACGCACCCTCGCCCGAGAGGCTTATTTTCTCAGTTTGACTAGCCAATTAGTGGCCAAGTCGACGGTTCCATTGATGTTAACCGGCGGGATTAGCCGTAAAGCGGTTGCCGAACAAGTACTCGATGCAGGCTTTGTGATGTGTGGTGTAGCCAGTGCATTGGCATTTTACCCTAACTTAGCGAATTTATGGCAAACGCAGCCAGAATTTAGCCCACAATTGCCTCGGGTTGATTGGCAAAATAAAACGCTGGCGGGATTAGCCACAATGGCAATGATTAAACGACAATTAAGACGCATGAGTCAGGGGCAAGCGCCACAAACCAATGATTCGCCGTTGTGGTGCTTAGTGGTTGATCAATTTAAAACCAAACAACGCACTAAGCGTTATCGCCATCAGCTTGGGATCACTCACGGGTAAATCGGTGGATTATCTGATTGCTGCTTCCGCGCCACAATAGCGCGGGTTCAGCATTTTCTTGCTCAAACTTACCGTCAATCAATACATCAACCAATGCAATCACAGCGTGTTGCGCCTCGCTTAACTCATCAAGCTGATAACCGCTCCACAGCCAAATGTCTTTGTTTGGACATTCACGCTTAACCCGCTTAACTAAATGTAAAATGGTTTCAACATTAGCAGGGTGCAGCGGATCGCCGCCACTTAACGACAAACCACGACGCGAAATGCGAGTGTCCGTTAAATCAGCAATGATTTGGTCTTCAAGTGCTTGAGTAAATACATGGCCCGCATCAACACGCCAGGTGCTTTGGTTATAACACCCTTTACAGGCATGTTCGCACCCGCTAACAAATAATGTACAGCGGGTGCCCTCGCCATTAATAACATCAACACTGTGATAAGCACTGTAATGCATTACAAATGTTTCACTCTGCGTTTAACTTCTTCTTGTTTACCAAAGTTAAATGGTCTTGCATCTGGGCTGCCCAAATAACCACATACTCGGCGGGTAACCGACACTCGGCTAGGTTCATGGTTGCCACACTTAGGGCATACAAAACCTTTGCTGGTACAATTAAACTCACCAATAAAGCCGCAATCGTAACATTCGTCAATGGGGGTATTAGTGCCGTAATAAGGCACTCGGCTGTAGCTGTAATCCCACACGTTTTCTAATGCTTCAATGTTATGTTGCATATTGGGGTATTCGCCGTAGCAAATAAACCCACCATTAGCGATTGCTGGATAAGGCTGTTCAAAATCAATTTTATCGAACGGATTAACTTTTTTCTCAACATCTAAATGGAAGCTGTTGGTGTAATACCCTTTGTCGGTCACGCCAGCAACAACCCCAAACTGTGCGGTATCAAGCTGGCAAAAACGGCTGCATAAGTTTTCGCTTGGTGTGCTGTATAAGCTAAAGCCATAACCGGTCTCTTGTTTCCAAGATTCAGTCGCTTGCTTGAGTTTACTGATAATCGCCACCGCTTTATCGCGAAGTGCCGCATCATCAAACACATGTTTGTCGTGGCCATAAATGGCATTGATGGTTTCATGTAAACCAATAAAGCCTAATGAAATCGATGCGCGGCCATTTTTAAAGATTTCGCTGACATCATCATCAGCATTTAAGCGCACGCCGCATGCACCTTCCATATATAAAATCGGTGCAACACGCGCTTTAACGCCTTCTAAACGCGCAATACGAGTATCGAGCGCTTTACGAGCGATTAATAAACGTTGATCCAATAACTGATAAAAACGCTGTTCATCGTTACCAGCTTCTAAGGCGATACGCGGTAAGTTTAAGCTCACTACACCTAGGTTGTTACGCCCTTCGTGGATTAATTGACCGTCTTCTTCATAGGCACCCAAAAATGAGCGACACCCCATTGGTGTTTTAAATGAACCAGTCACTTTAACCACTTGATCATAATTTAAAATATCAGGATACATGCGCATGCTTGAGCAAGTAAGCGCCATTTTTTTAATGTCGTAATTAATGTCAGTCGCTTTATGATTCACGCCATCTTTAATGCCAAACACCAATTTAGGGAACACTGCTGTTTTGCGGTTTTTACCCAGACCTGCCATACGTACGGTGAGCATTGACTGCTGAATTAAACGTGACTCCCACGAGGTACCTAGGCCAAAACCAAAGGTCACAAATGGCGTTTGTCCATTTGCGGTATGTAAGGTGTTGACCTCATACTCTAAAGACTGGAAGGCATCGTGACACTCTTTCTCGGTTTGCGTCATCGCAAACCCTTCTTCGTCAGCTACCTGCCATTTTTTTGCCACAGCAAGGTGTTTTTGATAACTCTTTTGCACAAACTCCGCTAACACTTCATCGATACGATTAATGGTTGTGCCACCATAAATATGGCTCGCCACTTGGGCAATAATTTGCGCCGTGACCGCTGTTGCTGTCGAAATTGATTTAGGTGTGTCAATTTCAGCATTACCCATTTTAAAGCCGTGAGTTAACATGCCAGCTAAGTCAATTAACATGCAGTTAAACATTGGGAAAAAAGGTGCGTAGTCTAAATCGTGGTAATGGATTTCACCCTTTTCGTGGGCGGCGACGACATCTTTAGGCAATAAATGCGTTTTAGCATAGTGCTTAGCCACAATGCCGGCTAATAAGTCACGTTGAGTGGGGATCACCTTAGCGTCTTTATTGGCATTCTCGTTTAAAATAGCACTGTCTGATTGCTCAACTAAACCACGAATTGCGCAATTTAATTTGCTTTGTGCTTCACGATGTTTGTCACGGTCGTGGCGGTATTCAATATAATGACGTGCGACTGATTTAAAGGGGCCAGACATTAACAAGACTTCAACGGCATCTTGTAAGTCATGAATATCTACCTGGGCTTTATCAGCCATTTGCGCTTGTACCGTTTCAGCCAGTTCTAACGCATATTGATGGTCTGCTTGCCCTGCAGAATCCATTGCAGCCACTACCGCATCTTTAATACGACTCGCGTCAAACGCAGTACGGCATCCGTCCCTTTTCACCACAACAAGCATACAATTCACCTTTTTCTGACTGCCGCATAAAACACCATATATCGGCGCGGCAGTATCAATTAACACTATATGCTGTGTATTAGGCGCTATATCGAGATAAGCTTCTTTGATCCAGATCATAAGAAAGCAGACTGGTGGGTATAACAGGAATAGTGAATCTACTTAGCAAAAAATGCTAAAAATCGCGCCGCAACAGGCTACATCTGGATGCCATGGATAATGTGTAACCTGTTACGACTTATTATCGCTTAAATAATGTTGCTTCTAATAAATGGGCAATGTCATGTACTGCGGCTTCACCCGCTTTAATCGCTTCTTTAGCACGATGAAATTCCATGGTACCGATATCAGCAACATCGGGCACAATACAAATATCAGGTGGTTCGCCCATCAACCGTGAACGTTTATGGCGCTGCTCAAGAATGTCCATTGATTGCGACATTACAGCAATCATCCCAGGGTGTGTTTTACTGCCGCCAAGGGAAAACTTATCGGTTAAGCCGCTCATGTAATCTTTGCCTTTACCCCATAAATCCATAAAACCCGACTCTAACTGTTTTTTCTCGGCTATCGGTTCTGATGGTTTAGGCACGCGGCTTTTAATTTGTTCTGGTAACATGTGCATATGACCACGGCGATGACCGTTTAAATCAACCGCAATAACAATATCGACCCCCATGGCACGGCACAAAGACACTGGCACAGGGTTCACCACAGCGCCGTCGACTAACCAGCGGTTGTCTTGCTGTATTGGCGGTAAAAATCCCGGCATCGAGCACGATGCTCGCACGGCATGGCGTAAGTCTCCTTCTCTGAACCAAATTTCCTGTCCAGAATATAAGTCTGTTGCCACCGCAGCAAAGGGACATTTGAGCTGTTCAATGTTAAGATCGCCAATACGGCCCGCTAAAACGTCAAACACTTTTTCGCCACTAATTAAGCCGCCTTTACGCCAGCCTAAATCCATGAGCCCGAGTACATCCCAGCTAGAAAAACCACTGACCCAGGTTTCAAGCTCATCTAAATGCTCATTAGCATAAGCCGCTCCAACCAATGCGCCCACAGAGCAACCGGCGATTTTATCTGGATAAATATCTAACGAGGCTAATCCTTTTAAGACCCCAATATGCGCCCACCCTTTTGCGGCGCCGCTGCCTAATGCTAATCCTACAGTCAGCTTTGTCATATTTATTCCTTTCTAGCACACTATGATCCCTATCACTCAACCACCATCGTTTATGTCAAAAGCAATCTTCCTATCGATTTTACCCACAAATGATGACTGTCAAAAAATAGCATAACTAAAGCGACTCTTGTTGGCTATAGCACAGTGAAACGGCTATAATCCGTGGCTATCATTTTTTAGGGGATTTACCTTTGCAATTTACCGATTTTCAATTGGACAAGCGCCTGCTTGACAGTTTAAAGCACCTTGGCATTACCACGCCGACCGATGTTCAAGCGCAAGCACTGCCCATTGCCTTATCTGGTAAAGATTTAATGGCCTCGTCTAAAACGGGTTCAGGTAAAACTTTAGCGTTTTTATTACCCGCTATGCAGCGCGTTATCTCGACTCGCGCTTTGTCTAAAAAAGACCCGCGGGTATTGGTATTATTACCCACTCGCGAATTAGCTCAACAGGTATATGGCCAACTGCGTTTATTAGTGGCCAACACCCAATACAAAGCGATTAGTGTATTAGGCGGCGAAAACTTTAACGACCAGGCTAAAGCTCTGGCACGTGACCCACATTTTATTGTGGCTACGCCAGGTCGTATTGCCGATCACTTACAACAACGTCACCTGTATTTAAATGGGCTTGAGTTGCTGGTACTTGATGAAGCCGACCGTATGCTCGACTTAGGGTTTGCACCGCAGTTAAAAGCCATTAATGATGCAGCCGATCATAAGCGTCGCCAGACATTAATGTTCTCTGCCACGTTAGATCACGACAGCATTAACGAAATTGCTGCCACTTTGCTTAAAACGCCGAGCCATGTGGCCATTGGTGAGTCGTATACTGAGCATAAAGATATTGTCCAGCGTATCATCCTTGCGGATCACTTAGACCATAAACAAGCATTGTTGCAGCACATTCTTAAGCAAGAACAGCACAAGCAGGTCATCATCTTTACTGCGACACGCTCTGATACCGACCGTTTAGCGACATTATTAGCAGCAGAAGGTTTTGCCACCTCAGCATTGAGCGGCGACTTAAAACAATCTGCTCGTAATCAAATTATGGACAAGTTTGCTCGTGGTCAGTCGCAAATACTGGTTACCACCGATGTGGCATCTCGTGGTCTTGATTTAGTTAACGTGTCATTAGTGATTAACTTTGACATGCCAAAATTTGCTGAAGAATACGTACACCGTATTGGCCGTACAGGCCGTGCTGGCGCTAAAGGTGATGCTATCTCATTTGTTGGTCCTAAAGATTGGGACAGCTTTAAGAAAGTGCAGCTGTTTTTACGTAAAAACTTTGACCTCACAGTTATTGAGGGCATGAAAGCTAAATTCAGTGGCTTAAAAGATAAGCCAACAACCGGTAAAACCGCCACCAGCAAAAGCAAGGTCGCTGCAGGCAATAAAACCAATAAGGCTAAAAAGGCCAAAGCAGCACCTAAGCGCGACAAACGCTTTATTACTGGTGTTGACGTGGGTGACGCGCCAATGCGCCGTAAAGTCAAACCGATTCAAATTATTGATGAAGACAACAGTTCAGAAGACTAAATAACGTCTTTTAAGTAAACAATATAAAGGGTTGTGCACCATCATTTGCGCAACTCAATGAATAACGACACGTCAGTAAAACTGATGTGCAGTAACAAAACAGTAAGGATTAACATGAAAATTTGTGGTGTAGAATTAAAAGGTGGCGAAGCCATTATCAGCATGCTGACTTATGAAGGCGAAACTTATAACGTACCAGCATGCCGTAAAGTGTCTTTTAGCATATCAAACTCAAATGAAACCGAGAGTATTCGTGAGTTTCACTTCGCCTTTCACAAACTGATGGAAGATTATAAAGTCGATCAAATTGTCATTATTGAACGTGAACAAAAAGGTAAATTAGCCGGCAGTGCCACCAGCTTTAAATTAGAAGCGGCAATTCAAATTACCGACCTTCCGGTCAACCTTATCTCACCTGTTGCAATCAAAGAGCAGTTAAAACGTAACCCACCGCAGGTTGATTTTGAATCGTTAGATCTTAAGCGTGTGCAACAAAACGCATTTGATGTGGCTTATGTACAACACAACCGTATTATTTTTGGTAAAGCGTAAACTGCCACATTATGGCGTTACTGCAATAGTCAGTAACGCCGCTATCATGCCTTTATCACTCACTTCTCATTTGCACGCAAGTTGCCAACATGTCAGACAGTAAACCCAAAAGCCGCCAAGCTCCGCCAAAAATGCCGCTTAAATCGGCTAGTCAGGCATTAAAGCCCAAAACAGATATGAGCAAGCTCATTACCAGCGCCGACATTAAACAGCGTCAGAGTGAACAAAGTGCTTTACGTTATTTAAGCGGTTACCGACCTGAAGTTGTCGCGCAAATTGGTCAGCTTATTGATAGCAACGCATTAGGTGCTCACTTTTTAAGTCGCTACCCACGCGTGCACGATATCCGTACAGACAAAGCATTATATGATATGGCGATAGAGTTAAAAAACACCTATATGCGTCAATCAGATCCATTAGCAAAAGTGATTTTTGATGAAAAAATTAATGTCAGCCATCACGCACTCGGATTACATTCTTATGTCAATCGCCGCCAAGGCAGCAAAGTGAAAGCTAAAAATGAAATTCGTATCTCTTCACGCTTAAAGCACATCTCGTTTGAACTGCTGCAAATGGTGGTGGTACATGAACTCGCCCACCTTCGTGAAAAAGACCACAACAAAGCCTTTTATCAATTGTGCACTTTTATGCTGCCAGATTATCACCAGTACGAGTTTGATATGCGAGTATGGCTGGTCGCCGAAGAAGTGGGACAATCGCCTTACGCTTAAGTTTTTTGAATAATCACAACTTAATTATTTAAAAGAATGATAAAAAAGAAATCATTGAAATTCATAAACTCAAGCTTTCACTCGCCAGGGTGGATTTAAGCGATTCTCCCCCGCCCAATAAAGCTTAAGTTTATTACCACTTGGGTCAAACAATATCGCTTCACGCCATAAATAGGCTTCATCTTTGGGTAACTGAGCAAACTCAATCCCTTTTGTTAGCAAGTCATCTACCCAGCGGTCTAACTCAGCATGCTCAAAGTAAATCACCGCGCCATTCATTGTCGGCTCAGGCTCTAGTGATAACGAAAAAGTACTCTGCCCCATCGGGCATTCAAAGCGCGTATAATGTGGCGTATCAACGATTAAGGTAAACCCCAAAGCTTGATAAAACGCCACCGCCTTATCCATGTTCGACACAGGTAATGTCACTTGATTGAGATTCATCGCTTCCCCTAATTGTTTGGCACTTTGTGATATTCAAGTTTGTTCAATATAAGTGCAACATTGATTAAATGCCTACCGAGTTGGTGCTATTAAGTTAATCTCATCGTGACACTCAAAAACTAATCATCTGATAATATTGAATAAAAAACAATCCCAATAGTTGGCATAAATCTTCCAACCTTAATGATGCTGATAAGCTCATCTAACTGCAACAGTCGCTCATTAGCACGCTAGTCATAGTCGAGTTGCACAACAATAGCATCTACATCGGCCACACACAGGATTAAAGTCCGCATAAAAAAACCTGAATTTAATACTACAGATATTGGCTCAACGTATGCCTGTGCATATGACATAGTAGCCTTTGGAGTAACATGTTAAATGCGTTAATCCCAATTTCATCTCTACTCTTGTCTAATGCCTTCCTATTACTTGGCCACGGTTTATTGCTTACTTTGCTGCCTATTGCAGCGAGTGAATCAGGGTTCAGCGACACACAAGTGGCATTAACCGGTTCGGGCTATTTTTTAGGCTTTGTCTCAGGTTGCATAGCCACCCCTTACATGCTGAAGCGGGTGGGCCATATCCGCAGCTTTGCCGTACTCGCAACAAGCTACTCTGTTGTTATTTTAGTGTTCCCTCTTTTACCTGAATTTTATAGCTGGCTGTTGTTACGCTTTCTTATCGGTGTGGTGATTTCTGGCTTATATATGATTATTGAAAGTTGGTTAAACGGCACATCATCAGCAAGTAACCGAGGTTCAATACTGTCTATTTACACCACATTAAATTTAGTCATGGTGATGTGTGGTCAGCAGCTATTTAACTTAGGCAGTGCAAGGGAATCCATGTTGTTCGGTTTAGCGGCTATATTCATCTCCATTGCGATAATCCCAGTGTCATTGACTCGTTCATCTGCGCCGGCAGTCGTTAAACAAGTGACATTAAATATGGCCAAAGTGTGGAAACACTCTCATGTCGCGCTGATTGGCGCCGTAGTTGCGGGGTTTGTTACTGGTGCATTTTGGGCTTTGGCCCCTATTTACGCGAAAGATAATGGTTTTGACAGTATCCAATTAGGCGCATTTTTATCCGCTACAGTGCTTGGTGGCGCTTGTTTTCAGGTGCCTTTAGGTAAGTTTTCTGACCGTTTTGATCGACGAAGTGTGCTGATGTTTACCGCGCTAGGCGGTGCTTTGGTGTCAATGTTATTTATCGGTCTTCCCTATGTTGTCAGTACCTTTGGCGGTTGGCCGGCCGCTATTTCAGCCTTTTTTTGGGGAGGTACCTGTATGACGTTGTATGCGATATGCTTAGCTCACGCTAACGATAACGCGACCTCAGAAGACTTTGTTGAAATAAGCAGTGCCATGCTCATCACACTTGGCCTATCGTCTGCCATTGGGGCACCAATCGCATCACTTGCTATGGGGCTAATCGGTGCTCAAGGGTTATACGCCTTTACCGGTATATGCCTCGCGACCTTTTTTGTTATCGTATTATTGAGACGCCGTAGTCACACAATCCCATCAATGCTCGAAACCAAAGAAAGCTTTCGCGCTGTGACAGATATGGCCAGCCCAACGGCTTATGAAATGGACCCAAGAACAGAAACCGATGTAGATAATGTTAGGCATTAGTGATGACTCGTTATGACAAACCAATGCGACATATGAACATTGACCATTTTTATAATATCACTTCCACACGAATCCATATACTTCATTGTTTTGGAATTAATGCTTCTATTAACTGCGGTCGCCATTTTTGGGTATTATTATCGTAAGCGCCAAAACTCGATGAATATTCCCAATATGCCCAGCTAATATTCCTTTTTTCAGCTTCTCTGGCAATGAAAGCGGTCCAGGCTTTTTGTTGTAGCGGATCAACATAGCGCGAATAAACACCAAACTCGCCCAAAAAGATTTCAAAATTACGCTCAGGTTTCGCATTCCAACGCGCGATATTGTCAAACATCTTGATTAATGGAACCTGGTCATTTTCAGTGCCCAGCCAGGTAGTGCCAATCCATTTTCGTGAATCTCTCACCCACTTAGCTCCTTGGTGAGTAAAATGGAAAGGTTTATAATTATGGATGGTTATAATGGTGTTATTTTTATTTGCATAGCTTGGTAACACCAACTTTGTCAGCATTTCTGGGATATTCCAATCAGCGGTCCCAACCATAACAATCCTCTGTTGTTTACTATCGCTGAGTTGTTTAGTCATGTCGCCCCAAATAACGGTGAGCAAATTTTCAACAATATGGTTCCAATCATTATAATGAATACTGCCATTAGGTTCGTTCAATAACTCAAAAACCACATCCGCTCGCGAATATTCAGATAATGGAAAATGTTGATTAATTTGTTGCCAAATGACATTTAATCGACTGATATGATGAGCTTTATTCCTTTCTGAAGCGCGTATTAACTCGGTGTAATGATGCACATTTATAATCGCTTTTAAACCGGCATTATTGGCCCAGTTTACAACGTCTTTTACTCGATTCATAAATGCAGCATTAATTGTATAGGGAGATGACTTTTCAGCATGAGCAGACCAGCGAATAGGAATTCTTACGTTTTTAAAACCTGCTTTGGCTATTCTTTTAAAATCCTCCTCAACAAGCAGTCTTCCACCAGTCCAATTACCTTCATATGGCGCTTCTAAATAATTACCAACATTAATACCTCGACCTAAACGAGTCTGTTTCAACCCTCCTGTATGATTCCAAGCATATAAGTCACTGTAATAGTTACTTGATAACACTACCGCTTTTTGGGGGACATTAGAATAGGCATCAGTTGCACCGCAACCGGATAAAATAATAAGAAAGATCAGACATAAAAAGTGATATGAAAGTTTAGTCACCAAAAAAAATGACGTTGATATACGATCCATCAAAGAGCTAGCTATTAGATGAAAAATATTAAAATTAATAAATTTTTTTTGATGTACTGCGTTTTCAACTGACATATTTTAATCCTTTAAGGTATCGATATTCCTTGAATGATACGTTGTCGTTGGTCGTTAAGATAACAGGCTGTTGTTACATTTTTAGTGTAGACAAGTATAGTGGCTTGTCATGAGGCGATAAAATGTTCTTTATAGGCTATCGTTTTTCATTGGGAAATTTAACTATATTGTTTCATCATAAAGTATCGAGCTGGACTTCCTGAAAATTTAGGCACTTTGCCTACCACAGAAAACCCTAATTTTTCATAAAATATCGGCGCTTGAAAATCTAATGTATCAAGTTGTGCGATTAAACACCCACGCTTAATGGCTTCTATTTCGGCTAACTGCATCAATTCTTCACCTAAGCCTTTCCCTCTATACTTAGCATCGATCCACACTATATTAATCAGGAAGTTTTTATAAATAGTTTGCCCCGCTACCCCACCAATGACATCTCCGTCATCGCTACGAGCAACTATTGTTAGTGGCTGCGTGCTTTCGTTACCTAAATGTTCTACATTAAATTGCCGCAAACCAGCCGTTAGCGAATTCATGACTTGCTCATCTTCATGGTGGGAAATGTCTATATCCATTAAAATCTCTATACTTACAATATGTTGTAGTTAGTTAAAAGATAAGACTTTATATAAGTCATTAACCTAACGTTTCATTAATAAGCTATTAATAAGCACTGCTAAGATTAGCGTTCGCCCTTACCTTTTTGCCATTGGGTGATCAGGATTTAGCTGAAGTAAATCCCATAAGTTGCCGTATAAATCTTCAAATACAGCAACGGTGCCGTAGTCTTGTTCTTGTGGCTCACGTACAAAGTGAATACCTATCGATTTCATCCGCTTGTAATCGCGCCAAAAGTCATCGGTATTCAAAAAGATGAACACGCGCCCGCCCGTTTGATTACCGATAAAATCGTGTTGTTCAGGCTTGGAAGCCTTAGCCAGTAATATCGCAGTGCCATGTGAGTTTGGCGGCGCGACAACCACCCAACGTTTATCTTGTTCGGGCTGATAAGTGTCTTCGATAAGCTCAAAGTTTAATTTGTTTACGTAAAAATCGATTGCGTCATCGTAATCTTTTACTACTAATGCTATATGGACGATATTCTGCTTCATTGCTTAACCTAATTGTTAATCTAATACTTGCTCTAATACTTGCTCTAATACTTAGTCTAAAGTTGAATTCACCTTCAAACTGAAGCGCTTGAACCTCAGCTAGCACAGCTGTCTAGCGTTTATTCTTCAGAATAACTGTATTGCATAACCTGCATTTTGACATTAAATGGCACGTCGATTTCTTTGAGGTGAAAATACACACTCGGTCCAGAATGATATGTCGTCGTTATCTCGAAAAAGCCTTTAAAGCGGATCATCGCGATACCAGTACCACCTGCGCTGTATTCATAGGTGGTATTGTCAGTCATCGTTAGTACTAGGTAATGACCAGAACAAATCAGTTCGTCAATATGGTCATATATAGGTAATAACAGCGGTACATTGACAATATCTTGGCTAAGGATGGCATCAATATCAACCTGACATTGCGCTTGAACAAGTGCATGTTCTTGTGTTGCTAAACTGCTATCAAGCACGTTATCGATATAGACTATTTTGTCATTATTGCGCTGTAAAAATGCAATCACACCGGAGTCAGAGTTGCTAGCAGTCAGGGATATTGGTTGTTTAAACACCTCTATAGACGAACGAGCCAAAAAGCGATCGTAAATTTGAATCGCCCCAGCCATTGAGGTAATCAATAATCCTAAACACAGCGCAGCTACTAGCCATTTATTTATTTTGTCATTCTTCATAATCCGTCACTTAAGCCTATTGCCCCTTAACACCCAGACGCATTTCATAAGACGCTGAATTAACCACATCTTGTGAGTTAACCTTGATGTCGCATCTAAATAAGTAAAGATGAACTAAGCTACTTAGAACAACATGCTTGCCTGATGACACATTTTCAATGGTATAAGTGGATAAGTTAGCTGTATCCAATTGTTTTATCACACTTGAATAACTCACATCAGCTTTAACGTTACCACAAAGGTAATATATTTCTTTTCTCGCTTCGTTGGCGAAAAAGCCATAAACAATCAATGCCAAAGCACTCATTACAGCAATCAGTATTTTTACTTTAGCCACATTGTTATTGTTCATATTATCAAAACCTTTAAGTCACCTATTCCCAAGCAGACTTACTGTAAATTGATTTACATTTAACAGCAAAAGCAATCACATACTTTATATCTTAGGTGTATCGTGTGTTTATAGATTGGTGCAAGAAGCCGATGCGCTAAGCCCAGTATTCTCGCTTAATTGAATAAACGCATATAGCTTTAGCTTGTTTACCTAGAGTGTAAATATGGCCTTTAACAGGGATGATACTCTGTTTAGCCGCTTTTAAACGCCATGAGCCAGCAAATTATTACTGACTCATGATGTCATTGAGAAAGGTTATGGCTCAGTTTATAAACTGGCTAACTGCAACTTTCTGTCCTTATTAACGACACAAAAATTGCCACGCTTTGTGCGGCATTTGGAACATCTTTCACACTCAACGGGGGCTCTATCGCCTTCTTTCCAGCGCTTTATTAAATGCGGTTCAGACAACAAAGGTCTTGATAGCGCAAAGAATTGAATATCGGTTGTATTGGCAATCTCTTCTATCGCATCAATATCCGTTAATCCGCCCACGGTAATAATAGGCACATTAACGTCTTGGCTAATCGCGTGACCGTATTCATGAAAGTAACCTTCTTCTTGGATGGTATATCCATCAAAAAACTCACCCACCATGGTATTGGCCTTACCATGGATATTACCCGAGATAATGATGGCATCTACCCCAATCGCGGCTAATTTTTGACAAACAGTGCGAGTTTCATCAAAGGTTAAGCCACCCTCAAAAAACTCAGAGGCGGTCAACTTGACCAGTATCGGATAATCATCACCAACAAGCTTTCTGGTTTCAGCGTAGATGTCTAATAAAAATCTCATTCGATTATCTAAGCTACCGCCGTACTCATCTTCACGTCGGTTATAATATGGGCTTAAGAACTGATTGATCAAATATGTATGTGCCGCGTGAATTTCAACGCCATCAAATCCAGATTTTTGTGCTCTTCGGCTTGCTTGAGCAAATGCCTGAACGATATAGTCTATTTCAGCCTTGGTCATCGCTTTGCCTAAGGTTTTTGTACCTCTTTCGCATACTTCGCTTGGTGCGTAAATCACTCTTTCACCAATGTTATGGGTAGTTTTGGTACCACCATAGGCAAGTTGCATGATGATTTTTGCGTCATAAACGTGGACTAAGTCAGTCAGTTTTTGGTATTCATCCACAAAAGAGTCGTTGTACATGCCCATCATGCCAGCATTAGGTTTTTCTTCTTCTACAATATTGGCATAACCCGTCACTATTAAGCCGACTTCACCTTTAGCCAGTTCTTCGTAGATACCGTATAACTTTTCCGTCATATGGCCATCTTCTGTTGCCATATTTTCCCAGGTAGCGCTTCGAACAAAACGGTTTTTTAGTGCCATGTTGCCAATGCGAGTTTCTGTAAACAAAGTGCTCAAGTCCAACCCTCTTAATTATCGTGTTTTTTGTACGGCTGCTCTATAAACAACAAAAAAACAGCACACTTTCGCGTTGCTGTTTTTTATTCACTTTTACTGTTTATGATCAGCGATTGATAAGCTATGACAAATATTACCGATAAATCAAAGGGAGTAACTTAATCTAGATTAAGATAATGCTATTTAGTTGAGGAAAAGGAGCGCAGCTTTTATTCACTGGGTATTAGACAAGCAAACAGACATAAAAAATGCAGCCATTAGGCTGCATCTTTATTGGTATGATTCTACCGAGTGATTCAATCAAGTATAAGCGACATCACCCTAAATCCATCATCATTGTGCGACTACGTACTAGCGCCTGAAACTCTTGTAATTGCTTTTTAGGCAACACTTTGGCTTCTGCGATGTTGGCTTTCATTGCATCAACTGGGCGGCCATTTACAATAAACTCATAATGTAAATGTGGTCCTGTCGATGCGCCGGTGTTACCCGATAAAGCAATCACTTGACCGCGGGTGACACGTTGGCCTTTCTTGACTAAAAATCTCGACAAATGCAGGTAGCGAGTGCGCACCTTGTTGTCATGTTCAATCACAATATAATTACCCGCAAACGCATGTTTTGTCACCATGGTGACAACACCGTCTCCTGGCGCAACCACTTTAGTGCCAATAGGTGTGGCAAAATCGGTGCCGTTATGTGGACGAACACGACCTGTGATTGGGTGTTTACGATTAGGATTAAAGCGCGAGCTTAAACGGTACTTTTTATTAAGTGGAATACGCTGAAACGCTGGCGCCAAACTCTGGCCGTTCACATCGTAATAATTACCGTCGATATTTTGGAATGCGGTGACATCACGACGGCCAGTGTTAATACGAATACCTTCAATTGAGGTCACGCCCGTTGGTTCACCTTCAACAAATTGATCGTTAACCAGCACTGAGAAGGTATCGCCGGCACGTAACTCACGAGAAAAGTTGAGTTTCGATTTTAATAAAGATTCGACTTTTTGAATTTCGCCAGCACTTAAGCCTGCTTTTTTTGCCGAAACATAAAATGATCCGTTAATTTCACCACCGACAATACGATTTTGCCAAATACCATCAATGTGGATATCGTTCACTTCGAAACTACCATCGTCAAAGCGAGTAAATACCACTTGATGAGCAGGATTAAAATACAGTTCTAGTTTTTCAAGTTCGCCGTTGGCATTGTCCCAAAACTGGATACGGTTGCCTGGCAGTAACGTATCTAAAGCTAATACTTCTAAGTCTGCCTCTAGCACTTTATACATGGTACGTTGATCGATACCGGCAAGCTCAAACAAGTGGCTTAAGGTGTCGCCACGTTCAATCACGCGGTTTAAAATCGGCGTCACTTGCTGAGCAATAGTTGGCGCCTGAGACTGTTGTGCTATTTGCGGTAATAATGAATCGATATCGATAGCTACAGGGATACGTTGAGATGAAAACTCTTGTTGTGTTGGCCATAACAAGGCTGCACCAACCACAAACACACTTGCTAGCAATAACTTCTTGTGCAAGTTGGGTAAGTTCAGTGAACTTACATCTGGCCTTTGAAAGCCCATAATTTTACTCGTTAGCAATGTCTAATCCACCCTAAAAGATGACGCTTTATATTTATTATTTTCTTTTACTGCAAATTGTTATTGCGAAATAGGCATAGCACGAACTAACTCTATGCCATCACATCGTTTTTATTAAAAATATGCCCCAATATTTGATGCTACGCCGTCCGGTAAAAACTGCTTAAAATACCGTTCTTTGCACTCAAACTGCATATCAACGCTCTTTTATATCAAAAAAAAATCATATTACAAATATAAAATATCATTTAATTCATAATTAATTTGAACTTGATTGCAGCAATCACGGGAGTTTGAGGCCGATCGCTATCATGCAACGGCAAATTCACTTTGTAATTTGCTGATGCCGAGCCCGTTCATTTTATTCACTTTTACTTGCACACTGATCCGCTCTTTCATCGCTTCAATATGACTGATCACCCCGATCATTTTACCCGATGCATTAAGATTATCTAAAGCATCGAGTGCGGTATCTAAGGTTTGACTGTCTAACGTACCAAAGCCTTCATCTAAAAACAGTGAGTCAATGCTCGTTTTATGACTCACAAGGTCAGAAAGCGCTAAGGCAAGGGCTAAACTCACTAAGAAACTCTCACCACCCGACAAGGTTCTGGTG
Organism: Shewanella saliphila; assembly: GCF_014648295.1. Classification (GTDB taxonomy): domain Bacteria; phylum Pseudomonadota; class Gammaproteobacteria; order Enterobacterales; family Shewanellaceae; genus Shewanella; species Shewanella saliphila. The sequence continues at coordinate 37,349 of NZ_BMQV01000019.1, forward strand.
TCACGCACCGCATCGCCCTGCCATGTATCAAGCACTTGTAGTTCTAATGCATCAGACTCTTTTCGCTCTAATAAGTAGCGTCCTTGCAGGCGCTCTAGTTGTCGGTTAGCTAACGCGACTAAATGGTCCAAAGTAAGCCCTTGAGCAAATTTACGGAACTTATCGCCTTTTTGTGATCCAATTAACGAATGTAAGTAAGCTAAATCATCGTACTCTTGCTGCATTTTAGCTTGTTCAACTAACAGTTGTTGCTGCCCTGCTCTTTTGCTGGCGTCTTGTTCTAGTTCGTGACTTAAGCGCCACAGTGTTTGTTTATGTTGCTGTATCTCAACATCAAGGGTTTGGTGCTTGTGCGCAATAACCTCATGTTGACTAACATCATATTCATGCTGTTCACCAATGTGAGTCAGCTCAGTTTGCCGTATTAAGGCTTGCTCAACTAAGGTGTTTGCTTTGACGATATCGTTATCAAGTTGCTGTTTAAGGAGTTGCAATTTTTCACGTGCTTGTGGTGTCAGTAACGCTGCATTAAACGCTGTTTCATCGGTGAATGGACTGCGTTGTAACGCATCTTGCCACTGTGTTTGCAGTTGTTGTAACTCTTGCATTGCATCTGCACTTTGGCTAGTCACACCTTGTTGCTGAACCTGTAACTCGGCACGTTTTTTGTCTGCCGCTTGTAACTGTTGTTGTGCAAGTGCCACTTGTTGCTGGGCTTGCTCTAACGTGTGCAGACTTAATTGTTTTTCATCATCGACCACTTTGTCTGCAAACAGGCTTTGACGCTTGGCTTGTAAGTTTTCAAGTTGGCTTTGTACTTGCTCAACCTGTTGCTGCTGCGCAGTTAACTGGGTATTAAGCTCACCTAACTGTTGTTGGTTACTGGCGATTTTTTCGCTGGTGATTGTCAGTTGTTGTTGGTTATCGATGGCTTGTTGTTGCGCGTTGGCCCAATCCGTTAACTGTTGTTGTAATGCTGCTAACCACTGCTTGGCGTCATGGAGAGTGGGTGCACTCAATCCATTGGCGCTAATTTGCGTTGTCAGCAGATTAACCATGTCAGTTTGTTGTTGGGTTAAGGTGTCAATTCGCTGCTGCAGTGCCACAACACTTTGTTTGGTATTTTCAAGTTGTTGTGTCAGCAAACCTTGCTGATTAACCCGTTGGCTCACCGCTTGCTCAGCTTGAACGCATTGTTGCTGATGTTGATGCAAGGTTTTTTGACATTGGTTGAGCTGAGTAAGCTTTGTGGCTAATTGTTGCTGCTGCGCTTCGGCGGCGGCAATATAATCATCTAACGCTGCTTGTTGTTGATTATCAAGAATTAAACTTACCGACAAGGCATGAGTTTGCTGTTGCCATTGTTGCTCAATACTGTGTAATTCTGCTTGTGCTCGATTGCGCTGTGCGCTGCTGTTGTCAAACTTGACTTGCAGTGCAGTTTGCTGGTTTTTAAGTTCCTCACCCTGCTTTTTAATGCTGTCTAGCTCGGTTTGTAATTGCTGTGCCCGCTGCTCAGTGGCAGACACATTAAGCGCTTCATAATGCTCAACTAATGGATGCTCTGTCGCACCACATAATGCACACGGCTCGCCCGCTTTTAATTTAGCTCGCTCTAAAGTCAAGTTAGCGATTTGCTGTTCTTGCTGCAATAAAGTTTGTACATCTTTAACTTGTTGATTTTTATCGCTCCACTGAGTTCTAACCGCTGTTAATGATTGCGCGATAGCGGTTAAATCACTGTCAAACTGGGCAGACTGCTGACTCAGTTGCTGACATTGCTGCTCCGAGCGGACAAATTGAGCAAACAGTTGGGTTAGTTGATAGCGCCCTGCTTGTTGATCAACACATTGCTGATACAGCGCGCTGATCTGCGACTCATCTTCACCGGCCAATAAATTGTCCAGAGCTTGCTGGCTGTCAGTTTGTTGGGCTTTCGCTTGGGTTAATGCCCATTGAGCCTGGGTAATTTGTGGGCTCAATTGGTTTAAAGATGCTTGAGTTTGCTCAGTATTGAGTTGATGCTGTTTGGATTGCTGTTCAAGCTGTGCCAGTTGCTCAGTTAATTGCTGCGCCTGGGCAAATTGCGATTGCCACGCGCCGAAGGCCTTAGCGATATCTTGACCTTGTGGCAGCGCATTGAGTTGCTGCTCAATTTGTTGTTTAGCAGTATTAAGCGATTGCTGCTGGTTTAGCAGTTCTTGTTGCTGTTGTTGTGATTTTTGTTGTTGTGACTGGGTTTGTTGAAAACTGGATGACAGTTGCGATAGTTGATAATTGACCTGATGAATGTTTTGATCAAGTGGCAATACTTGTTGGTCAATCAAGGTCAATAAGGCTTTATGCGCTTGGGTAATGTGCTCAAGCTGTTGTTGATGCTGACCATGTTGTTGCTGATGAGTCTGTAACTCAGATTGGGCTAACTGAGCCTGCTCATCAAGCAGAGTCATTTGCGAAGCCAAGGCTGTGACTTTTTGTTGTGCTTTTTGTTGTTGCTCAAACAAGGGGGCAATGAGCTGAGCGGGTTCACTGTGCGCCAATTGTGTCAGTTCAGTGCCATGTTGTTGCTGGCGCTCAAGCGCTTGCTGTTGCTGATCATTAGCATTGCTTAACACTGTTTGAGTTTGTTGGACATTATCCGCCCAGGTTAAATACCCTGTTAATTGGGTTAACTGTTGCTGCTGGGCTTTCAAGGTTTGATCGAGTTGCTCAATGTGTTGTTGCTGCGCTTCACGCTGCTCATCATCGAGTAATTCAACACTGCCAAGCTTGGCTTCTAATACCTTTAAATTGGTTTTAGCTTCACTAAAGTGTTGGTGCACTCGCGCTGAAATTAAGCCATAAATCTCGGTGCCGGTCAGTTCTTCTAATAATTCGGCACGGTCATTGGCATCGGCATTTAAAAAGGCGGCAAACTGCCCTTGCGATAACATCATCGACTTTGTAAAACGGGCAAAATCAAGGCCAGTGATTTGCTCGACTAATTCGGTTTTACGTTTAATTTGGCTGGCAAGGATTTTACCGTCGCTTAGTTTAGCCAGTTCAACCTGTGCATCCTGTAGATTGCCATCGGCTTTATCTCGTGAGCGACGCTGACTCCAAAAGGCACGATAAGCCACGCCTTTTACTTCAAACTCCACTTCGGCTAAACATTCTGCCGTGCCACGAGTCATGAGCTCGTTGGTGGTTTTAGAAATGTTATTTAATCTCGGCGTGCGATGATACAGCGCTAAACAAATGGCATCTAAAATGGTGGTTTTACCTGAACCTGTTGGGCCAGTAATGGCAAACAGGCCGTTTTCAGCAAATGGTGATTGGGTAAAATCAATTTTCCACTCATTTTTAAGTGAGTTAATGTTTTTAAAACGCAGGCTTAAAATCTTCATCCTTGTTCACCTTCTTGCGCGTTATCCAGTTGTTTATTTTTCGCGGTTGCTGGGCTATTTTCCTCTTGCAGCACATGGCTTGCTGCGGTTTCTTGATATTTGTGATCAGAGTTACGCTCAGCCTCAACCTCGGCGACCACTTGCTCAAAGCATTGCTTAATCCTACTGAGCTGTGCTTGTTGTACTTCTGTGTCAAATTGCTCTTGAGCTAAACGGCGGGCAAACACCTGGCTGACACTCAGCTCTGATAGGGTTTCGTTGTCCAGTTGTTTAATGTGCTGCTGACGTTGGCTTCGGGCCCGTTTTAGCTGTAGCACTTCGACGGCTTTGTCTTGAGTTAAATCAGCAATTCGCGACTGTAAGTCAGATAAATAATCTTGCTGGGACACTTCAATGCTTAACCAGGTAGTTTGTTCTGCGCTAAGTTTGTCATCAAAAGCACTCAGTTGTTGCTCAATACTGGCTAAATCGCCTTTTAATACTTGCATGGGCTGAAACAGCGGCACCATGAGTGGTGTGACAGAATTGAGTTTTCCTTTAGTCAATTCAACTAAAAACACTGATTTATTGGTTTGATGTTGGCTTGATAACTCATCGAAACTCAAAGGGATGGGTGAACCGCTATAACGAATGTGTTCAGACTTAGCCACCACTTGTGGGCGGTGAATATGCCCAAGGGCTATGTAATCAGCTGGCGGGAATTGCGCCGCATTAAAAGCATCTAAACTGCCAATGTAAATATCACGCACGGACTCTGATGTACTGGCACCGACAGTAGTTAAATGTCCGGTTGCGACGATAGCAACGGGGCTGGGTAACGTGGCATTTAACGCACAAGCTTGCTCAAAACAGCTCTGGTATAAATCACTAATGGCTTCGCCAAGCTTACGCTGTTTATCTCCCGACGATTCTCCCGATTCGCTCAGTACCATATCTCGTGGTCGCAAATAGGGCAGCCCACACAAAATAGCGCCCACCTCACCTTGACGATTTTTGAGCGGCATAACGTGTTCATTAACACTGTCAAATGCGCCAGGAATTACGGTGGTATTCAGGCAAGCCAAAAGATGTCTTGATTCGTTAAGGGTTGAGACGGAATCATGGTTGCCGCCTAAAATAATCAACTGACAGCCGCTTTGTTGAATTTGCACCACAAATTGATTATATAAGGCACGGGCATAGCTTGGTGGAGTGCCGGTATCGAAAATATCGCCGGCTATAATCAGAGCATCGACTTGATGTTGCTCAATTTGGCTTAGCAACCAGTGCATAAAAGCCTGATGCTCAGCCGCGCGGCTCTTGCCGTAAAAATATTGGCCTAAATGCCAATCAGATGTGTGAATAATGCGCATAACATCCCTTTAATTCTAAGTATTACCCACCGCCAAAGCTATTGGCGGGTTTAATCATAAATACCGTCACATGACCATACTTACATATATTGCGACCATAATAATTTGAGGCTCATGCCAAATGACATCACCACCACCAAAGGCTTAATAATTTTAACACCTTTAGTGACCACTAAACGTGAGCCCAGTGTTGCACCAATAGATTGTCCCACCAGCATAATTAGCCCTAAAACGATAACGACTTGGCCACCAATTAAAAAGAAAATCAGTGAGGCGATGTTGGTCGAAAAATTAAGTAACTTGGCATGTGCTGTGGCTTTGGCTAAACCAAAACCGGCCAGCGACACAAAAGCCAATGCAAAAAAGCTCCCGGTACCGGGACCAAAAAAACCATCATACAACCCAACCCCTAACGCTGCAGTAAAGGCAAACACACTTGGGGTTAACACTTGCTGGCGATCATCTTCACTGATCTTTTTAGAAAATAAAAAATAACAACCAATCGCTAAAATTAAAAATGGCAAGACTAACTCAAGTAATTCAGCGTCAATCATCTGCACAAAGATGGTACCTATTGCCGCGCCAATAAAGGCACACATCAGCGACAGCTTCATGCTGCGTAAATCCACCATGCCTTTACGAACAAAGTACAAGCTGGCAAAAAAACTACCACCACAGGCTTGAAGCTTATTAGTACCAAGTGCCGCTGCCGGAGGTAAGCCGGCCCACATTAATGCCGGAATGGTCAAAAGCCCGCCGCCGCCGGCTATAGAATCAATAAATCCGGCAAGTAAGGCGACAACAAATAAAATCAACGCGAGTTGGAGTGTGAGTTCAAACATGAAGGTTCTCGTTAATAGCGACGTCAGAAGGACAATGAGCAAGGCGTTATTAGACAATCTTTAACGACAAAATACAAAGCGTTCCGGTAATTTATTCACATTTACTGAAATAACACTTAACTCGCCATTAATTCACGCCATGATTGCGGTTTAGCATTGCATTGGTATAGTGACCAGCTTAGTGAATATTTACCTAAAGGTTTATTATGATAGTGATTACTGGCGCCAGCAGCGGCTTAGGTGCAGCCCTTACCCAACAATATGCAGCAGACCAATGCCAACTGCTCATTAGCGGTCGTAGCGAGCAAAAATTGGCCGCGGTTATGGCTAAGCTCAGCCCAACAGAACAAGCTAATGTCTCGATACAAGCTGCTGATTTATGTGTTGCGGAAGATGTCAGCCAATTGTTTTCTCAATTATCTTCGCCGCCGACCACGGTAATTCATTGTGCTGGCAGTGGCTATTTTGGGCCGATTGAACAGCAAGACCCACAAGCTATAAACCAGCTCACCCACAATAATCTGACCTCAAGTATTTTGGTATTACGCGAACTGGTGAGTCGTTATCGCAATCAAAAAGTCAATGTGGTGGTAGTCATGTCTACTGCAGCTCTTGCCGGCAAAGCAAATGAGTCGACTTACTGTGCGGTAAAGTGGGCAGTAAAAGGCTTAATTGAATCGCTAAGGTTAGAACTAAAAGGCAGCCCAATGAAGTTGATTGCGGCTTATCCTGGTGGCATGGCAACCGACTTTTGGTCTACTAGCGGCAAAGACATCGACACATCAAGTTTTATGACAGCCGATGAAGCTGCACTGATGTTAAAAAATGCTTTAGTCGCGACGGAGCACGGCTATATATCCGATTTAACCATTAACCGTGGTTAATCTCATGCTGATATAGCACAATAATAGTTTGCGATATTGGCAGGCGTTACTTTTTAGGTAACTGTGGCTTTGTTGACCAGTACCAGCAAAATACCCAACCTGCTGGTGCAAAAATAACATTGAGCAAAATGGCATAAAAGCCAATTAAGGGTAAGTTTGTCGTTTTACCTTTGGCAAATTTTAAGGTAAAAAACACCACAATGATGGTGAGAACAAAGATAATTTGACCTATTTTTGTGGCATTAACATCCATAATATTCCCTTATTTGACTCTGTAATCATCGAACGAATTTTTTCAATAAGCTAAAGACATGGTTAACATTTTCTAATTAACAGGTTACTACAATGCATAACAAAATCATCTTAATATTAGCGCTGGGTATGATGCTGTGCTTATCAGCATGTGCAGAATTAAAACAAACAGGTAAAGAAATCGGTCACACAACCAAAAATGTCACCACCGCAATTGGCCATGGCACCCGCGACACGGTAAAAGCCATTGGCCGAGAAACTAAAGAAGTGATTGACGAAATCAAAGAATAGCGTGTTGAATTAATGGCAATGACTCATTGATTCTCGGCAATAAAAAAGCCGTTAATGCTCAGCATTAACGGCTTTTTTCACCATAAACTTAAACTGGTTTAGTGGTGGCAATGCTCACTGCATTCGTGATCGTCATCGTCATCGTCAGCAAACTCATCATCGCCATGTTGGTGCTGCATAACGCCCCAACCGTCAGAAATACCGTCAAACTCTTGGGCAAAGCTGTTTAACTCAGTTTCTTTGGCCACAAGTGCAGCATACTCTGGCACCATTTGTAGGCAAACAATCACTTCCCACTTGGTACTTTCTTCGTCAAAATTAAGCTCTAATTCGCCTTGTAACTCAGTTTGCGTTAACGCTTCCATCGCGGATTCTGCATCACGCTGATCGTCAAACACCAAGAAGAAGTCCACTTCAAGAGGTTGAGTTAAATCAATACCGGCGTCTGCCATTGCTGCCAGCATTTGGCCATTATCATCATCTGGAAATTGCATGTATTTGTCCTTTATTGCGCCGCAACTATTTCAATATTTGCACCGTTAAACGAAATAACATCGCCAACTACGCATTTTTTACGTTTACGGGTGTCAATTTCACCATTGACGGTTACTTGACCTTCAGTGATAACATGCTTTGCATCGCCACCGCCGTTGACTAGGCCTTGCACTTTTAACACTTTGTACAGTTCTACGTATTCATCACCTGGAAGTAATGCAAACGCTTGAGTTTGAGTCGTCACAATAATTGCCTTTTATTCAAAATATGCCGGCTATTATAGCCTATGCAAGTTTAGCAAGCATCAAGCATTTTAAGCGGATTAGGTTGACGATACTCATAGCCTAAATGGCGACAAATTAACTGACCATCAATCACTTTATTGGGCTGTTGTTGTTGATTAAATTCAGGGGGCGTTAAGCCAAGATGCTCAGCAGCTTTCACATAAAACTCGCCGCGTGTAGGATGAACAGGCGCGGCCAGATTATAAATCGGCAAGGTGTTAGGGTTTGATAAAATCAAGCTAACAGCAGCAATGCAATCTTCTAAGTGCACCAAATTGACCGCCACATTCGCGCCGCTCACATCGGTTTTACCCGCAAAAAAGCGACCAGGATGGCGTTTGGGGCCAATTAAGCCAGAAAATCGCACAATACAGCTATTGGGCATGGCTGCAAACATGGCTTCCGCTTGCAACAATGTCGTGCTGGTATCACTAAATGCACTGGCGTCAGCTTCGGTTACGGTTTGATCAGCAGAGGGATACACTCCCGTTGTGCTGATAAAAATAACCTTTTGATACAGCCGCGTTCCCATTAATGATTTAAGTTCAGTTAAATAGGCAATGTAGTCAGAATCGCCGCGACGAAGCCTAGGAGGAATATTAATCACAATGGCGTCGGCATCAAACAGCGAAGAGCTTTTGACGTCATCGCTAACATTGGCTAAATCTAGCTGGTAGGCTTTAATGCCTAATTGCGGTAACGAGACTAAATCATCGACCTGACGTTTAGACGCTTTGACTTGAAAACCCTGGTTTATAAGGTGTTTCGCCAAAGGAAGACCGAACCAGCCACATCCAATAAGTGTTATTGTTTTCATTGATTCTCTTGGTGATTAAAATGATTAAAGTAAAAGCTAATAGGATTATTGGCTTGCAGTGTTTTAACTGCACCTTCTGATAGATCGTCTAGCTTAATGACTTCTTTAACGTGCACATTTTCACTGATTAAAAAGCGAAAACTAGGGTCGGCGCCAGTCACATCGCAAGACCACACATGCGGTTTTTTTACATCTGCGGTTGTCATCATGACTTTGGCAATCGCGTCATCGCTTAAGCGGACAATGGTGCCTGGAGGATAGATACCAAGTATTTTAACCAACACAGAAATAAGTTTATCACTGTGCTTTTTACTGTGATTTTTAAATAAAATACCTAAGGCGACTTGCGGAGCACGATATTGATTAAGCAAGGTTTCGTAATCATTGGCTAATGATACAACTTGCGTAGTGATTAACAATTTAGCTTCGGTTAATTGGTGAGGAAAACCACTGCCGTCAATAAACTCATGGTGGTGTAATACAATATCAAGCATCGCTTCAGGAAATAACCCAGTACGTTTTAGCATATCGTAGCCAAAGTTAGGGTGCATTTTTAAAAAATTAGCTTCAACATCGGTTAATTCACCGCGTTTGCGCCTGATGTCTTCGGGGACTTTTAGCTTACCAATGTCATGAAACAAACTGCCTAGGGCGATATCTCGCTGTTCTGTTTTGCTTAATGACAATACATGAGCAATCATCATTGATAATACGGCTACCGAAATACCATGCTGAGTTACACTCACGTCAGCTTCGCCACTGCCCACTAGGGTTAAATGCGGCGTTTCGCTTTCGTACAAATGTTCAATTAAATCTTCAACTAACGTGGCGGCTTCACGGTAGGCGCCTTCTGGATCGCTCAACACTTTACCAAACACAGTGCGGCTGTCGTTAACAGACTTAACAAACCGTTGCTGACTGACTCGCATACTTTTTTTAGCTAATGGGCGGTAATCTATCTCTTTGACTTGCTCTTCTTCGACTGGGGTTTCTTCAATGACCTCTTCTATCTCAGGTAATAAATCATGGCCATCAATAACATAAACAAATTCAACATCAAGGCCTTTAATCATCTCGATTTGCACTTGTTGTTCTAGTTTTACTTTACTGCGGAAAAATGGATGACTAGTCCACGACAACGGCAGCTTAACGGTTAAACCGATAACCATTTGCGAAACAGGTATTTTGGTTAATTCTGTTTTTGCCAAAGTCGTGATCCTTTCACAATAGCCTATGAGGCTGAAATGAGAATATCATTGGGGCGATGATGCCGTTATGATTAATTACGTTTTTCTGTCACCTCAGACGGTTCATTGTCGTCGACAGTCCAATCGGCAAAGTAGTAATGTAACCGCTTTGATTTTAGTACATAAATAACAGACCAAAATAAAAAAAGTGCATCAAGTGAGTAACCCAGTTTAAATAAATAGTCATCATGCACGATTCGTTGCAGTAAAAACACCCCATCTAAAATAAGTAAAGCCCATAAAAACCAAATACTTTTACTAAACAGTGGCCTTAATATTAGCCAACTGCGTTTACGCTCGGCGATAATCAAGCCATAAACCAGTACCGCACCTACACCTGCCACTAACGCTAAGATAAAGTCAGTTTTTTCTGGGTAAAACAGCCGCACAAGCCCTGAACGGTCATTAAACTGAGTGAGTGAAGCGACAAAAATACACCACCCACGAGCCAAAAACACCAATATTAAATACAAAAATAGCGGTGGCTTGATATGACCGCGATCATCGAGCCAGGTAATATGACTAAAATTCACAATATACTCTTATCGGCGGCCATAGACATAAACTCAGTCTTCATCACGTCCAGATTAATCACTTGCATTGAGCAAGTCTAATAATCCTTGCTCATCAATCACTTTAACGCCAAGTTCTTGCGCTTTTGCTAATTTCGACCCTGCAGCCTCACCAGCGACCACACAATCGGTGTTTTTAGAGACACTGCCAGCTACTTTTGCGCCCAAGGCTTGCAACTGCGCTTTGGCGTCATTTCGGTTAAGCTGCGTTAAAGTCCCCGTTAACACCCAGGTTTGGCCTTTGAGGCTTAATTGTGACTCATCTGCTTGCTCTATTGCTGGCCAGGTAATGCCTGCCTCAAGTAACTGTTCAATGACTTCAATATTATGCGGTTGTGCAAAAAATTGGCTTATGTGTTTAGCCACCACTTCGCCCACATCACTCACTTCAAGTAACTGTTCAACACTGGCCGTGCGGATCCGTTCAAACTCAGCAAAGTGCTGGGCTAGGTTGGCCGCTGTGGCCTCGCCGACTTCTCGAATACCTAAACTATACAAAAATCGCGCTAAGGTCGTGCTTTTGGCTTGCTTAATTGCGTTAACGATATTAGTGGCCGACTTCATTGCCATACGGTCTAGCATAGTGACAGCTGAAGCAGTCAGCGAAAATAAATCCGCTGGGGTTTTCACTAATTCTTTATCAATTAATTGTTCAACAATTTTATCACCCATGCCATCAATATTAAGCGCTTTACGTGATGCAAAGTGTTTGATGGCTTCTTTGCGCTGGGCTTCGCAAAACAATCCGCCACTGCAACGCGCAACGGCTTCGCCTTCTAAACGTTCAACCACACTTTGACACACTGGGCAATGTTGCGGAAACACAATATCTTTAGCATCATCAGGGCGCTGCTCTGCCACAATGGCAACAATTTGTGGGATAACATCACCCGCACGGCGAATAATCACAGTGTCGCCAATTTTAACCCCAAGGCGGGCAATTTCATCAGCATTATGTAATGTGGCATTCGAAACGGTTACACCACCGACAAACACTGGCTTTAAGCGGGCTACTGGTGTGACCGCGCCAGTGCGACCCACTTGAAAGTCAACAGATTCAAGCAAGGTCATTTCTTCTTGTGCCGGAAACTTATAGGCAATTGCCCATCGTGGTGCCTTAGCAACAAAACCTAGCGATTGCTGCTTAGTGATGTCATTAACTTTAATCACTACGCCATCGATTTCATAATCAAGTTGACTACGACGAGTCATAATATCTTGATAATAAGCAAAGACTTTTTCAACAGAATCGCACACTTTCACTTCTGGGCTCATCGGTAACCCCCACTGCTTAAGTTGGGTTAACTGGCCAAAATGAGTCATTTGCATTGGTTGCGATTCACCCTCGACAACCCCAAGAGCATAAGCGTAAAACCCTAAAGCGCGCGAAGCGGTAATTTTACTGTCTAACTGGCGTAAACTGCCTGCGGCTGCGTTACGCGGATTAACAAATACTTTGTCGCCTTTGCTAATTTGACGTTGATTCAACGCCTCAAATGCCGCTTTAGGCATAAAGACTTCACCACGAACTTCAACCAGATCTGGAAAGCCTTCGCCACGCAATTTAAGCGGAATTGAGCGAATAGTGCGGACGTTTTCAGTAATGTCTTCACCTACAGAGCCATCGCCACGGGTCGCTGCACGTTCAAGCACACCGCTGCGATAAGTAATCGATACCGCTAAGCCATCGAGTTTAGGTTCGCAAACATAGTCAACTTGGTCGACTTTATCGGTAATTCGTTTGTTAAATGCGTCAAAATCACTTTGTTCAAAGGCATTATCTAAACTGAGCATCGGCTTTAAATGAGTAATTTGATCAAACTTTTGTAATGCCATCCCCCCCACTCTTTTACTTGGCGAATCTGGCAACGTAAATTGTGGATACTCACCTTCAAGTTGAATCAAACGTTGCATCAATCTGTCGTATTCAGCGTCGGGGATCGAGGGCGCATCATCAACATAATAGCGAATGTTGTGTTGATTGATGGTCTGAGTCAGTTGATCCATTTCGGTTTGAATTGGGTGCATTTGGGTATCCGTCATACAAGGGTTAACTTAAATTTTTCATCAAATAGCATAGACCGCTATTGCCGATGGGAATAAAACAATTAAGGCCGCTGCTGCGGCCTTAAAGCGGTAATGTTCAATACTATATTGAGTTTCTTCTTACGCAGCGTTTACACGTCTTATGTAGTCTTTTTTAGTGGCTTCAGACCAAGGTTGACGTTGGCCGTCAAGCAGCTCGGCGCCTAAATCATCAGCAATTTGATACGCCGAGTTAAGCATAATGGTAAAGTTCATCATTGGGTCGCCATATGCCGGTAAAGTCATAAACATGACCACGCCCTGGGTAACAAACTGCTCCATATTATCTGGGTCAAATACCCCAGGCTTTAACATGTTTGCCAGTGAAAACAATACTTTTCCCGTGCCAGCGTTATCGATATGACGATGAAAAATATCCATATCGCCAAACTTAAAGTTAAGTGATAACAAGCTTGGCAATAATTCAGCGCCATTAATTTGCTCGCCCGGTTTTGCCACAACATGAAGTACTAACACATCAGTTGGCTCAATTGGCTCATCGATTTGCGGCGCAGGTTCGGCTTTAACTTCTGCAGAAACCGAAGGCTGTACTTGTGGTTCAGCTTCAACTGCTTGTGGCGCCTCGTCAAGAATGAGCGGTTCAATTTTGGCTGGCTCTGTCTTTGTCGATTCTGTTTTTGCTGGTGCAGGCTTGGTTGGCAGTGGCTTACCAGTATAGCTTTCTAATTTGGCGGTACTGGTTGATGGATTTACAATTTTTTTCGGGGTGCTCAACGAGGCGTGAGATGACGCCGCTTCTGACACCTGATCGTCGTCTGCAAATAATGGTTGTTGAGTCGGCTGCTGCGCTTTTGCAGGCGTTTGCTCAAATGCATCTTGCAGTGGCGTATCACTTAATTTGGGCTCTGTTGGCTTTTGACTTAAATTGGTTTTTAACACCGGTTTAATGACTGTTTCTTCAACTTCGTCAGCTTTGCGCACTCGCACTTGACCAATACCATCAGCATCGAACCCTTCTGAGTCACGACGTTGAGCTTGGTTTTTGTAAAATCCGGCCATCGGACTTTGCTTCATTGATTTAGGTTGTTGTTTTCTAATTGACCAAAAACCATGCACTAACACCGCAATAATTGCGATCGCGCCTAATATAAACAACACCAATTGTAGATCTTTCATTAGTATCCCTGTCTTTCAAATTTATACCGCGTCGGCTAAGGCAACTGCGGCTTCAATATCCACTGCGACTATCCTTGAAACGCCTGGTTCATGCATAGTAACGCCAATGAGTTGATCAGCCATTTCCATCGTTATTTTATTGTGACTGATATAGATAAACTGCACGCTTTGTGACATTTCTTGCAGCAAGCGGCAAAAACGTTCGACGTTGGCGTCATCCAAAGGTGCATCAACTTCATCTAACATACAAAAAGGTGCTGGATTTAGTCTAAAAATAGCAAAGACTAATGATAAAGCGGTTAACGCTTTTTCTCCACCACTAAGTAAATGTATGGTGCTATTCTTCTTACCTGGCGGTTGGGCCATGATGGTGACTCCGGTTTCGAGCAAGTCATCATCGGTGAGCGCTAAATAAGCTCGACCACCGCCAAACACTTTAGGGAACAACTGCCCTAAATCGTGATTGACCGCTTCGAATGTTGCTTTGAAGCGGGTTTTGGTTTCTTTGTCTATCTTTCTAATGGCATCTTCTAACGTGGTTAAGCCTTTATTTAGGTCATCATCTTGACGGTCTAAATAGGCTTTTCGCTCACGTTGAGTTTCAAATTCTTCAATTGCCGCGAGGTTAATCGCGCCTAAACGACTAATTTTTTGTTTGACCTTTTCGAGCTGCTCTGTCCACACACTCGCCGTTGCGTGTTCAGGCATGTCGGCAATCACTTGTTGTAACTGAATTTGCTGCTCTTGCAGTAATTGCAGTTGTGCATTTGCTTGCCCTTTTAAACCCTCACGACGTAACTTTAACGCGCTTATCTTTTGAGTCAAGTCTTGTAACGCTACAAGCTGTTGTTTTTGCATCAATACTGAGCTATCAAAACTGGTTTGCAGTTCGGCTTGTTGGGCCCTATTTTGTTGCAGTTGTTGCTGCAGGGCTTGCTGTTGCTCAAGCGCTTGCGTTAGCTGGGCCGATAATTGGGCAATTTGGTGCTCGCCACGTTGATGTTGATTGTCTTGCAACATTTTTTGCAGCTGAGTGTATTGGGCTGATAATTCAGTCTGTTTTTCTGTTTGCTGTTGTAATTGTTGCAGGCCAAGCGCTTGTTGAGTGGCATGTTGTTGCACTGTAGTTTGCTGTTGTGTCAGCTTGCTAACTGCCTCAAGCCGTTTTGTTTTGGTTTCTCGTAATTTAGCCTGACTATTTTGCCATGCATGTTGCGCCACTTCATGTTGATTAATGGCATCTGCCATTGCTTGCTCTTGGCTAAAGATTTGCGCTTCATACGCTTCAATCTGCAGTTGCTTGTCATGATAGCTTTGCTCAAGCTTGGTCAGCAAATCATGACATTGTTGTTGCTTTTGCTGCTTATCATCACGCTGCTGTTGCAAACTGACTAAGGTTGATTGCAACTTAGTTTGTTGTATTTGTAATTGATGACTGTGTTGTTGCACTTGACCTAATGCAAGTTGATCGTCTGCAACTTTTTGTGTGTGCTCAGTGAGTTGCTGCTGAGCTAAGTTAAGTTGATGCGCTAGCGATTCTAACTCTGCACTGAGTTCGTTGCGCTCTTGACTTAACACAATGGCCGACTGGCCTGATTGAGTATGATTTAACACAAAACCATGACCGACTAGATAGCCTTCTTGGGTGGCAATGTATTGATCATCTGCAATTTGAGGCAGCAACTGGCTTGCTTCATCAAGGTTTTGCGCCCAAACAACTGATTTAAACCAAGGTGCGAGATTGGCCTGGGTATTAAGCGCTTGGTTGCTTAGTACTTCACCTTGCGTAAAACCAATGCGACTGGGTGTTGCCATGCCTTGGGCTTGCGTCAGCACAGGCAATTGGCTCAGCCCTTGTAAGACCATATCAACCGCTTTCTCCCAACCGGGCTGCACATCAACCACTTGCCATAATTGTAGGCCTTCTGCTTGGGTGTGTCCGGCAAGTAACTCATCAATTAACTGCAATCGTGAATGTCGATGAGTCATGGTTTGCTTTAGGCTTTGATACGCCTCACGATGCTGCTCAAGCGTATGCTGCAGCGAGCTGACTTGCTGTTCAAGTTCCTGCTGTTGTTCAAGGGTTGCGCTGAGCGTTTGATCTAATGAGGTTAATTCAGTTTCAGCCTCAAGCAACTGGGTTTGATTGTCTTGTTGATTGAGCGCTGTCAGTTCTTGATTCAGTTGCTGTTTTTGGCGGTCATCTTGTTGCAAAGCTTGCTGTTGATGGGTCAAACTCGATTGCGATAATGCCAACTGCATCTTAGTCGAGGCTAAGGTTTCTGCGTGTTGGGTGAGTTGAGTTTGTTGCTCATCACAGGCGTCTTCAACGATAGATAACTGCTCGTCAATGAGATCGAGTTCACTTTGCGCTTGCTCAGTTTGCGGTGCTAAAGCATCCGCTTGGGTAACAAGTTGTTGATAACTGTCACTTAAATTGGCAATGGTGCGCTCGCCAGTGGCTATTTGTTGTTGTAATCCACTGATTTGCTGCTGTAATTGAGTATCTTGTTGCTGCTGATGCTTAAGTTGCTGCTCAAATTTAGTGATATTGTTGCCGGTAAGATAATACTGTTCAACTAACTTATGCTCAGCGTCACTTAACTCTTCAAGCTGCTGTTTTAGTTGAGTGACTGTGGTTTCGCTATGTCGGCTGGTTGTTTGCAACTGTTCGGCTTGGGTTTCAAGCACGCTTGACTCTTGGTCAAGTTTGTCAGTTTGATTTAATAATTCTTGATAGCGGATCACTAATAACTGGCTGTGCAATAAACGTTCGTTCGTTTTAAGCTCGCGGTACTGTAAAGCCGCTTTAGCTTGTTGTGATAATTTGTCGAGCTGCGCGCCTAATTCAACTCTAATGTCGTTTAAGCGTTCAAGATTTTCTCGGGTATGTCGAATGCGGTTTTCGGTTTCACGGCGGCGCTCTTTATAACGAGAAATCCCTGCGGCTTCTTCAATAAACACTCGTAATTCTTGCGGCTTAGATTCGATTAAGCGAGAAATGGTCCCTTGTTCAATGATCGCATAACTGCGCGGTCCAAGGCCGGTGCCCATAAACAGTTCGGTAATGTCTTTACGACGACACTTTTGACCATTTAAAAAATAGGTGGATTCACTGTCGCGGTTAACCTGACGTTTAACAGAGATTTCTTGGTAACTGGCATATTGTCCGGCTAAGCGGCCTTGGGAGTTTTCAAATACCAGTTCGACACCGGCTACTGATATAGGTTTGCGGGCAGATGAGCCGTTAAAAATAACATCGGTCATCGAGTCGCCACGTAAATTTTTGGCGCTACTTTCTCCCAGCACCCAACGCACGGCATCAATCACATTGGATTTACCACAACCGTTTGGACCAATAATTGCTGATAACGCATTATCAAAAGGGATTTTAGTTGGGTCTACAAACGACTTAAATCCAGCAAGTTTTATTTGTTTTAATCTCATGTTGCCAGTTCAGGTACGCATTAAAAGGAAAAAGCAGCTCACTTTAGCAATTGAGCTGCATTTTGTAACGATTTTTATCCTTTTGATACAGTTTAACGCTTGTTTTATTGCCGTTGGCTGGTCAAAATTAGTGGCATGAGTCACAAAATAGGCGCGTTAGATGATAAATAACTCTCAGAGCATGAAGAAGAGCGGTGTTAATTATTTTATTCAAGGCTTTCAATTGATTAAACAGCCGGGTTTACGCTCGTTTGTGTTTATCCCTTTAATGATCAATTTAATCCTTTTTGCTGGGGCAATGTACCTTGCCGTGGGCCAACTGACAGTGCTGTTTGATTGGATGAACGGCCAACTACCAGACTACCTTAGTTGGTTGCACTTTTTTTTATGGCCATTAGCAGTGTTAACCATGCTTGTGGTGATGTCGTTTATATTCAGCTCAGTAATGAATTGGTTAGCCGCCCCCTTTAACGGCTTACTTGCTGAAAAGGTAGAGCAGCACCTCACGGGTAAAAACTTAAATACCGGCACATCAATCGATATGGTCAAAGATTTACCACGGATCCTTGGCCGTGAATGGACTAAATTGAAATACTACTTACCCAGAGCGCTACTGTTTTTGGTGTTATTTTGGGTGCCTGTCATTGGTCAAACTGCCGCACCTATATTGTGGTTTTTATTTACCGCGTGGATGATGGCAATTCAATATTGTGATTACCCGTTTGACAACCACAAGGTTGCTTTTAATGACATGAAATTTGCCCTAAAAAATACCAAAGGCTCAAGCTTCAGTTTTGGCGCAGCTGTGACATTATTCTCTATGATCCCAATTGTTAATTTTATTGTGATGCCCGTGGCCATTTGTGGCGCAACATCAATGTGGGTAGATAAATATCGTGAAGCCTATAAACACCCAACGATTGCCCCAGAGTAATCGATACCTATAGACACTAGCCTGCTCAAATGAGCGGGCTTTTTTATCAAAACACCTCCCTACGCAACAAACACCCCGTAACAATTTATTGATATTTTATTTACAAATCAGACCTGCCATTAGCACTAATTTTTGCGACAATAGGCAAAATAACAATAACGAGAAACCATGATTGTGATTAACTATTTTCGTGCGCTATTTGCGGTAAGCCTTATATCGAGCCTAATGTCTCCATGCGTTTATGCGGGTTCGAGCCAACAATTTCATTTAGATATACCCACCATTAATGAAGAAATTAATGTCGATGGCGACATTAATGAGCCGGCCTGGCAACACGCTGCGCAAGTGATGTTGCAATATGAAACCTCACCCGCTGAAAATACCGCCGCCCCGGTTAATACTTATGCCAAAGTGTTTGCCTCGAACACCAGTTTGTATTTTGCTTTTATTGCCCACGACCCTGCACCAGAAAATATCCGCGCCAATTTAAGAGACAGAGATAATGCATGGGGCGACGATATGGTGGGCATTAAACTCGATACCTTTAACAATGCCCGTTTGGCTTATCAGTTCTTTATCAATGCCTATGGGGTACAAAGCGATTCGATTGAAAATGAACTCACAGGTCAAGAAAGTGATGCCTGGGATGGTATTTGGTATAGCAGAGGTAAAATAACCGACCAAGGTTATCAAGTTGAAATACAACTGCCACTGCGCTTATTTAATTTTGATGATCGCCACCCTGTGCAAACATGGGGAATAGAGTTGGTGCGTTTTTATCCAAGAAACGAAACTCATCGTCTGTCGACTCACCAAATTGATCGCAATGTGTCATGTCAGCTTTGCCAACTCGGTACGGCGACAGGCCTTGCTGGTGCAACACAAGGTAAAGACCTGCAATTGACCCCCTCACTGGTCGCCAATCAAAATAGTCAACGTGATGTTGCGCCCACAGGTCCATGGACTGACGATACCAATGTTGAAGCAGGTTTAGATTTACGCTGGGGGATCACGCCAACCACCTTATTAAATGCCACCATTAACCCTGATTTCTCTCAGGTTGAGGCGGATGCCGGCCAATTAGATGTGAACAACACCTTTGCCCTATTTTTTCCTGAAAAACGCGCCTTCTTTTTAGACAATAAAGACTACTTTGACACCCAATTAGATTTACTCCATACCCGTAATATTGGCTCGCCTGATTATGGTGTAAAGCTCACCAGTAAAACCGATGACCATACTTTTGCCGTGTTGGCCGCCAATGACATTCAAAGCCAATTTTTGGTACCGGGCAATTTAAGCTCTGATATTGCGGTAATAGATGATACTAGCCATAACGTTGCCAGTCGGTATCGTTTTGATCCCAGTAAGCAGTTTTCGGTGGGCGGTTTGCTAACCTTAAAGCAAGCCGACGATTATCATAACTACCTTCTCAGTGGCGACATTAAATACCAACCGACCAAACAAGACACCTTTACCGCGCAATATGCGCACTCGGTTACCCAATATCCTGATGAGTTTTTTAATCAGTTTTGCGGGAGCGACGATTGCGCTCAAGTCGTGGATGAATGTGACATTGGCGAGTGCGCGATTAACGAACGAGTACTGCGCACCCAAAAAGACGGCGAATTTAATGACGGTATGTACAATATCGCTTATGAACATCAACGCCGAAACTGATATGTGTCTAGCCAATATGAATCGATTGGCCGAGATTTTAGGGCCGACTTAGGCTTTATTGATAAAGTTGATTTAGCTAAGTTCGTGTTTGGTGGGGGTTATACCTGGTATCCAGACGACCACTTCTTTAATCGAATTGAAGTTGGCGGCGATTGGGATATAACCCATACCCAACAACATGAACGCCTTGAACAAGAAACAGAAATGTTTATTGAATTTGAAGGTGGTTTGCAAAGTTATATTGCCGCAGGGGTTATTGAGCGCGAGCGAGTCGGTAGACGCCATGACCCAAGCGATATTGCCATTAATGGTAACACCACCATGTTTGAAGAAACCTTAGGTTGGTTTTACACTAATTTTACCCCTGTTGGCTCACTCAAATTAGAACTCGACATGTATTTTGGCGATGATATTGATTATGCCAATAACCGCCCTGCATCGGTCAATATGTTCAATCCTGGCGTTGAGTGGAAAATAACCGAGTCATTAGTGCTCGACATTTCACATCGTTACCAAATATTAGATGTTGACGATGGCCGCTTATTTACAGCAAACCTCAGTGATTTAAGATTAAACTGGCAACTGACACTCAATAGCTTTATTCGTTTAAGCAGTGTTTATACCCGCATTGAGCGCGACCCTAGCCTGTATTTATACCAAAATCCAAATAGCCTTTATGAAGACCTAGGTAATGAGTTGCTTTATGGTTATAAATTAAACCCACAAAGTGTATTTTATCTTGGTTATTCAGATGCTTTTATCGCTAATGATGACATAGACTCGCTGACTCAAAATGACAAAACCTTCTTTATGAAGGTCAGTTACGCCTGGTTGTTATAACGCAGGCAATAAAAATGCCGTTGATGGTGATCATTCAACGGCATAATATTGTCATTAAGTTTGCTTTATTGACTAATGACCTGATTTCGCCCAGCCGATTTGGCTTGGTAAAGCAGTTCGTCTGCGCGGTGTAACGCGTGATCTAACGACTCATTGCTTTTCGTCGTCACTCCACAGCTAAATGACACGGTTAAGTCACCGGCAGTCGTGCTGATAGGATTCGCTTCACATTGGTCGCGAAACTTGTTCATTAGAGTGGTGGTTTTAGTGCTGTCTAACCCTTTAAACGCCACAACAAACTCTTCGCCACCAAAACGTGCAACGGTAAAATTAGCGCCAAATGCATTTTCAAGCCGCTGGGCAAACTCAACTAACACTTGGTCTCCTACATCATGACCATGGGTATCATTAATTTTTTTGAAAAAATCCAAATCAATTAATGCCACAGATAAGGTGCTAACCTCACCCTCTTTACCGTTGTGCTCAGTAAAAAAGTAACGTCGCGTGTAGGCTTTCGTTAAATAGTCACGGTTTGCTTTAGCCCACAAGTTACGCATCATGTCGAGCGAGTCTAATGTGTTAAGCACCCGGCAATGAAACTCTTCATGCACAAAAGGCTTTTGCAAGAAATCATCCGCACCGTTTTTAATAAACTTGGCAGATAAACTTTCGTCATTGTCATTAGATAAGCCAATAATGGCGATGTCTTCACGATTATAGCTTTCGCGTATTCGTAAAATTAACTCAACGCCATCGATTTTTGGCATATTGTAGTCGGTGATCAGCAGTTGAATATCAGGCTCGCGCGCTAATACAGCTAATGCTTCTTCGCCATCATTGGCTTCAATCACCTGAAACAAATGATGCTCTAGCAACATACGCACAAACTTACGGCTCACGACTGAATCGTCGGCAACCAGCACTTTCACCTGCTGATTGCGATACAGCCTATCAATCAGTTTAACCACATATTGATAGCTATAACGGTTATCTTTAGGAATGTAATCAACAATACCCAGCTTAAGAATATCGCGACGTTGACTCGCGTCTAAGTTACTGGTTAACACAATACAAGGAGTCTTGTATGACGATAATACCAGACGCACAATGTCACCATTGGACGCATCGGGTAAATTTAAATCGGCCACCACGACAAAGTATTTGTGTTGCTCCAACAACGCCAAAGCACTAGACATATCTGGAGCAACGTCTACCTGGTAGCCCAGTTCTTGCATAATCAAATGTTTTAAGATTTTAGATACGGTTGTACTGTCTTCAACAATCAATATACGCAATATATTCACCTTAATTACTGTGACCTAACGCGGTCACTTAACACTTCTCTAATACGATGCTACCTATCGAATAACCTGCACCAAATGAACACAGTAAACCTAAATCACCGGTTTTGAAGTCTTGGTTGTATTTATGGAATGCAATGACGGACCCTGCTGATGCAGTATTCGCATATTCATCAAGTACGATAGGTGCTTGTGATGGTTCAACATTATCACCAAGAAGCTTCTTCACTACAAATAAATTCATGTTTATGTTGGCTTGGTGTAACCATAAACGCTTAAATTCATCAGGTTTTATCTGCTCGTCAGTAAATTGAGCATCTAAATGTTGGTAAATCATTGGCAGTAACTCTTTAAACACTTTACGGCCTTGTTGATGAAATAATTTATCAGCACTGTTAGCTTGAGCGGGATCGCAGCGGTTAACAAAACCAAAGTTACTGCGGATATTACTGGAGTAGTCGGTGACACAACGCGTCGATAACACACTAAAGGCATGTTCTGAGGTTGAAAGCTCTGCACGCTCAACCACAACGGCTGTCGCTACATCACCAAAAATAAAGTGGCTATCACGATCGCGGAAATTGATTTGCGGTGAAGTTAACTCAGGGTTAATCACTAAAACACGATTGGCGGTACCACCGCGGATGGCATTAACGGCATTCACAATCGCAAAAGTGGCAGACGAACAAGCCACTAACATGTCATAGGCAAAACCTTTGGTGCCCATCGCTTGTTGGATTTCAATAGCAATAGCTGGGTAAGCCCTTTGGGTATAGGCACACGCTACGATGACTAAATCAATATCTTCAGCAGTCAGGTTCGCTTGCGCTAACGCTTGTGTTGCCGCAGCAATGCCCATTTCAGCTTGCATTGATAACGCTTCAGACGGTTTATCAGCAATTAATGGCATCATTACGTCGGTGTCTAAAATACCGTCTTTAACCATGACATAACGACTTTTAATACCCGAGGCCTTTTCGATAAACTCACTTGATGAGTAAGCTAAAGCAGCTGTTTTACCGGCTTCAATATCTGCAGCATGTTGTTGGTTAAATTGGTCTACGTAACTGTTATAGCAGGTCACTAACTCATCGTTAGACACGCTATAAGGAGGGGTATATAAACCGCTACCTGAAATCACAACTTTATTCATTTTGCTCTACCATTATTAGTAAGTGAGTGAGTTAATGCCCATCAACAAAAAGACGTTCCCATGACCTGAGTTAACCATTATGACCTTAATTGTGGTCATAACCCCCAAGATCAGTCTTGTTGCATCACAGCTGAGCGAATTAACTTATTGCAGCTATTCTAGTATTTTATATTTTGTTTTAGTCATACTAAATTAAATTTGCATAATGGTCAGACCATCTACAGGCGTTTATTTGCTCTAAACGTTGAATTTGGCCCCTAAAACCGCCTTTTTAGTATAACAGCATTATCACTAATAACTAAATGGAATAAAGAAGAACAAACTTTCACTTCTAAATATTGTGCAGCCGATTATGATTAGACAATGCAACCATAGGAGCAAATAATCCATGAGCAAAATTTTCGAAGATAATTCATATACTTTAGGTAATACCCCACTCGTTCGTTTAAACCGTGTGAGTAACGGTAATGTGTTAGCAAAAGTTGAAGCTCGCAACCCAAGCTTCAGTGTTAAGTGTCGTATTGGCGCTAACATGATTTGGGATGCTGAAAAGAAAGGTTTGTTAACTAAAGATATCGAGCTTATTGAACCAACATCAGGTAACACTGGTATTGCGCTTGCTTATGTTGCTGCGGCACGAGGTTACAAGCTCACCTTAACCATGCCAAACACCATGAGTTTAGAGCGCCGTAAACTGCTTAAGGCATTAGGTGCTAACTTAGTGTTGACTGAAGGCGCTAAAGGCATGAAAGGTGCTATTGATAAAGCCGAAGAAATTCGTCAGTCAGCACCAGAAAAGTATTTAGTATTGGGCCAATTCAGTAACCCAGCTAACCCTGAAATACACGAAAAAACCACTGGTCCAGAAATTTGGAATGATACCGATGGTGAAGTTGATGTATTTGTTGCCGGTGTGGGAACAGGCGGCACGTTAACAGGTGTGAGCCGTTACTTAAAAGCACAAGGTAAAACCATTACCTCTGTCGCTGTTGAGCCTGTTGACTCACCAGTTATCGCCCAAGCATTAGCTGGACAACCTATTCAACCAGGTCCACATAAAATCCAGGGTATCGGTGCAGGTTTTATTCCTGGTAACTTAGATTTGTCGATTATCGACCGTGTTGAAGCCGTGAGTAACGAAGATTCAATTGAAATGGCACGCCGTTTAATGAAAGAAGAAGGTATCTTAGTGGGTATCTCTTCTGGTGCTGCTGTTGTTGCTGCTAACCGTATTGCTGCATTACCTGAGTTTGCTGACAAAACCATCGTTGTGGTATTGCCATCGGCTGCAGAGCGTTACTTATCATCAGCGTTGTTTGCGGGTGAATTTAGTGACAGCGAAAACGTACAATAATAATACTCGTCTGATGTAAGCCAATATCAGCTCGACAACTAAATGCCAGCAGTTTTGCTGGCATTTTTTATCCAAGACGTTACACCCATTCTGTTTATTGCCACTTTGTACATTACCTTTATGTTGATTAAACGAATTGAAATAATTTACCCAAAACCGGATCTAATAAAAAATAAATACGCACCAAAGGTGAATACAAATTCAATTCAGCGCAATTATTAATAACCTTTTTGTCCGTTATGCTAATTGCCTTAAAATATCCAATCTCATTTAAATAAATAACAAATGATGATTTATATCAAAATAAACCACATCTTTACTTTTTTTCATCATAAAAAAATCCATATAAAAAACACATTACAATAACATTGTATACTTAATACAACGGCAGAAAACATCTCGCCACACTCTACTTTAAACACTTGGTTAACAAATTCAGCTTTTGTAAATTTCACCGCTGACAAATTTGCATTAAAGTCGTACAGTTGTTTTTTATTTGTGAATACAAATAACAACTTACGTTAATACTTAATTGATTACAAACCCCAAATACCCCTGTTGTATTTTATGCACTTTATGGTTATACACATGCTTGTGTAATGTTACGTCAATACGGCACGCCAAATATTGACGGCATATACACCATAATAAAAAACATTTCTGGGAGTGATAAATGCAAGTTAATTCAAAATTAGCCAATGCGGTGCGCGTTGCGTTAATGAGTGGTGTCGCCTTATCGGCCACCACATCAATCAATACATTTGCTGAAGATGCAGCTGTTGAATCAAATGTTGAACGTATATCAGTAACGGGTTCACGTATTATTCGTGAAGGGGCCATTGCACCAACCCCTGTAACTGTTATTAGTGGTGACGAATTATTATCTACAGGTGTGACTAACATTGGTGAAGCGCTAAACCAATTACCCGCCCTAGGCAGTACTTTCTCATTGGCTAACTCAGGTAACTCAATTGGTACTTCTGGTCTTAACTTACTTGATTTAAGAAGTATGGGTACAGCCAGAACCTTGGTATTAGTTAACGGTAAACGCCATGTATCAAGTTCTGCGGGTACATCGTCTGTTGACGTTAATACAATCCCAAGTGTGTGGATTGACAAAGTTGAAGTGATTACTGGTGGTGCATCTGCTATTTATGGTGCAGATGCGGTAACTGGTGTGGTTAACTTTATCTTAAAGAAAAATGTTAACGGTTTAGATATTTCTGCGACCAAAGGCTGGGCTGACGATAGCGACTTTAACAAAGACCGATTCTCTATTTCTTATGGTAAAGATTTTGCCCAAGGTGACGGTAACATTGCGTTTGCGGTTGAATACAGCTCACAGGAGCAGCTTAATGCATTTGATAGGGAGCAAACCTCAACATCTTATGCGAGCCTAGCTAACACAGACCGTACTGTTGATAATAACGATCCTGCTAATCCAGATAATATCTTAACCCCTAATGCTGGCCATTACAGTATTAGCAATGCGGGTACATTATATTTAGACGGATGGAAAACCTTTAATGCAGACGGCTCACTAAAAGATGTTTATTTAGGTGAGAACGTTGATGGTATTCGTTGTTCTGATTGTGATTTCACTAACTTAAACCAGTTTGTGATTTTACAGCCAGAGTTTGAGCGTTATAACGTTAACTTCAAAACAAACTACCAATTGAACGATGACCACAATGTGTATTTTGAAGCAAAATACTCTAATAGTCAGTCTAAAGATGAAGGTCAACCAGCATTTTTCTTTGCTGATCCAACCAATGACGTCAGCATCGATAACGCGTTTATCAGCTCAGAACTTGTGTCTCTAATGCAAGAAAATGATGTTGATAGTGTCAATATCCGCCGCTTTATGACTGATTTAGGTGTGCGTGTTGAAGATGACACTCGCGAAACCCAACGTTATGTATTGGGGCTTGAAGGTGTTGTTTTTGAAGATTGGGACTACGACCTATATGCCGTTTATGGTCAAACTGATCTTGAACGTATTAACAGTAACAACCTTGTTTTCAGTAACTATGAAAATGCACTAGATTCAATTTTAGTTGATGGTGAAGCCGTTTGTCGTGATGAAGCAGCAAGAGCTGAAGGCTGTGTAGCGGTTGATATTTTTGGTTACGGCGCGCCAAGCCAAGAAGCCATTGATTATATCAATACCACATCAAAAGGCACCTCTGTCATTAAGCAAACTGTGCTAGGCGGCACTATGACAAACTCAGGTTTGTTTGAGCTTCCAGCGGGTTATGTGGGTTTCTCTACGGGTGTTGAATACCGTAAAGAAGAAAGTGAAATTTTTGAACCTAACAATGCTGAAGGCACGTTCTTCAACGTTTTAGGCGAAGACAAAGGTGAATTTGACGTTAGCGAAGTTTTTGCTGAAATCACTCTGCCGTTACTTGCTGATTTACCTATGGTTCGTCAGTTAGACCTTGATTTAGCAGTGCGTTTTGCCGACTACAGCACCATTGGTAATGCAACAACTTGGAAAGCTGGCTTAAGCTGGGAAGTTGATGACGAGCTCCGTATTCGTACTACATACTCAGAAGCAATCCGTGCTCCAAACATCAGTGAACTTTATGGTGCAGCAAGTCAAACATTCTTCAGTGTTAACGACCCTTGCCGTACCTCTAACTTAAACGATTTAAGTGACTCATCAATTCGCGAAGCTAACTGTTCAGCATTAGGTGTTTCAAGCAGCTTTGACTCAGATTACGACGACAAAACCCTTGAAGGTCTAAGCGGCGGCAATGAAGAGCTAAAAGAAGAAGAATCAAACAGTTATACTGTCGGTGTGGTCTATCAGCCAAGCTTTATTGATGGTTTATCAATCACAACTGATTACTGGAACATTGAAATCGAGAATGCCATTAGCGCTGTCGGTGCTCAAGATATTCTTGACCGTTGTGTAGATTCTACAAATGGCGTCAACAACCAGTACTGTAGTTTGATTACGCGTGATTCAAGCACGGGTGAAGTGACTCAAATTAGACAGTTTGCATTAAACATCGCTGCACTTGAAGCCGCAGGTATCGATTTTGATATTAGCTACACCTTCGAAGCATTTGAGGGCGATGTTCGCACCAACTTAATTGCTACACATTTGCTAAAACGTGATGACTACTCTTTCCAAGATGAGCCAGACACATTTGAAGAGTTAGCAGGTACTGCAGGCTACGCTGAGTGGCAAGCAAACTGGAGCATCACCTTTGCTCTTGATAACTGGGATTACTCTTGGAGAACACGTTATATTCAAGGCGTAGATTTATACACTAACTACACTTTAGACAATAACGCGAACCCAAGCAGCGCTATGGAATACGGTGATTACTATATTAGTGATGCATCTGTAGCTTATACCTTCGACTCAGGTGTAACTCTGAAGTTTGGTATCGATAACGTATTTAACCGTGACTTACCTTACGGCACTACGGGTACTGAAGCTGCAAGTTCAGCTTATGACAACGTAGGTCGTTACTTCCACACTACGGCAACTTATCAATTTTAATGTTGAGTTGTTTTAAATAGTGGTAACCAAACGGCATCTTCGGATGCCGTTTTTTTATATTTATCTTGCCGCTAAAACGCGTCCATATCTTGAGTTGAGGTAAATTACTGCTAGCTGCACCACAAAACCAGCAATTGCGACTATACCTCATCATAAAAATAGCCGAACATACGCACTTAAAGACAGATTTATCAATAGGTAACTTATGCACTATACACTTAAACAAATCGCAGTTTTCGACGCTGTAGCCAGCTTAGAAAGTGTCAGTGCTGCGGCCAAAAAGTTATCCATGAGCCAATCTGCAGTCAGCATGTCATTAAGCCAGCTCGAACATTTACTCGGACGACCATTGTTTATTCGTCAAGGTAATCGGCTTATTGTGAGTCATTGGGGACAATGGCTACGACCTAAAGCACAAAAATTACTTCAAGATGCGCAACAAATTGCATTAGGGCTTCATCAACAACATATTATCAGTGGCACCGTAAAATTATGTTCAAGCCAAACGGCAGCTGAACACTTATTACCCAGTCTTATCAGCAAAATCGATAATGACTTCCCTGAGCTCAGGATAGAAATTGCCGTAGAAAATAGTGATCACGTCGCTAAAGAGGTCCTCGATTATCAATTTGATATTGGGGTTATTGAAGGGCGAATTGATGATAGCCGATTACACCAAGAGCCCTGGGTAGATGACCGCCTTGTAGTGATAGCCTCGCCTCACCACCCTTTTGCATTGAGTAAACAAACCAGTATTTCTCAGCTAGAACAAGCTAAATGGGTACTACGAGAACCGGGCGCGGGTACCAGGCGTATCTTTGATGCCGCGATTCATGGTTTAATGGGCAAACTCAACGTATGGAAAGAATACGAGCAAGTCGGTTTATTAAAAGCCTTGGTGAAAAACGGTGTCTATTTAAGTTGTTTGCCTTACTTTGATGTCGAAAAAGACATCGCGAGCGGTGAGTTAGTGATGTTAAGCACACCAGAGTTAAACTTAAATCGAAACTTATCGTTTATTTGGCGTCACGACACGGGGGAAAACCCACTAAGAGACTGCTTAATTGCTGAAGCCAAGCGAGTTGCACGTAGCATTATATAACCTCTATGGGCTCGCATATGAGCCCTAAAATCAGCTCTGATTATAAATGAAAGATGAGTTAATCGATGACTCATCTGCAATTACCATCTTGTTAATAGTCATTTTGTTCACCTTTTGCGGCTTTTTAAACACTCCACATTCAGCATACTGCAACGCCCTATGAGATAAATGTTAATCGCCCACTCTAAAACACCTTAATGTCGACCTGATTTCATCTTATCTAACCCGTCGGTATTGTCTGTCTGATACATGAATTCGTCATCGTGCAACCAGCCACCTCCTCGCTATAACAAACATTATTGTTAATGTTTAGCCAAAACTGCGCAATACCGCCATTTACGAAATACCATTTTCTAAACACCACTCTGCGCAAAAAAAATGCCAAAGCCCCACCAAACGATTAATCGTTGCATATACTGTTATCATTATTAACTATCAAAAAAATTGATACTGGCTATTTTGTCATCAATAACCAACATGTTTTAGGCGCTATAGTTCAGCTTGCGTGATCGTATTTTGCTGCCAACTTGTTAACCAGCTCTCAGTTCGAGCAAACAAAGTATCAACTTTATCGATACCAAGTGATGAGCCGTTCTCCCTATGCTAAAATTCACTAGGTAAATTGGTCTTACCAAGAAGAATAAGCCAATAAATGGACATCTTCACGGTGATTTTGAACGTATTTTCACCGTAAATAGATATAGTGACCCGAGCTCATAGGGCTCATTGGCTAGCTGACCTAATGGGCACCGCCATCACTCAATGGAACACACTCAACTTCATCAATTGATGAAATAACCTGTTCTTTTCGGAGAATGAGAAATATGTCAGAAACAGTCAGCAATTCAGAAACACCTGAGAAAGAAGCAAGCTACAGCGAACTTCACCGCCCTGCGAGTGAGTTTGAAACACGCGACGCCTACCTTGAAAACGAACTCAAAATCATGAAGCCGAGACGCTGGGGTCTTAACCTTCCTGGCCGAGATTTTCGTTTTGAATGGGAAGACTTAGTCCCCGCTATTGCTGGTACCATCGGTATTACGGTGATGTACTCTGCGGTGATGGCGGCTTGGGCTGCGGGTCTCAGTGATAAATGGGATCATGTTAATCTAGGCGCTGAATTTGCCATTCAAATTGTTCGTGTTGAAATGCTTATCCCCGCATTACTATTTTGTATCATCAGCTCAGGTTTTATTAACCCTAGAGCTAACTTGGGCGGCAACCATGGCCCAATGATCCCGTTAATTGGTACTATCGCACTTGCCGGTGCTCACCCACTAGCGCTTGCCATCTTAATTGGTATATTTGGCTTGCTGCTTAGTTACTTTAAAGGCGGCTCAAAACTGGTTAATCTCACCAGTAGTGGGGTTGCTGGCGGCTTATTAGTGTTCCTGGGCTTTATGGGCGCAAAAAGCCAAATTGGCTCATTGTTTGACTGGGCTGGCGGACTGCAAGCTAAGCACGCCTTAGATTACTCTTTAGGTTATGTAGCCTTTATTATTTTAGTGATTAACGTGGTGATTTACGCTGCGCTGGCTAAGTTTGGTAAACGCTGGTTGGCCATTCCGTTATGTTCAATTGCCGCCATTGCACTGTCTTTCGGTTTAGGTGCTGGGCTTGACCTGCAGTTCACTACAGCCCCTGGCATTCCTAACTTAAACCCAGTTTACTGGTGGGGCTCAACTGAGCAAGGTTGGCAGTTAGGTTTACCAGATATGGCGCATTTTATTGCTTCATTACCGTTTGCGATTTTAGCCGTTGCAATGTGGTCACCTGACTTTTTAGGGCACCGTATTTTCCAAGAATTAAACTACCCTAGAGGCGCAGAAAAAGTCTTAATGGATGTCGATGACACCATGACTACTTGTTCAGTGAGACAAATGGTTGGCACTGCTGTGGGTGGGGGTAACATCACTTCATCTTGGGGAACATACATGATCCCTGCAGCCATTGCTAAACGCCCTATTCCTGCTGGTGCAATTTTACTGGGTAGCTTGTGTATTATTGTGGCCGTTGTGGGCTATCCAATGGATATCACTGTATGGCGCCCTGTTATGTCTATCGCGTTGCTTGTAGGGGTATTTTTACCGTTACTTGAAGCGGGTTTACAAATGGTAAAAGACACCACGAGCTCACAAGCGGCTGGCATCTGTATTTTTGCGGCATTTGTGGCAAACCCAGTGCTGGCGTGGGCCTTAACCATGTTGCTCGATAACAATGGTTTGATTGGTGATAAAGAGCGCCCTAAGACATTATCATTTGCTGACCGTATCGTTATTCCGGGTCTTGCGTTTGTGATTTGTTTAGCTGCAATGCTCGCCGTAGGGATGATTGAAGGTATCCCAGCGCTGCTTTAATCGATCGATATGCTATATTTAATAAAAAAGCGAAGCCTAACCGGTTTCGCTTTTTTTTATAGTTGACTGACACCTAAGAACATAAAGATATGTTATGCAGTTAACACTTTCATCATTCCAAAAACGATTTCTACCGAAAATAGCAAAGCCTTGTGCTATTATTAGTATATGGATAAATGGTCTTACCAATTTAAACCATTAGCCGGTTACTACATCTGAAGCGTCATTAAGTGAGTTAGGCGCACATTGCCAAGAATGTCGCAGAAGCGGTAAACGACTCAGTCTAGCGAATGTTCCTAGACAAGAATGCAAACACTCAACGGAAAGGTACACAAGTTTAACTTGCACCCTAGCCGTAGTTAATCAACCAGAGGGTTAAGTAAATGACAGATAAAACCGAACTATTTGCCAACGCGTGGGAAGGTTTCGTAGCAGGCGATTGGAAAACAGAAGTTAACGTACGTGACTTTATCCAGAAAAACTATACGCCTTATGAAGGTGACGAATCATTTTTAGCCGGTGCTACCGTTGCTACTTTATCTTTATGGGATAAAGTGATGGAAGGTATCAAGTTAGAAAACCAAACTCACGCTCCTGTCGATTTTGACACTGATTTAGTATCAACTATCACTTCTCACGATGCGGGTTACATCAACAAAGATCTTGAAACTATCGTTGGTTTACAAACTGACGCGCCATTAAAGCGTGCAATGTTACCTAACGGTGGTATTCGCATGGTTGAAGGTTCATGCAAAGCTTATGGTCGTGAACTTGATAAAGACATTCAATACACTTATTCAGAATTACGTAAAACCCATAACCAGGGTGTATTTGATGTTTACACTCCAGAAATCATGGCGTGTCGTAAATCAGGTATATTAACCGGTTTACCTGATGCTTACGGTCGTGGCCGTATTATTGGTGACTACCGTCGTATCGCGTTATACGGTATCGACTACCTAATGAAAGATAAGTTTAGCCAATTCTCTTCGCTTCAAGCACAAATGGAAGCAGGTGATGACTTATCAAACGTTATCCAATTACGTGAAGAAATTGCTGAACAACACCGTGCATTAGCACAAATGAAAACCATGGCAGCTAAATATGGTTGCGACATTTCTGTACCTGCTAAAACAGCTAAAGAAGCTATCCAGTGGACTTACTTTGGCTACCTAGCTGCAGTGAAAAGCCAAAACGGCGCGGCAATGTCTTTAGGCCGTACTTCAACATTCATCGATATCTTCATCGAACGTGATCTTAAAAGTGGCTTAATCACTGAAGAACAAGCACAAGAAATGGTTGACCATTTCGTAATGAAACTTCGTATGGTTCGTTTCTTACGTACCCCTGAATACGATGAGTTATTCTCTGGCGACCCAATTTGGGCAACTGAATCAATGGCTGGTATGGGTGTTGATGGTCGTACTTTAGTGACTAAATCAAGCTTCCGTTTCTTACACACGCTATACAACATGGGTGCAAGCCCAGAGCCAAACATCACAGTATTATGGTCAACTCAGTTACCACAAGCATTTAAAAACTACTGTGCAAAAGTGTCAATTGACACTAGCTCAATTCAGTATGAAAACGATGACCTAATGCGTAATGACTTTGAGTCTGACGATTATGCTATCGCGTGCTGTGTAAGCCCTATGATTGTGGGTAAACACATGCAGTTCTTCGGTGCTCGTGCAAACTTAGCAAAAACCATGCTTTATGCAATCAATGGTGGTGTTGACGAAAAACTGAAAAAGCAAATCGCACCAAAAGCTGACGCAATTACTGCTGACGTACTTGAATTTGATGACGTAATGTCTCGTTTAGACGGCTTAATGGATTGGTTAGCAACGCAATATGTCACATCACTTAATGCAATCCACTATATGCATGACAAGTATTCTTACGAATCAGCACTAATGGCACTGCATGACCGTGATGTACGCCGTACTATGGCATGTGGTATTGCTGGCTTATCAATTGCTGCGGATTCATTATCAGCAATTAAATTTGCTAAAGTGAAACCAATTCGTGATGAAGATGGTATTGCGGTTGATTTTGACATTGAAGGCGATTATCCAAAATTTGGTAACAACGACCCACATGTTGATGACATTGCTTGTGATTTAGTTGAACGCTTTATGGCGAAAATCCGCGATAAGAAAATGTATCGTAACGCGGTACCAACTCAGTCAATCTTAACCATTACCTCTAACGTGGTTTATGGTAAGAAAACAGGTAATACACCAGACGGTCGTCGTTCAGGCGCGCCATTTGCACCAGGTGCAAACCCAATGCATGGTCGTGATGAAAACGGTGCAATCGCATCACTAACATCAGTGGCGAAACTGCCATTTGCTCACGCACAAGACGGTATTTCTTATACCTTCTCAATCGTGCCAAATGCACTAGGTAAAGATGACACAGGTCGTCGTGCTAACTTAGCGTCACTCATGGACGGTTACTTCTTAAGTAAAGCAAACCGTGAAGGTGGTCAGCACTTAAACGTGAACGTAATGAACCGCGAAATGCTTGAAGATGCCATTGTGAATCCAGATAAGTACCCACAATTAACCATCCGTGTATCAGGTTACGCAGTACGCTTTAATGCACTGACCCCTGAGCAACAGCAAGACGTGATCACACGTACTTTCACTAAAGGTCTGTAGTCTCTGCTAAAATTGGCTGTATCGAAGAATAACCATTCTTGATACAGCCTTTTTTTTATCAACACAGTAAGGAACTTCAATGACATTAGGTCGCATTCATTCAGTGGAATCATTTGGCACAGTCGATGGGCCAGGCATCCGCTATATCGCGTTTATGCAAGGGTGCTTAATGCGCTGCCAATACTGCCATAACCGTGATACATGGGATCTAGATGGCGGCAAATTAATGTCGGTTGACGACATTATGAGCCAGGTGATTTCTTACCAACCCTTTCTAGAAGGCAGCGGTGGCGGTATTACGGCCAGCGGTGGTGAAGCAATACTGCAAGCGCAATTTGTTAGCGAATTATTCAAAGCGTGTAAAAGCCAAGGTATTCACACCTGCTTAGACACCAATGGTTTTGTACGTAAATACGAACCTGTTATTGATGAACTGCTCGACAACACCGATCTTGTGTTACTTGATATCAAGCAAATGGATGACGCAAAACACATCGACTTAACTAAAGTCAGTAATCAACGTACCTTACAATTTGCTCAGTACCTCGCCAAAAAAGAGGTACGCACTTGGATCCGTTATGTTGTTGTAGCGGGCTTTACCGAAGATGTTGAGTCGGCAATTGCATTAGCTGACTTTATAAAACCGATGCAGAATGTCGAAAAAGTAGAATTACTGCCCTACCACGCCCTTGGTGAACACAAGTGGCAAGCCTTTGGCGAAGATTATGCATTGGCGAATGTTCAAGCGCCGAGTTCAGAAACGATGCAGCAACTGCAACAAGTATTTTTAGAACGGGGCATAAAAGCAACATACTAAACCAGATTACGGCCCTTTACGCTAAATTAGCGACCGTTTAACTACAGGATGAATTATAATTCATCCCAGTAACTTCGGTCTAAACGTTCAAAGGCCAATTTTAAAATGGCAGCCATGTCTAAATAACATGCTCTGGCGCCAAGAGGTTGGCAAGCAATACCCATTTCAGTCAAAGTCGAACTGAGTTGGTTGCCCCAATCGAATAAAGACAATGGCAAAGGGTGGCGAGCGCGCCAGCCAAGCCACAGCAGACCTTGAATAGGTAGGCTAATAAAAAATAACAATACAGTGATAGCTTGCGGTAAAAAGTCCCAGCCCAATACATAAAGCTGACTTGCCGCAGCAATTAAGCCCAAAACAGGCATCACAATAATGGCTAATTGCGTCGCTTTGACAACACGATATTCAGGGAAATATAACCCTAGTTGTCGCACCATTGGCCAGGTCTTCATATAACGACGACCATCAGCAAATAAAGTAAGCAAATTCATGTTCAATATGGGTACCTAAACGGCCTAGTACATGGTTTTAACAGTAGCATAATACAGTGTATTGACCAAAATACACTGCTGAATTAACCGCTATACTGAGTGTTTCATTTATAGCGGCCAGTTCAACCAGTTTACCCAAGTGTAATGTTTATGAATGAATATAAACCTTAACCGAAATGGACTTTTTACAATTTAATTTAGTTTCATTGACTTAGAAGGCGTTAACATGTCAGACAAATTAGTACTCGTACTCAACTGCGGTAGTTCATCATTAAAATTTGCCATCATTGATGCTCAAACAGGCGATGAACAAATTTCAGGTCTTGCGGAATGTTTTGGTTTAGAAGATTCTCGCATTAAGTGGAAATTCAATGGCGGTAAAAATGAAGCCAAGCTTGGCGCATTTACCGCTCACCGTGAAGCGGTCGAGTTTATTGTAAATAACATCTTAGGTGCTCAGCCACAGCTTGCGGCTCAAATTAAAGCCATTGGCCACCGTATTGTACATGGCGGCGAAAAGTTCACTCGCTCTGTGATCATTACGCCTGAAGTTATCCAAGGCATTGAAGACTGTGCTTCATTAGCGCCTTTGCATAACCCAGCTCATTTAATTGGTATCCGCGCTGCGATTGCATCATTCCCAACATTACCGCAAGTTGCTGTGTTTGATACTGCTTTTCATCAGTCAATGCCTGAAAAAGCCTACGTTTATGCCCTACCTTACAAATTGTATCGTGAGCATGGCATCCGCCGTTATGGTATGCACGGCACTAGCCACTTATTTGTTAGCCGTGAAGCAGCCAAAGTATTAGGCAAAGAATTAGCCGACACTAACGTTATTTGTGCTCACCTCGGTAATGGTGCATCTGTTACCGCAATCAAAGGTGGCAAAAGTGTCGATACTTCAATGGGCTTAACCCCATTAGAAGGCTTAGTCATGGGGACACGTTGTGGTGATTTAGATCCATCAATCATTTTCCATTTAGTGAAGCAACTTGGTTACACCCTTGATGAAGTGAATAACCTACTGAACAAGCAAAGTGGCTTGTTGGGTATTTCTGAATTGACCAATGACTGTCGCGGTATTGAAGAAGGCTATCAAGACGGCCATAAAGGCGCCACATTAGCATTAGAGATCTTTTGCTACAGATTGGCTAAATATATCGCCTCTTACACTGTACCACTCGGCCGTTTAGACGCCATTATCTTTACTGGCGGCATCGGTGAGAACTCAGATCTTATCCGCGAAAAAGTACTTAACCTTCTTGAAATCTTTAACTTTGAAGTTGATAACACTTTGAACAAAGCTGCACGTTTTGGTCAAGAAGGTGTAATCACTAAACCTGGCAGTCCTGTCGCAATGGTTATCCCAACCAATGAAGAATGGGTTATTGCAGAAGACGCAATGAAATTAGTGGCAGCAAAGTAAGACGCTTACTTTTTGATTAATTCACATGATTAACACAAATTTAAGAGGTCAACATGTCTCGTAATATTATGCTTATTCCCATTGGTATTGGAGTGGGATTAACATCGTTAAGCTTAGGTATGGTTCGTGCACTTGAACGCAAAGGCGTTAAAGTACAATTTTTTAAACCTATTGCCCAAATTCGTCCTGGCGACAATGGTCCTGAGCGTTCAACCACTATTTTAAGTACATCGCCAACGGTTAACCCATTAGAACCGTTTAGCATGGCTCACGCTGAAACGTTAATTCGTGCAGAACAGTTAGATGTATTAATGGAGCAAATTATTGCTCGCGCGGCTGAATGTGCCAGCAATACCGAAACCTTAGTGATTGAAGGTTTAGTGCCAACGCGCAGCCATCCGTTTGCCGATGACATCAACTATGAAATTGCCAAAGCACTTGATGCTGACGTGATCTTTATTGCTACGCCGGGTAACGATACCCCGAATGCCTTAATGAACCGTCTTGAAATTGCTCACAACTCATGGGGCGGCCAAAAAAATAAACGTCTTATTGGCGCCATTATTAACAAAATTGGTGCACCTGTTGATGAAGAAGGTCGAACTCGCCCAGATTTATCTGAAGTGTTTGACGACCAACAGCCTCAAGCAATTGACAGCTCAGGTATGTTCCAATTACCGGGTAAAAGCCCGCTGCGCATTTTAGGTAGCGTGCCTTACAATTTAGAGCTTATTTCACCAAGAGCATCTGATTTAGCTAAGCATTTAAATGCAAAAATCATCAATGCAGGTGAAATGCACACTCGTCGTATGCGCCGTGTAACCTTCTGTGCACGTAGCATTCCAAACATGCTGACTCACTTTAAAGCTAACTCTTTACTTGTGACGTCTGGTGATCGTTCAGATGTGATTGTATCAGCCTGCTTAGCAGCGATGAACGGGGTAAAAATTGGTGCCTTGCTTCTGACTGGTGGTTATCAGCCAGAGCCAGAAATCATGAAATTGTGTGAGCAGTCTTTTGAAACGGGTTTACCAGTATTTTTGATTGATACAAATACTTGGCAAACATCACTTAACATTCACCGTTTCGACCACGAAGTGCCAGTTGATGATGCTGTACGTATTGAACGTGTACAAGAATACGTTGCCAGCCACATTGATCAAACATGGATTGAGAGTGTGACTCAAGATTCTCCTCGTGAACACCGTTTGTCACCACCAGCATTCCGTTACAAGTTAACTGAACTTGCACGTGCAGCACGTAAAACTATCGTATTGCCTGAAGGTGAAGAACCTAGAACGATTAAAGCTGCTGCCATTTGTGCTGAGCGCGGTATTGCTCGTTGTGTGCTTCTTGGTAACCGTGAAGAAATCTTGCGTATCGCATCACAACAAGATGTTGTGCTTGGTGATGGCATTGAGATTATTGAACCAGAAACCGTTCGCGAAAAATACGTCGAGCCTATGCTTGTACTACGTCGCAGCAAAGGCTTAACTGAAGTCGTTGCTCGCGAGCAACTTGGAGACAACATGGTATTGGGTACCATGATGTTGTCAGAAAATGAAGTTGACGGCATTGTGTCTGGTGCTGTAAATACAACAGCTCATACTATTCGTCCGCCATTGCAGTTAATTAAAACTGCACCAGGTTCAAGCCTAGTATCGTCAATCTTCTTCATGTTAATGCCTGATCAAGTATTAGTTTACGGTGATTGTGCAATTAACCCAGACCCTAATGCTGAACAGCTTGCCGATATTGCTATTCAGTCAGCAGAATCAGCGCAAGCATTTGGTATTGAGCCACGCGTAGCCATGATCAGTTACTCTACCGGTAACTCAGGTACAGGTTCCGATGTTGACAAAGTGCGTGAAGCGACACGAATTGCGAAAGAAAAGCGCCCTGATTTAATTATTGATGGCCCATTACAATACGATGCGGCAGTCATGCCAAACGTTGCTCAGTCTAAAGCGCCTAATAGCCCTGTAGCAGGTAAAGCAACGGTATTTGTGTTCCCAGACCTAAATACGGGTAACACAACTTACAAAGCGGTACAGCGTAGTGCAGACTTAATCAGTATTGGCCCAATGTTGCAAGGCATGGCCAAGCCAGTCAACGACTTGTCTCGTGGCGCATTGGTTGATGATATTGTTTACACGATTGCGTTAACGGCCATTCAGGCATCGCAAAACAACAATAAGTAACAATTATTCTCCATTAGAGAAATTGCACAACAAAAAAGCACTGATTAATGTCAGTGCTTTTTTATACCTGAGATTATCTCAATGGTTTCATTATGCTTGGTTATGCTGTGATTTAATGGCGTTTTATAACCTAACGTAGTCTGAAAGATCACGCAACAAATGGAATGAGTTTTGCTCGTGGAGCAAGGGAAATGAACAATTACGACAGAAGCGACACTTTTTAACCGCAAAAAAAACAAAAACGATTACAGTGAGTTACACAAACAACTCACAGTCATCAACAAACTTGTCCACAGATTCTGTGGATAACATTCACTTTTGTGACGCCTGTATTCGTTATAAAACTACAACGACAAGCATCAACAAAAATAGATAGTTTTTACAGTATTTACACTGCGATCAAATATGATCTAATTAACTAATATAGTTATGTATGACATGCGTTGTTTGAATCGTCAAGTAAATCAGTCTGTATCCCTTAAAAATAGTGTGTACTGGTCAAGCCAAACTGGACACTTTTAATTGAGAATTTTCAAACTCTACCGGTGACAGATCACCATTAGCTGAATGAAGTCGCTCCAAGTTGTAATATTTCATGTAAGCCGTCACATCTT
>NZ_BMQV01000020.1 GCF_014648295.1 Shewanella saliphila
CTTCCTTCAGACCCTGCCGTTGGCCAGCAACGCCCTTGCCATTCGGATTATCTTCCCCTCAGTCGGGGTGATTCAGGTTTCTTTCAACCTGACGGGTTTGCCAGCTTCGCTGGGCAAACAAAAAAAACGCGAAGCCATTAGCTTCGCGTTTTAGAGCATCGATTTGTTAATTACTTAACAAATTCAACGCCTAATTTGATGTCACCTTTAAGGGTGTCTAGCATTGCATCGCGAGCGTTAGCTTCAAATGCGCTGATTTCACCGTAAGGTAATACTTTTTCTACGCCGTTTTTGCCAAGTACTACTGGCTGTGCGAAGAATTCAGCGTGCTCACTGCCGCCGTCAACATAGGCACATTCAACCACGTTGGCTTCGCCTTGTAGACCACGTACCAACGATAAACCAAAGCGACATGCTGCTTGGCCCATTGATAATGTTGCGCTACCGCCACCGGCTTTAGCTTCAACAACTTCAGTACCTGCGTTTTGAATGCGAGTTGTCATTGCGGCAACTTCTTCATCAGTGAAAGTTACACCTTCAACCTGAGAAAGTAGTGGCAGAATAGTCACGCCGCTGTGGCCGCCGATAACGTTAACTTTAACGTCAGCAACGTTTAAGCCTTTAAGCTCAGCGATAAAGGTTTCGCTGCGGATAACGTCAAGCGTAGTGATACCGAATAAACGGTTTTTGTCATACACACCAGCATTTTTCAATACTTCAGCAGCAATAGCTACCGTGGTGTTCACTGGGTTAGTAATAATACCCACTAATGCTTTAGGGCAAGTTACAGCCACTTTTTCCATTAGGTTACGGACGATGCCAGCGTTGATGTTGAATAGATCTGAGCGATCCATACCAGGCTTACGCGCGACACCAGCAGACATTAATACGACGTCAGCATCAACTAATGCAGCCGTTGGATCTTCACCCGCAAAACCTTTTACTTCTA
Organism: Shewanella saliphila; assembly: GCF_014648295.1. GTDB lineage: Bacteria > Pseudomonadota > Gammaproteobacteria > Enterobacterales > Shewanellaceae > Shewanella > Shewanella saliphila. The sequence continues at coordinate 950 of NZ_BMQV01000020.1, forward strand.
CGTCTGTTGGGATGTGACTTAAGTCAACAGCAACACCCGGAGTAACAGGAGCGATGTCATATAGAGACAACTTTGAGCCCGCAGGCAGTTGAGTTTTTAACAGTAAAGCTAGCGCCTGGCCGATACCACCAGCAGCACCTAATACAGCAACTTTCATAATTATCTCCATCAATTTATGCAGTTTGTGACATTGATCTAAATTGTCGTGGCGTCACATTACTGCATAGTCACAATAATTTCAATTATACGTTAGTGGACAGTGGTAAATAAGTGAGCGCTAATAAGACTTAAGCTGAAATTTGTGCATGAATTATGCTCAACGTTATCCTCATTATGGAGCGAAATCCCTTATCAATATCACGACTTTTGTTGGCAACTGCGAGTCATTTTATAGGTATAAATATGCACCATCTGTTCGATTTAAGCTTAAAACAAAGGCGCAGACAACCATTAAGCAACACGCTATGTTTACTTTTAACGCCAGTGATACTGAATAACACTTATGAGTATTTATGGAGGGACAGTTACGAATTGATGCGACTTTCGCGTAAACTAACGAATAAATATATTAAGCTGCTGTCGTATCTGCACCTTCAATCCAAATACTTGCGAGAATTTCATGATAATAAGAGCTGGCCAACACGCCGATTTACACGCCTTAGTTAATTTTAATCAAGCCATGGCAATGGAAACCGAAAACCTCACCCTAGATGCCGACAAACTCACTCAAGGGGTTGAAGGGTTGTTAACTCACCCTGAGCGCGGCGTTTATTTAGTCGCTGAAATTGATGGCGAAATTGTCGGTTCGCTGATGGTGACTTACGAGTGGAGCGATTGGCGCGCCAGTAATTATTACTGGATTCAAAGTGTGTATGTTCGTCCGCAAAATCGTCGCCAGGGTATTTATGGCAAGCTCTACCAAGCGGTAAAAGACTTTGCCGCCGCCAATGGTGGCACAGCTAGCTTCAGATTATATGTAGAACATGACAACGCCGTTGCTCAAAAAACCTATGAGTCTCTGGGCATGCAACAAAGCCATTATTTGATGTATGAAGAAAATACCAAGTAAAACGGTTGAAATCCCTACCTAACCACCCGCAAAGTCAGCACTTAGCCGGTGGTTATATTGTATATCTAACCTGAGCTCAGGTTACCTAGATTGAATTTAAGTTCTGACGCTAAAGCGCATCATCACTGGTGCATGGTCGGTACTGTCACTGTCGCGCTCATAATCTGGGCGAACCAGATGTCTGTCGAAGGTTTGATAATCAATAATATGGGCTAAATTTTGCTGTTGAGTCGGGTTAAACTCGCTTGAAACTAAAATGTAATCAAGCACAGATCCAGTGTTGCCATAATAGTGCGTAGCTTGTCTTACAACATGTGGTTCGTCATCAAGCAATGAGGCTGATTCAAACTCATCTTGTGCCAAAGTGGCATTGCATTTAGTTGCCGCAATAAACAACTCATAACTGTCGTACAAGCTGCTTTGGTGTAATTCTGCCATTAATGAGGTTTCGCCGAGTTTGGCTAATTGCGGGTCTTCAATGTCACTGCGAAACACCCGCAGTTGATTATTAAAGGCCGCTAACAACTCGCTGCCCATGGTGTCATTAAAGTCGCCCATTAACATAAACGGTTGCTGGGCTTGCTGGCGCCTCATGAGCATTTGATGGCATAACAATGCTGACTCACTGCCGCGCTGTAAACTTGAGGCCCAACGTCCAAGCACCTGGCGTGCAACAAAATCTGGCCCGCCTTGTAAACCGCTCTCGCTAATATCATCACGGCTTACACCACTGCGTTTTGATTTAAGGTGAATAACATAACAATCGCACGGCCCAAATACCGGTAATTGAATGGTGGCACGAAGCGGTTTGCGGCTAAAGGCAAAAGTATCGGCTAAACCTAATTGCTTAATCCATTGCGGATCGGGGCTGACATTCACTGAATCCACAATCGGATATTTTGAAGCAATGGCCACCACAGGACTGCGATAAACATAATCGCTGATCACTTCAGGCTCATCTAAGGCCACAAAGTACTCATAACCCAATGATTGGGTCAATTTGGCCAAGGCGTCTGGGCTAAACACCTCTTGAAAACCGATAATATCTGGCTGGCTTTGATTAATAAAATCACTTAACCAGGCACACTTTTTTTGCCATTGCTTGTCGCTGTAAATATTTTCAAAATCATAAAACGCATACGGTGGCTCAATAAAATTAAATAAGTTAATACTCACCACATTAAAGCTAAGCTCAGATGCAGTAGGCGATGATGCGTCGTTTACGTTTAACATATGATAATCCTAATAAAACCTAACATTAGGGTACTGACAAGCCTTTGATTTGTCGAATAGCAATCACGTTATTTACATTAAAAGATCGCAATTGATCCTAAACGCTAACCCGTGCGTAATACATTAATAGCAACAGGTTACACAGCTTTTGTATAACATTGCCAACACAATGCAATCATCCTCCGTAAGACCCTTTGGCTTATCTTATCGATAAGCCATTTTTTTACAGTTTATGTTTTGGGTGTTTAATTTTATTTACGAAAGAGGATAATGGTGATGAAACAACAAAAAATAACCACCAGCATTTATACTACCGCCAGTGTATTACTCTTGATGTGCAACCCTGTTTTGAGCGCAAGTGAGGCCAAAATGTTATTACACTTTATCGATTTACATCACTTTCCTCAGTGGAATATCAATAATGACACCGTAATGGGTGGGGTTTCACAAAGCCACATAACCCAGCATCCACAGCAAGCACTACTATTTAGCGGCACAGTGTCATTGGCCAATAATGGCGGTTTTGCATCGACCGAGTCGCGAATTATTAAAGAGATACCTGCTGCATCAGCGATAACTGTCACGCTAAAAGGTGATGGTAAAACTTACCAACTTCGATTAAAAACCCCAGCATTATCTTATGGAGAAGCCTATGTTGCTAACTTCACCACGCAAGCAGATACCATCACTCAGCATCGCTTTACAGCAAGTGATTTTAGCGTGAGTTTTCGTGGTCGTAAGGTCGCTAATGCGCCTGCATTAGCTTTTGTAGATATTGATAGAATGGGTTTTTTAGTTGCACAAAAACAACAAGGTCCATTTGCAATTGAGTTACACTCTGTTGAGTTTGAACGCTAAATTACTCACCAGAGAACATTAAGGCTAGCCATTGAAATTACCCATAAACATTAAAGGCATCATTTTCGACTTAGACGGTACCTTAGTTGAGTCGAGTTTAGACTTTAATTTAATTCGCCAACAAATCGGCTGCCCCGAAGACATCGACCTGCTTAAGTATGTTGATGATCTAAGCTGTCAAAACAGTCAGGCTCATGCCAATGACATTATTATTGAGCATGAATACCAAGATGCAATAACCGCTAAGCCCATCAAAGGTATGGCTGAATTAATTAGTGCCATTGAAGCTGCAAAAATGCCTACGGCGATTGTCACCCGCAACAGTCTTGCCGCCAGCACCATGAAAGTGAAGCAAAATGCCATCGCGATTGATCATGTGCTAACCCGTGAAGACTACCCCGCAAAACCGGCTCCAGATGCATTATTAGCTATCGCTAATCAATGGCAAATAGCCCCTGAGCACATTATGTATGTTGGCGACTATTTATATGACATTCAAGCCGCCAATAATGCCGGAATGGTAGCCTGTCTAATTACCCATGGTGTTGAAAAGCGCTATCAAGACCTTGCCGATGTCGTCATTGATGAGCTCAACCAATTACTGCCATTTATCCAGTAGTTTGGCGCCATTATCCTAGTCTGTAACATTTAAATGTGAGAATTTCATGAATCGAATTCACCCTAAAAAACTACTTCACAGCAAGTGGACCAAAGTTGAGGTGGTTAATAAACTCAAACATTTTAGCGTTATTAAAGTGGAATATGATGAGCAACAAAATGTCATTGAATGCATTATTCGCGCAGAAATGAACGCCGCAGAATTTGCTATTGAATGGCGCGATTTAAAAGACCCGCAGAAGTGGAAAATAGGCTGGCAATAAAAAAGTGACTCGCCATGAGTCACTTTTTTTGCTAAAGCCCAAAAGCCTACTTAGGGATATTTAACTCTAGATTATCTAATATTGAATACCGAACCTTCAATCCTGAAAGGAATCGTCTCTAAACCCCAGTCAGATAGCATAACATCACCTATGCGCAAGCTATCGCCCTCACTGCTACAGCCCCACATTTTAGCGCACGTCTGCCCAGGAATATTTGAACCCGTGCCTTTTGATGTGTCTGGGATCATGTGATTTAATTGGGCAATATGAGAGCCAAACATATCCTCAAAAGTATCCATTGTGACATCCAGGGTTTCCATTTCGCCTTCTGGGAAGGTGACTGCTGCAGTTTGCTCTGCAGAAGCGTTTTGCTCTTGCTTTAAGGTCACAACATCTTGCGCAACCAAGCCATATAATGCCGTCAGTGGTAAGTCTTTCGTGCTCTCATGTAAGTAGAGTGTCTGACCATAATGTCTTGCGGCATAATTATTTTGCTCGTAGGCAAGAGTCAGGTATTTGTCAGCTTTTGCCATGTCTTCATCTACCATACCGCCACCTAAATACAACTTACCAAGTAGGTATGATGATTGAGAATGACCCATTCTTGACGCGTACCCCAAATAGTCAAGGCCTTCTTCAACATCTTTTAAATGGGTATCTTGTAAATACAATACCCCTGCTTTGTATTTAGCATCTAATACGTATTTACCTGCGCGGCGATACCACTTTAACGCCTTGTCTAAGTTTTTATCCGTGCCATATCCTGCATAATAAAGCTCACCTAGCATTGCCATTGCAGATGAGTGACCTCGTTTGGTTAAAATACGATAAGCTTTAAAGTATTCAACACATTCTGATGTTTGACACTCTGGTAGCTGACTTGCTTCACTTTTTGTTGGAGCAAAAATCAAAAAGCTGGCCAAGAGGCTAAAAATAATTATTTTATGTTGCATCATGCTAATTCCATTTAATGAATGTTTTTATACTATTAGCGCTGAAGCTTAACTTGTCTATAGTAAGAATGGATTAAAAAATAAACAGAACAAACGACCGTTTAACATATATTCAACATAATACTAGTACCACTAGGGCCTGCAGATAATTAAGCGATAGTAATTATTTTCAATCACACGCCAAATCGTGTTGCTTCAAAACGATTTAATAGCCGATGCACGAGATAACACAGTAATAAAGTGGCAACGATGGCGACTAAAATGCTGCTTATACGGTATAAGGCACTAAAAACGAGATCATTATTTGGCGTAAGGTACTGGCCAAATAATATGCCTAAGGTGGTCATGGCGCCAAAACCAACCCCTGAGCCGCTGGCCTCTTTAACGTGCACCTGACAAAATAACATCAAACCTATCCACAAAAGTGGCACGACAAAAAGTAGCATACCAGACCAATCATAAAGCACTGCCTGGCCGACTAAGCCAAAAATCACGCCAAATAAGGTCCCTATCGCACGCTTTCTGGCATAGCCAAGCGCGCCGTTCCAATGCATGGGAAATAACAGTAATAACGTGGTGGCTTGGGCAGACATTGAATCTTGTAAATTAAATATCTGAAACACAATAAATGACGCTGTAGTGATAGAGGCACCCAATAATGCTTCATGGCGCATACGATTAGGCGCTTTTACCACACTGGCCATTGGCGGCCTTGGTGTAACGTCTGGCCATAATGCTGTCATCGCATAGGCGATAATCACCGAGGCAAGTGTCGCCCAAAAGTTGCTGAAAATGAGGTTGTTGATGTCCATGCCCGGATAACTGGCAAAATGCAGCATAATGCTTAAACTAATCACGCCATTGGCACCGAATAAAAATAAACTGCCACGTGACATGACGGCAAACCGATACAAAAACAATAAAAAAACGATAGGCAACATGACTCCAGGATGACCGCCAAATAAGCCACCGAGAATACCAACCTCAAGCCCAGCCATGACCGATGAAGCCAACAGTTGTCGCATGGCATGAGCGTTCATTACCGGAACTAATCCAAGTAATAACATCGGCGTGACGGTAAAAAATACCCCATAATTTAGGTCGAATAATTTACAAATCGCAAACCCCAGTGTGGCACCAGTAGCAATCCGCAAACATTGGCGAAAATCATTGGTAGTTAACGGACTATGACGTAATAACATCGGCATACCTTCAGGATACGTCACGACAAACTCTAGGTTTGCCGCGACTTTAGTGGCGCAATAAGGCGAGTAACAACATCGATATTTTGATCGGGATTAATAACTTGGCTCGGGATTAATATATATAGTGCAGCACGCTAATCAGCTTAATCTGTACTTTGGCTAAAAAACCTAGCACCACATTATTAGGGACTAATTGCACAGTAGCGCGCGCACCGGCGGGTAAGGTATTAACCACTTGATGATCCAGAGCCAAATGCAAACGTAAACGCTGAGCATCACGCACCCAGCGCGCCGACGCCTCTGGCGTGGCTAAACGCCCATTCGCATCAAACTGCCCTGCACTCACACCAGCATCGACATTGCTGACTTTAGCTTGATATAAACGCCCTGGTTGACCGTCAAAAGTAATATAAGCGGTAGATTGTGACTCTATTCCTCTTAAACTTTTTTCTCTAAAGTCGGCAATAATATCCACTTTTTCAGATACCACAGCGAGCAATGGCTGACCAACAGTGGCAAAACTGCCGACTTCTAGTTGTAGATTAGTCACAACCCCATTTTGATCGGCGCGCACCTGGGTGTATGACAGATTTAACTCGGCCTGAGCGAGACGATTTTGAGCTTGGCGCATTTTTAGATTTTCTGCACCATCACGCCCACGACTCACCATCAATTGACTTAGACGCGCATTGGCTGCCATTAAGTTAGCTTCTGCTGTTGAGGCGTCACTTTGTGCTTGATCGGCTAATTGCTGCGACACACCACGGCTTGCGTAAAGCGCATCAAGCCGTTTTGCCTCACTGCGTTTTTGCTGGGCACTACTTTGCTTGGCGTTAACATCGGCTTGAGCGGCTAATATCTCAGCATCAAGCTCAGCATTGTCTTGTTTGGCTTGCTCTAAGGCTAAATTGGCTTGCTCAACAGCCAGTTCATATGGCGCGGAGTCGATACTAAATAACACATCACCTTTAGCGACCACTTGATTGTTTGCCACGGCTATCGAGGCAATTTTACCGCTGACTTGCGGGGTGACTTTGGCCACCATACGTGTTGCCATTGCCTGTGGGGTCATTGGCATCATGGCGTCGGCAAACATAAAGTAGCCAAACACTGATATAAACAGAAATATGGATATTTTAACGAGTCGTGCAAATTGTTGATCTGGGGTCATATACTTTCTCATTACTCACTTTTGACTATGCCATTACGCAGAGCTTTTATCTAATGTGGCCAGTGCGTTCTCGCTGATTTGACTCATAATATTTTCAAAGTCATTGAGTTGTTGTTGGCTAATGCCTGCTAATAAATTACGTCGCACTAACATGATTTTACTTTCCATCTGTTTAAGCATCTCAATCCCATCTGGGGTTAAGCTAACAATGCGTGCCCGTTTATCTTTTTCGCAACAACGCCGCTGCACATAGCCCTGATCTTCTAATTGATTAAGGGTGCGCATTAACGATGGCAATTCAATTTCTAACGCATCTGCAAGCACCTTTTGGCTGACGTTGTCGCCTAAGCGCAGTAATTTCCACAATGCTGTCCAGCGCGGATGAGTTAGGCCTAACGGGATTAATTCTGCATCTGCAGCCGTGCGCCATAAACGGTGCAATCGACCTAAATTTTCAGCAAGAGACAGTTCTTTTAATCTTTCTAATTCTGGAGACATGAGTAACACCCACTTAGTTAGCGTGCTAAGCATTATAACTAGTTAGCATGCTAAGTAAATAACGTTTTGAAATAAGTTACATCATCACAAGCTAAGTCATTAACACATAAAGTGGATGTCAATTTGACACCTCACAGTCTATATGACACTCACCAGGACTGTCTTTTAGACAATTAAAATATCAATGATTAAATTGAAAACCTCATAAATTCAATTGCTTGAATTAAACCAAAAAGTTGGCACGTCTTGTGTAATGTCAGGTCATCTGTATAAAAATGACTTTGCGCTAAGAGGACTTATGAGCAAAAACAAACTCACCGGCATTGCACTATTAATCGTGCTTGTGGCTTCTTTCACTGTATTACTTAGTTTAGGCAGCGGTATATACCGAGAAAAACCGCCGATCCCAACGGCGTTTACCGACACCAGTGGTCAGCCTGTATTTACCCAAAATGATATTGAACAAGGTCAACTCGTTTGGCGTTCAATGGGCGGGCATCAGTTAGGATCGATATGGGGTCATGGCTCATACGTGGCACCCGACTGGACTGCAGACTGGTTACACCGTGAAGCACAAGCTTGGTTATCAATAACCGCAAAGCAGCGTTTTAACCGCGATTTTGCCGAACTTGATACTGAGCAACAAGCAGGGTTAGAAAAAGCCCTTAGAAATGACATTCGTCATAACACGGTAATTGAAGGAGCAGAAGACAAGACCTATGTTGCGCTTTCAACGACCCGTATCGCGGCGATAAACGAAGTCACTCAACATTATCTATCATTATTTGGTGACGACCCTGAGTTAAGCTCACTACGTGAACAATACGCCATGAAAGAAGGCACGATAACCGATGTCGGGCATCGTGAATTATTAAATGCTTTCCTCTTTTGGGGCGCATGGGCCGCGGTAACTGAGCGCCCTGGTTATGATTACACCTACACCAACAACTGGCCGTATGATCCGCAGATAGGCAATTTACCAACGTCAGACAATATTGTTTGGTCAGTGTTAAGTGTAGTGACATTGATTCTTGGTATTGCCATGTTGATTTGGCATCACGCCTGTTGCAAAGAAGAAGCATTGCCAGAACCCGCCAAAGAAGATCCGCTATTTCACACTAAACCAACGGCATCGCAAAAGGCAGTAGGCAAATACTTCATTACCGCTATTGGTCTGTTTTTACTGCAAATATTACTGGGCGGCGTGACCGCGCATTACGCAGTAGAAGGCCAAGAGTTTTACGGTATCGCCATCTCAGAAATCTTACCTTATTCGGTTACGCGTACCTGGCACACTCAACTGGCCGTATTTTGGATTGCCACGGCATGGCTAGGCACTGGCCTTTACATTGCGCCAGCATTATCTGGCTATGAGCCTAAATATCAGCGCCTTGGCGTTAACGTATTGTGGGTGGCTCTAGTCGTTGTCGTGCTGGGCTCAATGGCAGGTGAATGGTTAGGCGTACAACAATATTTTGATCTCGACATGAACTTTTTATTTGGTCACCAGGGCTATGAATACATTGATTTAGGCCGGGTGTGGCAAATCCTATTACTGGGTGGTTTATTGATTTGGTTAGCATTAGTGACCGCATCAATGCGCCCAGCGCTAAAAGTCAGTAGCGACATGCAACCGGTTATTTGGGTGCTGTATGCTTCGTGTGTTGCCATTGGTTTGTTTTACGGTGCTGGCCTATTTATGGGCAAACACTCAAACCTTGCGATTGCGGAGTACTGGCGCTGGTGGGTAGTACATTTATGGGTAGAAGGCTTCTTTGAAACCTTTGCCACTTCAGTTATTGCCTTGATGTTAGTCCGCTTAGGCTTAATCCGTGCTCACAGTGCCAACGGTGCGGTATTGTTCTCTACGGTTATCTTTTTAACCGGTGGCTTAATCGGTACCCTACACCACCTGTATTTTACTGGCACTCAAACCTCAGTCATTGCATGGGGCGCAATATTCTCAGCACTTGAAGTTGTCCCATTAGCACTTATTGGTTTTGAAGCCATGGAGACCTATCGCTTACGTAAAGCCAGCCCCTGGATGGAGCGTTATCACTGGGCAATCATGTTCTTTGTCGCCACCTCATTTTGGAATTTAGTGGGCGCTGGGGTATTAGGATTCTTAATCAACCCACCGATTTCGCTTTACTTTATCCAAGGATTAAACACGACGGCAACTCATGCTCACGCAGCATTCATGGGAGTATACGGAATGTTAGGTATGGGGCTGATGCTGTTCTGTTTACGTGGCTTAACCGGCAACATGCAATGGAACCATAAATACCTGAAAGGGGCATTCTGGACCTTAAATATCGGTTTAGCGGGTATGGTATTTATGTCGCTATTGCCTGTGGGTATTGTGCAGTTCTTTGCCGCTATCGATCACGGTTATTGGTATGCTCGCTCACCAGCGGTGATCCACAGTGAGTTGGTTGAAAATCTAGTGTGGATGAGAATGTTCGGCGACATTATCTTTAGTGTAGGCGGATTATTGATGGCAGCGTTCTTATTTGACCTGATCAAAAAAGCCATTAGCAGCAAGAGCGCTAAAGCGAAGCAAACCGTCGCATTGGCATAACACTCGGTTCGAGTAATAGTAAGATAACTCAACTCACAAAGGGGCCGCTATGATCATAGTGGCCCTTTTGTGATCATAATGGCACCTTAACACTTGTTGTTATATTTACACTTGTCATAATGACAGCACCGCAACATCATTGGAGTTTACCATGGCATTAAGTCAAACCGACTTAACCCGTATTGCGCTTGATATCACCGCAAATTTATCAACTCGCGATCGCTTTTCACGTTTACTCACCACGCTCAGAGATACCCTAGACTGCGATGCCGCGGCGTTATTGTCGTTTCAAGGTCATCAATTTACCCCACTCGCAATTGATGGTCTTAGTGCTGATGTATTGGGCAGGCGTTTTATTGTTAATGAGCACCCAAGACTTGAAGCCATAGCGCGAGCCGGTGATGTGGTGCGCTTTCCTGCCGACAGTCAATTGCCCGACCCTTATGACGGCTTAATTCCTAATGTGGATGGCGATTTAAAAGTGCATGCCTGTGTTGGATTACCCTTGTTTGCCAACGAGCAACTGATTGGGGCATTAACCATCGACGCTCTCGATCCCAATAAGTTTGACCAATTCACCAATAATGAATTACGCAGCATTAGCGCCATTACTGCCGCATCACTCAATAATGCTTTATTGATAGATAAACTCGAAAAGCAAGCGAGTAATTTTACCATTAGCAGCAGTAAACCTACTGGGCAGCTCGATACTGCAACAGAGATTATCGGTCAAGATGATGCATTTTTAGCCCTACTTAATGAAGTGAATGTGGTCGCTGCCACAGAATTAAATGTGCTGATTTTAGGTGAAACAGGTACAGGTAAAGAACTCATAGCAAAAGCGGTACATCAGCATTCTCCTCGTGGCGATAAACCGCTAGTGTATTTAAACTGTGCCGCATTGGCTGAGTCGGTTGCTGAAAGTGAATTATTTGGCCATGTAAAAGGGGCGTTTACCGGCGCCATTAGCCACCGCAGTGGTAAATTTGAAGTGGCAGACAAAGGTACATTATTTTTAGATGAAATTGGTGAGTTACCGCTTAATTTACAAGCTAAATTACTGCGGGTGTTGCAATACGGTGATTTGCAAAAAGTGGGCGATGATCGCAGTTTAAAAGTGGATGTGCGGATTATTGCTGCCACCAATAAAGACTTAAAAAGTGAAGTACTAGCGGGGCGTTTTAGGGCCGATTTATATCATCGTTTAAGTGTGTTCCCCATTGTGGTGCCGGCGCTACGAGAGCGACCTAGAGACATTCATTTATTGGCCGGTTTTTTTATTGAACGCTATCGCCAGCAATTGCTGTTGCCTCATTTAGGATTAAGTCACGATGCCCTAGCGTTACTCAACCATTACGATTGGCCCGGTAACATTCGCGAACTTGAACATGCCATTCATCGCGCGGCAGTATTGGCTAAATCGGCTGGGGTTCACGATGGCATGTGCACCATACAACCGCATCATTTTGAGTTTGCTACATCTATAGAACATGTCGCCGCTGACCAAAAAAAAGTAGCCGTTAAACAATCAGTAACATCTTTTGCGCAAATGAGCTTACGTGATGCAACCGACCAGTTCCAAGGTCAGTTTATTCAACAAGTGCTGGGGCAACACGAAGGAAACTGGGCCGCCACAGCACGTAGTTTACAGCTTGATTCTGGCAACTTACATCGCCTAGCAAAACGCTTAAAATTAAAATGAGTCAACAGCAAAAAATCAGTTGAATTATTAGACGTAATAAGTGAGGATGCGCGCTATTCAATGGTCAAGCTTTGAAAGATATTGTAGTCTGACTTTTATAACGTCTATTTTTAGGAATGATATAACCCTTATGATGAATTCGTTACGCACCGCATTCGTTGCCGCGTCTACCATAATGTTAAGTTTTTCAAGTGCTGCTGTTGAATACCGTTTACCCACTGACGGCAGCAAATTAGTCGGTCAAAACCAATATTATGTGGTACCTGAAGAAGGTAAATTAACACTAGAGCAAATTGCGGCGGAATTTCAGCTAGGGCTAACGAACCTTATTGAGGCAAACCCTGGTGTTGACCCATTCTTACCTAAGCCTGGTAGTACCTTAATCATTCCACACCAGTTAATTCTGCCAGACACTAAGCAAGAAGGCATTGTGATTAACTCTGCTGAAATGCGCCTATATTATTATCCAAAGGGTAAAAATATCGTTGAAGTGTTACCGATTGGTATTGGCCAAATAGGCCGTGATACCCCAGAAAACTGGGTGACTAAAGTACATCGCAAACGAGAGAGACCAACCTGGACACCTACAGCCAATACCCGCCGTATTTACGCAGCCAATGGCATTACGTTACCCGCTGTATGGCCAGCAGGCCCAGATAACCCAATGGGGTTATATGCGCTGTATGTTGGTAACTTGTTTGCGGTTCATGGCACAAACGCCACATTCGGTATTGGTTTACGTGTGAGCTCAGGTTGTATCCGTTTACGCGACGAAGACATTAAACACTTATTTGAAACTGTGCCAGTTGGTACTCGTGTTGAGTTTTTAAATAAACCGATTAAAGCCACAGCAGAGCCTGATGGTAGTCGTTATATTGAAGTGCACGAGCCTTTATCGAAAACTCAAGAAGAGTTTGACTCTAAAGAGCCTGTGTCATTAACCTTGGACAAAGAGTTAACCCGTTTTCTGGCTCATCCAGAAACCGACTCCACTGTGTTAAAACGATTATTAGAAAATCGTAGCGGTATGCCTACTCGTATTAACCCGTAAGTACATCGAAGACGAAAAAAATGGCCTGGTTAACTGAGTTGACCAGGCCATTTTTTATCACGGTTTATTGGATGTTGTCGGCAGTGATAACTCGGCCTCACTGTCTTCAAAGTGTTGCTCATCATCGTGTAAGGTGTCGCCGAGCTCTTGACTGGTTTGCTCTAATGCGTGCAAGTCTTCCATTGCGGTGTTGATATCAGATTGGCCTGCGCCGATTAGCTCTTCTTGTTGTTCTATAAACGCACTTTGCTGCTCAACGTCTTGCAATAATAATGCTGCATTTTGCGCAATGTCGCTCTCTGATGCATCAGTATTCACACTCGCTTGTAACGGCAGTTCTTGGTCATTATTTAATACTGAACTGATAGTAGGCTGCAGTAACACGCCGCCAATAATCACCGCCGCAGCAACGGCAGCATAAGCCAACTTACGAGAAGATGTTTTGGTGTGGCTATCCTGCATTGTTGGCATTTTTATTGTTGATGAAGTCGCTGGTGGCAAAACTGATTCATCAGGGCCTTTACTTCGCATACCCACAAATTGACCACCGTCGTATATTTCCATTTGATGGCTAGACACTTCACCGTCGACCACGCCCGAACTGACAATGATCAGTTTGTTGCAATGCAATTTACCTTTAAAGACGCCTGATACACGCATCTCCTGGCAATAGACCTCACCTTCAACCTCACCACCGACTGCGATATTGATTTGGCTGCTTGAACGAATAGTGCCCATTGTCTTGCCAGCAATCATCGCTGGACCTTGAATGGTCATGTCACCTTCGAGTGACATGTCAGCGCCAATGTAGGTTATCCCCTTATTGTTATTATTCACTTGCTGTCCTTATTAGGGTTTAATACCTATCACATTAATTATCTAACCTGCTCAGATAGTTAATATAATTTGTATAAATTGTTACAGGTAGTGACAAATCTTAAAGTAAATGGGCTACACAATAAAGCTTACTATTCATGCTATAGTACCTAGATCAATAAATAGCCCGAACTGTTATGCCAACGACTGATCCCAAGCATAAGCCTACATACGCAGCAAAAGACCCCCTTAAAAAAGTGAAAAATCATTCGCAAAAACAATCACTAAAACCATCAATCAAACAAAGTTTAGCCATGTATTCATCGGTAGATGCTCTCGCGCCATTAGCAAGTCCTAACTCCCCTACTGTTCAGTCGATGTCGCCATTGCAGGCTTACCAACAAGCGATAGGTGCTGATTCACAACACATTGAAAAAAAGGCAATAACAGCTGACCCAGCACAGCAAGAGGCCTTGTTAGCATTAGAGACTCTATACCAGCAATTTATTCATTCATCTCCCATCGATAAAGGTTTATACCTGTGGGGGGATGTGGGTAGGGGTAAAACTTTTTTAATGGATTTGTTTTGTCAGTGCCTGAGCCAACCCCCTAAGCAGGCGCAAAACACTGTGATGCGACTGCATTTTCATCGTTTTATGGCCATGCTCCACCAGCAGCTTAACCAAACCTCTGGGATCCGCGATCCACTCACCCATATTGCTAAGCAAATAGCTGAGCAGTATCAAATCATCTGTTTCGATGAGTTTTTTGTGTCAGACATTGGTGATGCCATTTTGCTGGCAAGGTTATTTGACACTTTGTTCCAATCAGGAGTCACCTTAGTCGCCACCTCTAATATTCCGGTTGTCGACTTATATAAAAACGGTTTACAGAGAGACAGGTTTTTACCCACTATTGACCTGTTACAACAATACACTCATGAGATCCATCTCAGTGGAGATAAAGATCATCGGCTCAGTCATCAGGCTAGGCCGCAAAGCAGCCCTAAGCCAACATGGCTGAAACTACCATCAGCCCAGACGCCCGAAAACATGTTTGCTCAATTATGTAAGCAAGGAGTTGATGAAAACAGCCCAATTGAACAACATCATTTTGCACAAAAATCCAAACACACATTGCGCATTTGTCAGCGTGACATCGCCATACAAGCACAGCACGCAGACTATGCCTGGTTTGAGTTTTCCGCATTGTGCCAAGGGCCAAGATCGGCATTAGATTACATTGAGCTTGCCGGCCAGTTTAGCCATATTTTACTCAGTGATGTGCCGCTGCTGGGTGGACAAGTACGCAGCTGGATTAGGGCGAGAGGTACTGAAGATGGTGCACAGGCGACGGCGACGGGAGAGCGACAATTGGCGTATGCCAGTGAGGACGATCCCGCTCGGCGCTTTATTAGTTTGATTGACGAAATGTATGATCAAAAAGTTATTTTGATCATACACAGTCAATGGGCATTAGAAGACCTTTACCCCACTGGTGCACTGACATTTGAATTTAGGCGCACTTATAGCCGCCTAATAGAAATGCAACAATGGGCATTAAACGCAGCAATCACATAGCTTTAGCGACCTGATAACTTTCTACGTCGGTAAAACGGCGTAAAAAATTGTCTAATGCATCGTGTGTTGGGTATTCGAATTGGTATTTATTGTGAAAAAACACCGTTAAACTCACTTGAGCGTCAGATAATACAATGGTGTAACCATCATGATCAGTTTGGGCGCTGATGCCACACAAATGGTAGCCATCACCATAAATACTTTTACTGCCTTCCTCATGGCTCGTTACGCGTTTTTCACCGTATTGGGTGACTTTGTTAAACACTTTGAGCGCACGTTGAATATCAATTTCATTTTTCATAATAACCATCCTGTGGACAACACACTCTCTACAATACGCCTGCAATATTAATACTGTCCAATATTGTTATAAATAAAGTTAAAACATTTCCCTTTCGCCATACAACAAGGCAGAATCGCCCTACTCTATTAACCTGCAGAATAACAGACAGAAGCCAAGACGATGCCTGATATTGTGATAGCTTTTTTTGCCCTTGGCTTGATTGCTGGGCTGATAAAGTCAGATTTAAAAGTTCCCAAAGCCACCTACGAAACCTTGTCTATTTTACTGATGCTAACCCTTGGCCTTAAAGGCGGTATGGCATTACACGGTGAAACAGCCAATCTAGCAATATCAGAATTACTAGCGGTCATTGCTTTAGGTTTTATCACCCCACTGAGTTTATACCCGCTTTTACGAAAACTCATTAAATTACCGCAAAAAGAAGCCATTAGCATTGCCGCTCATTATGGTTCTGTAAGTGCGGGTACCTTTGCTGTCGTGATGGCGATGGTTGATCAATCACAATGGCCTTTACGCCCTGAAACCACGTTATATTTAGTGCTGCTTGAGCTGCCCGCCATTATTATCATGTTGTGGTTACACCGTTACCTGCAAGCTAAAACGGCTGGTAATGAAGTGCATTCCTCTGCGGTTAGTATTTTGCATGAAGCACTAACAAGCCGCGGCGTAGTATTACTGTGCGGTGGCGTGGCTATCGGTTGGATGTACGGCACTACGGGTATGGCGCCATTAACGCCGATGTTGCTTGCCGGGTTTAAAACCTTATTAGCGTTATTTTTATTAGAAATGGGCATTAGCACGGCTAAAGTGTGCTTTCCCATTCCATACAAACAATGGCGATTATTAATTTTTGCTGCGGTAGTACCGTTTGTATTGGCGTGGGTGGGGATTGGCTTAGGTATGGCTCTGGATTTACCCTCTGGCAGTATTTTGGTATTAGCAGCCCTCAGTGCCAGTGCATCATACATTGCAGCACCTGCGGCGATTAAAGCCGCGATTCCAGATGCCAATATTGGTCTGGCGATGTTGGCGTCATTAGGAATAACCTTCCCCGTTAACGTGCTAATCGGTTTACCGATTTACCAGTTGTGGATTGAGCAATTGATGATGTAATACCAATCTGCATTGAACAAAAGCCAACGCGATAGTGACGTTGGCTTTTTGTTATCTTAGCCTAGCAATGAGTCTCGCTTATGGTGTTTTGCTTTATCAACAAACATTGCTTTGTCGGCCAAGGTTAAATACTCACAAAGATCTAAATCTTGTTTTGCTTTTCGGCTCACAATACCTTGACTGTAGGCCAGTTGATACGGCTTGTTTGATTGTTGATTATGCTGGGCAATTAATTCGCTAAACCGTTTGAGCACAACATCGACACTGGTTTGGTCTCTTTGGCTTAGCAACACCACAAATTCGTCACCGCCAAAGCGAGCGATAACATCAGACTCCCTAAAACATTCAATTAATAATTTTGCAAATGTGGTGAGTGCAACATCGCCTTCTTCATGACCATACTCATCATTGATGGCTTTAAAATAGTCTAAATCAAAGCCACGACGATTGGTGATGCCGGTTAATGGGTCGAGGGTGTTTTGCTGAATCGATATCAACTCAGCTTCTACGAGTTTGCCTAAATCTTCTAATGCCTGAGCGTCTTGTTTATCAAAGGTTCTGGGATTATTGTCAATAATGCATAAGGTACCGACTCGCATACCATTAGGCATGGTCAACGGAAACCCAGCATAAAAACGAATATTGGGCGTGGCGAGCACTAATGGGTTGTCGAAAAAGCGCGAGTCTTGCAGCGCATCGGGCACAACCATAACATCAGACTGATTAATCGCATGGGCGCAAAATGAGATATCGCGGCTGGTTTCACATACATCGAGGCCTTGCACTGATTTAAACCATTGTCGGTCACTGTCAATTAAACTCACCACACTGATCGATACCGAAAACAACTGTCTAGCTAAGCGAGTAATACGATCAAAGCGCTCTTCTGTTTCAGTATCTAACACGTTCAAACCTCGAAGTGTTTCGAGGCGTGTGTGCTCATTTTCGGGTATCGGAGCAAGCAGCATTAACGCAACCTTTTAGTTGATTTACCTGATCTAAATAAAGCAGTAAAGTGCTGCTATTTCAACTTTAAAACAGATTAAGGCTGTAAAATTTCATTATAAATTTCAATCACGGCGTCTGTTTTTTGCTCCACTGTATGGTGGGGCAACTTACCGGGCAATTGTTGCAATGTCAGTTCATGGTTTTCATCGCGAAGCCAACAGTAGGTTTGCGTTAGGTGTTGTGCATGCATCACGGGTAACAACTCTAGGTCGGCAAGTACTTCAAAAATACGTACGTTATCAGACCAAATGGTCAAGTCATGGTGTTGATGGGCATGAGCAAGCACTAAGTATTGGGCAATAAACTCAATGTCGGCAATGCCGCCAGCGCTTTGCTTAAGATCAAACTGCCCAGGTTCAACGTGCAACAAATGATCGCGCATTTTTATCCGCATATCGCGCACCGCTTTGGCAAGGTCGGCTTGATTGCGTGCTTGTTGTAATATTTGCCCGCGCAAGTCACTAAAACGCCCAGCTAAGGTGTAATCACCAAAAACAAAACGCGCCCTAACTAATGCTTGATGCTCCCAAGTCCAGGCTTCAGTTAACTGATATTGACCAAACTGTTCAATTTCGCTCACTAACAAACCAGAGGACCCCGACGGACGCAAACGCATATCAACTTCGTATAGCTCACCCGAGGTTGTACGAGTTGCAAATAAATGCACAATCCGCTGAGCTAATTTTAAATAAAAGTGGCTGTTATCAATTGATCTTGGCCCATTAGTGCTGCCCGCATCGCTATGGCCATGTAAAAAGACTAAATCTAAATCGGAACCATAACCCAGCTCTAGACCGCCCAATTTGCCATAACCAATGACCGCAAAGCCCATATTGCTTGGGCTAGTTCCTTCTGGCACACCATGTCTTGCCGCAACCTGGTGCCAGGCTTGTAGCACCACTTGCTCAATAATCGCTTCAGCTAAAAAGGTTAAATGATCGCTTACTTGCATAACCGGCAATACCCCGGTGACATCTGCAGCAGCAATTTTTAACTGTTGCGACAACTTAAATTGTCGCAGCGCTTCCATTTGCTGCTCCATGTCATCTTCTGGCACGCGCAGTAAATATTGGCGTAACTCGCTTGGGTAATCATCAATAGAGGTGATGTCATATAGCTGCGATGGGTCAATCAGCTCATCAAGCAGCATCGGGAAGTTAGCCAGTTCTCGCGCAATCCAAGGGCTGGCACAACATAAACTCACTAGCTGTTGCCTGGCGCCTGGGTTTTCGCATAGTAATTCAAGGTAAGTCGTGCGGGTTAAAATTTTATCCAACACGTTAGACACTGGCTTAAATGCGGCACTCGGTATAGATTGATTAAACAATTCTTCAAGCAATTTGGGCATGAGTTTGTCTAAGGTTTCTCGGCCACGAGGACCAATAGAGCGCTTAGACACGGTTTGACGCCAATCACTTAACATCGGCCACAGTGCTTCGTCTTCAATCTGCTGCTCTTGCAGTAGGGCTAATGCGTCTTCATCTTGCTGAATATTCCAAACTAGCGATGACCAATGATCGTTATATTCATGGTTATCACTGCCACCCACGGTGGCATTAAAGTGCTCATGAATGGTGGCCATTGCATTATCGATTTGCTCGCGCAGCTGTGTTTCGTCTTCTAGTTCTAGGGGTACGCACAATCGTTGCCAGTCAAGGTCGTTATTAGGCAGTGTTTGCGTTTGTTTATCGTCAATGGCTTGAAGTAAGTTTTCCACTCGGCGAAGTAAAATGTAACTGTGTTTAAGCTCATCAACGGCTAAATATTCTAACTGCCCCAAACTGTATAAGGTATCAATGGCGCCAAATAAGCTTTGTTGACGTAACGCAGGCTCGCGTCCACCGCGAATTAACTGAAAACTTTGCACCACGAATTCCACTTCACGGATCCCGCCTGCACCCAATTTAATATTGTCGGTTAATTGCCTGCGTCTGACTTCTTGGGCAATTAATTGCTTCATTTTACGTAATGACTCAATTGCCGAGAAGTCGATATAACGGCGATACACAAATGGGCGTAATAAGTCATGCAGCTCATCGCAATAACCACTCCAAGGCCCTAATACGCGGGCTTTCACCATGGCATAACGTTCCCAGTCGCGGCCTTGTTCTTGGTAATAATCTTCTAATCCGCTAAAGCTGACCACCAGCGGGCCACTTTCGCCATATGGGCGCAGGCGCATGTCGACACGAAATACAAAACCATCGACCGTCACTTGATCAAGAATATTGACTAGACGCTGACCCATTTTGATAAAAAATTGTTGGTTAGCTTGCGCGCGGCGACCGCCAACCGTTTCGCCATGTTCAGGAAAAGTAAAAATTAAATCGATGTCAGATGAGAAATTGAGCTCACGGCCACCCAACTTGCCCATGCCTAAAATTAATAATGGTTGCGGCTTCCCTTCAGCACTCGTTGGCGTGCCAAATTGCTTGCACATGTCTTGGTAAACCCAATCGCGAGCAGCAATAACGAGGGCTTCTGCCAACGATGATAAGTCCAGTAATGACTCTTCTACTGGGGTGTAATTTAAAAAGTCGCGCCATGCTAAGCGCACCATTTGTAAATTACGATAACGACGTAACACTGATTTAGCCTGGTCTTCTTGGGTTACACCTTCTAATTGAACATGTAACTCGCTGTCAAATTGGCTTCGGTCAATGTCATCTAATAGGCCATCAAACAGTTGCACTATCCATTCAGGACGACGACATAATTGCTCAGCAATATAATCACTTAAAGCAAACACCGACATTAACTCTTGCTGTTGTTCTTTGGACAACTCGGTTGTCGCTTCAGGCCAAACTTCGCAGAGTCTTAACCAGTAACGATCTGCGGTTTCAACTAGCGCTGCAGATAACACCTTGTTACTTTGGTTTTGCATGGCAATTAATATCCCTAAAGAAAATGAATGTTGGACATATTATGTCGTGAATGCTATATCTAATGATCAGTCTATTGATGCAGATTAATATCATTGACATCAAGATTACTATAACCTGTGTCATATTGAATTAGCACATGAAAAATCTACATTTTGGAGAAAACATGGTAGGTCACCTCCCCCGTGTACTCACATTGATAACCGTGATGATTGTCGCGCTAACGCTCAGTGCTTGTGGCGATGAAAGGCCTGAGCAAATTGCCAAGTACCAGCAATTAACGCAACAGCGTCTGGAATTATTATCAACATCGCTCGATGGCGATCAATTACGTAATGCCAATTTATTGAAGCAGTACACCAGTATTTTAGCTAAGCGTCAGCCTGATTTAGCCCCTTTGTTAAATGAATTAGCCAAAGATGCAGGCACCGAAGGGCCTATGTTTCAGTCGCTAACTCGTCGATATAAGGATTTGAGCAATAGCGCAAATTTTGTTGATTTAGACCAACAACTGGCTGAAGCGCAAAATGTATATCAAGCCGCAGATACCAGCTTATACAACGACATGTTATCGGATCCGGTCAACGTGGTTGCTGATATGTCTCAGGGTCAATTAGCCCGAGTCAACGCCATTAGCCGTGAAGCCGAGGCCTTGGCAAACGGCACGGATGGCACAGAACCTGGCAGTCAATTAGTGGGTAACCCGGCTTATGGTAGCTGGCAAACTGGCTCAAATGGCACGTCTTTTTGGGCTTGGTATGGCATGTATGCGATGTTTTCTAACTTTACCCGCCCCATTTATTACGACAATTGGTCAAGCCGTCGTGGTTACAGTTACTACAACGATGTCGGCCGTTATCGCTATACATCGCCAAAACAGGCCACTTCACAAGCCAAAACATTTGAACAAACTAAAAAGCGTTTTGACAGCCAGGGTAAACGATTTGATAGCCCATATGCTAAAACCCGCACAGGCTCGACTACCTTGTCGCGTCAAAGTACCAGTGCACCAAAACCCAGTAGCACGACTCGCACGGCGAGTTCTAGCAGCAAGTTTCGTTCAAATTATTCTAAAGACAGCAGTTTCCGCAACTCAAGCAGCCGCACTAGTCGCGGTGTTAGCCGTGGTAAATAGGTAAGGACTCCCCATGACATTTTTTCAAGAATATGGCTTAACTCAACCTCTGGCGATCATCCTAGTCATCGACTTAAGTATCGCGATTGTGTTGCTGGCATTGATGCGTTACCTGCAAGGTTGGAGCATTAAAGTTAACAGCAGTGCCGAATTGGCTGAGCGTGATAATTTTGCCTTTGGTATTAGTACCGCAGGTGCCGTTGCTGCATTAGGTATTGTGCTAACGGGTGCGATTACCGGCGAAGCTGCTCCTTCGTATTTAACCGAAGCCATTGGCATGTCGGCTTACGGTTTATTTGGTTTAGTACTCATTAAATTTGGGCGTTTTTTACATGACAAAATCGCCTTAAATGAATTTGCCAAAAATGCCGAAATCTTAAAAGGTAATGTGTCAGTTGCTGTTGTTGATGCTTCTGCAGCCATTGCGACGGCCATTATTATTCGTGCCGTATTGATGTGGGCAGAAGACATCACCGTAAACACCTTTATCGCTATTTTTAGCGCGTTTTTAATCTCGCAGTTAATGCTAGTACTGCTGACTCGCCTACGCGAACAGCGTTATGCCAAACGCAACCAAGATGCCTCAATGCAACAGGCGTTAACCCAAGACCAAACCGCTTTAGCACTGCGTCACAGCGGTTATATGATTGCCATGGCATTAAGCTTTAACGCTGCCAGTCACTTTATTATTTATCAACCGACGGGCTACGTTACCAACATCATTGGCTGGTTTGTGTTCTCGTTAATAATGCTAGTGACCTTGTCATTACTCATTGCTTTAGTGAAAAAGCTGGTTTTAGCCGGCATTAACTTAGCAGAAGAAGTTGAAAAGCAGCACAACATTGGTATTGCCGCGGTCGAAATGGCAATCAGCATTGCTGTCGCACTGATTTTAACGGGGTTAATGGCGTAATTTATGACAACCCCTTTGCTTGATCCTAGCCCCCACACTGCAGCGCAAGGGGGCAAAGAGCAAAGCCTTCCGGTATCTCGCAATGTGTCGTGGTTTGATGATGCCCTATTACTGGGCATTATGGCTGCGCTAGCGGGATGCGGCCTGATTTACGAATACCTATTGTCACACTATGCTGGGCGTATTTTAGGCGCGCTAGAAGCCGCCATTTACACCATGATTGGCTTAATGATTGTGTCCATGGGTGTGGGGGCATTTGCTGCCCGTAAAATCAAATGCGCCTTTACCGGCTTTGCGATGCTCGAGCTCACCGTGGCATTGTGTGGCTCGTTTGCCATTATCATTACCGCAGCGGTAATTGGCTTTGGTCAGCAATTACCCCTCACCATTGCCAATACCCTTGGCTTACCACCCGACCATTTACCTAACGGCGGTTTTATTGCCAGCTTGCAAACCTTAAGCGAATACTTACCTTACGTTTGGGGCGTGTTGCTGGGGTTAATGATTGGTATGGAAATCCCATTAATTGCCCGGGTACGGCAATCGTTATCTGACGCCCATTTACTGCACAATGCTGGCACCATTTATGGTGCCGATTACATTGGTGCGGGTGTCGGTGCTGCCATTTGGGTCGGCTTTATGTTGGCAATTGATATTCAATTAGCCGCCGCATTAACCGCCAGCGTAAACCTATTAGCGGGACTGGTTTTTATTTGGCGTTTTTGGACGCAAATTCGTCATGTAAAATTATTATTAGTCGGCCATATTATTGCCAGTGTAGTGATAGGCTTATTGGCAGTAAAAGGCCCAAGTTGGGAGCAACACTTTAATAATTTGTTATACAAAGACAAAGTGGTTTATGCCAAGGCCACTCGTTTTCAGCAACTTAACTTTACTGAACGGCTGCGCGGCGGTGGGCTCCCCCCCGTGTATAACTTGTACATCAATGGCCGTTTACAGTTTTCTAGCAGCGATGAACACATCTACCATAGCTTTTTAGTGCACCCAACATTGGCCGCCAGTGCACGTCACGACAATGTGTTAATTATTGGCGGGGGCGATGGCCTTGGGCTCAAACAAGTACTCAAATGGCAGCCTAAAGCAGTTACCTTAATGGACCTAGATCAGGACTTATTAACGTTATTTACAACACCACCAGCCGACATGCCGACTCATTTAAGTGAAGCATTATTAACGCTCAATGGCGATGCGCTCAACGATCCTCGACTTACTTTAATGGTCGACGATGCGTTTAACGGTGTTGATAAATTATTGCAAAGCGGCCAACTCTTCGATGCCATCATTGTGGACTTGCCCGATCCAAGCCACCCAGACTTAAATAAACTTTACTCTGATTTGTTTTATCGCAAACTCAACGAGCTGCTCAATGCTGACGGTGTGATCACGGTGCAATCAACCTC
Organism: Shewanella saliphila; assembly: GCF_014648295.1. Taxonomy (GTDB): domain Bacteria; phylum Pseudomonadota; class Gammaproteobacteria; order Enterobacterales; family Shewanellaceae; genus Shewanella; species Shewanella saliphila. Next base: position 25,324 of record NZ_BMQV01000020.1, read on the forward strand.
GCCTTATCATGCACCTAACGCCTTTATCTCGGTAGGTAAAACCTTAAGCTCAGCCGGTTTTAATGTGAAACAATATCATCACAATGTGCCCAGTTTTGGAGAGTGGGGCTGGAGTATTGCCACTAAGATGGGTAAAAACCCACAACAACGATTAGCCGCCATTGATGAAATCCCGGTGCCAGAGGACTGGCTAACACCTGGGCTTATTCAAGCATCATTTGAGTTTCCGAAACATTTTTACGACGATATAGACAAGATTAAGGTAAACGAAATTGGCTCATTGCAGCTGTATCATTACCACTTAGCTGCATGGTCAGAAAATGAAGTAATTAATCTTTTTTAATTGGATCAGATAGTACTTGACATATTATGTCTGGGTGTTATCTTTACTCACAGACATAATATGTCAATTAAGGACGAATATGAACATCCATACTATTGCGAGTCACCTAAACGGACTATGCGACCAAAGCCAAACAGGCTTTCAGTTTGACTGCTATCCCATTGATGGTGATGTTGAAGTGTTACAAGTTAATGTTGTCGGCCGTGAAGAAATTCCGGTGTTTGTATCAGTAACTGACAACCAAATATTGTGTATCAGTTATCTGTGGGGCGAAAACGAAGTTAACCAAGCCCGCCGCGCTGAAATGTTTGAGACCATGTTAGAGCTCAACATTCCAATGCCATTATCTTCATTTGCCAAAATTGATGATAAGTACGTGGTGTATGGTGCGTTATCTGTGCAATCAAGCATGGAAGAAATTGAACAAGAATTAGCAGTACTGTCAGACAACTGTCTGGAAGTCATCGACGAACTCGTCGAATTTTTAAACTAAGGAGCCAACTATGGGCATTCTAAACAAGATTCTTACAGCGTTTCGTGGTGGTGCAACTGAAGTTGGCCAGACTATCGTTGACGCTAACTCAACCCGTATTTTTGAACAAGAAATCCGTGATGCAGAAAAGCACTTAACTAAAGCTAAGCGCGAGCTAACCGACGTGATGGCGAAAGAAATGCAAGCTAGCCGTGAAATTGATCGTCTAAAGCGCAGCGTTGCTGAACACGAAGGTTATGCGACTCAAGCATTAGACAAAGGCAATGAATCATTAGCCATTGAAGTGGCAGAAAAAATCGCTCAGCTAGACCAAGAGCTTGCAGAGCAACAAACGGCCAACGACAGCTTTAGTGCTCACGCGGTACGTTTAAAAGATTTAGTGAAAAAGACCGAGCGTCAATTGTCTGATTATCAACGTCAATTAACCATGGTTAAGACCACTGAAAGCGTACAAAAAGCCACGGCAACCATTACTGACTCGTTTGCATCGAGTAATTCTAAGTTGCTTAATGCTAAAGATTCTTTAGAGCGCATCAAGGCGCGTCAGCAACAGTTTGATGACCGCTTAAAAGCATCTGAAACCTTAGCAGACGAAAACAGCGATAAGTCTTTACACGCTAAATTGGCTGAAGCAGGTATTGGTGAACAAAAGTCGAACGCCAATGCAGTTTTAGACCGCATTAAAGCACGTAAAGGTTAAGGGTTATGGGATTTCTTAGCGGCCTTTTTGGCAAAAAAGAAGCCCCGAAGCGTCAGCTTGACCACCCAAATAAACTGCTCAAGGGTGATATGTTAACCCTTGATGACAGTTTTGCTTTGCCCGCGCAACTGCGCGGGCAACAGCTAAAGGTTGAAGCCATTCATACCTATGAATACCAGCGCTCGCAGGTTTGTGAATTCTTATTACGTGGCCATAGCGGCACCGCAATCTTTCTGTCTTACATTCAAGAAGACGAGTCTTACCTCAGTATTTCAATCAAAATCAACCGCGCCGATGTGGAGCAGATATTTGACCTTGATGCCTTTGCTGAAATCTTTGAAGAACCCGGTAAAGCAACTCTGGTAACAAACACCTTATCTACAGAGCTTGACGCTGAGTTTGGCCAATGGTTAAGTGATGAATACCATCAAGTTGAATTTGCAGGATTTGGTTATTTCCATCGCCAGGATTATCGTGGTTTAACCCCTCCACAAGACGACAATGGCAACCGAGGTGAAGGTTTTGAAGGCTATAGTCTAGTCAATAATCAAGACACTCATGCTGTTGATATTGAAGTATACGAAGGCGGCGACACCGAAGTTATGTTGACCTTATATCGCCCACTATCCGATATTAGAGACTACTGGCCGGCAAGCTGATACAAGTAGGAGATAACCTTGTTATGAGTTCAGGTAAACCGTTACCGGATAAATGGCTTAAAAACCAACAAGCCGCAAAAGCCACGCAAGTGGCTTTTGATCTAGATGAAAAGTTTCAATACTCCATCCGTAAAGCCGCTTTAGATAAAGGCGTAAGTCCGTCTGATCAAATACGCACCATCCTCGGATTATCGGTCTCTAAACGACCTAAACGCCCTAGACTAACCGTATCGTTAAGTGGTGAAGACTACGTGCTATTGGCACAAAAATATGGCTTAGATAGTGATGCTCAGTTAGAGATCAAAAAACGCGTACTTGATGATCTAGTTCACTTTGTTGATAAAACCTCGTCGACTTAACTCTACTTAAAGCTGATTTAAACAACGCACTAGGCTCGCGCCTTGTGCGTTTTTTGTTATGATAACCACTCGTGCTTAACAATTAATTAAACAGGCTTAATTCATGTTTGAATCTAAACGCTGGACACTTAAAAATATAGATGGTCCCAGTCCATTTGAGTTAGCCATGATGGTGTTGTCATTGGTGTCGGTAGTCATCGTACTGACCATTACTTTTGGCCGTTTAGATACCGAAACCAATAAAGTGCTGCTGTATATCGACAGCAGTATTTGTATGATTTTTTTGAGCAAGTTTTTTTATGGCTTATTCAAAGCCCGCAATAAAACCTACTACCTGCGCCACCACTGGATAGATTTTGTTGCCAGTATTCCTGCCATTGAAGCGCTACGGTTTGCACGTATATTTCAAATTTTACGGGTGATCCGTTTAATCCGCATGAGCCGTTCACTGCTTATTCCGTTACTGCGTCAACGCAAACAAACCACATTAGCCAGCTTATTAGTGGCCATGGTATTAATTTTAGCCACGGCTTCTGTACTCATTTTACTGGTGGAAAGCGCTGAACCTAATGCCAATATTCAAACCGCAGAACAAGCCATTTGGTGGGCGTTAGTGACGATTTCGACTGTGGGTTATGGCGACTTTTATCCGGTGAGTACCATAGGCCATGTGATTGGTGGATTAGTGATAATCAGTGGCGTGAGCTTTTTCGGGGTCATCTCAGGTTATATGGCATCGGTATTTGTCGCACCTGATGAAACCGAGCGTCAAGAAGAGCAAGATGCAAAAGAAGCCCACAAAGAACAAATCAATAGCAAACTAGAAGCGGCGCTTGAACAAATGCAGCAGAATCAATTACAGATGGAACAAAATCAGCAAGAGATGCTTACTGAAATTACCAAGCTAAGGCTACAACTCGATAAGCCCTAGCAACCCCCTTACCGCGCAGCAAATATATAAAAAGCCCAACGTCGACAAGACCTTGGGCTTTTAATGGCATAGCAGTTTGCTAGCCACCCACCAGCTTTTGCCACCAGGATAATGGCTCACCGCAATTCTCTGCAGGGCGATAGCTGGCTTCTAATGCTGGTAAACCCACAATATTGTCGCAATTACCTTGTTTTGCCATGCCGGTGGTACGATCAAAGTAGCCATTAATCACCCCATTGACAGGGATCATTCGCAAACTCATCGGTGGACGTTGTTGTAAGAATGCCTGATAGACCGCCATTGCGCCGCTACTGCCATATAAGCCTGTTTTGCTGTTGTCGTCTTGACCAACCCAAATGGCCGCTACATTTCGCTCGTCAAAGCCTGCAAACCAAGAATCGCGACTGTCATTACTGGTTCCGGTTTTACCCGCTAAACGCACACCTGGGAAGGCCGCGCCTAATCGCTTAGCCGTACCAGAGCGCACCACATGATTCATCGCGTACTGAACTAAATAATCGGTGGCAGGGGCAATGGCCTGTGAGCTCGGGGCCCGGCTAACATCTAATGCCTGGTTTTGACTGTCTAACACCGCAGTGATTGAAGTCAACTTACGATAACGCCCCTCATCAGCCAAGGTTTGATAAACCTGCGCCACCATCAAGGGTGAGCCATTGACAGCGCCTAATAGCATTGATGGGTAAGGCGATACTGACTCACTCCACCCCGCCTTTTGTAAGGTGTTAACCACACTATCAACGCCAACGGCCAAACCGACATTCACTGTGGGCACGTTCATTGAGTCTTTAATCGCTGTGAGTAATGGCACTTGCCCACTGAACTTTTTATCGAAGTTTTTAGGCGACCAGGTGTTACCTTGCTCGTTTTTCAAGGTAATCGGTTTATCGTCAATCGGGGTAGCCAATGAAAACTTATCGCTTTGATTTAATGCCGTGGCATACACAAAGGGTTTAATGAGCGAGCCAATAGGACGTCGAATTTCAACGGCGCGGTTAAACCCCTGATAACCCGGTACCTTATCGCCAACCATTGCCGCAATACCGCCACTGTATTTGTCGGTAACCACCATGCCCACTTGGATATTTTTAGCACGCTTATCCAATGACGCCATAGTCGACGACACTGCCTTTTCAGCCGCCTCTTGGGCCATAGGATCAAGGGTGGTATACACTTTTATCCCAGACTGTTGCAGCAGTGAGTCACCATAACGGTCACGTAGCTCTTGTTTTACCACAGCAAAAAACGCCGGTAATTTTTGATGCACTGACTTTTTAGCACTGCGTAAACCCAGTGGAGACTCTGCTGCAGCTTTGTATTGGGCGACGGTCAGTTTGTCGTTTTCCATCAATAAGCGCAGTACTAAGTCACGACGATCCTGAGCCCGCTCCGGGTAACGCCAAGGGTTGTAGTATGACGGCCCTTTAATGACCGCAACTAAAAAGGCTTGTTGCGACAGGGTCAGCTCACCGACAGGACGCCCAAAATAAAACTGCGAGGCTAAGCCCATACCGTGTACACCACGCGCCTTGTCTTGCCCCATGTACACTTCGTTGAGATATGCTTCTAAAATTTCATCTTTGCTGTAGCGAAAATCAATAATCAGCGCCATTAAGGCTTCACGCACTTTACGCACAATAGAGCGCTCGCTGCTTAAAAAGAAGTTTTTAGCTAACTGTTGGGTTAACGTCGAGCCTCCTTGTACGGTACGACCTGCTGATATATTTACCAGCGCAGCACGGGCAATGGCCAACGGGTTAACACCGTAGTGATCATAAAAACTGCGGTCTTCAACCAAAATAAGGGCATCAACAATACTCGAAGGCATTTCGGCTGTTGGCACAAATAATCTGTCTTCGCCATCGCCAGCAATAATCCGGTCAAGCAATACCGGCTCTAAATGAAACACGGCCAATTCGCGTTTGTCAGACATTCGCTTAACCGAGCTCACACCGTTTGAATCAAAGCTTATCATCACCCGTTGTTCAGCTTGATTACCCTCAGGGTGCAAAAACGGACGACGCCATAATTCAATCTTGGTACTTGAGGCAGAAAACTCACCCACCTGGCGCGGATTAGCCACTTTGCGATAGCCTAATAATTTGAGTTCGGCCATTAATTGTGGGTGGTTAACCGCAGCACCAGGATATAACGCCATTGGGCGGCTAAAGACTTGCGCAGGCAAATGCCATTTTTGCCCCTCAAATTTTTGGGCAATAATTTGGTCTAAATAGATCGCATAAAACGTAACGACAGCAAGGCCAACAAGCGACAGTTTCCACGTAAATGACCACAGTGGACGCCACCATGATGTGGTCGATCTTTTAGCTTTTGACTTTTTAGTGTTAGTCTTTTTAGGCGTTTTTTTTGTCATAAATCTTCATTCGTTTAATGTTGCACAGTAATCGATTCGCCTTAACTCATATGCGGTTTGCTTATAAACCGGGCGTTTTCTTTTTAGTAAATTTAGTGGCGACGGTATTCACTGGGTCATCGGGCCATAAATGGCGAGGATAACGACCACGCATTTCTTTTTTAACCTCTACATACGGCCCTTGCCAAAAACTGGCTAAATCAGCAGTTACCGCAAGCGGACGTTGCGCCGGAGACAATAACTCCATGGTCACGATCATTTTGCCGTGCAATATACTTGGGCTTTGCGCTAAACCTAACGCTTCTTGTAAACGCACACTTAAGACCGCTCGGCCTTGGTCTACCTCACTGTTGTAAAAATCGCCATTGGCGTCGAGTGGCATTTGGTATCTTATTGGTGCTCTGGTACCTGTTGCCATAGGCCAATGTGTTGGCACTAATTGATCAAGTAACGTTTGTTGCTGCCAGCTTAAGCGGTTTTTCACTAACCCATACGCATCGACTTTGGCTAATGCGGCCAGCGAGTTAACCTGTTCAACATATGGCCCTAGCCAATCAGTCAAGGTGGCCATTAAATGGGTGTCAGTCAAACACGGCCAATCATGTTCTGGAGCATAAAATCGCGCTAATTCGACTCGGTATTGTAACTGGATTAATGCCGCGTCACGATTAAGGATTGTTAACCCTTTTAAACGAACTTGTGCTAATAATGCCGCGGTAATGTCAGCACGCTGCGGGGCAATACCAGTATCGACTTTAATAATAATCTGGCCGATTTTAGTGTGTTTTTCGGCAAAAAATCGCCCTTTCGCTTCATCCCAACCACCTTGCACCTCGCGTGTCACTAGATAGCTCAACTCATGGTCAAATAAACGCGCATCAAGCCGGGCGGCTAAATACACTTGCCCAGCATTACGGCCTTGAGTTTCTTGAAAGTCAGCAACCACTAACCAAGGCTCGTGTGCCAGGCTGTCATCTGCGGCAATGACCACGCCAGTACCGTTACTGAGTAAAAAACCATCTTGTCCTCGCGCTTTGGCGATACGGTCGGGGTAAGCGAGTGCTAACAAATAACTGATGTCTCGAGTTGATGCTTGGCTTATGGCATCTTGTAACTGGCCCGATATGGCCAACGATTGCTGCCATTGACGCACTTGCTGTTTAATTTGCCCGTGCAAAGCTTCGGTTAAGTAATGATGAATGTCGGCGCCTTTTTTAGATAAACCGCGCGCTTCAATAATACCCGCCAATATACAGGCTAAGACGCACAATTGCGGCTGAGATTGCTCACTGGCAACCTGTTTAGCCTTGAGCAGCATATGTGCCAAACGCGGATGACAACCTAAGGCATAAGCCTGGCGCCCTAGTGCGGTTAACTTTCGCTGTGGGTCAGTTAACGCTAACTGCTGTAATAACTGCCATGCTACTTGTTCATGAATGGCTGGCGGTGCTGTCAGTAATGACAACTCGGTGAATGTTTTTGCGCCCCAGCTGGCACAATCTAATGCCATTGAGGTGAGCTCGCTGAGGCTAATTTCTGGCTCGTCAACTTTGCGTAAACGCCCATGCTCTTCCTGGCTCCATAAACGCACGCAATAACCTGGCGCCAAACGCCCTGCCCGGCCACTTCGCTGCACAGCAGATGCCTGACTAATACGCTTAAGCCCTAAACGCGTCACGCCAGTTTTGGGATTAAAGCTGGCTTCACGCCGATAACCACTGTCGATAACAATTGTTATCCCTTCAATAGTGAGACTGGACTCAGCCACGTTGGTCGCCAGTACAATTTTACGCTTACCAGGTTCGGTTAACCCAATAGCCCGATCTTGCTCTGCTGGGCTTAAATCACCATACAAAGGGCAAATAAGCCATGTTGGATCTAAACGTTCACGAAGCAAGCGGGCCAACTTATTAATTTCACCTTTACCGGGTAAAAACGCTAATACGCTACCGAGTTGATATTCACTTAAACTGGCATCATTAACGGTGTCGTTAATCACCTTTGCCATATGCATTAACCATTGCTGCTGGGCAGGGCAAGGTTGATAGTGATGCTGCACATCAAAGCTACGCCCTTGACTGCTAATTTGCTGCGCCTCGGGCATTAAGTTGCTCAGTGGCAAACCCGATAACGTGGCCGACATAGCCATTATCGTTAAGTCATCACGTAATGATTGCTGTACCTCAAGTGCGAGCGCAAGACCGAGATCGGTAGGTAAATGGCGTTCATGAATTTCATCAAAGATGATCACTGCAACCCCAGCAAGCTCTGGGTCGTGTTGGATCATCCGAGTTAAAATGCCTTCGGTGACGATTTCGAGTCGGGTATTTTTGCTCACTTTCGTATCGCCCCTAACCCGATAACCCACATCCTGTCCGACAGCTTGTCCTAATTGTTTTGCAATAAATTGCGCCACATTACGCGCAGCAACTCGCCGAGGTTCAAGCATGATGATTTTGCCGTTAATTTCTGGCCAGGCTAACATGGCTAACGGCAAGGCTGTCGATTTGCCCGCGCCTGTTGGCGCTTCAAGAATGAGTTGTGATTGCTCATTAAATGCTGTGCGAATGTCGGCTAACACGGCATGGATTGGCAATGTGGCAGATGAAGGGTGTGATGAGGTCAACGGCATTTACTTTTTTATCGCTATTTACGACGTATTTTATACTAATACGTCGCAAGGATACATGCACTAATCGGTAGCACTCAGCCCTAATGCTTGTCTTTCTTCTGAGCTGACAATACTGATCGCGTCTGTTAACCATGGGGTGCGAATACCATTGGTTAATTCGGCAAGTCGGGTCGGTTTATTAATGGCGTAGCCTTGGGCGTAATCAACGCCGATATTTCTTAAATACTCGCCAATGTCGGTATTTTCAACAAATTCGGCAATCACTTCAAAGTTCATGTCTTTACCTAATTGGCAAATGGCCGCCACAATAGCTTTGTCGCTGCGATTACTGCATAAGTTCACCACAAATTGGCCGTCAATTTTAACGTAATCGACATTGAGACATTTTAAATAAGCAAAACTTGAAAAACCTGAGCCAAAATCATCCAGAGCCAATTTACAGCCAAAAGGTTTAAGCAAATCAATTAAGCCTGTGGCTTGATCTAACTGACTAACCGCTGCGGTTTCAGTAATTTCAAAACACAGTTTATCGACTAACTCAGGCTCAACCATCAAACGCATTTCGAGCCAACTCATGAACTTTTGGTCGGCTAATGACATTGCAGATAAGTTAACGGACACCATAGATAATTCTCGCCAAGTGTCGAGATTGTCACTGCCCCATTTGAGTAAATTGTCGATAACCCAGCTATCGACTCGCGAGGCTAAGTTATAACGCTCTGCGGCGGGTAAAAATATCCCAGGAGACACATAGGTACCATCGCTTTGCACCATACGCAGCAGGATTTCCATGTGAATACCGCTTTCTTTTTTATCAAGCGGCTCAATAAGTTGATAAAACAATTCAAATTGATTTAAGGCTAGCGCACCAGTAATGTCTACCGAGGCCAACATTTGGTTATACATGGTGTGCATTTGTGGGTCGTCTGGATTATAAAAATGCCAACGATTTCGGCCTTCCTCTTTTGCTAAGCGGCAGGCGGCATCCGCTTTACTCATCACACCATAAATATCTGGATCGTCATAATCTACCTGAGCAAGACCAATACTGGCACTGACATTGTGCTTAATGCCTTTCCAAGTAAACTCATGACCAAACAACTGCTGGCATATACGTTTTGCCACCAATTGCGCCGAGGTCGCATCTGAATAGTGCATTAACAAACCAAACTCATCGCCGCCTAAACGCGCAACGACATCACCTTTACGTAGCAATTGTTTGAGTCGAGTAGCCACTTGCTGCAATAACAGATCGCCAGCCTGATGGCCGCTAAGATCGTTAACCACTTGAAATTGATCAAGATCGAGAAACGCAATACAGGCAGGCACATGGTCATCGTCTTTTTGCAGGTCATCAAGCATGTTTTCAAACTGCAAACGGTTAGGTAACCCGGTTAGCACATCGTGGTTAGAGTGAAATGACAGTTCATCAGCTAATCGGTACCGTTCACTCACATCTTCAACAATTAACAGTAATTGTTGCTGGCGATTTAATGCATGACAAAAGCTGAATTTGTACCAATGATTTTTAATGCCATTTTTAATCGGGATCTCACACCAGGCCTGACGCAAAATACCTTCCCTAACGATATGCAGTGTATCGTTAAGTAACGGATGGTCCTCTGGGCGTAAAAGGTCAAATAAATTATCATTAACCTTAATTGATAGTGTGCTCTGCCACACATCATTTAGCAGCACCACATTGTTATGTAAATCAACTAACGAAGATGCCATTGGCAATAATTGAAATAACTCTTGGTATTGCTTATCTTTGCTATCAAGCACCACCGCTAAACGGCGTAATTCCAGTGATGACGCTAACTGATAAGCAGTGTCATCAAGGAGCTTATTGATAAATGCGGCGGGGTCAGGTTGTTGCTCTGCAATCGTTGTTTGATCTGCTACACATAAGGTGGCTAATACAACCTTAACATTACCTACACCGGTCACAGGGCTTATCGCAAGCTGCTGACAATCAATTTTCAGTGACGAAAACGTTTGCAGCAAATGCTCAAGAATTATTGGCTCTGTGGTAGCGGCGGGCTTATTATCGGCTGCGGAATAAATGATGGGATGTACATGAGTAAACAAGGCTTCACACAAGCGAAGATTGTTATTGACGCTTTGATTAAATAATACCTGCACATCTGGCGACTGACCAAAATAGCTTACACATTGCTGCTCTGTCGTATCAATAATATCACTGTCTACGGCAAATACTTTATCAAACTGGCTTGTGATCACAAAGGCAGCATTACAATCTAGTCGACTACAGACGAGTTTTAGTGCCCGATTGAGCAGTTCTAATACCGAGGTATTATTCCCTTCAATAGGTCCATTTGTGAACACACTTTTCAATAGTTGCTGGGTGCTATCTGCCATTCATCAACTCAGTCAAGGTTTGCAATTCAATTTGCTCAGGGATAAAAACGTGCGCTATTTTATCGTGAAGTTTCAATTAAGTGTAGTTTAGACATTCAACAATAACGACATTAGTTTTGTATCATACTGTATTAATAATCTATTCGTGTTTGGGTTTCAACTCATTACTAATAAAGGCAACGCTTATGCATATTACTTCACCGCAACGATTATTTGTCGGTTTTAGTTTAGCGAAACCGCAAATAAAACAAATATCCATGATACAGCTTGAGCTTGCGCCATTTTTAAATACTATTGCTAGGCCGGTTAACCTACACAATTTACACATGACTCTCGGCTTTTTGGGTCAAGTAGATCCGACCAGTTACCTCCAATTACTCGATGAAATTGAAGCCATGCCTAAAATCCAGTTTAGCCAAAATTTAACCTCCTGCGCATTTTGGCCACAGGCTAAATTAGTTTGCTTAGCAGGCCAAGCAGCTGAACCCTTAACGACAATGGCACGCACAATAATTGAAATAGCCAAACACAACAACTTTTATATTAGCCAAAAAAAAATATACACCCCATGTGAGTGTATTTCGTCATGTTAACACGCCGCCAATAGCCAAATTGCGATGCACGACAAAATTACAGCTCGAACCCACACATTTACATTTGTATCAATCGAGTAATCATTCGCACCAAGTTAATTATTCAATTTTAGCCTCTTGGCCTTTAACGCAATAAAAAACCACTGATAATGCAGGTTCATTATCAGTGGTCATATTTAACAGCACGATTTTAGCTGTCTTTTGTTAAAAGGCTTGTGTTGCTAATCTTTTAATAACTCAGCAATAGTCAATACGCCGTGAGTGGTTGCACCCGCGGCCCACAATGCCGAAGCTGAAGACTCAAATGCGCCAGCTAAGTCAACATGTAACCAGTTTGCCTCTGGTGACACAAAACGCCATAAGAAACCTGCGGCATTTGATGCTCCACCAGCGCCGCCCCCTTTTGCAGGACGGCTGTTTGCCGTGTCAGCATAAGCCGATGGGCACATATCTTTGTGCCAAGGGTCTAACGGTAAAGGCCATACGTTTTCAGACACAGCAGCAGCACGCTTTTGCGCAAGTTGTAGCGTGGCTGTTTGCGGCGAGAAAATCGCATTGTAGTTAGAACCCACAGCCATAACTGCGGCGCCAGTCAGAGTGGCGGCATCAATAATTAATGGTGCGCCAGTATCTGATGCGGCCTGTAGTCCATCGGCTAACACTAAACGACCTTCGGCGTCAGTATTAACGATTTCAACCGTGGTGCCGTTTTTATAGGTCAAGACATCGCCTAACTTAAATGCACGGCCACTGACTAAGTTTTCTGCGCAACATAAAAACAGTTTTACTCGTTTATTTAAACCAGCTTTCATCGCCAAGCCTAATGCTGCAGTGACAGTGGCAGCGCCGCCCATATCGCACTTCATGGCGAGCATACCTTCAGATGATTTTAAGCTATAACCACCTGAGTCAAAGGTAATCCCTTTACCGACCAATGCCACTGAAACAGGCGCATCTGCAGCTAGTGGGTTGAAATCAAGCTCAAGTAAAGCAGGTGGACGTTCACTGCCACGACCAACAGCATGAATGCCGACCCATTTTTTTTCTAATAATTCCTGGCCTTCAACAATGTTAAAGCTGATTTTGTCGCCACCAATGTCTTTAAGCCAAGCAGCGGCTTGTGTTGCTAAACTCACTGGAGATAAATCTTCTGGGGTGTCGTTAATTAATTTACGAGCAAATTGTGCCGCTTCAGCGCGCTGAGTTAACGTGGCTTGATCAGCATCACTGCCACACCACAGCACTTGATAACCCGCTTTTGCAGTGGCAAAACCTTGTGCAAATGCCCACTGAGTGTGAACACTCCATAAATCTCCGGCTAACTGCACAGCATTGACACCTTGATTGCGTATTTTTCTTGCTGCCATCTGAACCTGGCGTAATTCTTCCGAGCCAGATAAGTGAATCAAAGCTTGAGCACCTTGATACGTCACATCAGCTTTGCCCCAATGGGCAGCAGGAGCTTCAGTGGTGAGCGTTACCGTCATAATATCCATAATGATTCCTTGTTGTGCGCCAAACGGCGCAAATATCTTAACCTACCGAGCAAACGTTTATACGAGCTAATGGCAGTAGTGTAGACAAAACATAATCGATAAACCAAGCTAAAATTTGTTAGCATTGTTGTAAATGAACCTATGGCATATTGATACGCATGCAATTTGAACCCAAATTAGAAACGGGTGTTTTACTCAAACGTTATAAACGCTTTTTAGCCGACGTAGCTTTACCCGATGGACAAGTCATCACGATTCATTGTCCTAACACGGGTTCGATGAAAAACTGCCTATTCCCTGGTGAGCCGGTTTGGTTTTCAACCTCTGATAACCCCAAACGTAAATACCCTCATACATGGGAGCTAATGCAGACGGATCAACAGCATTTAATTGGTATTAATACTGGGCGCGCGAACGCCCTCGCAGAAGAAGCCATAAAGCAAAATGTCATGACTGAACTTCAAGGCTATGACACGTTAAAGCGCGAAGTAAAATATGGCAGTGAAAATAGCAGAATCGATATCTTGCTCACTAGCCAAACCCTACCAGAGTGCTATATTGAAGTGAAAAGTTGTACTTTGCTAGAAGACCAAGTGGGCTATTTTCCTGATGCCGTTACTACGCGGGGACAAAAGCATCTACGCGAACTTATCCATATGGTCACATTGGGCCACCGAGCAGTATTATTGTTTGTGGTACAGCACAGTGGCATATCGACCGTAAAACCCGCGCGTCATATAGACCCACAATACGCAGACTTACTTGAACAAGCCGTTGCTAAGGGTGTTGAAGTGTTAGCTTATAAAACAGAACTTTCACCACTAGGGAGTCAAATAATTGGACCTTGTAATGTGGTGTTGTGATCAAAAAACACTGAAATACTGAATAAAAATTTGCCTAGCTATAGAGTTTCTGCTATAGATAGCGGCCGTAAAAATAAGACATAGCGGCCGATAAGTTAAGACGCCCTTAAAACGCAAATGATTACAGGAGATGCGTTATGCCTGAAGGCACTAAAACACTTGGCGTACTCGCTATTGCTGGTGTAGCTCCTTACCAGGAGTCAGCTGGTGAAGAGTATATGAATACCAAGCAACGTGGTCACTTTAAACTGATCCTCGAAGCATGGCGTAACCAATTGCGTGAAGAAGTCGACCGTACGTTAACTCACATGCAAGATGAAGCAGCAAACTTTCCTGATCCTGTTGACCGTGCAGCACAAGAAGAAGAATTCAGCTTAGAACTTCGCGCTCGTGACAGAGAACGTAAGCTGATCAAGAAGATTGAAAAGACATTACAGAAAATTGAAGAAGACGATTTCGGTTTCTGTGATTCTTGTGGTATCGAAATTGGTATCCGTCGTCTTGAAGCACGCCCTACTGCCGATCAGTGTATCGATTGTAAGACGCTAGCTGAGATTAAAGAAAAACAAATGGCGGGTTAGTCCGTTATTTATTAGGGCGAGATTATCTCGCCCTTTTGATTGCTTTAATCTAAAAATAAACCGCGTAGTAGCGTAACCACACAATGGATTACGCCTATGCGAATTTATCGACCAAAAAATTCATCCTCATGAGCACACCTCAGTACATTGGACGTTTTGCGCCATCCCCTTCTGGGCCGTTACACTTTGGCTCGCTGATTGCTGCTCTAGGCAGTTACCTTCGGGCACACAGTCAACAAGGCCAATGGCTTGTTCGAATTGAAGATATCGATCCCCCTCGTGAAATCATAGGTGCCAGTGACGACATTTTGCGTACGCTCGACGCCTACGGATTACATTGGCATGGCTCAGTGTTGTATCAACATCAACGTTATGATGCTTATCAACAGCAAATAGATGAGTTAATTCGTCATGACCAAGCCTACTTTTGTCAGTGTACTCGTAAAATCATTCAAGCACATGGTGGCATATATGATGGCCGCTGCGGTTTACGCCAGCCACCCTTAACTCAAGGGGCTATTCGCATACGCAATCAGGCTAACGTTGATCATTTCAACGACTTAGTTCAAGGTGATGTGACAGTAGACAAGCGCTTTGCAGCAGAAGACTTTATCATTAAACGCAGTGATGGTTTATACGCCTACCAATTAGCCGTAGTGCTAGATGACGCTTACCAAGGTATTACTGAGGTCGTTAGGGGTTGTGATTTACTCGAAGCCAGCTGCCGGCAAATGAGTTTATTTTCATTATTAGGCTTAGATGCTCCACAATGGTTACATTTACCATTAGCATGCGTCCAAAAAGGCTTTAAATTATCGAAACAAAACCATGCCCCCGCAATCAACACCAAGCAACCACAAGCCAGTATCAATGCTGCGTTGAGCTTTTTAGGCCAGCCAGAGGTCGATGTAGATGCGATCGAGGTGATGCTTCAACAAGCGGTTGCACAATTTAGCCTAGATGGGATCCCAAAACACAAAGAAATCGTATTAGCAGCAACAAACCTGGCAACATAGTGAATAAATGCAGTAGTGGTTGTGCATTAAGCGGTTTTAGCCCCTTTGCACATATACTCATTGCATCACATTTAATGTATTATACCCGCCAGATTTTTAATCAATTTATTCGAGTATCACGAGGTGTATTATTTTTCGCCGTATTAGCCAATTCTGTAAACAGCTATTTGAAGACAACAAAGTAGCTCCAGTACTTGAAGAGCCCGTTCAAGAAGATGGCTTACGTCTGGATGTTATCTCCAGAGATGGCCACTCAATCTCACGTCGCCAAATTAGTGAAAACGCACTAAAGGTACTTTATCGCCTGAACAAATCTGGCTACAAAGCCTATTTGGTCGGCGGAGGCGTGCGCGATATTCTACTCGGTCTGCAACCAAAAGACTTTGACGTAGTGACCAATGCCACCCCAGAAGACATTAAAAAGCTGTTCAGAAATTGCCGATTAGTCGGACGTAGATTCAGGCTGGCTCACATTGTATTCGGTCGTGATGTTATCGAAGTGGCAACGTTTCGTGGCCACCATGGTGAAACTGACGACAAAATATCTAAGTCAAACGCTGAAGGTCGTTTATTGCGTGACAATGTTTACGGCGAAATAGACGAAGATGCAGAACGTCGTGACTTTACCATCAACGCACTTTATTACGATATCAGTGACTATTCTATTCACAGTTATGGTGGTGGTATTAGCGATCTTAACTCGCGTACTATCAAACTGATTGGCGATCCTGAAACCCGTTATCGTGAAGACCCTGTGCGTATGTTACGTGCCGTTCGCTTTGCAACCAAACTGGATATGCAAATCGACGCCACCACGGCTGAGCCAATCAATGCATTAGCGCCATTATTAAGTGACATACCTGCGGCGCGAATGTACGAAGAAGTGCTAAAACTTTTCTTTGCCGGTAAAGCACAAGCCAACTATCAAATGATGCAAGACTTTGGATTATTTGCACCGTTATTCCCGCAAGTGAGCGCATTAATTAGCGAATCGCCAAAAGGCCATACCGCCAAAATGCTTGACGCCGTGATGCGTAATACTGACTTGCGCGTAAGCCAAGACAAGCCTGTCACACCAGCATTCTTTTATGCGGCTATTTTATGGTATCCATTGAAACAGCGTGCTGATGATATCGCCATTGAAAGCGGGTTAACCCATTACGATGCACACGTAGCCGCTATGGGTGATGTCATGGAGCAACAATGTCGCACCATTAGTATTCCGCGCCGCTTTAGCACACCAGCAAAAGATATTTGGCAGTTGCAGTTACGTCTTGAACGCAGCCAAGGCACTCGCGCCTTTAAACTACTGGAAAACCCTAAGTTTAGAGCCGCGTACGACCTACTGCTATTAAGAGGCGAAGCTGAAGCAGGCAACACAGCTAAAATTGCAGCCTGGTGGCAATCCTTTGTCGAAGCAGATGAAGCTGAACGGGGTGATATTGCCAAAAGTGTCAATAAAAGCAGTAACAGCCGCAACCGTAATGCGCCGCAACGCAAACGCCGTCGTAAACCTGCGGCTAAACCTAAGCCAACAGCTGAGTAGCCATGGCAGTACAAGTTTATGTCGCGTTAGGGGCAAATTTAGCCAAGCCAACACAACAATTAGATGATGCCGTTGATGCGCTAAAATCATTAGCAGAAAACGGCTCATTGATTGTGTCGAGTTATTATGGCTCTGCACCGATGGGAGATGTTGTACAACCTGACTACGTTAATGCCGTCGCAGGTTTTATAACATCATTACCGCCCATCGACTTACTCGACGCACTACAACACATAGAACAACAACAAGGACGTGTAAGACTGCAACATTGGGGGCCACGCACTCTCGATTTGGACTTACTCCTTTACGGGCAACAGCAAATATCATTGCCACGACTCACAGTGCCACATTACGGCATGAAGCAACGTAGCTTTGTATTAATACCCTTAGCAGACATTGCGCCTACTCTCACACTACCCTGCAATACCAACCTTGAAAGCCTTATTAGTGTGACAATGCGCGATGAATTGCAAAAGCTTATCGAGTAGAGTTGATCTTAACCGGCAGCACATTAAGCTCAGCTTTTTAGTATTTCAATTTTTAAGAGTCTACTATGTCAAAAGTCACCAGTTCGACCCTAATCAAGTTCAAAAAAGAAGGCAAAAAGTTCACCGCACTCACAGCCTATGACGCCAGTTTCGCCGGCGCATTTGACAGCGAAGGTGTTGATGTATTGCTCGTGGGCGACTCGCTGGGCATGGTGCTACAAGGACATGACGATACCCTTCCGGTGACGATTGCAGACATCGCATATCATACTGCCTGTGTTAAACGCGGTATTTCACGTTCGCTATTAATAGCTGACATGCCATTTATGAGCTACAGCACTCCAGAACAAACCATGGAAAATGCTGCATTACTGATGCAAGCTGGCGCTAACATGGTAAAAGTTGAAGGCGGCCATTGGTTACTGGAAAGCGTAAAAATGCTCACAGAACGGGGGATTCCTGTATGCGCCCATTTAGGCTTAACGCCGCAGTCAGTGCACGTATTTGGTGGTTTTAAAGTACAAGGACGCGATGCAGAAAATGCTCAACGTATTCTTGATGAAGCCAAAGCGCTGCAAGCCGCTGGAGCGCAATTATTAGTGGTTGAATGTATCCCACCGCAATTAGCGAAAGCCATTACCGAAGCCCTGACCATTCCAGTAATTGGCATTGGCGCAGGCGCAGATACCGACGGACAAATTCTAGTGATGCACGATGTATTAGGTATCTCTAGTGGTTATATTCCACGTTTTTCTAAAAACTATCTCAAGCAAACTGGCGAGATCCGTTCAGCCATTCGAGCCTACATCGACGAAGTAGCTAATGGCACTTTCCCTGCTGAAGAACACACATTTAACTAGCCACAAACTCACCTGCTTGTGCTGCCATAATAATGCCGCACAAGCGCGTTAATTTTAGTAAGGTTCGACAAAAACATGATTACCACCGCTGCCATTTCAACCATTCGCGAACAAGTCAAAGCCTGGCGCATCAAAGGCGAAACCGTGGCTTTTGTGCCTACCATGGGTAACTTACATCAAGGTCATATCACCCTTGTTAAGGAAGCCAAAACCCGTGCAGATCATGTGGTGGTGTCTATTTTTGTCAATCCAATGCAATTTGGCCCTAAAGAAGATTTAGACGGTTATCCTCGCACGCTCGAACAAGACAGCGAAAAACTGGTTGCCGCCGGTGCTGAGCTATTATTTACTCCCACGCCAGAGCTTATTTACCCTAAAGGTTTAGCCCAGCAAACCTTTATCGAAGTTCCCCATATTGGCGATGAACTGTGCGGTGCAAGTCGCCCTGGGCATTTTCGTGGCGTAGCTACCATTGTGGCTAAACTGTTTAATATTGTGCAGCCCGACATGGCGTTGTTTGGACGTAAAGATTTTCAGCAATTAATGATTATCAAAACCATGGTTGAAGACTTATCTATGCCAATTGAAGTGATTGGTGTTGATACCATTCGCGAATCATCTGGCTTAGCAATGAGCTCTCGCAACGGCTATCTCACTGCCGATGAAAAACACCGTGCTGCAACCTTAAAGCGAACTATCGACGGCGTTATAACAGCAGTACAACACGGCCAGGATCACCACCAAGCTATCGCCCAAGCAGAGCAACAACTTAAAGCTGCCGGTTTTACCCCTGATTACTTTGAACTCAGAAGCGCAGACACCCTCCGACAAGCCAGTGAAAATGACAACCACCTCGTAGTCATTGCTGCCGCATACTTAGGTAAAGCGCGTTTGATTGATAATGTGTCATTTTCTCGTCACCCTAAATAATAATCATTGTTAAATAGACGCCCCTTTTCGCTAAGTTAATAAAATAAAAAACAAAGATTATTCATTTTTAGAAAAAATCCATTGTCAAAAAACTGGTTTTATCGATAAAATTGAGCCATATTTAATCAATCCAACGGCATAGAAAAACCATTGTCGTTGGGTGATTACGTGAATACGATTGATATGTAGTCAATATCCGGTAGCGCGAATGGCGAATGTCTTACTTTAGTAAAGTAAAACTATGTTAACCTGCTCAATTATTAAGTTGATTAACATTGCTCCCGCAGACAGTTAAAGTATAAAACGATACCGGCATGAGTAAACACGGTTACAGGGTATGTGAGTCGACACGGTAGTCAGCTAACTAAGCCTATGATGGTGGTATCAATATCGTAAGCACCAAACTCAGGTATTAAGTCAAAAGTACAGCAAAAGGATGTGTGGCCGCATGGCGAAAAGACTGTTATTCATTTTGTTGGCTTTGAGTGCATTTAGCGCTCAAGCTAATACTATTTACAAATGCATGAAAGAAGACAAAGTCGTTTTCAGTCAAACTGTATGCCCGCAAGAATTCCGCCAGCACAAAATTGAATACCAATTAGGTATTACTACCGAAATTGACTCTGACAAACGTGAAATTAAAGAAGATCCGCTAAAAGCCCTACTTAATAAGCAAACCATTTCTAAAGAAAAGCTTTTGCAACTACTTGACGGTGAGATTTATCGCTTAAAGCAAGAAAACAGCTATTTTGAAATTTTACGCGCCAGCGAGATTCAAAAACTAGACCGTAAACGTTATTGGCAAACTAAGCCAAAAGAAGACCCAAGTTACGGTTTAGAACTGCAAGAAATTACCGATCGCTTTAATGATTTAACCAAAAATAATATCAATGTCATCAGGGTATTGAATCAGCATAAAATGAAGATATCTGCTGAAACGCCCCCTGATGAATATATGAGTAATTAAGCCTAATGCCTCACGGCTCCATTAATCGGGTTTAAATACACCAATCATACTGCCGCTGGCTTTTTTCGGCACTTCAATATCGGTTTGTAAGGCACGGTAATCACAATCTGTGCATTCTACCGTTTCAATACCATTTTCTTTAAACAACAAAATACTGTCTTGTGCGCCACATTTAGGGCATTTAGCGCCGGCAACAAAGCGTTTTTTGATTTTGGTCATAATTTTTACTCTTAATGATACCTTCTAATTTATACGCCTATTTTGCCTTATTCATCCACATGAGTCCCGCGATTGTGGGAAATAAATTGCAGATGCGATATCATCTACGCCATTATTCTATTGTTAAATATTCAAGTTGTAATTAATGATCAACATTAGCCAAGCTCAATTAGTTCGCGGCAGCAAAACCCTTCTCGATGAAACCTCACTGACTATCTATCCTGGACACAAAGTGGGCTTGGTCGGTGCCAACGGTACCGGTAAATCATCATTGCTTGCACTAATATTGGGCCATTTACACCTTGATAAAGGCGACTTTAGCTTGCCAGCAGGTTGGCAAATTGCCACCGTAGCCCAGGAAACTCCAGCACTTGACGTATCGGCTCTTGAATACGTGCTTGATGGCGATGTTGAATATCGTCAACTCGAAGCTCAACTCAACCAAGCGCAGCATGACAACGACGGAAACGCGATTGCCCTTATCCACGGTAAAATTGATGCCATAGGCGGTTATGCCATTCGCGCACGCGCTGGAGCATTGCTTGCAGGTTTAGGCTTTGGTGAAGCAGAGCAAAGTAACCCAGTTAAAAGTTTCTCGGGTGGCTGGCGTATGCGCCTTAACTTAGCCCAGGCGCTATTGTGTCGTTCCGATTTATTACTCCTCGATGAGCCAACCAACCACTTAGATTTAGACACCATGTACTGGCTAGAAGGTTGGATTAAATCGTATCAGGGCACGTTAATTCTTATCAGCCACGACCGTGACTTTATTGATGGCATTGTTGATGAAATTGTTCATGTTGAAAACCATAAATTAAACTTCTACAAAGGTAATTACAGCGCCTTTGAACGCGTGCGTGCTGAACGTATGGCGCAACAACAGGTTGCCTTTGAACGCCAACAAAAAGAACGATCGCACATGCAATCGTTTGTTGACCGTTTCCGTTACAAAGCCAGTAAAGCAAAACAAGCACAAAGCCGTTTAAAAGCGCTTGAGCGTATGGCAGAGTTATTACCATCACAGGTTGATAACCCTTTTCAAATGGCATTTAGAGAGCCAGAAGCCCTGCCTAATCCACTTGTTGCAATGGAAGATGTGTCGATTGGTTATGGCGACAAAACTATCCTTAAAAAAGTACAGCTTAATCTGGTGCCTGGTGCTCGTATCGGTTTATTAGGCCGTAATGGCGCGGGTAAATCGACCTTAATTAAGTTGTTATCAGGGCAACTCCACGCTAAAACCGGCAAGTACGAGCCTAACCCTGGGCTCAATATTGGTTACTTTGCCCAGCACCAAATCGAGTTTTTAAGCCTAGACGACTCACCGCTACAGCATTTAGTGCGCTTAGCTCCGGCCAGTACGCGCGAGCAAGAATTACGTAATTTTTTAGGGGGTTTTGGCTTTAATGGCGATATGGCATTAGCCCCAGTAAGACCCTTTTCTGGTGGTGAGAAAGCACGTTTAGTATTGGCATTATTGGTGTGGCAACGCCCTAACCTGCTACTACTCGATGAACCGACCAACCACTTAGACTTAGAGATGCGTCATGCATTAACCATGGCACTACAAAACTTTGAGGGCGCAATGGTCATTGTATCGCATGACCGTCACCTGCTTCGTCTAAGTTGCAGTGATTACTACTTGGTTGACCAAGGTGTAGTGAAGTCATTTGAGGGTGATTTAGACGATTACCATCAATGGTTACTCGATGCAGCCAAAGCCGCTCAAACCAATAATAAGAGCGAGGCTCACGCTGCGGGTGGCGATCAAATTGATAAAAAGCAACAAAAGCGCATTGAAGCAGAGCTAAGGCAAAAAACCTCACCGCTTAAAAAGCAACAAGCCAAATTAGAAACTCAACAACAAAAGATTTCACAACGATTAGCTGAATTAGAGACAGAACTGGCAGATGGCAGCTTATACGAAGCCGAGAACAAAGCCAAAATGACTCAAGTGCTTAACGAGCGTACCAGCCTAACCCAGGAAATGGACGAAAGTGAAATGAACTGGTTAGAGCTACAAGAACAAATTGAAGAAATAGAACAAACGATTCAATAACAGAATGTTGACTGTGGCGTTTATTCGTAAACGCCTTAGGAAAAACCAATGCCAACACCAATAAATCGTCCCACATTTACGCCCAATTTATGGCGCGAGTGCGAACAAGCTTATGCTCAAAATCCTCGCGCTTATATCCTATTACAAGACAGTCACAAGATTAATGTTAACTTATTATTGTTAGCCCAATATCTTGATGAAAAAGCGTATTTGTTAACTCAATCGCAATGGGAAATACTCATCAGTACCACCGCGCAGTGGGAAGAAAGCGTATTGCAGCCATATCGAAAGTTACGTCGTATTGCCAAACAACACTTAGCAGAAGATGAATATCAAAAAATGCTCGATGTTGAATTAATCATGGAGCGCAAGTCGCAACATTTATTATTACAAAGGCTCAATAACTTGGTTGGTGAGACATTCAATTTAAAACATGCTGATAACTCAAATAAACAACATTATTTAAGTTTATTGGGTTTAGACGAGAGTGTTATGGCAACGGTAAACTAAACGCTATACATCGTTTATTACAAGCGAAAACTGCACCCACTACATTGTTTCAAGTGAGTGCAGTTTTTAACCTTATTGAGTACTTAAAATTGATAGTTAAACTCTATTCGGTGGTCACCACTTTTAAAGCTATCGTGTTCAGTCCAATTCGCGTAATAACGAATATTTGATCTTGGTGCCAACTGGTAAGACACAATAAACTCATGGGCAAAGGCAGAAGACTCCCCAGAAAACCCATGATCTTTATAGGTATCTGACCCAGACAAACTCGACATCCACATTGGATTGTAATTCAACCAAATGTTATCTGTAATATCGAGTTTACTGTAAAGACCCACCATACCGAATGTGCCAGGGACCGAATAACCACTGGTCATTTGATCGTCATCTCCAACAACATTATTCCCAAAAGCGGCTCCCACACCAACAAGCGGGTACAACTGCAAAGGACCATATGCAGGAAGCGCTTGGATCAAGCTATATGAAATGGCCCCACTCTCATTGTTAAAGTCATAATTAACATCGAGTTGCGAGCCTCTCCCGTTAGTTAAATCAACGCCAAAATTACGAAAGCGCATACTATCAACACTATTGTTAGCCTCATCTCGCCAACCGAAAGTCTCTCCCATTAAGCCTTTAAACTCGAAAACATTCATGCCCATGGTGGTGTCGCTTCCAGTATCAAAAGACTGACCCAATTTAATATTGACGCCTTTATCGGTTGTCCCGACGCCCATTTGTGTGTAAACCGCCAAAGGATCTGACATATCTTGGATTTCGCTGTTTTCATCAGCTACAACCTGACTCGAAAAAAGCACTGCGATTGCTAAGTAAATATTTTTTTGCATGACTTAATCTCCAACACTAACTGAATAAGAGCACCCACTCCAAACAAGCTGGGTGCTACCTCAAATGACATAAATTACCTTGTGACTATCGGTACTTGCTTGCCATACGGCGATTCGATGTGCTCGATAAGTACCTTAAGAACAGGCTCTTCTGTTGTTAGTGTGTTAAAGAAAAATAAGTCGTAGAACGCTTTACGGGATATGACCTTCGGCAAATTACCCGCGCTATGACCAAGCTCATGCACCATTACCCCAGAGCGAATGCCAAACGTATAATCAACACCATCGAGAATTACGTTAGTCAACAGGGTATCTTCTGGCGTACTACTGAGTTTTTCAGAGTTAAGCCTAGTGCGAAGAATTTTAAATAAGTCGTCCATCTCCATCTCGTCCATGGTATTTTCGGACAGATTTATCATCATATCTGACATCACAAATGCACCATTTTCCAGCTCCATTGCACCAGTGAGTGCCCAGTTTCTCCAACCTGGGGTTGATTGCGAATAGCCCCACTGTTTCATTGCATCTGCTTTAAGCTGTTTCATTTGTTGATCTTCAGGGTTAGCCCGCACAGCCCAGGTCGTAATATCCATCGTCCAGCCGTAATTACCGGCTTTAAATGCTTTTTCAGCAGTCTCATAGATATTGTCTCGCCCGCCTAACGCCTCAACATACAGCTCAGCTCGGTCTTCAAAATTAGGTTTTGCAAACTCCGTTGGGTCGCCCTGATACCAGCCCATATAACCGTTGTAAATATTGCGAACATTTTGCTCTACAGAGCCCCGTAATGGTCGGTGATATTCATGATCGCTGATGTGTTCAGGTAATGTGATATGCAGTTCTATCTCATCACGAGTCATGCCTTTATTCATCAAACGGATCGTTTCATCATATTGATACTGTAAAGAGTCACGCCATACGCTGAACACAGATTCAACATAGTCTTCGCCAGTCACGGGGCGTCCATGATGATTAGTGAAGCTTTTAGCATGATATGAGCGCATACGATCGACACTGTCTTTCCACTCTTCCATATCACGGTATTGCGCCCCTCGAATGGTATAAACATTAGGGATCGTTTCTCCCTGGATAGAATCCCCTAATAACATTTCACCGTTTTCAGGCATGTAGATTGCGATATGATCGCTAGACTCACCCGGCACATGGAAAAGCTCCATTTCAACTCCATCGATGACCATAATTTGTTGGTCATCAAGTGTGATATTGGGCTTTGCCGTAAACGTGGTTCTTGGGTCATAGACTTCTTTTGGCACATAACCAATGCCTTGGCCGACATAACCTTCAGCTCCCACTTCTAATGGAGCACCAAAAGCATACATACCGCGATGAGACATCAATGGCGATAAAAAGCCAGATTCTAAGGCAAACATTTCAAACAGCTTTTCATGTGCAATCACATTGATTTCACCAGCAGTAACTTGCTCTGGCGTGACGTAAGCGCCGGTACCAGACAATTGATCAGGGTGGTGATGAGAGTAAATAATGGTATGGAACGGTAGATCTATCCTCGTTGCTTCACGAAATTTCTCAATGGCGACTTCTGCAATTTCGTTAGAGTAATGAGTGTCAAATGCGATTAAGCCTGTGTCACCCACGACAATGGTTGAATTGGTCATTTCAAAACCGTAGATCTGATATACCCGATCAGAGAGTTTATAAATGGTGGGTTTCATGATGCCATGCATACGCTTTAACTCAGGATGGACTGAATCACTGGCTTGGATATTGCTATTGCGCAGCTTTGCTTCGTCTTTTGATTCAAATATGTTGTAGTCAGCACTCCATATCACTTCAGGCAGATTAACGGTGCTTTTTAAATCATTCAGCACCTTGTAGTTATCTTTAGCATGCGTGCCAGATTTAAAATCAACTTCAACTAAGGCATTTTGTGGTGAGCCAGCAATAAAGACGTCGAGATCTTTTGGGTAGCCTCGAGTGTCATGATTATGCACTTGAGTTGCCGCAATATAACCGGCAATAGAATCATCGTCATGTTTAACTTCTACATGGGAATGACCATTAACCTGGAGTGTTTCACCTAATGTAAAATGATTATGCTGCTGCGCGTTGGCGGTTAAGCTAACCAGACCTATTGCTACGGCTAGTAAATTCTTTTTCATGTTGTTACCTCTACAATTTAATAAACGACTATTCGTTTATTTGTTGAGGCAATAATAAGAATTAGAGGTGATTAAATATATTAATGATAACTAATGTCGATCATTCAATTTTATTATCACGCTAAGGTGAAGTAAGCACTTCTTTAAATAGGCTAATAAGCCACATTGTGAGGGGATCTTTATCATTTTTATAATGATAATAACTACATATATTAGGCGTTAAGGTGGGTATTTTCTCTTCAAGCGTGAAGGATCGATATACATCGGGGTCCATAAATCGATAGAGCATCGAGCAAGGAAAAATCATATCGGTATTTTGTACCACATCCAAAATGCCTTCCGGTAATTCTGAACGATAACGTACATCGACGTCCAAACCTAAAGCATCAAACGCTTGTTCTGCATACGATATTTTCGAGTTCCAATCGCTCGAAATAATCGTAGTAAAAGGGTATTTTGCCGCTTCAGCCATACTCACTACATTGGCTTTTATGGGGTGATCTTTTCTGATTAAACAGCGAAAACTGTCTTTTGCAATACTCACTTCTCTTATCTGTTTGTCCTGACTGGTTATTTGATAATGAACACCTATTTGGATTTGATCTGACCTAATCAGTTCTAAGGTATGTTGAGACCATTGGTGAATATGTATGGTTAAATTAGGCGCTTCGTCTGTGATTTTTTTTAAAAAGCGATGCCCTAATAATGGTGCAAGTAAAGGCGATACCGCTAATGAAATGGTTTGATTAATATGTTGAGGATTAAAGTCGCTTGTCTGAGTGACAGACTGCTCAAGATGATGAAAGGTTTCATATGAATTTTGATACAGTTTATCGGCAAACGACGTTGGCTCAAGCCCCTGTGGTACTTTGACAAACAGTTCATCATTAAACTGATGCCTTAACTTTGATAACTGCTGACTTAAAGACGGTTGCGAGCTGTGCAATCGCTCTGCAGCACGGCGCATGTTCTTTTCTTGGTATAAAACGAAGAATATTTTTAGTCTATTTAAATCCATGTAGACCTCAGCACTCGTGTTGCAGAACAGAAACAGACCCTAGCTACTTTGCGTCAGCTTTTGCGCTAACGCAGTCGCATTACGGGCCACAATGCCATAAATAGACAGTTGTGGGTTAGCCCCAAGACTGGTTGGAAACACAGAGCCATCCATCACAGACAAGTTTTCTAAATAATGTGAATGCCCGTAACTGTTGACCATCGCTTGGGTTTTATCTTCACCCATGGCACAGCCCCCCATCACATGCGCCGAGGCGACAATGGTTTTGATTAACCCTAAATCAAGTTGATTAATACCTTGTTTAGCATCATTCCAAGAGTCAAAGAAATTCAATCCATCATGCATGGGCAGCACTTTTTTGGCACCAGCGGCAAACTGTAATTCTGCCATCGATAAGAAGGCGCGTTTTGCCCCACGCCAAAAACCTTCTGTTAACGGGTAATCAAGCGCAAAACTGTCATCGGTTAAGCGAACTTGCCCACCCGGACTTTGCTCATTAAAGCCGTCACGAATAAGCGCTATGGTCACCTGCATTTGATTAAAGTTTGCCATTAATTGCGCGTGACTTACCCCATAACCAATCGTTTTAGAGGCAATCAATACCGGATGCACCGGCGCGACTTCTAGCTTATAGCCTAATTCACCTGCGGCACCGTCTTGCCAGACAAACTCATCTGAATAGATTGATTGCGGCGCACCGCTATGGCCATTAATTTGCTCAGAAAACATCGCGCCAGATAGTAATGAAGGGTGTAAAAAGGTTTTGCCTAATTGCTTGTGAGGATCTGGCGTATTTGAACGCATTAAAATGGTTGGTGTGTGAATGGCGCCAGCACTCAAAATATAGTGTTTGGCACTGAAAGTAATGGTTAATGCCGTCGGTTTAACCCCCTCCGTCATCGCCTGGGCGGTAAGCCCAACAACCTTGTCACCTTTGTGCTCAAGCTTAACGACTTTGGCCCGTGAAATTAACGTTGCACCATTATCTAACGCACTGGGGATCGTTGTTAGCAACATAGATTGCTTGGCATTAACCGGACACCCCATGCCACAATAGCCGGTATTCCAACAGCCTTTTACGTTGCGTTTAATCACGGTATATTCCCAACCGAGCTTCTCACAACCTTGGCGCAGTGCAGCGTTATTACGGTTGGCTTCATATTGCCATTGTTCGATATTGAGCCGCTGCTCCATTTTTTCAAACCACGGTTGTAATTCAGTGGCCGACAACCCTTGAACGGATTTAGCTTGTTGCCAAAAATTTAATGTTGGTTCGGGGGTGCGAATAGAGGTTGTCCAATTGATGGTTGTTGAACCACCCACTGTACGCCCCTGAAAAATACCAATGCCTTTATCCGCCGTTTTTAATGCTGCAGCCTGTTGATATAAATTAGGATAGGCATGGCGCTCTTCCATATCAAAGTGCGTTGACGATTTAAGCGCCCCGCCTTCAATCATAATAACCTTAAGGCCCGCTTGCGATAAAATCTCAGCCGCAGTGCCGCCACCAGCACCCGTGCCGACAATAACGACATCGGCCTCAAAATGACGGTCTTTTTCTAAAGCACTAGCATCAATATGCTGCCAACCTGAACTTAACCCATTGATAATAGGATCAATAATAGCCACGAGAATACTCCTTTACACCCAGGGGATTAGTTTGAATGACTCACTAAAAAAGTCGGTTTGGCATAACGCAAGTTACCCCAATGTTCGGGGCAAGCATAATAACTCGCCATAATTAGCTCACGCAGACCTGTATAAGCAGTATTGAGCATATCGAGAAAACTATTACGCCAAAATTCAAGCATATCAATAAGCTGTTTTGGCTCACGCCCTAATAAAGGTGTCATGCTACCGCTCAGTAACAACAAACCAAAGCGCCCTTCAAGTAAATCCAATAACTCCATTAGCTCAGCTTGCTGGGCTTGAGGTAAATGATCGATCGACTGCACGATGGCATCTAAAGTGCGATTAATGGCCATTTCTCGGTGGTTGGCGACCTCAGGTAAGCTACCATCGAGAAAAATAGGAATAAATACACTAAAAAGCACGCGGTGATGAACATCATCGGAAGCGGTGGTTAATGTAGGCGAATACAGATTTACGCCTAATGCCAGTGCAGCGGTTCCTGCAAAAGCACCGGTAATAAAGGTACGTCGCTTCATTTACTTCCCCTTTGAGTTATTGTTGTCGGTAATTTTTATATGTTAAAGTGGCACTAGTAACATTTAAACACACGTTTAAATATTCACAAACTATTGCAGAAAAAATCCCTTTATGAAAACGTTATTCTCTCCGCCATGGTGGGCTGCAAGCCCGCACGTACAAACGATTTTACCGTTTATTTTTAAAGTGGCCAAACCAACAACTTTTAGGCAAAGACAAGAGCTGCCTGACGGTGATTTCATTGATTTAGATTGGTTAGGGCAAGCTCAAAACGGCGAGCCTATTCTAGTCATTATTCATGGTCTTGAAGGTAACACAGAATCACATTACGCCCGCAGAATGCTTATCGAAGCCAAAAAAGTCAAAATTGCAGCGGTAGTGCATCATCACCGAGGATGCTCTGGTGAACCTAATCGTCTAGCTCGTAGTTATCATAGTGGCGATGTTGACGACTTAGCGTATACCTTATCTCAGTTAAAACAGTATTATCCTGACTCGCCACTTTATGCGGTAGGTTACAGCTTAGGTGGCAACGTGTTGGCTAAATACCAAGGTAGCCAGCAACAACATAGTTTACTTGAACGTGCAGTAGTGGTGTCGGCGCCGCTAACATTAGGCGCATGCGCCAAACGCTTAGAAAGTGGATTTTCAACGGTTTATCAGCGTTTTTTAATTAAACGTTTACAGCGAAAAATGCTCGATAAAATCAATACGGCAGATCTCACAGAGCAAATGCCCATCACCAAAAAACAACTTAACATGCTCAATACATTTTACTTGTTTGACGACAAAGTGACAGCGCCTTTACACGGGTTTGCTGGAGCCGATGATTATTATCAAAAATCGAGTGGAATTAACTATTTACAACATATCACCAAGCCGACGTTAATCATTCATGCTCAAGATGATCCTTTTATGACTGACGATGTGATCCCCAGCAAAGATCAATTATCGCCCATGGTAGAATATGAACTACATCGATTTGGTGGACATGTAGGTTTTGTCGCAGGTGGCTGGCCTTGGAAACCGAAATTCTATTTGGAAGATCGGATAATCAACTTCTTACTATCCAGTAACAATAATCCAACTCAACACACTACCGAAGAAACACACAAGGAATAACCATGCTGGTGCCATACGACGCGTTATTGTCATTACCCCAGGAAACGCTGCAAGCCATAATAAAAGAATATTTACTGTCGCAGCTTGAAGATGGCAGCTTTAGTGACGTGGATGAGCAGCAACTAGCTAATGCAACAGAACGCTGCAAGCTCGCATTAAAAAAAGGCGAGTTAGTGGTAGAGTATAGCGAGGACGATGAATCGATTGCGATCCGTCAACGAGAGCATATTTCAGCGAGAGCCGATGATTAGAATGCATGATTAAGCATTCTTTTTATATAAATATTAATATTACGCGTATTATCAGCTGTGAAGAATTGACCCACAGGTCATGATTACCGTATAACTAGTGACTCGATTTTCTTTGGTGAATCACAAACGTAGGCAAACAATATGTCAGCAAAACACCCTATTATTGCTGTAACCGGTTCATCTGGTGCTGGCACAACCACTACAACCACAGCCTTTACTCACATATTTAGGCAATTAGGTGTTAACGCAGCATTTGTTGAGGGCGATAGCTTTCATCATTTCACCCGCGCAGAAATGGAAGTATTAATCCGTAAGTCGCAGGCAGAAAATCGTAATATCAGTTATTTTGGCCCTGAAGCCAACAATTTCAAAAAGCTTGAAGAATGCTTTATTAGCTACGGCGAAACCGGTAATGGCCAAACCCGTAGCTACCTACACACCTTTGATGAAGCCGTACCGTTTAACCAAATGCCAGGTACCTTTACTCAATGGCGTGATCTCCCAGAAAACACCGACATGTTGTATTACGAAGGACTACATGGTGGCGTAGTGACTGACGAGGCCAATGTTGCCAAGCATGTCGATCTATTGATTGGTATGGTGCCGATTGTTAACTTGGAATGGATTCAAAAAATTATTCGTGACACGACTGAACGTGGACATAGCCGTGAAAAAGTCATGGGGTCGATTGTACGCAGCATGGATGATTATATTAATCATATGACGCCGCAGTTCTCACGCACTCACATCAACTTCCAACGAGTCCCTACCGTTGATACTTCAAACCCATTTAGCGCCAAAGACATTCCAAGCCTAGATGAAAGCTTTGTGGTAATTCGTTTTCGTGGCATTAACAATGTCGACTTTCCATATTATCTTAATATGATACAAGGCTCGTTTATGTCGCGGGTCAATACCTTAGTGGTGCCAGGCGGCAAAATGTCATTGGCAATGGAATTAATCCTGACGCCATTAATTAGAGACTTGTTAGATAAACGGATAAGACTGCAAAATATCAATGATATCAAGCCTGATTAAGCTTGTTTTAAGTGAGTCGCACTAAAATAGTGCTTATCGTTGATTTCAAACGAAATAACGGCAGTTGATGTGCTTGGGCGCTAATTCCCCCTTTTCTGTTAGCGTGTTAAGCACATCAGCGAATTGACATTAGCCCTTGTAATACTCTCCAACTTCACTGTAATCCACTGCACTACATCAACGGAATGATTTCTCGATAAGCTTGGTTATTTTGATATTGCTTTAAGCGAAAAATAAATTCATCGCTGCGGGCAATTTCAGGGTTATGTTTAAGCGCATCAATGGCTTTTTTCTGAGTGTCTATGGCTGCATTAAAGTCGCCGATTTCGGCATATCCTGCCGCTAGATTATCTAATACCGTAGGGTCATTTTGATTTTTCTCTAGCAGTTTTAACGACATAGATATCGCTCGTGAACCGTCACGATACTCAGCTTCAGGGCATGTGGCCAAAATCCAAGCCACATTACCTAGCGATATTGCATCACCGGCGGCATTAAATTGCCCCATCGCCTTACCACAATTGCGTACTACGCCATCACCGCCAGCCGAATAAATAAACCCTAAGCGGAAATGCGCCCATTTATCACCTTGTTCAGCCATCGATAAATACCACTTTTCAGCCAAAGCTAAGTCCCGCGGAAATAATTTACCTTCAAACGCTAAATCTGCCACCGTTTGCTGAGCTTTAATGTGATTTTGCGCTGCAGCTAGGGTAACCCAGGTTAATCCGGCTTCGGTATCTTGGCTGACAAACCGGCCAGACAAGTACATTAACCCTAATAAAAATTGCGCGTCAGCATCACCCTGCTTGGCTTTTATTTGAATATGCACCAATTTACTGGCCGCCAGAGACTCCGCGGTAGGCGGAATATAGAATGCTTGAGCCGGTAAACTCAATGCGCTAAACGCCAGTAGGCATGCAGCAGTCCCTATTTGACTCAGTTTTTTCACGCACACCTCTTACAACAATTTGTGATATTGATAACATTAACTAACTCGCCTAATCAATTCAATAGACTATCCTTAGAGAAAATAATTCAATAGACTTGAACAATGAGCCAAATAGAATAAGATAAGGCGAATAAAATAAAAAGCTGACGTTGATCACAAACAAAAGAAATTTAATCAACTGTTTAACAAGTTAATATACACTACTGACACTTTTAAATACGATCTCTATCAAAGTTTTTACGATTCGAATCGCGTAAAATGCTTAATTAGACATTACTTACTTTCATTTTTAATCAATCGAGGAACATCGTATGGCTCTGATTGGTAAGCCAAAACCTGACCCAACATTAGAATGGTTTCTTTCACATTGTCACATTCATAAGTACCCAGCTAAGAGCACTTTGATCCATGCTGGTGAAGACTCTGACACTTTATATTACATCGTTAAAGGTTCTGTCGCTGTATTGATCAAAGATGAAGAAGGTAAAGAAATGATTCTTTCATATCTTAACCAAGGCGACTTCATCGGCGAGCTAGGCCTATTTGAAGAACAAGCAGAGCGTACTGCTTGGGTTCGCGCTAAACAAGCGTGTGAAATTGCAGAAATTTCGTATAAGAAATTTAAGCAATTGATTCAAGTTAACCCAGAAATCTTAATGAAGCTTTCTGCGCAAATGGCATACCGTTTACAAAGCACCAGCCAAAAAGTAGGCGACTTAGCCTTCTTAGACGTTGCTGGTCGCATTGCACAAACATTGTTGCACCTTGCGAAACAACCTGATGCCATGACTCATCCTGACGGCATGCAGATTAAGATCACTCGTCAAGAAATCGGTCAAATCGTGGGTTGTTCACGCGAAACTGTTGGCCGTATTTTAAAAATGCTTGAAGAGCAAAACTTAATCCAGGCACACGGTAAAACTATCGTGGTTTACGGTACTCGCTAAACATGAGTTAAGCTTCAATCATGTCTGCTTCAGCTTGATTTAAGCCAAGATATTTAAAGTGGTGTTCATACTCTGAACGCCACTTTTTTTATTTGGGAGCGAACATGAATAGCCTGTTCATCGCCACTATCAACAGCTTAATGGCCATTACCGCTAATCAACAGCATATTCCTGTTAACGAACTCCCTCTCGATCACGATAAAGTCCAAAAGTTAGTGACATCTGGTAATATACGACCATTAGATGACTATTTAACTTGGGTAGCGCAATATTGTGATGGCCAATTAGTGGACGCACAGTTGTTTCAATATCAAGACAAATGGCGTTATGATTTACAATTTAAACTTGCCCAAGGACATGTTATTAACCTGCAACTAGACGCTGTTAATGGCATGCAAAATCCAATGTCTCAATTACCGAGCGAATGTACCAAACATGAAACTGCTACTCGTTGAAGATAACCCATTATTAGTTGCCGAACTTGAAAAACAGCTCAAGCAAGCCGGTTATATTACTGATGTAACCGACAAAGCACTCGAAGCAGACTATCTAATGAAAGAAACCACCTATGATTGTGTCATTTTAGACATAGGTTTACCTGACGGTAATGGGCTTTCGTTAGTAAGCCAATGGCGTGAGCGCGGAGTCAATACCCCCGTCATCATGTTAACGGCTCGCAGTCAATGGCATGAAAAAGTTGAAGGCTTTAATGCCGGTGCCGACGACTACTTGGGTAAACCATTTCATGCTCAAGAATTATTGGCTCGCATCCAAGCCCTTATTCATCGTGCCCATGGCAGAGCAAATTCAGCCTCAAAACAATTATGTTATGGTGGCATTAACCTGGATGAAAACGAGCAAAAAGTCACTGTCGGCGAACAAGAATATGAGCTTACATCAATGGAATTTAGACTGTTAAAAATCTTTTTAATGTCGCCCAAAAAGCTGTTGTCTAAATCACAGCTTACCGACAAGCTATATCAGTTCGATGACGAAAAAGAGAGTAATGTAGTCGAAGTTTACGTGACACATCTTCGTAAAAAGCTAGGTAAAACCACCATCGAAACTCGCCGCGGCCAAGGGTATATTTTTCACGGTTTAGTCGAATGATGTCAATCCGCTTTAAGCTCAGCTTATGGCTGAGTGGTTTAATTATTATTGCCACCTTAATTGGCCTATTTTTATTTGAGTCAATGTTACGTGATGCTTTTCATGACTCGATTATTAATCGTTTAGAAGAAGATTTAGAACACATTATTATTGCTACTCGCCTAGACAATGGTGAATTGGTGATAGACCAAAACCAACTATCCAGCTTTTACCGCCCCGCTTATTCAGGACGTTACTTTCAATTAAACCTACCAGACCACACCATTCGCTCGCGTTCGTTATGGGATGCCGAGTTACATATCGTAAATCTTGAGGCGCAGCAAAAGCGGGTTTGGCAAGCTAAGGGGCCAAAAAACAACGATATGCAATTATTATCAATTGGTATCGGGGCACCTGATAGTGATAACACAGCAACCCTTACTGTCGCGCAAGATCTCAGTATTGGACGTCGTGTATTTAGTGAAATATTTGGCACCAAACTGGCGATTAATATTGGCATGCTACTGGCAATGATAGCCGGTATTTTCATTATTTTGCGTCAATCATTTAAGCCGGTAAATCAAATTCAAGGGGCACTAGCTAAACTGCGTGAAGGCGAGATTGCCTCACTTGAAATTGCCCAAATCCCTGCAGAAATCCGCCCGCTCGCTGAAACCTACAACCAATTATTGGAGTACACCGCTAAGCAAATTGAGCGTAGTCGCAATAATTTAGGCAATTTAAGCCATGGATTAAAAACCCCGCTTGCCGTTATGCAGCAACAAGTTGAAGCCTTAGGGTTATCTCACCCAGAGGCAGCCATGGCCATGCAGCAGCAATTAGACCTAGTGCATAAAATGATTGAACGTAAACTAGCAGCGGCGCGCATCACTGGCGATATGCTGCCTGCAGCGCAATTAGCTGTACCCAAAGATTTCGACAGTTTAATTAATACCCTGCATAAAGTGCATCGCCAGCGTGATATTAACTGTGTCGTTATTAATCCAGATAGCATCAGCAGGGTCCCCATTCACCGCGAAGATGGTATGGAGCTATTTGGTAACTTACTCGACAATGCCTTTAAATGGACCAATACGCAGGTAATAGTGCGCATTAATCAAATGCAAAATGGCGATATAGCATTACAAATTGAAGACGATGGCAATGGCGTGGAGCATGATAAAATCGCATCGTTAACAGCAAGAGGCGCTCGCTTAGATGAAGCGACAATGGGCCATGGCTTAGGGTTATCTATCGTTAAAGAGATTTGCGAACAATATGGTTTTAGTTTGCAGTTTAGCCGAAGTGAGACCTTAAACGGACTGAGTGTCACCATCGTCATGGGTCAATAGCCAATCATTATGAAGCAATCGTGATGAACCCATAAAAAAGACCTGCTTGATTGCTCAAGCAGGTCTTTTTTATGTAACTGACATTACATCATTGTGTTGGTACTTTCAAAAATCTTATCGGCTGATGCCGCAACAAAACCGGTATATAGCTTGCCGCTGTCCATTGGGTAACGACGGGCAAACTCGTAAAAGCAACTCGGGATCTCAGCATCACCGTCGGTAAAGTTAACCACCACTTTATCGGCCATGGTAGATGACTGCTCTAACAGCACTTCTGGTGTACCTTTAATTTCGCCACCTGACGCATTTAAAACAAACCCTGCCTCTTTTAGTGCCTGGTTAACATCTTCAATGCGCTCAAATTGCGGTAAATCGTTAATCGATACGGTAAAGTGGTTAGCACGGTAACCTAACGCCGCAACCCAAGCTGCATATTCACTCTCAGCTAACAGCGCTTTGTAAGTCGCTTTATCGAGGTTCCAATGACGGCCTGAATAAATAAAGTTATCTGCGGTTGTGTCAGCGACATCAACCTGATCAATTAAGCCATGAATGGTTTTTTGCAGCTCTGGGCTAAATTCCTCTACCAACAACTCCGAGAGAAATACTTTCGGTTGAGTTGGGTCTGGGTGCTCAAAATGCTTAGCGACAAGCTTTTTTTGTTCAAACTTGTAATCACCACTATCAACATAACCAATTGAAGTGAAATGCTCAGCTAACACGCTGAGATTAACTTTGGCGATATTGAACGTGCGCAGTGCAATATGATCATTAATGATCGCTGCGCCATGCCCCAGTAACTGATGAATTTTCGCCGCTGAGGGTGTCATCTTTATATAGTCTTGCCACAATTCGGCAAATAAAGCATTAACGTCTGTATGCATGGTTAAATCCTTGTAAATAAGGCTAGCGAGAATACACTCGCCAGCACGGATCATGCGATGGACTTATCAGGTTAAATTGATAAACCAGGGCTTAAAGTCGCAGGTAGGCTAACGGCGTCGGCTTCCATTGACGCCACAGGGTAAGCACAATAATCAGCAGCATAAAATGCACTTGCACGGTGGTTACCCGATGCGCCCACACCGCCAAACGGTGCGGCACCAGATGCGCCTGTGATTTGCTTGTTCCAGTTAACAATACCTGCACGAATACGTGCTAAGAAGTAGTCATAATCGTCGCGGCTGTCTGCTAATAAGCCCGCAGATAAACCATAACGCGTTGCATTGGCTAAATGAATGGCTTGGTCAAAGTCGCTGTAACGTACAAGTTGCAATAACGGACCAAAATATTCCTCATCCGGCAGTTCTTCAATATCGGTTACATCAATTAACCCTGGAGTGACAATCCCTTTGCCTGCTTCTACTTGGGTTAACTCGATGAGTGATACCCCACCGAGTGATTGCAATGTTGCTTGTGCAGCAACCATACCGCGGGCTGCAGTTTCAGAAATCATCGAGCCCATAAATGGCTGCGGCTGAGCATTCCAAGGCCCCACTTTGATTTGCTTAATCGCTGTAACAAGCTCAGCAATTAATGCATCGCCCTGCGCACCTTGCTCAACGTATAAGCGACGAGCACAGGTACAACGCTGGCCAGATGAAATATACGCAGATTGAATGATGTCATGTACTGCAGCCTTGGTATCGGTAACACCTTTAACGATAAGCGGGTTATTGCCGCCCATTTCTAAGGCTAAAATTTTGCCAGGATGACCAGCATATTGCTGATGTAAAATGTGTCCAGTGCGCGAGCTACCGGTAAAGAATAAGCCATCAATTTGCGGATGCGAAGCCAGTGCTTTACCGGTTTCAACTTCACCTTGAACAAGGTTAACAACACCTTGAGGCAAGCCTGCTTTATCCCAGCATTTCAGCATTAACTCAGCGACTTTGGGTGTCAGCTCAGACGGCTTAAACACCACGGTATTACCCGCAAGTAATGCTGGCACAATGTGGCCATTAGGCAAATGCCCAGGGAAGTTATAAGGGCCAAATACTGCCACGACACCATGCGGTTTGTGACGTAATACGGCGCGCCCTGCAGGTAAGTCGTTTGTTTCGGTGCCGGTACGTTTGTCATGTGCTTTAGCAGACAAACCAATTTTACCCATCATTGCGCCCACTTCTGTGGCCGTTTCCCATTGTGGCTTACCGGTTTCTTGGGCGATTGTTTCGGCGATTTCGTCTTTATTTGCTTCTAGTTGTGCACGATACGCTTCTACAATGGCCAAACGAGCTTCATAGCCCAACATAAACCAATCAAACTGGGCTGCACGAGCAGCATCAACCGCAGCATTAACTTGGCTTGGTGTGGCGGTTTTACCTTGCCAAATCACTTCACCGTTTGCTGGATTGCTTGAGTTAACATCATGACCTTCGCCAGCTAACCACTGACCTTGAATATATTGTGTCATTTCTTACTCCTACATTGCTAAAACACGAATTTGTTCGCCATCGCTAACCAGTAAACCGGCTGCAATTTCAGGGCTAAGAACAACATCGTCGTGTTCATCAGAGACCAACAGTTTGGCAGCTGATGCACGATAATCAGCCAACGACGTGTTGGAAAAAATAAAATGATGATCTGCGTGTGGCATTTTGCCAATCGACACCGTGAGTAAGCGGCTTTTTTTAACCGAGCGGATTTCGCTCAAAGCGCATTCAACGGTTGGACCACCATCAAAAATATCGACGTAATTACGGAACTTAAAGCCTTCGGCTTGTAATAATCGCAGTGCTGGCTTGGTATTCTTATGAACTTCGCCAATCACTTTTTGTGCCTTTTTAGGCAACATGCAAACATACACAGGATTGCGTGGCATCATTTCGGCCATAAACGCTTTC
This sequence comes from Shewanella saliphila, assembly GCF_014648295.1. Taxonomy (GTDB): domain Bacteria; phylum Pseudomonadota; class Gammaproteobacteria; order Enterobacterales; family Shewanellaceae; genus Shewanella; species Shewanella saliphila. The sequence continues at coordinate 64,116 of NZ_BMQV01000020.1, forward strand.
TTGCCTAAACCAGACAAATAATCTGCTTCGACAAAATCAATGCCTAAAAAGTGATGTTGTAGCCATTCATAAAAGGGGGAATCACCATGGTCATCACTGACACCACGCATTTCTGCAATGACGGTGTCGCCAAAACGTTGTGGATGCTGAGCCAATAACAGAAAACGCGAACGCGACAACATGCGACCATTATTTCCTTTGCGATATGCATCTTTTAAAAACAGGGTGCATACCTCTGCAGCGCCAGTATAGTCATGGCATAAGGTCAGGGTCTCAACTTCATTACGCACAGCAATTTGCGAAGAATGGTAAACCTCAGTGCCTAAGCGGTAATGATAAAAAGCATCTTGCATACCGACGGCGGCTTCAACACCACACGTACCAACAACTTCATTGGTTTTGGTGTCTTCAAGCACCATTAAGTAGCCTTCGTCAAAAGGCTTATCAATTTGCTTAGTAAAAGATGCTTCTGCCCTAGCGATCTTTGAACGCAGTAACTCTTCGTTTACTGGTAAAGATGTAAAACCGTGGCCTGATTCAACTGCGATACTATAAAGTGCATCGTAATCACTTGCACGGATAGGACGTATGACTAACATCTTAATCTCCTCATTGCGCCACTAACAAACAGCACTGACAAATAAAGCCAGCGCGGTTTGTATGGTGGCGAACCCAAACTAAAAAAGTACAAGCTAGGCTTGCACTCAGTTAGTTATTAACCTGCTACTACTTTTGCTACTGCACGCTCAAAACGTGCTAAGCCTTCTGCAATATCAGTTTCAGGGATCACCAATGATGGCGCAAAACGCACAACGTTAGCACCTGCGATCAAACACATTAAACCTTCGGCAACTGAGGCAACTAAAAATTCGCGGCTACGGCCTTCAAATTTATCGTTAAGCACTGCACCTAGTAACATACCTTTACCGCGTACTTCACTGAATACGTCGTACTTGGCATTGATTGCCGCTAAACCATCGCGGAATAGCTGTTCACGGTGTTTAACGCCATCTAATACTTCTTTGGTGTTAACAACATTCATCACAGCATTACCAATAGCACAAGCCAATGGGTTGCCACCATAAGTAGAGCCATGTGTGCCAACCTTTAAATGAGCAGCAATTTTAGCCGTGGTTAACATTGCCGCGATAGGGAAACCGCCACCTAATGCTTTAGCACTGGTTAAAATATCAGGCACGATGTCAGTACCCATGTAAGCAAATAGCTCACCTGTACGACCTACACCGGTTTGTACTTCATCAAAAATAACCAAAGCATCATGCTTATCCGCTAAACGGCGCACAGCTTTTAGGAATTCTGGGTCGCCATTAATAATCCCGCCTTCACCTTGAAGTGGTTCAAGCATGATGGCACAGGTTTTATCTGAAATAACGGCTTCTAGAGCGGCAATATCATTAAATGGTACGTGGGTGATGCTTTGCGGCTTAGGGCCAAAACCATCTGAGTATGCAGCTTGTCCGCCAACGGTTACAGTAAAGAAGGTGCGGCCGTGGAATGCTTTGTCAAAAGCAATAATTTGGTCTTTGTCAGCGCCATGGTTATCTAAGGCATAACGGCGGGCTAATTTTAATGCCGCTTCATTAGCTTCTGCGCCCGAGTTGGCAAAATAGACACGCTCAGCAAAGGTTGAGTTAACTAATTTAGTGGCTAATTCAAGCGCAGGCTCGTTGGTCATTACGTTTGATAAGTGCCAAAGTTTTTCGCCCTGCTCTTTTAATGCAGACACTAAAGCGGGGTGGCAATGACCTAAACAATTAACTGCAATACCACCAGCAAAATCGATGAATTCATTGCCTTGTTGATCCCATACTCGACTGCCTTCTCCGCGAACAGGAATAACGGCTGCAGGCGCATAATTAGGCACCATGACTTCATCGAATTGGGCACGGGTTAGATTCATTTCTAGACTCATTGCATTTCATCCTTCAGGTTGTTGGCAGCTTGAAAGCCGCTGTTTCCGCTGTTTGCTTTATATTCTGTAAGTGCATCGGCGGAAGCTTGTGTTATTTATGGGACATTATTAGCGAAATTGTGATCAAAATACCAGTTCTGTACAGCTAACTTCTGCAAGGCAGCATACTATTATGCATAAAGATTGAAAATAATGACTAAAAAAAGCGTTTATTAGGGGGATACCAAGCATAAATAGTCATAAAAAAAGTTATTTGAGTAGATTTTGTGTAGCTATTCACCAAAAGTGAATAACTACACAATTTTAACATTTGTTATTTTACGGATAAAAATTGATTTACAACAAATCGAGTTTACGAAAGTTCTGTGCTTTCAATCGCAACAACTCTTGGGTAGAAAACTCGTAATAATCAAACATAATACGTTTTTCTTGTGGGTCGATAAGTTGTTGCTCTTCTAATAATAGCACTTTGGCGTAACAACTTGCTTTGGCCACAATAGCGGCTTCAGGCGAAAGCTCAGTAAAGTGATAATCTTGGTCAAGCTCTTTAAGCACAAGCGTAATTTTAGAGTCTTCAAACTTGAGTAAATTAAGCAATTGCCAATTTAATGTATGACCGTGCAACATCACCTGATTGAAAATAGCTTCAGCAGGAAACTCCGTCGCCATAATGGCGTCATAGACTTGTTTGTCTCGACTTTGACTGGCCTCACGCAGCCATGTCCCCCAGGTTTTATCAAATATTCGTCCGCTTTGGGTCAGCATAATTGAGGTCGCAAACTGATACATTAACGAGCAAGTATACGTTAGGCTGGGTTCTTTATTATGCAGCTGAGCCAAGGTTTGCGCGGCGATGGCACTCATAATGCTATAACGCCACAATTTACGTGTAATCCAAAGCAAATGAGTATTACCTGAGGGTAACCAATTACGCAGGCAAAAATATGGGATCAGTGTCCGTAGATTTTCTAAACCAATATAATTTAATACCAATTTAATATCGGTCACTTTCACATCGCCATTTTTCGGTCTTCTGTGGCGCGATGACGGACTATTGATTAAGTTGATTAAATCACGGCATAACCAGCTATTATCTTCAATAATAGGCCGTAGACGGTTTAAGTTGAGATCTGGGCTTAGCAATAAATCTAACAACAATATCTGACTTTCAGTAATCCCAGATGAGTCGATAATCGACTGAGGTAACGCCAGTTGGTGTTCAATCGTATTTTTAACGGTCTGAGTTAAATGAGTTGATACCTCTAGATAAATTTGGCGCTCTTTAACTTGTTTTTCGATACGCAGCTTTAACGCTTTACGTTCAATATCAAGTTTATTGGCACTTTCTTCGATCTCAGTATTTAACTCATCGAGCATTGAACTCACAGGCTGCTTGCCCACAATAATTTGATTGTAGAGGCGACGTTCAATTTCGATGACTTTTCCGGGCCTAACGCCACCCGCTACAGATATTGCCACTCAACACTTTCCTTGATTACTATTTTGAGTCAATCATAAAAATTAAGGCTCTCCAAAGAAAGCCTTAATAGGTATTTATTTAATAAATTGAAGCTAGAGTGGTTATTTTAACTCTTGCTCAAATAGTTTATAAATACGACGGTATTCATCTAACCAACTAGACGGTTGCACAAAACCGTGTGGTTCAACCGGATAAATAGCGGTTTCAAACATCGGTTTTTCAAGCTCAATTAACCGTTGCACCATACGTACGCTATCTTGAAAAAACACGTTATCATCTAGCACACCACTCATAATCAACAACGGCTTTTGCAGTCCTTGAGCATGTTCTATCGGCGAGCTACGCTCATAAGCAATAGGATCGATATCTGGCGTATTTAAAATATTAGCAGTATAAGGTGCATTATAATGAGCCCAGTCGGTTACAGGGCGTAATGCAGCCCCTGCTTGGAATAATTCTGGCTCATTAAATAATGCCATAAAGGTTAAGAAGCCACCATACGAGCCGCCGTAAGTACCGACTCGCTGAGCATCGACGTTGGCGTTCGTTGCCAGCCAAGCCACACCATCTTTTAAGTCTTCCACTTCAGGGTGGCCCATGTTGCGGTACACTGCAGTGCGCCAGTCACGGCCGTAACCTTTAGAGCCGCGGTAATCCATGTCCATCACCACATAACCTTGTTGCGTTAATAAGTTATGGAACATATATTCACGGAAGTAACCAGAAAAACCATAATGGGCATTTTGCAAATAGCCCGCGCCGTGGTTAAACACCACTGCTGGGTATTTATCTGCTTGCTCGGCATCATAACCTTGCGGTAAGTACACTCTAGCATAGACCTCACCCGCACCATGGTTTGAAGGCACTGCAACAACTTGCGGCATTTGCCAAGGGTATTGCTTAAATTCACTACTGGTGTAATCCGTCAGCTGCTTAATTTCTCCACCAATGGCTTGGATATAAAGTTCATCAGGGTGAGTAGCTGTTGAAGCGGTTAACAATAGTGCCAGGCCATCAGGGCTTAAACTGTAATCTAACGTACCAAACCATTGTGTGAGCTGTTCATCTTTACCTGAGGCAATCTCAACTCGGTACACGTTATAGCTGCCAGGGTGATCCTTGTTAGCACGGTAATAGAGGTATTTGCCATCGGGTGACAAGGTCACATTATCCACCACAAATTTTCCGCTGGTCAACGCGCTAACTTTGCCTGCTGCGGTTTTAACATAAAGGTGTGAGAATCCTGACTCTTCAGACAAATAGTAAACCGAGTCAGTGCCCGTTACCCAACCAAATTGGTTGTAGTTATAGTTAACCCATGCGTCGTCGTGAAGACGGTGCTCGGTTACAAGTTTGCCTTTTTGTAAATCCACTCGAGCGATCCAACGGTCTTTGTTATCAACCGCCTCAAGCATGACTATTAATTGGTTATCAGTATCTCGCCATTGCATGGCGCTTTGGTTCCACTCCCAATCTTGCATGAGTTGAATTAAGCGTGGGGCTTTTTCACTTTTGTAACTATCGCCTTGAGCTTTGGCGTTTTCAGCCTTAACGCTGGCTAAGACATCTTCATCAAAACCCGTAAGTCCTTCGATTGTGATGTCTTTTTTAGTGTGCTCCGCTAAATCAAGCAGCACTAGTCGTTGCCCAGGAAAAGCATCTTCAGCCACACGAGCACGCGCAGGCACTGCATCAATATAGCCATCTTTACCGAGGTAATTTGGCATGATGTCGTGCTCTGCTCGCCAGGTATAATTTTTATCGGTCAGCGCCAGCATCACATAACGACCATCGGGTGACAGACTCATTTCAGAAATGGTTTCACTGTCGCCTAAATACCAAGGCTGAGCTGAAAATGTTGGGTCTGCTTTAGCCAATGATTCACGGTATTGTTCACGTGATTTGTCATTGTTATGCTGTAAGGTAACGTAGTCGGTCAGTCTATGCTGCTGCTTGGCAATATAACTGCTTGGGTCTTGCGTTTTTTGCGGTTCATTAACCATTTGGATGGCGGCGATTTGCTCAACCATACCAGTGGCTTGATGTAGGCGGAAAATGTTATTGCCTTGCCAGTAAGCCAAGTCACCATTATTCAAAAAACGGACGCCATTAATAGCATCATTTTGACGAGTAAACTGGCTAACATTTCCACTTTGTAAATCTTTTACAAAAACATTACCTTGATAAATATAGGCTTTTTTAGTTTTAGTTGAATTAATAACACCGTTTCGTTGATCAGCTAAATGTAACTGAGACAGCTCAAGCTGCTCTGCCGTTGTGGCTGTAATATTTTGCTGGTAATAATCACGTATCGGCGCTTGGTGAGCCTGGCGACTAAAATACACTGATTGGCTGTCATCGCTCCAATAAGCGCCACGCGCAAATATTCCCATCCAATCTGGATTAGCCATAATTTGATTGAGTGTTAACGCTTGTTCTGCTTTTGGTGGAGACGCGAGTGGTACGGTAATCTTAGTGGTTGAAGCCGTTGTTGTTGGTGCCGAATCGACAGTGGCCGCACAGCCACTTATCATGGCTAAAGAAACTGCACTAATGGCAAAATGTCGCAAAATGCTGGTCATGATCATCCCTTTTATTATTTTAAGCGCTATTTATAACATAGATTGGCCGGTGGTGAAGGACTGAAGTTGTAACATAAAATACGATTTTAAAGGTATTAAGCTCGTAAAAAGTTAGCCAGTAACTCATGCCCTTGCTGGGTTAAAATCGATTCTGGATGAAACTGCACACTATATAAATTGAGTGCTCGATGACTCATGGCCATAATTTCTCTGCCGTGCATTGGGTCGTCAAACCAAGCATCAAGTTGAAATCCTGGTGGCACATGGTCTATCAGTAAAGAATGATAACGAGTGACCTGAAGAGGCTGTGCAAGTGCAGAAAAAAGCCCTTGTTGATTATGTTCAATTAAACTGGTTTTGCCATGCATAACACGCTTAGCACGAATAACATTTGCGCCAAACACTTGTGCGATAGCTTGATGACCTAAACACACACCTAAGATAGGTATTTTACCCGCAAAATGCTTAATGGCTGCCAGCGAAACGCCTGCTTCGTTAGGCGTACAGGGCCCCGGTGAAATAACCAAATGACTTGGCGCTAATGCTTCAATTTGTGCAACCGTGATTTCATCATTACGTTTAACCACAATCTCTTGTCCGAGTGTTTGAAAATACTGAACAAGATTAAACGTAAATGAATCATAATTATCAATCATCAATAACATTATCGATCTCACAAGCCTTTTTTAGGTTAAAAAAAACCAGCCTTGCGACTGGTTTTATGTCCTAACGGCTGTTAATTACTTAACCACTGTTAGGTGACTTCTGCGTTTAGCTTTGTCGTCTGAACTGGTCGACTTAGTCGTCTCTGGCGCTGTTGAAGGTTCTTCAACTGACTTCATAGATGAAGGCACTGATGAAAGCTCATCGTGTTCATCTTCGATCATGTAAGCATCTTCCATATCAAACACCGTACCCGCGCCGTTTTCACGGGCATAGATAGCGACGATAGAAGCCATAGGTAAAAATACGTTTTGCGGTACTCCGCCAAAACGTGCATTAAACTCTACGGCATCGTTTGTCATGTGAAGATTGGCCACAGCTCCAGTTGCAATGTTTAATACGATTTGGCCGTCTTTAACAAATTGCTGTGGAACCTGGGTACCTTTAACAAAAGCGTCCACGACAACATGCGGCGTTAAATGGTTATCCATCAACCACTCATAGTAAGCGCGCAATAAATACGGACGATTAGGTGTTATTGGTTTCATTACATGCCCATGCGCATTTCGCGCTCAGCCTCAGTTAATGATGCTTTAAATGATTCGCGCTCAAAAATACGAGTCATATAGGCATTAATTTCTTTTGCTGTACGAGGATCTAAGTTAATGCCTAATACAGGTAAACGCCATAATAATGGGCCTAAGTAGCAGTCAGATAGACCAAACTCTTCGCTCATAAAATATGGCATTTCAGCAAATACTGGCGCTAAAGCAACTAAGCTTTCGGTTAACTCTTTACGCGCTGCATCAGCTTTATCACCGTTACGGATGCGATCAACAAGCACATACCAGTCGGTGTCGATTCTGTGCATCATCAAACGGCTTTGACCGCGAGATACCGGATATACTGGCATTAATGGAGGATGCGGAAAACGCTCGTCCAAATACTCCATAATAATACGCGATTCGTACAACACTAATTCACGATCAACTAAAGTCGGTACTGAGTTGTACGGATTGACTTCAAGTAAATCTTCAGGCATTTCACTTGGGTCAACTTGTAAAACATCAACAGTAACCCCTTTTTCAGCCAATACGATACGTACTTGGTGACTATATAAATCATCGGCACCAGAAAAAAGTGTCATGATAGAGCGCTTGTTGGCAGCAACAGCCATTGATACCCTCCAGAATCTAAAAAAAACAAAACAAACGAGGGGCTAAGCCCCCCGTTTACAATATGCGGATAATGTATAATAACCGTTATTGATAGCTAGTGTACATCTTTCCAGTACTCTTTCTTCAACAAATACGCAATGATGAAGAAAATAAACAAGAATCCAAGTACCCACATACCTAAAGCTTTACGCTCTAACTGTACAGGTTCAGCCGAGTAAACTAAGAAGCCCGTGATATCACGCACTGCTTGGTCATACTCTTCTGCCGTCAATTTGCCACCAGTGGTAACAAAAGTGCCATCGTCTTGTTTTACTGCAAGACCTTGTAAGTCTTGTAATACGTGTGGCATACCCACTAATGGAAACACTGTGTTATTTACGCCAAATGGACGAGTCTCATCAGCATAAAAACCTTTAAGGTATGAATATACCCAGTCTTCACCACGTACACGAGCAACCAGCGTTAAGTCTGGAGGCGCTGCACCAAACCATTTTGCTGCATCAGCGGTAGGAATTGCGTTTTCCATTAAATCGCCGATTTTGGCATCGTTAAGAATGTATTTGCTACGCATATCATCGGTTGAAATACCGATATCTGCAGCAACACGTTCATAACGCTGATATTGAGTGCTGTGACAACCTGAACAGTATTGTTGGAATAAATCCAAGCCACGTTCTAATGACGCTTTGTCATGTAAGTCAACGTTAGCGCTTTCTAAGTGAACATTATGCCCACTTGCTGCCATCGCCAAAGATGGCAACAAAGTAACTAATGCAATTAATAACTTTTTCATTAGTGTGTCACCCTCGTTGGTACTTCTTTTGTTTTCTCATTTTTACTGTAAACCCATAGGGCTACGAAGAAACCAAAGTAAGTGAAAGTGAAAATACGTGCCGCAATAGTTAGCTCAGGAGTCGCAGGAACCACACCTAAATAACCAAGAATAATGAACGACACAGTAAATTGTGCAATGTTGATCTTGTGGATCATGCTGCGATAGCGAATAGACTTCACTTTACAACGGTCAAGCCAGGGCAGAATAAATAACACTGCTATAGACAGACCCATACCAATGACACCCAATAACTTATCAGGAATCGCACGTAAAATGGCATAGAAAGGTGTGAAGTACCAAACCGGTGCAATATGCTCAGGAGTCTTCATTGGGTTAGCCGCTTCAAAGTTTGGCTTTTCAAGGAAGTATCCACCGCCTTCAGGCATGAAGAACAATACATAACAGAACACGATTAAGAAGCCCGCTACACCCATAATATCTTTTACAGTGTAATAAGGGTGGAATGGAATACCATCAATAGGCCATCCGTTCTCATCTTTGTTCTTTTTAATTTCTACACCATCAGGGTTATTTGAGCCCACTTCATGTAGTGCAATTAAGTGTAAGAACACTAAAACAACTAATACAAGTGGCAGCGCAATAACGTGTAATGCGAAGAAACGGTTTAGGGTAGCACCCGAAATAACGTAGTCACCACGGATCCACAATGTAAGGTCATCACCAATAATAGGGATAGCGCCAAACAAAGAGATAATTACCTGTGCGCCCCAGTAAGACATTTGTCCCCAAGGTAATAGGTAACCCATGAATGCTTCAGCCATTAGCACAAGGAAAATCAACATACCAAACAGCCATAATAGCTCTCTTGGTTTTTGATAAGAACCGTAGATTAAGCCACGGAACATGTGCATATAGATGACAAAGAAAAACGCCGATGCCCCCGTAGAGTGCATATAACGAAGTAACCAGCCGTACTCAACATCACGCATGATGTATTCAACTGAAGCAAACGCGCCTTCAGCTGTTGGTACGTAATTCATGGTTAACCAAATACCCGTGAGTAATTGGTTAACTAAAACTAAAAGCGCTAATGAACCAAAGAAATACCAAAAGTTGAAGTTCTTTGGTGTCGCATATTGACCCACGTGACGGTTATAAGTGGCCGTCATTGGGATGCGCGCATCAATCCAATCAATAATGTTCTTAACCATTATGCCGCTCCTGTGTCTTCACCGATAAGCACGGTAGCGTCATCGACATATTTGTGTGGCGGGATCACGAGGTTCAATGGTGCAGGAACACCCTGGAACACACGACCGGCCATGTCAAATTTAGAACCGTGACAAGGACAGAAGAAACCAGATGTTACCCCTTCAACCTGCTCACCGAATGAATCAGGTAAATAAGTAGGTGAACAACCTAGGTGAGTACAGATACCGACTGCAATAAAGAATTCAGGCTTAATAGAACGTGCTGGGTTAGTAGCATATTCAGGTTGCTGCATTTCTTCAGAAGCAGGATCGCGTAATTGACCGTCTAGAGATTTAAGATTCTCTAGTACAGCTTCTGTACGACGAACGACCCAAACCGGTTTTCCGCGCCATTCGACACGAATTAACTGACCTGGTTCTACTTTACTAATATTTACTTCGACCGGCGCACCTGCAGCTTTCGCCTTGGCGCTCGGATTCCATGACTTGATGAAAGGAACCGCTACAGCGACGGCACCAGCACCACCTACTACGGCGGTTGCGGCTGTCAGGAATCTGCGACGTCCGGTATCGACTGGCGCATTGCTCATCCACTTATCTCCCAGAGGGTGTTGGAATTTTTATATTTCAATACTTTAGCGAACCACGACGGTGTCGCTAAAATCATAGTTTGAGGCGGTGCTCATTATAGCGAAAAATTAGAGCTAGATCATAGTGAAAACACACATCTAAGTTGAGGATATTAACATTTTTTTCAAAAAGGCATATAAATCAGCGCCTTTTTAACAATCTAAACAAGGTTAACTCATGCAAAATAATTTTTTATTGCTATATCTAATCAACTACTTATATACGTATTGCTGTAAAAACAGTCAAAATAAGCTGTTTACTCACGAAGAACAGCTTTTATTGAATGCAGAGTTTGAATTACAGATACATCGAGTAGGGTGAGGCGTCACCGCCCCATCCCTCTCACAGAACCGTACGTACGGACCTCGTATACGGCTCATGCATACTTCCATTCAGCATAGTTGCTGAACACATACCCTGTCCTATCAT
>NZ_BMQV01000021.1 GCF_014648295.1 Shewanella saliphila
CATGATAGGACAGGGTATGTGTTCAGCAACTATGCTGAATGGAAGTATGCATGAGCCGTATACGAGGTCCGTACGTACGGTTCTGTGAGAGGGATGGGGCGGTGACGCCTCACCCTACTCGATGTGAGCATCAAATTTAGCAAGTTACTTTAATAAATTGTTTTGACGAACATAAGCTTCAAATTCAGTACAACCACCTATTGGCTGCTCATCAATAAAGATTTGTGGCACAGTTTCTACGGTTTTACCCACACTCTTAGAAAGGTCTGCTTTAGTTATCCCTTCTGCGTGAATATCAATATACTTAAATTTAAAATCTTCGCTTTGAGCGGCTAATTTTTCAGACAATTCAACAGCGCGAACGCAAAATGGGCAAGCTGGGCGGCCAAAAATAACTACAAACATGGTGACTCCTGTTTAATGATATGGGCAATTTATACCATATGCGCTTTTTTTTTCATAATGCATCGCGATTAATTTTGTTTTAACTCATATCGATTTTATATTTGCCTTGATAATCAAAAAATGAATCAACTAAATCCCAGCGGTGTTTGTTTTTCTTTAACAGCAATAAATCGGGCTGCCTAAAGCGGGCTTTATCGACTAGTACATCGTTGGCTCGATTATATTGTGGGTGTAATAAACCGGGCGTACGAGTGTGACTTAGTACAAACACGGCGTAAAATGCTCGGCGTTGAGCGGGTGTAGAAAATTGGAAAGTTTGCTTGAAGTCGTTACCTTCAATGTCAATGTATTGAATGACCAGCTTTTCATCTTGGTCAAGTAACAACATTTCTTGGCATTTAAATAAATGGTGATGCTGGGCATTTAACACTTGTTTAAGACGTTTATCTGGATCAATTAAGGTCGACTGACAGGTTTGGCAAATACGCGCGGCTATGTCATTTTCAGCGCCACAGTCAGGGCACGATTTTGAACGAAATCGAAAATCACATTGTTTAGTGTCATCAATCAATCCTTGGCAGCGTCTGCCAAAGTGTTCGATGATGTCGCCATCAGCGTCAACCAGCCCCCAAAAGGTGTTGGCGAATTGGCAAATTGGGCAATGCACTTGCACAGGAACTGATTTACTGTTTGGTTTGGCCTGGCCAACTTCGGGGTAAAATAAGTCGTAACCATTGGCAGCATAGTCGATCACTAAACAATCGGTTTTGTTGGGAGAGAGCCGCAAGCCCCGGCCAATCATTTGTTGAAATAGGCTGACTGATGCTGTGGGCCGTAATATCGCGATTAAATCGACATGGGGTGCATCAAAGCCTGTGGTTAATACCGCAACGTTAACAATAAATTTAAGTTGCTTTGTTTTAAAATGGTCAATAATTTCATCACGTTCAACATGGGGCGTTTGTGCGGTAATCAATGCGGCATCATCGCCCATTAATGCCATTATTTCATTGGCATGGCGTACGGTAGCCGCAAAAACGAGCACACCTTGTCGATGTTGAGCAAGCTGTTTTACTTGTTTAATAATGGCTGTGGTCGCGCGGCCTTGATGATGGAGTAAGCTGTCAACTTCAGCTTGCGAATATTCATCGCTTTGTGGTGTCGCTAGGTTGCTAAAATCATATTGCGCACTCAGTCCATCAAAAATAGTGGGTTGGGTTAAATAGCCTTTTTTGATTAATGGCCGCATGGGTAACTCGAAAATGCATTTGTCGAATATGGGTTTATCTGTATTGCCCACTTTTCCGTGATAATGATGGCGATATATCCAGCCTAATCCAAGCCGATAAGGCGTAGCGGTGAGTCCCAATAGTTTTATTTGTGGGTTCTTAGTACGTAAATGAGTCAGCAGTTGTTGATACTGACTGGTTGACTCAGTACTGACGCGATGACACTCATCAATAATGACCAGTGAAAATGCTTGAGCAAATTGGTTGAGCGCGCGAGAAGCCGATTGAACACTAGCGACAACGGTTTTACCATTGGCTTTTTTTTGCTTAAGTCCAGCAGAATAAATATTGGCTTCTTGAGTCAACAACCCGACTTTTTCGGCATTTTGTGCCACTAACTCTTTGACATGGGTGAGCACTAAAACATTACCATTAGCGATCCTTGCAAGCTCTGCAATCACAATGCTTTTGCCTGCGCCAGTAGGAAGCACTAGCACTGCTGATTGCTGGCTGAGTTTAAAATGCGTTACAGCGGCGTCTACGGCTTGTTGTTGGTAGTCGCGAAGGTTAATGAGCATACAATTGGCCGTTGGAGTTTAATGTTTTCAATGGGGTTCTGAGTTTGGTTGCTCGGTTATATTCAGTCGCATTTATTGATAGGGCGTTATCACTATCTCATTTTATCTAAAGCCGTATCATTTATAGTTAATCGCAAGCTAAACACTGTTTTTTATTTTGACTTAGTGTAGATTTAATCTCAAAAATAGTGGGTTAAAGTTTGTTTTTGCTAGGACAGGTTCGCCATTAAAAATAGAATAAAAAAACGTAATATTAGGAGTATCAACCATGAAGTATTTATTATTACTTGCTTTGTTTGTTGTCAGTCATTTTGCCATGGCAGAACAAGGATTGGTAGTCGGGTTTTCAATTGAAGAATATGTCACTGACTCACAAGATACGACCTCATCAACGTCGAATATCCTTATGGGGTTAAACGAAACTGTCTCCGTTGAGGTCGAAGGTGATTATGTTGTGACGATGACGTCAAAGCAGCTACAGGCTGAAAATATTCAACTCACAGTGAGTTTGAGTGATTTGTCTAACGGCGCACCTAATGTTGTCGACAAAGACAGAACGCTAAAATTAGCTGTTGGTCAGACAACCCGTTATAAATTAGCCCAAGCAGAACATGTTTATCAAGTGAGTATCGACACCGTCTATGGTGAGCTGCCTGCTAACTAGGTTAACGATGAAAACTAATTAAGACAAAAAAAAGCCCCTCAATGAGGGGCCGAAAGAGAAATTGGTCAGGATTTCTCATGGGTGGATAGAACACTAACTTAAGTCACGTTATTCCGTTTTGTTTAAACGGGTTTCGATTAAGGTGTCGATTACCGCTGGATCTGCTAGCGTTGAAGAATCCCCTAAGTTGGTCACTTCATTGGCTGCAATTTTACGCAAGAAACGACGCATAATTTTACCCGAACGCGTTTTAGGTAGTCCGCTAGCCCATTGAATTAGATCTGGTGTCGCTAACGCACCAATTTCTTTACGTACCCATTGGCGTAATTCTAGGCGTAACTCTTCAGTGGGTTCTGTTCCACGAGTTAAGGTCACATAAGCATAAATGCCTTGTCCTTTAATATCATGAGGGTAACCCACTACAGCCGCTTCAGCGACGAGATCATGCGACACTAACGCACTTTCTACTTCTGCTGTGCCTAAACGGTGACCTGATACGTTAATCACATCATCGACTCGACCTGTAATCCAGTAATAACCATCTTCATCACGACGGGCACCGTCACCGGTAAAGTACATGCCACGGAACGTTTTAAAGTAGGTTAGGGCAAACCTGTCATGGTCGCCGTATACCGTTCGCATTTGGCCTGGCCAAGAGTCAAGAATCACCAGATTACCTTCTGTGGCGCCGTCAACGATATTGCCCATGTTGTCGACTAATGCAGGTTGTACCCCAAAAAATGGACGGGTAGCAGAACCGGGTTTAGTGTCTGTTGCGCCCGGTAATGGGCTAATGAGAATACCGCCGGTTTCGGTTTGCCACCAAGTATCGACAATCGGGCAGTTTTCATGACCGATCACCTCATGGTACCAACGCCAAGCCTCAGGGTTAATGGGTTCGCCCACTGAGCCCATAATGCGCAGTGAGTCGCCTTTATAGCTGCTAAATTGCTCTTTACCTTCAGCCATTAATGCGCGGATTAATGTTGGCGCAGTATAAAGAATATTGACATTATGACGGTCAATCATTTCGCCAAGACGCGCAGGCGACGGATGATTTGGCACGCCTTCATGTATTAATACCGTAGCAGCGTTAGCAAATGGGCCATACACCATGTACGAGTGGCCGGTAATCCAACCAACATCAGCAGTACACCAGTAAACTTCATCGGCTTTATAATCAAATACATACTCATGTGTCATCGAGGCGTAAACCATGTATCCGCCAGTGGTATGCAGCACGCCTTTAGGATTACCGGTTGAGCCTGAGGTATAGAGTAAAAATAATGGGTCTTCAGCATTCATTTCAACGGGTTGGCAATACTCAGATGCGACTTCCATTAACGAATGCCACCACACATCACGGCCTTCAACCCAATCAATATCGCCACCGGTACGTTTTAATACAATGACTTTTTCAACCGAGGTGACATCAGGGTTGGCAATCGCTTCATCAACACTGCGTTTTAACGGAATTTTACGGCCACCACGTACGCCTTCATCTGAGGTAATTAGTACTTTAGATTTACCATCAATAACTCTTGCTGCAATTGAATCTGGTGAGAAACCACCAAATACCACAGAGTGAACGGCACCAATTCGGGCACAAGCAAGCATCGCTACAGCAGCTTCTGGCACCATAGGCATGTAAATTGTGACGATATCGCCTTTGCCAACACCCTGGCCGCGTAATGCATTGGCAAATTTACAAACGTCAGCGTGTAATTCTGCATAGGTAATTTTACGCTGTTCATTGGCGTCATCACCTTCCCAAATGATGGCCAGTTTATCGCCGTGCTGTTCTAAATGACGGTCTAAACAGTTTGCTGAGGCATTTAATGTGCCGTCATAAAACCAGTTGATTGATAAATTGTGATCATCAAATGAGGTTTTTTTAATTTTAGTGTAAGGTTTAATCCAATCGATACGTTTGCCGTGTTCTCTCCAAAAACCTTCTGGATTAACAATGGACTCCTGGTACATTTTCTTATATTGATCGTTATTAACCAGTGCGTTGTCTGCAATGTCACTAGGAACTTTGTAAAGAGACTGCGAGCTCATAGGGGCTTCCCTTTCTAAAAAATGGCGTGGCTAAAGTATCATCTGCAACCGACTACCAAAACTATTAGACCTTGGTCTAGTTTTAAAATATCCTTAATATTTAGTCTGTTGCACGTGTTAATATGATTAAAAAGTGCTGCTGACAACAAGTAAAATCTCAAATTTAGCTAGAGTCGATTGTTTTATGTTCAACCCGCTTTGTTGGAGTAAGAATAAAATTGATTGTAAATAACAATAAAATGATAACGGACGCCTAATGAATTTAACTCTTATTGTTGCTGTAATTGCGGTGCTCTATGTGTCACTTCTGTTTATTTTGGCATGGGGTGCTGAGCGCTGGTTTAGTAAAATCAGCCAAAAACTGCAAGTGTGGATTTACGGCTTAAGTTTGGCGGTGTATTGCTCATCATGGAGCTTTTTGGGCACTGTTGGACAATCTGCGACTGATTTATGGTCTTTTTTACCTATTTTTGTTGGCCCCATTTTAGTGTTTACCCTTGGTTTTGGTATGTTGCGTAAAATGGTGGTGGTGTCTAAAGCGCAAAATATTACCTCGGTGGCTGACTTTATTGCAGCCCGTTATGGCAAGTCACAATTATTAGCCGCAATTGTTACCCTTATTGCACTCTTTGGCATCATGCCGTACATCGCGCTGCAATTAAAAGCGATGGTGTTTAGCCTTAATCTATTTCAGCCCGACGACAACCCGTTAAGCCCCGTTGCTGTGCCGCTGTTAATCACTATGTTATTGGCCGTGTTTGCCATTTTATTTGGTACTCGAAAACTTGATGCCACAGAACATAACCCCGGAATGATGGTCGCTATTGCGTTTGAGTCTTTGGTTAAATTAGCCGCCTTTATTGTTGTTGGGGTTGTGATTAGCTTTGGTTTTTTTGATGGGTTTGGCGATATTTGGCAGCAAGCCTCAGCGAAAGGGTTAATAGAAAATAGCCACTTGCGTTTGGAATCATTTTTACCTGAATTATTTGTCGGTATGGCGGCATTTTTATGTATGCCAAGACAGTTTCACGTCATGGTGGTGGAATGCGGCGGCGAGCATATATTAAAAAAATCACGTTGGATTTTCCCTATTTACTTGGCTTTATTCGGCATGTTTGTTGCCCCTTTAGCGTTGGCCGGTAAAGTGTTATTGGACGACTCTGTTACCGCTGATACCTATGTCATCAACTTACCACTAGCACTTGACCAACCCTTTCTAGCCGTGATTGCTTTACTGGGCACTTTGTCTGCAGCCACAGGTATGGTGATTGTTGCAGTAGTCACCATCAGCGTAATGGTGAGTAACGAATGGCTCGTGCCGTTTTTGTTGCGCACCGGACAGATCAGAGAGAAAAATTTTAGCCAATTCTCGCAGTTATTACTTAATGTTCGTCGCTTAGCGATTGTAGTGATTTTAGGCTTTGGTTATTTAAGTTATTTAACTTTGGCAGACAGCGATTCATTATCACAACTGGGTATGTTGTCGTTTGGTGCGTTTTCACAATTGGCGCCAGCATTGGTGGGAGGATTGTATTGGAAACACGGTAATCGTACTGGGGTTTATCTCGGCCTTGCCGTAGGCTTTAGCTTGTGGTGCTTTATTTTACTTCAAGGGGTTGGAGCAAGGTTAATTGGCGGTGAGTTTGATTTGCTTAACTCGATTACGCCTAATGTCAGTGATACGTTAGTCGCGTTACTGGCAAATGTAGTGTGTTACGTGTTGGGGTCTATTTGGTTTAGGGCAGGGGTTGCTGAGCGGATTCAGGCAAGCCACTTTGTTAAACCCTGGTCATTAAAGCAAGACACGAATAAGCGCCAGGGGCCCATTTCACAACAAGATTTATTAATCTTGGCCAGTCGATTTGTCAGCCCGACTCGTGCGTATGAAAGTTTTAGTCGTTTTTCACCCGAGGCGGTAAAAAGTGACAGTTGGTATAAAGCCGCGCCAGAGGAGCTCATCGCCCACACCGAGCATATGTTGTCTGGTGTACTTGGTGCCTCCAGTGCGTCATTAGTGATGGACTCGGTACTGCAAGGACGAGATTTAGCGCTCGATGAAGTGTTCAGCCTGGTTGATGAAGCATCATCCAAAATCATTTTAAGTCAGGACATGCTGCGCGGCGCCATTGAACATGCCTATGAAGGGATGAGCGTGGTCGATAAAGACCTTAATTTAGTTGCATGGAATTATCGTTATGCCGATTTATATCAATACCCAGACGGCTTTTTGCAGCAAGGTATGCCGATTGCCGATGTGGTGCGCTTTAATGCATCGCGTGGATTTTGTGGCCCTGGTGATATAGAGCAAAAAGTGGCCATTAGGGTGCAGCATATGCGCAATGGCACGCCGCATACTTCAGAGCGAGAACGTCGTGACGGTAAAGTGATTAAAATCCAGGGTAACCCAATGCCTGATGGCGGTTTTGTGATGACCTTTACTGATATCACTCAATATCGTTTACAAGAAAAAGCCTTACTTGAAGCCAACGAAACCCTAGAAAGTCGAGTGCAAGAGCGTACTTATGAATTGGCGATGCTCAACAGCGAGTTACTGGAAGCCAAATCGCAAGAGGAGCTGGCTAATGCCTCTAAAACCCGATTTCTTGCAGCCGTTGGCCATGATTTAATGCAGCCGCTCAATGCCGCAAGGTTATTTACCGCGTCATTATCACAATACCCAAATTTAGATTTAGAAGCGCGCACCACGTTAACCCACGTGAATAGCTCATTAAAAACTGCCGGTGAGCTGCTTACCGATTTGTTGGATATTTCTAAGCTTGATTCTGGCATGGTGGATGTTAATCGCCGCGACTTTTCAATTTCAGAGGTGATTAATGGATTGGCCATTGAATTTGACGCAATGGCAGGTGATAACCAAATATCGTTTGCGATGGTGCCATGCTCAGCAACGGTAAATTCTGATCCGTCTTTACTGAGGCGCATATTGCAAAACTTTTTAACCAATGCGTATCGTTATGCCCGCGGTGGCAGGGTGTTATTAGGTTGTCGTCATCGTGGGGAGTTTATTGAGATTCAAGTGCTCGATACTGGCTGCGGTATCGATGAGCACGAAACCCAAGAGATTTTTAAAGAGTTTAAACGCTTAAACCACCCCAGTAGCCGCAATGTAAGTGGTTTAGGTCTTGGATTGGCGATTGCAGATAGAATAAGTAAAGTCCTCGACCATCCTATTCAAGTGCAGTCTGTGTTAGGCCAAGGCTCTATGTTTTCTATCATGGTGCCTTTAGGGCAAACCGTCAGCCAAGTAGTGACCAAACCTATACCTTCGCTAATGCAGCCTCTTGCTGGTGTTAAGGTGTTATGCATAGACAACGAAGAAGCTATTTTAGCAGGGCTTGATTCACTTTTAAGCCGATGGCAATGTGAGGTCATTTGTGCAACCGATATCGCTGATGCACGCATTAAGCTAGGGCTTAAAGGTGTTGCACCAGACATTATTTTGGCAGATTACCATTTAGATGATGATAAAAATGGCGTAGATGCCATGGATGATATTCGTTCTCGCTATGGTGCACACGTGCCCGGGATTTTGATTACCGCCAATACCAATAAAGATCTTGTTGATGACATTGAACGACGTGGTTATCACTATATGGCTAAAATGGTTAAGCCAGCGGCATTGCGCGCCCTGATTTCGAGCTTAGTTAAAAAATAATCGCTGGAATTGGAGCAGACAGAACATGATAAAAGCATACGGCGATAGCGTCTCTGGCAACTGCTACAAAGTGCAACTGGTGTTACATATGCTCAATATTGAGCATCAATGGCAAGAGATGAGTATTGCTAATGGTGATACACAAACCAACGCTTATTTAGCTAAAAACCCAGCAGGAAAAATACCGTTAATTGAACTTGATGATGGCAGAGTATTATCTGAATCAAACGCGATTATGGGCTATTTAGCTGCGGGCTCTACACTTATCCCAACGGATGAGTTTAGCAAAGCAAAAATGTATCAATGGTTGTTCTTTGAACAATACAGTCATGAGCCCTATATTGCCGTGGCCCGTTATATTCAACTGTATTTAGGCTTACCAGATGACCGTTTAACCGAGTACCACTCTTTACATACCAAAGGCTATAAAGCACTTAGCGTCATGGAGTCTACACTTTCACAGCAGCCATTCTTATGCGGTGAGCAATTTACCTTAGCGGATATTGCGCTTTATGCTTATACCCATGTGGCACATCAAGGTGGTTTTGAATTAAGGGAATATCCGCACATCAAACGTTGGTTAACCCGCATTACACAAATACCAGGCTTTGTTGCAATGCAGGCTTAATGCTTAAGAGGCGTTTTGTTTACCAAGCTTGGCAAAATGTTTTGCTACAGCAGGCTCGTACGGCGTTGATAAGCCAACATAAGCTGGGCCAAATGCTTGTAAGCCACGTTCGGTAACAAACTCTTTTGGCGCCGGTAAAATCACAATAGCGACATTCAACCCAACATGATGGTTTGGGGTTGTGATTGCCACTTGGTTGTCCATATCAATACAACAAATCAAGTCTGGAATCGTGACATCAACCTCACCATTGCGGCGCGCTAAAAGGTGCTCATTTTTGATTTCTAATTGGTATTGCTCTTGTTGGTACTCACCGCTTCCATCAATGGTCACAGTACCAATGGTAAAGCCTTTTTCAGTGCTAAATTGTGATTGTGAAACCTGACCTCTAAATGCAACATAACCTTCGCCATGGCTTGCAATGGCCTCTGCAATGTCTTCGCCTTGCTCTTTTGCAAGACGGTAAGCTTTACCAATGGCCAGAGACTTAGAAATAGTGCCTTTAATCACCGCATCTTTTACTTGCTCAATTGGCATCGCGTGATCGATAGCGGCAATATCATTTCGACTGATCACAGATAAAGCACGTACAACCGTTTCGGCGCGTAAATCATCAATAATATTTTCACAAATAAAACATTCGCCAAACTCATTAGCAGCCACAATTGGCGCAGCTGGGATGCCGTTAAAGTAATAGGTTGAGTGGGTGATTTCTGGTACGGCACGGCCTGCAACGTCGGCATCAATAATATAACCATCGGCCATTGCGGCAACATAAAAAGAAACCGCCGTATTTGACCCGCCTAATTCACAACAAATGGTGCCGTAAAACTTCTCCCCAGTGTATTGTTCAAGGCGTTTAAATGCGGTCATCATGGATGATTGCTCACTTTTAGGCAACCTTGCGTAAACCGCTTCTTCGGCTTCAGATAACGCCGATAATGCCCCAAGCATATAAGGTGTGCAGATTTTTCTCCCCGCAGGGACTTCGTCTACATCTACGAGGGTAAAGGTTTTGCCTGCGGCGAGTGCTGCATCGATATAAGCAATACCATCATCCATTTCGCCACCGCCACCGGTGCCCAAAATAACACATCCGTGTAAAATGTCGGTTAGTTCTAAACGCGTTAATGACTTCATATAACTCTCTGGTATGTACTGTTAAATCATGGATTTAACTTGTTGTGTATTAATATTGGGTTTACAGACTTTGTGTTGAATTTTGTGGCTTTTTACTTGGTATCAATTTTTTAATGACAAAGTAGAGTGGGGCAGTGATGAGCATGGCGTCACACACTTCAATACCTGAGAGTGTGAGCCAGCCATTATTTGCCATCATGGCGAAACCAATGCCGCCAACCCAAGCGACTAATGCTTGAAAATTAAACGCTGTTGTTTGATTTAAATGCTCAATTTGGTAGATTTTTTGCTGTTGAATAAAGAAAAAATCGACGATGTATATTGAGGCTACTGGGCTAAAAAGGATCGATAAACTAAAAATGAATCCGGTAAAGTTATCGAGTAAATTGAGTGATGCCACCACGGCTCCTAATACTCCGCCAGCAATGATGATTTTCCATTCTGACCAATGCGGTTTAATGGCATTAAAACCTAATGCGGCGCTATAAAGGTTGACCACATTGGTCACAGCACTTGATGCAATTAATAACACAAAGGCAAACATCCCTAAGCCGAGGGTTAACATCACCACAAGAATGTCAGCATTCACGACCGCTAAACCAGCGATTGCTGCCGCGATATAGACAAAATTACTGATGAACATAAATGGTAAAAAAGAGGCGATGACCGTGTCTTTGGGCTTAGCCGCAAAACGGCTAAAATCTGGCATTAATACCACGCTCACAATAAAGCTGCCGACAACGGCTGATACTGCTTCACCAAAGGTAAAATCTATCCCTGTTAGGCTACCGGTAGAGGGTGTATCGTTAACGACGTATCCCAGGCTTTGATAAAGCATGTAGGCCACGAGTAAAAACAAAATGGGTACAAATAAACTTGAGACTCGCTCAATAAACCTAAAGCCCCACAAGGTGGTTAGGGTGATCACTATGCTGGCAGCAATATCAAAGGTCCAAATAGGCGGCGCATAATCAAATAATTGCATTGAAAACTGAGCCGCCACCTCGCTAAACAAATTAATGTTAACGCCGTACCAACCGAGTAATGATAAGACAAATGCTAAACTGACAATGTTGGCGCCTTGCAAGCCAAAGACAAATTTCATCGTCATACACGAGCTTAGGCGGTTTTTCATGCCAACAAAGCCAGTAATCGTGCCTAACACCGATAAAATAAATCCGCCGATTAAAAATGCATATATGCTTTGCTCTAACCCTAATGCTGAGCCGATTTCTAGGCCAGTAATGAGTCCTGGTACGGCAAAGGCTAGGCCGCCATTGACCATGCCAATACGCCAACCATTATGGGTTTTATCTTGAGGTACCGGCGTGGTTGCATAGTCTTCTAGCAGGTCATCGATTGTGTGGGTTTCAGCCATGTTTATTCCTAGTAAAGGCGCCGTTGCTGGTGTTTAATGGCGCTAAAACGGCGCCACCAAACACCAAGTTAGATTGCTTAGAAGTTGTAAATTGCTTCTACACCAAAGCTACGAGGCTTATTGGGTTGACGCGCAAGATCGGTCACGCCATCAGCCACCATAAACAAATCTTCTATGCTTCGCTCATCAGTTAGGTTGTCAACATAAGCCTGAATTGTCCATTGCTCAGATTTAACCCCAATACCGACATTTAATGTGGTTGAAGACGATGAACGAATATCTGCTATGTCAATTGAGAATGATTGCGGCCCAACAACTTGCACATCAGCGCGAGACAATAACGCCCACTCGCCATTGAGTTGATAGTGGTGATTCATCGACAATGCATAGTTGTAATCGGCGACATAAAATTGCGTGTAGCCGACCAGTTCTGGCTGACGGTCAAACTCTTTGATTTCAGAATCGACAATGCCTGCACTGAAACGAAGATCTAAGTCATCGGTTACTGCAAGCGCAGCTTCGAGTTCAATACCTTTAGTTTCAACTTTATCGATAGACAGGTTTTCTAGGGTAAATGTGTCAACATTAAATTGAGTGATTTGGGCATTTGACTGATCTATCCAAAACAGTGCGCCATTTAGGGTTAAGCGGTTATCAAATAAAGTTGATTTAAAACCAGTTTCATAACTGTCTGACACTTCCTGGTCGAATGAACGGCTAATGCCTTCGGCTGGCTCATTAAAACCGCCGCTTCGAAATCCTTTTGAATACCCTGCATATAACAATAAGTCTTCGGTTGCTTGATAGGCGAGCGTGGCTTTAGGTTGCCATTGGCTAAATGTTTTTTTAGCGAAGGTATCTTCACGAGCACCGGGGTCATAGGATTCACGCTTGTCTTCGTCGTAGCGTAATGCGGTGGTTAATTCGAGTTTGTCAGTAATATCGTAGTTAGTTTGTCCAGACAGTGCCCACGCTTTGCTGCTATTTTTATCCGCAATGGTAAAAAACAGGCTGTCGTCATTAAAATCTGAGCGAGATTGCGCCGTATCACCGGCAAAGTCATCAAAGAAGTTAATGGTATTGTCGCGTTGTTTATCTTGATAAAAAGCAGAAACAGCCCATCTTAATGCTTGATCGCCACGAGAGGTAAAGCGTGACTCGATGGTAAATGATTCAATGTCATAAAGCCCTTCGGTAGCAAATGGCGCTCTAAAAAAGCCGTCTTCATCAATGAATGTGGCATCAGCGGAGTAATCACCATCATAAAAATGTTCGTTTTCAGAATTGCTATATGCAGTGATGAAGTCAAATGTACCTAGGTCGTACTCTTGGGTTAATTTGGCACTTAACTCGTAAACATCACGTTGGTCATTGTTATCAATGTTTTGTGAAGTCTCTAGATCATAGTCTTCTTTGCTGTCTTCTGACACGTTCTGGTAATAGGCAAACCCCGCATCTGAGGTGGTATAACGTCCTTTGAGGTTTAAGCTTGTCTCTTCAAACAAATCAAATTGAAGCTGTGCAAACGCTGAGTCTTCTGACATATAGTCAGCTTCGTCATCTAAAAAGACGTTATCAATTAATCCGTCGCTATTTTTGGTATAACCGCCAACACGGAAAAACGCGCTATCTTGTTCATTTAACGAACCCGATACCACGCCACTGAGATTATAGGTGTTGCCATTGCCATAAGAGCCTTTGACTGAGCCTTCAATATCTTCAGTCGGCTTTTTAGTGGTGACAATCACCGCACCACCAATCGCCCCTTTACCGTATAGCGCACCTTGAGCACCTCGCATCACTTCAATACGTTCAATGTCGACCAAGTCTTGATTGATAAATTCTAAATCTGGGGCGGTAACGCCATCGACGACAAATGCAAGCGGGGCATCACCCACTTGAGGGGTAATTAATCCTCGGATCGTAATACGAGCAAGTCCTGGGCGAAAGTTATCTAATTGACTCAAGTTAGGCGTCATATCAGCTACATCACGAAAATTAGTAATGCGCTGGGTTTCAATCATGTCTGCACTAAAAGCGGTAACAGAATCGGGCACGTTTTGTAAGGTTTCGACACGACCACGGGCGGTAATAGAGATCCTTTCTACGCCACTAGTATCAATTGCTTCTGCTTGGCTTTGGTTTTCCTCTGCTAATAATGGGGAACTTATCGCCATCGAAATCGCTGCAGCAACAAAAGATTTTTTTGTAAATAGAGTCTGGGTATATGGGGTCATGGCGTTCCCTCTCGAAGTTATATTAGTAGTATGTAATCGTAATCAATTTGTTAAATAAATCGCTTGTAGTCATTTTGCGGTTTTACCTGCAAAATAATATTTTGTAATTAGGGTCAAATTCGAAAAATTTGTAGCGCTTTTACACAAAATTGCCTTGTTTTTGCAAATTAACTAACGATGATTCAATATAGAAAGCTGCATAAGCACGGTGGGTAGAGGCAATGAAGAAGAAATTGAAGATTGACAGTTACAATAAAAAAATATTATCCACATTGCACCTAGAGGGCGCGGTCACCAATATCGAATTAGCTGAAAAAGTGAACTTGTCGCCCAGTGCCTGCTTTCAACGGGTCAAAGCATTAAAAGAAGCGGGTTACTTTCGTAATTTACATGCCGATATCAATTTAGATCAGTTGTGTGAGCATGTACTGGCTTATATTGAGTTCACTTTAGAGGATAACAGCGCACCTTCTCAGCGTCGTTTTGTTAATCGGATTAATGATATCCCCGAGATAATGGACTGCATGCAGTTAAGTGGTGATGTGGATTATATTTCGTTAAGTTGCTTTCCTAACATTAAAGCATTAAATGAAGTATGCGCATATTTAAGCGATCAACCAGATTTAAGAATCAAACGCATTAACACCCGGATTGTACTTGAGCGAACTAAATGGTTTTTAGGTTACCCATTAGCCAAATTAAAATGGTTAGATGATGAACATTTTTCAGGGGAGATGGTGTCAGAGCGAGTAGGGATGTGATTACAATCTGCGCTAAAATGGAATGGAACAATAGAAATATCATAGTAAGTTTATCAACGTTTTCGTCAATAGAACTTCGCATGGCATCACATATTGTTTAGCACCACAATTACAAGTTAGCAATGAGCTCGCCAGTGGATAATTAGTGCAGATCCTGCCAGATAAAGTCATTGAAGAGACACTGTATTGGCACCATTGGATTTTACTCAAGGGAATTTATAAAGAAGTCTCTGACGCGATCATATCCCATGCCCAGCAAGTATTGGCTAGCCATGGCTAATAAATTGCTGTTTGTTGCCGCTATCTGCAATGCTGCCTGCAACGCTTACCATTGCTGAGGTGAGTTGCGTCAGTTGCGCAGCACTAATCGTGTAAGGCGGCATAATATAAATGTATTTATTAAACGGCCTTACCCATACCCCAAGGTCGACAAACGCTTGTTGTAATTGTGCGGTATTGACGCTGCTCACCATTTCAATCACCCCAACGGCGCCTAATACGCGTACATCTTGTACTTGGGCTAAATCAGTGGCACTGGCGAGCTCTTGTTTAAGTTGGGCTTCAATGGCGCTGACTTGTTGTTGCCAGTCACCTTGAAGCAATAAATCTAAACTGGCAGTAGCTGCGGCGCAGGCTAATGGATTGCCCATAAATGTTGGGCCGTGCATAAACACGCCTGCTGGTGAGTCACTAATGCCGCTGGCGACTTCGTCACTGCACAGGGTTGCGGCTAAACTGATGTAACCGCCAGTAAGCGCCTTACCTACACATAAAATATCTGCTTCAATGTTGGCATGTTCATAAGCAAAGCATGTTCCGGTGCGGCCAAAACCGGTGGCAATTTCATCAAGTATTAATAGCACTTGGTATTCATCGCATAAGGCTCGCAGCTTAGTTAAGTAGGCTGGCGAGTAAAAACGCATTGCGCCTGCACCTTGCATAATCGGTTCGATAATCACCGCGGCAATGTTTTGATGATGTTGGCTAAATGCATGCTCTAAGGCATTACTATCGGTTTGATTGAGTGGTTCATTAAATTTCGATGTTGGCGCAGGGATAAACACTTGTTTAGCGACATTATTGCCAAACATGGTGTGCATGCCGCCGTCTGGGTCGCACACGCTCATGGCGGCAAAAGTGTCGCCGTGATAACCACTTTTAACCGTCATGATTCGTTGTTTTTGCGGTTTATTGCGCCCTTGCCAATATTGCAGCGCCATCTTTAGGGCCACTTCAACGGCAATAGAGCCAGAGTCGGCCAAAAATACTTTGGTTAAATTGGCGCTGGTCATTTGCACTAGGCGTTTTGACACTTCAATAGCTGGCTGGTGGGTAATGCCGCCAAACATCACATGGCTTAGGCTTAAAAGTTGCTGTTGCATGGCCGCTAAAATGGTCGGATGACTATAACCATGCACACATGACCACCATGAACTGGTGCCATCAATTAACACTTCGCCACTGTCTAACGTCAACTCGCAACCTTGAGCAGAAACCACACCATACACAGGCAGTGACTGGGTCATAGAGGTATAAGGATGCCAAATATGTTGCTGATCAAAAGTATAATCGATAGTGGTATTTGTGTTTGAAAGTGTCATAATTATAAGTGCTCGCTTTTTAACCGCTTGTAAAGGGCGAAGTGTTCGCTGCGTTGACAGTTTACGGGCTCAGGGTATCCTAGCCAACAGAAAATCAAAATAAAGGAAAGATCCATGTCGTTAGCTGAAGTTCGTCACGATTGGCAAAAAGCAGAAATCGAAGCATTGTTTGCATTGCCGATGAATGATTTATTGTTTAAAGCCCACAGTATTCATCGTGAAACGTTTGATCCTAACGAAGTGCAGATCAGTCGTCTTTTATCGATTAAAACCGGTGCATGCCCTGAGGATTGTAAATACTGTCCTCAAAGCGCGCGTTATGACACCGGGCTTGAGAAAGAACGTCTACTTGAAATTGAAAAAGTATTAACCGAAGCCAAAAGTGCTAAAGCCGCTGGTGCATCACGTTTTTGCATGGGTGCCGCCTGGCGTAACCCTCGCGATAAAGACATGCCGTATTTAACCCAAATGGTTAAAGATGTGCGTGCCTTAGGCATGGAAACCTGCATGACCTTAGGCATGTTGTCACCTGAACAGGCCGATCAACTGGCCGATGCGGGTTTAGACTATTACAACCACAACCTCGATACCTCGCCTGAATACTATGGCGATGTGATTACCACGCGAACCTATCAAAGCCGCCTAGATACCTTATCGAATGTACGTGCCTCAGGTATGAAAGTCTGTTCTGGTGGTATTGTCGGTATGGGCGAACAAGCCACAGACCGCGCCGGTTTACTACAACAGTTAGCCAATTTAGAGCATCATCCAGATTCAGTGCCTATCAATATGTTAGTGAAAGTTGCAGGTACACCGTTTGAAAAGTTAGATGATCTTGACCCACTTGAATTTGTGCGCACCATTGCGGTTGCACGTATTTTGATGCCTAAGTCGCGGGTACGTTTATCTGCTGGGCGTGAAAACATGAGTGATGAACTGCAATCGATGTGTTTCTTTGCTGGTGCGAATTCGATTTTCTACGGCTGTAAGTTACTGACTACGCCAAACCCAGAAGAAAACGATGACATGACGTTGTTCCGTCGTTTGGGTTTACACCCAGAGCAGGGGCCACAAGCTAATATTGAATCTGACAGTGCATTGCTTGCTCAGGCTAGTGCTAAGCAAGATAAGTCTACCAAGCAATTTTATGATGCAGCCGCACTGTAATTAGCCATGGCAAAATCAGACCTGTCAGTAAAGGATAACCATCCATTCGCTCAGCGGATCAATAATACGCTTGCGCAATTACACACGACGGGCCTTTTACGTCAAAGGCGAGTTAACGGGCTTGTTTCGCAAACCAAGATGATTGATTTTAGCCATAATGATTACCTTGGCTTATCTCAAGAACCCGCTTTAGCTCAGGCTCTTTATCAAGGGGCGCAGCAATACGGTGTCGGCAGTAGGGCATCGCCGTTAGTCAGTGGTTACAGTGTTGCCCATCAACAGCTTGAACAACGTTTGTGTGAGCTAACGGGTCACCAGGCGTGCATGCTGTTTAGCTCAGGTTTTAGCGCCAATAGCGCTTTGATGAAAACACTCTTTAATGCTGATGACACAGTGATTGCAGACAAATTAGTGCATGCATCTGTGATTGATGGTTTGAAAGACTGCCAATGTAAAGTTAGCCGTTTTTTACATAATGATCTTAGTAGCGCTGCGCGGGCGATTGAGCGCAACCCAGGCTGCGCAGTGGTGACTGAAAGCGTATTTAGCATGGACGGTGATACTGCGCCAATCGCTGAACTTTCGCATTTATGTCGCGAGCATCATTGCTGGTTGATTGTTGATGATGCTCACGGCTTTGGTGTGTTACCGAATGACTGGGTTAATGCAGACAAAGTCGATATTCAAGTGGTCACCTTTGGCAAAGCATTAGGTTGCCAGGGAGCGGCGATTTTAGCCTCTCAAGATGTCATTGATTATCTGGTGGCGACAACGCGGGAATATATCTACTCAACGGCGTTATCTCCTGCCAATGCTCATTTAGCATTAGCGGCGATTAATTGGCAATATTCGCATCCGCAATTGTTAACCCAACTATTGGCCAATATCGCGCTGTTTAGACAGGTCGCTACACAACATCAATTACCGTTAACTGAGTCGTTAACGGCTATCCAACCGATTATGGTTGGTGATAATCAACGTGTGATTGCCATTGCAAAGCAGTTAACTCAGCAAGGTTTTTTGGTGGGGGCAATACGTTCGCCTACTGTGCCTAAGGGGCAAGCGCGATTACGGATCACCCTAAATGCTCAGCACCAGGCTGACGATATTCGCGCCTTGGTTGCTGCACTCGCATCACTGATGAATGACAATGATGCAGACACAAACACATCAGCACCTTTACAGACATTGTAACGACATCAATTTGGATCAATGAGCAACCTCATGACGTTAGATAATCCACTGGCCAATAAGTTTTCAACCGCGGCAAGCCAATACAAACAGCATGATGTATTGCAACGCTTAAGTGCGCAAAAATTGTTACAGCAAGCAAATTTAACCGGCACGTTATTGGATGTGGGTGCTGGGCCTGGTACTGATTTTGGCGCATTTAATGCCATTAATCAGGTTGTTGCAGTCGATATTGCCCATGGGATGCTCACTGAGTTAACCCAACAATTTACAGATTATTTGCCTTTGTGTAGTGATGCCCAAGCCTTGGGGTTACAGACTGCGTCTGTTGACAGCATTTATTCTAATTTGGCATTGCAGTGGTGTCCCAAATTGCCTCAAGCGTTTTGTGAGTTTCAGCGCGTGTTACGCCCAAATGGTGAGTGTCATTTGAGTATTGTGGCAGATGGCAGTTTAGCCGAGTTAACAACCTTAGGTTTTCATGTCAATCAATTCAACTCCGTTTCGGCGTTAAAACAAGCATTTATGGCATCCCAAATTCAGGGCGATACATGGCAAAGTATTGATATTAAAATTGAAAGCATTCAAGTCTATTTTGATGATTTACGTAGCCTGTTGTATTCCATTAAAGGGGTTGGGGCATCATTTGCTCAGCATCAACATAACCCGAACAGACCAGTGTTAAAAAAGCAGCAATGGCAACAACGAGTTGAATTTGCCAACACGCTGCGTACAGAAAAAGGCATTCCTTTAACGTATCAAATCGCGTTTATCCGCGCCAAACGGGGCTAACAGTATGTTGTATTTTGTCACCGGAACCGACACCGATAGCGGTAAAACCTTAATCTCCGCCGCATTGTTAGCAAAAGCAACGGGGCATAAATGTGGCTTTAAACCCATCGCATCCGGCTGTGAGATGAGTAAAAATGGTTTACGCAACAGCGATGCGCTGATGTTAATGGCGCAATCTAATATGGGGCACGCGTATCATGAGATTAACCCTATCAGTTTTGCACCTGCAATTGCGCCTCATATAGCCGCCTCGCAGGTTAATATCGCGTTAAGTGCACAAGGTGTGCTTGATTCGATGTTTCATCCGGCAATGGTCAATGCCGACTTTGCTTTGATTGAAGGGGCTGGTGGCTGGCGTTTACCGTTAGGTAATGGCGAGTACCTATCTGATACGGTTAAATTATTGCAGACTACGCTTCAACAAGAGACATCCACTTATGGCAATAGTGTTCAGTTTACTCATACTGTAACGAAAAACATTAAAATTGAAGTGATTCTGGTAGTGGGGATGAAACTCGGCTGCTTAAATCATGCGTTGTTAACGCAAGAAGCGCTGCTAGCCGATGGTTTGAGTATTGCAGGTTGGGTAGCAAATCAGGTAGATGCCGACATGGCGTTTATTGACGACAACTTGCAAAGTTTGCAACAGATGATGCAAGCGCCATTTTTAGGTTATGTGCCACACCTTGCTAATCCGAGCGCCGAAAATGCAGCAGGATATCTGCAATTACCTCAATAATGATTAAATTAACAAAAAGCTCAGCGCTGTTTTCATCATAATGATTGATAACAACGCTGAGCTTTTTAGCGTTCAATAACAGCTTTATCGTTTAACTTGAGATTGGCATGACACGATTACGGCCAAGGCGTTTTGCCTCATACAATAACTTGTCAGTCGCTTCAATTAATTGACCCACATTTTGTTTGGGTTTCCACTCTGCCACACCAAATGAAGCCGTAATCGAATCAATCACTTTGTCGCTACGACGGTCTTTCACACTGAGTTTTTCCAGTGCTCTACGGATCCCTTCTGCTAGCTGTCTTGCCACTCTCAATTGGCTACTTGGCACAATAATGGCAAATTCTTCACCACCATATCGGTACAGTTTTATTCCATCACGACACGCTTCCTGGATACGTTTAGCAACGGTTTTTAACACGAGGTCGCCCAATTGATGGCCAAAGGTGTCATTAAAGTTTTTAAAGTGATCAATGTCGATTAAAATCAGACATGTACCTGTTGGCGATAAATCAATTTGTGCTTCAATATCATGATTGAAAGCGCGTCGGTTTAACACATTGGTTAAGGCATCAAATAGCATGTCTTTTTCAGATTCAGCTAATCGTGTTTTTAAAGTATCAATTTCAGATTGGGCTTTTTGCAATTGCTCAGTAAAGCTCACAGTGCTTGAGCGAATGCTAGAGGACTCTTTTACAATACTTCTAACAACACCAATGACTTGCTCAAGCGAAAACCCTTTGGTTTCCAAGTCACTTAACTTTTTAAAATCTTTGTCTATTTGAGTTTGAAATGTTTCAGTGTCTAAATTGGTGTCTCTGAGAGATTGTGACAATTCACATACCATGGCATCTAAATTTTTACGCATTTCGCGCACATCTAATTCGACCGGATCGGCCACATGTTTTCGATAAAGTAACTCACTGGTAACAGGCGAGCAGGTTTGATTCTGTTTTATTGCGGTATCGAGTTCTTGATTTAACAATGGGTTTTGCTCGCCAACATATGCATACCAAAGTGCGTAGTTTGTTGGCGTGGTTGGGATTTTATACTTGAGCATTAACGGAACCGCTCTTTTAAGATTGGCAGCAGCGGTTTGTAATAACGTATTAGACATTAAGTGCCTCATGAGCAGGGCTATGAACAGACATTAAAGTGATGGGGGTATAATAAAGTGTATAGTAGGACATTATCATTTAACGGATCACAAAAAAAGCATCACAAGATGCTCATTAGTGCTAAAAGTGGGTGATTAGAATGCGTAAGAGACCGCAAACATAGGACCGGTGAAACTGTAGTTGATATTATGATCAAAGGTTCTTAATTCGGTGTCGTTCAGTTTACGTTTTTTTTCAATGGTAATGTCGACATCATAATAATTATAAGCAAACTTGAGTGACCAATTTTCACAAAATTTAGCTTGTACCCCTAAACGTACGTCAAGCAATGAACCGTCTACATCATCATATTCAATGGCAAAATATTGTGTATGGGCATAAAGCTCCCACCCAGAATATAACTCATAGGTAGCATACATCCCAATATTGGGAAGCGGGGCGGTAAAGCTGTCATCAACGACCTCAGGGGTGTCAACAACATTACTGCATAAGCTGGTTAAGTCGGTGCCAGGAATACATGTACCAATCGTGCCTTTAAACGAGGTTTCGATGAACATGGTGTGTAACCCAACCGAAAACCCTACAGAGTAGTTGGTTCCTTGCCAGACATCATAGCCATAGCCAATACGTAAAATATCGATGTTTAATTCGGTATTTAATTTGGCTCCTACCTCTATGAGATAGTCTTTGCCATCAATATCTTCAAGAATAAAATCTTGGCTGATGGAGTTGTTATCTGCTTGGCGATCTAACGATTTCCAATCAATGTATAAATTATGGCGTTGGTTAAAGGCGTATTTGAATTCAAAGTAAGGGAGGTATTGCTCTTCTGCGAGTAAAAACTCATCTTCAAAATCAATGGGGAAGGTGCCGCCATTTTGAGGGTTAGTGACAATAATGTTTGAATCGGAGTTAGCATAAAATACACCTATGTCGAAGGTGTATGTATCGATTTGTGTTGATGTATGATTATTGTAGTTACTGGCTGCGTATGCAACCGGAGTCCACAAAACCAACATAACAAAATAAAAAAAAGGTCTAATCATTGAAACTCCGCATTTAATTTTTTTAGTGTCACAAGATATGCGTCTTCATATGATGCTGTTAGCGTATTCGAGATGGTTTTTATCGATTAACAACAATAGCCAAGTAGATAACTATTAATTGTGTAGTCATTTACATTAAATAAATCAATCTGGCTAACTTTTCAGCGGATATATTAGCATTCTGTAACTAAATGTGAAGTATTTGTGTCTGATTGTTGCGTTAAATCAACTTTTCCTGAATAGTTTGACCTTAAAGACTTAAAAATAACTTTTTCTAATGAGGCTAGAGGCAGTAAGGGCGTCAGAGCATTGGCGGATTTAATATAGTAGGCAATTTTATGACAAAAACAAAAAAGTAGAGCAAAATTGACTCTACTTTTAAATATGAAATGTTAAATTTATGCTGCTTGTTGTAAGCGGTTGTTTTGGCCAATGAAAGCCGATTTATTCTGATTCATCGTTGTCTGCTGAATCGTCTTCAACATCGTCAAATTCAATTTCAACCTTTGGGCTTGTTGGCGTGTGGATGGTCCCGACTACAGCATAAAAGGGCTTACCTTTGGCTAGGCGGCAGTATTTAGCCCATAGCAATTCCATCGGCGTTGATGGTGTCATTTTACCTTGTAAAACCTGTACAAATTGGTCTTCATCTACATTACAAGGCAGCTGAGTACCGTCAGCTAAATTTTTCATTGCTTGACCGTGTTGTTCGAGCAGGTCGGCTTCCTTACTGGTAAAATCACCGCAACGCTTAAATCCTTTAGGGAAATTAGCGTCATCATAGAAGCGTTTAGTAGAGCGGAAACTGTCGCTTGATCCATTGGCGTGAGCTTCAATAGCTTGTTTCGCATTGACAAATGATTGCTGAGACATGGCTAATACCTTCTAGATTATGAGATATAAAGATTTTCAACTGGAGTATTGGCTAGTATTATCATTTTTTAAATCAAAATATTTTGCCCTTAATGGTGAACAATTTTTATGGATACGGATTTATTAAAAACTTTTTTAGAAGTCTCCCGTACGCGCCACTTTGGCAAAGCGGCAGAAAATCTCTATCTCACCCGCAGCGCCGTTAGCTTTCGAATAAAGCAGCTAGAGGGTATTTTGGGCGTCGAGCTATTTGAAAGATTACGCAACAATATTCAACCTACTCCCGCAGGTGAAAGGATGTTAGGTCATGCTGAGGCAGTACTGAATGCATGGGAAAGGGCAAAACAAGATATTATTTTAAACCAACAGCACAGTACTCAGTTGACTATTTCAGCGGGTCACAACATTTGGGATGCGTACTTACAACCTTATCTACAGCCGCTGCATTTGGGGCTGGATGGCGTGTCATTAAGGACCGAAGTTTTATCTGAGTCTGTGATGACCAGGCAATTGATTGAACGCAGTTTAGATATTGCCATTACCTTTGATCCGCCAAAACTAGACGAAATTGAGTTAGTTAAATTGGCGCAAATTAGATTATTTTTAGTCAGCAAGCAACAAGGGCTTAACATAGAACAAGCATCAAATCAGGCTTACATTAAAGTTGATTGGGGCACGGCGTTTAACATTACCCATGCCCAAGCATTTACCATGTTGCCTGTGCCAATATTGCATACTAGTTCAGCAAGAATGGCGTTGGATTTTTTGCTCAATAATGGAGGGTGTGCTTTTTTACCTGAAGTATTGATTGAAGAGTACATTGCTAATGGCACATTACATTATGTCGACAATGCAGGGGTAATCACGCGTAATGTGTATGGCGCATATTGGGCCGAGAATGAGAGGCTTGCCAATGTAGAACAAGCCATAGCCATTTTATCTGCAGGATTTGCCAACGCCGTTGAGTAACACCTTGTGGCCGCGCGGACGATAACGACAATTAAATGACATTCACCAGTTTCGCAATGGGCAACATTAACAAGGTTAAACCGCTTCTTGCTTTAATGCCGCTTCGTTCTTTCAGGCGGCTTATAAGCCTTAAATTGAGAAGTCAGTGGCTCTAAATATGCGTTTAAGACCATGATTATTTGTTGGTTTCATGAAAATTATTTATCTGTATTAATGACAAGCTGATCGTAACATTCACCTTTTGACTTGCAGTTATTTTATACCATTCCGCGTTAGTAAATGATCTCTCAGCGAGAGTTTAAAAGGGCTTAAACAAGGCGTATGACTGAATGAATAGTTGTTCTCTTTCGAAGTCATGCAACGCAGTGTAAGCCCTTTTTAAACTCGCCTGAAAGGAATGTCCCAGCTGCTTTTGTTCTGCGTTCTCGCTATTTGAAAGGGAACAACCATTACTACATAGCGACGCCTTAATCAAAAAACGCTGGACGCATTCTGAGTGGTCACTTATTAATGCGCAATGGTATTGGTCGCAATGCACGAGTGGTAACGTTGTACTAGGCTTATCTTTGCCATGAGGCACAAGCTATTGCCAAGGATTGACTATGTTACGTTTACCCTGTGTTGTTTTTTTACTTTTTTTCACGCTCTACAGTTTTCCCTGTGTTAGTGAGCGCCTACCGATCCCCGAAATACAACTCGCCAGTCAGTATTCTGATGAATTGATAGTCGCTGATTATTTAGTCAGTGAAAAGCTCGATGGCGTAAGAGGCTATTGGGACGGTCAACAAATGCTGACTCGTAGCGGCCGTAAAATCGATTTACCTGTATGGTTTACTCAACATTTTCCGCGTTATGCCCTAGACGGTGAATTGTGGATGGGCCAGGGTTTATTTGAACAAATTTCGGCACTCGTTCGCACCAAACATACTGAAGATGATGAATGGCAGCAGGTGAAATACATGTTGTTCGATTTACCTTCACACAAAGGGACGTTTGAAGCTCGTTATCATGCCATGCAACAACTTGTTGCACAGGTAAACGTAAAGCAGTTACAGGTGATTAAGCAACAAACGATAACCAGTACCGAGGCATTATTTTCCGAGCGAGATAAGGTGGTTGCCGCCGGCGGTGAGGGGCTAATGTTACATTATCGACAAGCGTTTTATACGGTAGGGCGAAGCCCACATATTGTAAAACTTAAGCCTAAATATGATGCTGAGGCGGTGGTTATTGGCCATAGTGCCGGTAAAGGCAAGTATCATGGTATGGTGGGGGCGTTAACGGTAAAAAATCAACAAGGGATTATTTTTAAGATTGGCAGTGGTTTAACCTATAAACAAAGACAGGATCCGCCAGTCATTGGCGCTATTATCACTTATCAATATTTGGGATATACCCAGAAAGGCACGCCACGATTTGCGACATTTTTACGTGAGCGCCCGCCGCAATAAATTAGGTCGCGATTAACTCAAACAGCAATTCGTTTAACATCTCATAATAGGTAAGTGACATGATTGATAATGCATATTTAGCTAAGGTTTCTTCGGTATTATTTGTGTGTATGGGCAATATTTGCCGTTCACCTACGGCTGAGGCCGTATTTAAACAACAAGTTAAGCTGCACGGGTTGTCGTTAAGGGTCGATTCAGCTGGCACTATTGCTTATCACAAAGGTAATCCGCCAGACAGTCGTAGTGTTGCAGCAGGTACTAAGCGAGGCTTGGATTTTTCAGGGATGAAAGCAAGACAAGTGCGAGAAGACGATTTCGAACAGTTTGATCTTATATTGGCAGCTGATAACGATAATGTGCACGATTTACGTGAGCGTTGCCCAGCCCAATATCGTTATAAAATACATTTAATTCTCGATTTTACACCTGGTGATGTGGCAGAAGTACCCGATCCCTATTATGGCGGAGAACGAGGATTTGAACAGGTGATTGATTTGCTTGAAACCAGTCTTGCTGCATTAGCAACCCAACTGGTTTCAGCCAGAGTCAGTTAATTATTGAGCTTTGCTCAGCGAAACGATTAACCTTAAATGGGTTAGTCGTTGTGACGTTTACCAGAGCGTTTGAGTTTTTCCTGGGCGATTTTTTGCTGTTTAAGGGCTTCTTTTTCAGCAAGGAGTCGCGCGACTTCAACTTTTTCAATTTCTGCCATTTCTGGGGTTTCTAGGCTTAATAAGCCAATGCGTCCTGAGCGGTAATCGTGTAACAACAACTCTGATACTTTGTGGTAATCAATACGTCCGCCAGGACGAAGTGCACCGCGAGAGCCTGCGATAGCTTCAAGCAAACCAATGTCGGTATCGGGTAATGAACTCAGTTTATAACGTTCAAGCATGGCTTCTGGGTAGGCATTTAAAAAGTATTCGGCGGCAAACATTGCAACATCTTCATATTCCATTGCGGTGTCTTTAATTGCGCCAGTAACGGCTAGGCGGTAGCTACTGGCTTCGTTGTCGACTTTTGGCCACAAAATACCTGGCGTGTCCGAAAGCACAATACCATTACGTAAATTAATTCGTTGTTGGGTTTTAGTCACCGCCGGTTCGTTGCCGGTTTTGGCAATGGTGCGCCCAGCAAGGGTGTTGATGATGGTCGATTTACCCACGTTAGGGATCCCCATAATCATGGTACGAATGTCTTTTTCCATCACATCACGATGAGGCACTAATTTACGGCAAATATCAGGAATGCTTTTGACCATGCCTGGCTGTAAGGTGGTAATTGCAGAAGCCTTGACGCCTTGCTCACGTTCAAGGTACTCAATCCAACGCTCAGTAACCGCAGGATCGGCTAAATCAGATTTATTCAGTAATTTAATACAAGGTTTATCGCCACGAAGTTGTGACACCATTGGGTTTTCACTGCTGTAGGGAATGCGCGCATCGAGCACTTCAATAACCAAATCGACCTGAGGCATTGCCTCTTCAATCTCTTTGCGTGCTTTATGCATGTGTCCTGGATACCACTGAATTGCCATGATGTTGCCTTATAACCGAATGCCTATTCGATTGATTAACTGAATAAACAATCGAATGTGATCAAAAGCGCTATTGTACCTTGTTAGTTTACTAAAAGCATAAAAAAAGCGCCCTAAGGCGCTTATCAAAAGCTAAAGGGTTAGATAACACCTAACTCACGTAGTCTTTCCATCAAGTAGCTGTCAGCGGTATAACGTTCAGACAAGACTACTTCAGGGTTAGGGTGTAAAAATAATGGCAATGAGATACGCGACTTGGTTTTGTCGGTACCTTCAGGATTAATAACCCGATGAGAGGTTGATGGGAAATAACCGCCTGAGGCTTCCTGGAGCATATCCCCGATATTAATAATAATGCTGCCGAAATCACTTGGCACATCAATCCATTCACCTGTTTTAGTTTTCACTTGTAAGCCTGGTTCATTGGCGGCCGGCAATAAGGTGATTAAGTTAATATCTTCATGAGCAGCTGCGCGAATAGCGCCCATTTCTTCATCACCCTTCATTGGTGGGTAATGCAAAATACGCAGTAAGGTTTTTTCACTTTGAGCAATCATATCTGGCAGCGGGATTGAATATTTTGCTGCTACGTCTGCTGGTGTGTATTGCTCAATCCAGCTTAGTAGTTCTGAGGCTAATGCATTAGCGTGCTCATAATACGCTAGGATATTCGCGCGCAGAGAGTCAGGAATTCGACCCCAAGGATACACATGATAATATTCTTTGATATCTTTTACTGTGTTGCCTTTGGCGGTTTCTGATACTGATGCAGGGAAAAAGCCATCATGAGTTTCAGCTTTAAACAAAAAGTCATGCTTTTGTTCAGATTGAAAGAACGCGTACCATTCTTGGTAAATGTCCTCGACAAGTTGTTTCTGGATAGGGTGGTTAGATAATACCCCAAAGCCGGTTTCACGCAGTGACTCTACAAAACGTTCAGCACTATCGGGTGCTAAGTAATCAATTGTATTTAGTTTCATTATATATTTCTTATTAGTGTGTTGACCCGCGCTAATGGTAACCTTAGTCACACTTTGTCGCAATTGTTTGCGCGTGTTCAAATGGTGCGAGGTGAACTTGTGCCATTTATCACGCGTATTGTTTATTTATGAGGCAAAAATCAGTGAGAGCGAGTAATGAATAACTTAACCGAATTTGAAAAATACGTGATTGAGCAAAAAGGCACCGAGCGACCATTTAGTGGTGAGTATGTCGACTACGATGCTCAAGGCGTGTATTGCTGTAAAAAGTGC
Organism: Shewanella saliphila; assembly: GCF_014648295.1. Classification (GTDB taxonomy): domain Bacteria; phylum Pseudomonadota; class Gammaproteobacteria; order Enterobacterales; family Shewanellaceae; genus Shewanella; species Shewanella saliphila. The sequence continues at coordinate 28,495 of NZ_BMQV01000021.1, forward strand.
CTTGCACCTTTATATAAAAGTGAACATAAATTTAATGCACATTGCGGTTGGCCTGCCTTTGACGACGAAATCGCTGGCGCGGTAAAACGCACCCCTGATGCAGACGGACGTCGAGTCGAGATCACCTGTCATCAATGCGGTGGCCATTTAGGTCATGTGTTTGAAGGGGAGATGTTAACCGATAAAAATATCCGTCACTGTGTTAATTCTGTGTCTATGGTGTTTAAACCCGTGGAAGAACTAAATCAACTAGCGAGTCAGAAAAGTACCCAAAAAGCCACTTTTGGGGCTGGATGTTTTTGGTGTGTTGAAGCTATTTTTACTCAGCTAAACGGCGTGTTGAGTGTTCAGTCTGGTTATTGTGGCGGTAATGCCTGTGATGCAAATTACGATGCAGTATGCTCTGGTAAAACGGCTCATGCCGAAGTTGTACATATCACATTTGACCCGAATATCATCAATTACGAGACATTATTAACGGTACTGTTTGAAAGCCACGATCCGACCACATTAAACCAGCAAGGCAATGACAAAGGTCCACAATATCGTTCAGTGATTTTTGCTCATAATAGTCAGCAAGTCGATGCGGCAAATACGTTTATTGAATACTTAACTGCCCAGCGTATTTGGCCTAATCCGATCGTGACTCAAATAACAGCTTTTGATACTTTTTATGCTGCTGAAAGTTATCATGATGATTACTTTGCTAAACATGGTGAACAGCCTTATTGTCAGTTAGTGGTTAAACCCAAGTTTGACAAAGTGATGGCGAAGTTTGCAGATAAACGTAAGTAACCTGAGCTCGGGATAATAGCTAATCGTTTGATTTTAAGTAGTATAAGCTCATCCCTTATCCTGAGTTCAGGTTAAGCAGTAATACATATCATTAGATGACACAAAAAGGGGCGATTGAATATCAATTGCCCCTTTTTTATACAGCGATAATGTCTGCGTGTGACATTTTGCGAAAACACCTCATAAAGAACCCATAAAAAAGCCATGCTAAGCATGGCTTTTAAAATCAACAAGTGTAATCACTTTTAGTGATATTACTTACCTGGTCGAGCCATACCTGATGATGCGCTGTTTGACATCACTGATTTTGGCGCACTGGTTTCAGCTTGTGCTTCATAAGCTCTACCTTGCGGTACTGCTTGCTGCTCACGAACTTCTACTGTTGGTTTAGTCATATCAGATGACACCATTGAACCAAAACGACTGGTTTTAGCTGGCGCTTTAGGAGCCGGCTCAACAGGGGTAACAGTATCGGCTGTCGTTTCAACTGAGCTTTGAACTACAGCTTCAGTTTTAACTTGGCGTGCAATGGGTGCTGGCTTTGCCATTGGCGCAGAAGCATTTGAGCCTGCAGCTTTAGGTGCTTCAACAGCTTGTTCAGCAACCGCCGGCTCAGCAACTTTAGGCGCTTCAACAGCTTGTTCAGCAACTACCGGCTCAGCCGCTTTAGGCGCTTCAACAGCTTGTTCAGCAACCGCCGGCTCAGCAACTTTAGGCGCTTCAACAGCTTGTTCAGCAACTACCGGCTCAGCCGCTTTAGGCGCTTCAACAGCTTGTTCAACAACAGGCTCAGCAACTTTAGGCGTTTCAACAGCTTGTTCTGCAACAGGTTCAGCAGCTTTAGGTGCTTCAATAGCTTGTTGTTCTGATTTTGCTTCAGTTGTTGTAACAGATGCATCATCTTTAGACTGCTCAGCATTTAACTGCTTCTCTAACTCATCAACAGAGGTAAATACTGCTTGTTGAGTCGTGTCATTGTCATCACGGCGACGACGTTGACCCGCAGCACGAAGGTGACGCGGGCTGCGACGACTACGACGTTGACCTTCACGGCCTTCACCTTTTGCGTCATCAGAAGCTTCGCTGTCGCTGCTTTCTGCTGATTCATCATTCACGACATCTTGTGTCGCTATCACTGCTTCATCTGTTGTTTCTGTCGCGGCTTCGCTTGGCGTTGAGCTTGCTTGCTCGGCGTTAACGGTTTTTGTTTCTGCTTCAGTTTCAACTTTAACATCTTTAGTTACAGCGTCAGTGGCTTCTTCAACCGCTTTAGCTGGTGCAGTGCTTTCAGAGTCAACAGCAGATTTCTTCACTTGCTTGTCTGTTTGTTCACTTTTGTCTTTACGTGGCTGGCGACGACCACGTGCAGGTCTCGTATCTACTTTTTCTTCAGTGGCTTTAGCTTCAGCTGTTTTAACTTCAGGCACATCAACTACTGCTGGTTTGTCAGTTGCAGTGTTATTGGTTGCATCTGTGTCTGCAGCTTTAGCGGCAACCGCTTCGGTTTGCTCGTTTTCAATACGGACTTTACGACGTAAATTGCGGCGTTGACGACGCTCACGAGCAGCTTCTTGCTTTGGAGACTTCTCAGTGCTTGTTTTGGCCTCTGTAGCTTTTGGCTCATTGGTCTGTTGTAGCGCTTTGTCAGTCTTCTCATTACGTGGCTTGTTTTTAGCGTTGTCGTCTTGTGCATTGTTTTTGCTGTTACGATCGTTACGCTTATTACGAGTACGCGGCTCGTTGCTGTCTTTCACTTTGTCGCTGTCATTACGCTGACGACGGTTGTCGTTACGGCTTGAATTACGATTGTTGTTTTCGTTGCGGTTGTCATTACGACGAGGACGACGATTATTAGCCTGTGACGTCTGTTTGGCTGGTGCAGCAGGTTTAGTGTCTTTCGTTTCGCTATCGCTAGATGAAAATAATGCACTAATTGCCGACACGATACGGGCAAAAAATCCTGGTTGAGACGGCGTCGCCGCAACAGGAGCTTTAGCAGCAGGAGCCTGAGTTGGGGCGGCTTCAGCAGGTGTGGCTTTTTGTGGTGCTGCAAAGCCTTTTAATGCTGGCTCTGGAGCGGCAGCACGTTCAAGTTTACGAGGCTCGTATAACTTTGACGATGGCTTTTCAACGCGCTTGTAGCTTGACTCGCTGACTTCATCATCGCTCTTACGACGAACAACACGATACTCAGGCGTTTGCATGTGAGCGTCAGGAATGATGTAGACTTCAACGTCATGACGTTCTTCAGTAATACGGATAGCTTTACGTTTTTCGTTTAATAAGAATGCCGCAACATCGACCGGTACAATCGCTTCGATTTGGGTGGTATTTTCTTTAATCGATTCTTCTTCAATTAAACGCAAAATTGATAATGCTAAAGATTCGGTACTACGGATGGTGCCTTGACCATGACAGCGTGGGCATAAATGCGCAGCCGATTCTTCTAATGAAGGACGCAGACGTTGACGTGACATTTCCATTAAGCCAAAACGAGAAATACGGCCTAATTGCACACGTGCACGATCATGATGTACTGCATCACGCATACGGTTTTCAACTTCACGTTGATGACGAACTGGCGTCATATCGATAAAGTCGATAACCACTAAACCACCTAAATCGCGAAGACGTAATTGACGGGCAATTTCATCAGCGGCTTCTAGGTTAGTGTTTAATGCGGTTTCCTCGATATCGCCGCCTTTTGTGGCGCGCGCCGAGTTAATATCAATAGAGGTTAATGCTTCTGTAGGGTCGATAACAATTGAGCCACCAGAAGGTAAGCGCACTTCACGTTGGAATGCCGATTCGATTTGTGATTCGATTTGGAAGTGAGTAAAGAGTGGTACTTCAGATTCGTATTGTTTTACACGTTCAACAAAATCTGGACGAACGAGGCCAATGTGTTGCTTAGCATCTTCGTAAATACGTGGGTGGTCGATAAGAATTTCACCCACATCACGGCGTAAGTAATCACGGATAGCACGTACAATCACGTTGCTTTCTTGGTGAATTAGGAAAGGTGCTGCTTTACTTTGAGCCGCTTCTTGAATGGCGTCCCAGTGGTGTTGTAGAACTTTTAAGTCCCACTTTAACTCTGCAGATTCTTTACCTACACCAGCAGTACGTACGATTAATCCCATGCCATTTGGCACTTGAAGCTCAGACATTGCTTCTTTGAGTTCAGTACGCTCATCACCTTCGATACGGCGAGAAATACCACCTGCACGAGGGTTGTTAGGCATTAAAACTAGGTAAGAACCGGCAAGGCTGATAAAGGTTGTTAGTGCAGCACCTTTGTTGCCACGCTCTTCTTTATCAATCTGTACGATAACTTCTTGGCCTTCCTGCACCACTTCTTTGATGTTAGGGCGACCTTGGAATGAATATCCTTTAGGGAAGTATTCACGGGCGATTTCTTTGAGGGGTAAAAAACCATGGCGATCAGCGCCATAATCAACAAAGGCCGCTTCGAGTGAGGGTTCTACGCGAGTGATTTTACCTTTATAGATGTTTGATTTTTTTTGTTCATGACCAGGACTTTCGATATCTAGATCATACAATTGTTGCCCATCTACTAGGGCAACACGCAACTCTTCTGATTGAGTTGCATTAATTAACATACGTTTCATGATGACGTGATTCTTCTAAATGAGGTCATCAAACAACACGATCTTTTTGCATTACGGGCCTGAATTAATCGGTATAACCTCACGGCTAGATCCAGGCAATTAGGTGCTCATTGCTGTAAAACGCAGTCGCTGCGTGTCGCATCCTATTTATGGCTTATTTTCTAATATTTACAAAAACAAGGAATTCGTTGAATTACAACCAACCCCATAAATTATGGTATTTAATCCGTTAATGCCCAAGTCGAATCGGTTTGTTTGATAACAAGCTAAAATATTGTTCGAATTTGGGGCGATTTACTGCAGTTAAATTGAAATCTTTACTGAAAACTTACGGTTTAATTGTCGAAACGTTTTTTGTCGTTTTTTATTTAAATACAATTTGCAAATCAATGGTTTGCTACCGATAAAGCTCATTTTCTTAATTGCAGTTTATTCGCTTTTGGTGAAAGTTGTGAACACTTTATCCACTGTTTACTCTCATCCTGAGCGCAAATATAGCAACAAACGCTATTTTCATCAATCAAAAGCCCACAATCTTTATTGTATTTATTTCAAGTCAGTGATGACAATAGCCAATCATTTGCAAGATAAGGTACACTATTGCGGTTACTACTATATGGCGCATCATGAAAACTGAAACTACCCCCCAAGTTGAATACGTGACTATCGACGAAGATCATTTTGAACAACGAATCGATAATTTTTTGCTGACAAAATTAAAAGGTGTACCTAAAAGTATGATCTACAGGATCGTACGTAAGGGAGAAGTGCGGGTTAATAAAAAACGCATTAAGCCTGAATACAAATTACAAATCGGTGACATTGTGCGTGTGCCACCGGTACGTATCGCTGAAAAAGACTATCGCACAGCGCCATCGGCAAATTTATCGCGAGTATCACAGCTCGAAGATCGGATTATCCATGAAGACACTCATCTTATCGTATTGAATAAACCTGCAGGTATTGCTGTGCATGGTGGCAGTGGTGTTGATTACGGTGTGATTGAAGGATTACGCTCTTTACGTCCTCAACAAAAGTTTTTAGAGCTAGTACATCGTCTCGATAAAGACACCTCGGGTGTGTTGTTGGTGGCCAAAAAGCGCAGTGCTCTAAAACATTTACATGAGCAATTACGCAACAAAACCATGCAAAAAGATTATTTAGCTTTAGTGCGTGGTGATTGGCAAGCCAGCGATAAAGTGGTTAAAGCACCTTTACTTAAAATTACCCTAAAGTCGGGTGAGCGCATGGTACGCGTTAATAAAGAAGGCAAAGAGTCTGAGACTCGCTATAAAATCATGCAACGCTATCAAGGTTGCACCTTAGTTAAAGCCAGCCCGGTAACAGGACGTACCCATCAAATTCGGGTGCATTGTCAATATGCAGGCCATGCGATTGCATGCGATGACAAATATAGCGAACAACAATTTGATGACAGTATGCGGGCATTAGGGTTAGACCGTCTGTTTTTACACGCAGCGGAGCTGAAATTTAGCCACCCTGAAAACAATGAAACCATGCAAGTTAAAGCACCATTGGACGAAGTATTACTCAATACATTAGATAAGCTAAAAAGAACGTAGGTTTGCGCATCGTGATATTGATTTAAGTTAGATGTGATTGATTTGATAAATTAGGGCATGAGCGTGAACACAAACGATAAAGCATTTGAGTTAGTCATTTTTGATTGGGATGGCACCTTAATGGATACCGTAGGCAAAATTGTCTCTTGTATGCAAGGTGTCGCTCAGGAACTCAATTTACCTGTGCCAACAGAGCAGCAGGTTCGCGATGTCATTGGGTTATCTTTGCCTAACATCATGCCTATTTTGTTTAGCGAGCATCAAAACCCGCAACAGATTATTGATTGTTATCGCCGCCATCATTTAGCCAGCGAACACCCAACACCGCTTTTTGATGGTGTGGAGTTATTGGTTAAACAACTTCATGAGGCTGGCTATCTATTAGCCATTGCTACAGGTAAAGCTCGTGAAGGGTTAGATAAAGTGCTTGAGCTGACTGGATTGGACCAGTATTTTCATGCTTCTCGTTGTGCCAGTGACGCACAAAGTAAGCCACACCCTGAAATGCTCCATGCTTTGCTAAGTCATTTTGATGTGAGTGCCGATAAGGCGATAATGATTGGTGATTCGATTCATGACTTAACCATGGCTAATAATGCGCAAATGGCCAGTATTGGGGTGAGTTATGGCGCCCATGATGAATCGCGCTTACTCGGTTTAAAGCCTTTAGCTGTTGTTGATCAACCTAGCGCAATTCGTCATTATTTGTAAAACATTCTGAGCCTTCTCTATATAACTTGAAGGCGCTTATTTACCTTGAGATTATGTTATCTCTAACACATCCACTCCATGTTGCTGCAATAAATCAATCAGCTTAATTAGCGGTAATCCAATCAGTGTATTGGGATCATCACCTTCTAAACGGCTAAACAGGGCTATGCCTAATCCTTCGCTTTTAAAACTGCCTGCACAATATAAAGGTTGCTCTTTGTCGATGTAACTGCGGATCTGCGCTTGCGACAAGGTTTTAAAATGGACAGTAAAGGGCTCAACACACGACAGCATTTGTTGATTTTCGCTGTTGTAAACCGCAAGGCCAGTATAAAAAGTAATGGCTTGACCCGATGCTTCGGTGAGTTGTGCAATGGCGTTATCTACTGTGTGAGGTTTACCTATTATTGCACCATTGATCATTGCTACCTGATCTGAGCCTATAATCAGTTGGCTTGTCTTTGTGTCAGCAGTTAATTTAGCCCCAGCTAATGCTTTTTGCTCAGCTAAACGTCGTACTAATTGTTGAGCGCTTTCATTGTTGAGTGGCGATTCATCAATATCGGGACTGACGCAGTCAAAAGGGCACATTAATTTTTGCATTAATTGTTGTCGAAAAGGCGATGTCGAAGCGAGTATAAGTTTGTATTTCATCAGGTTTATTTATTTTTACTGTTTGTCATGAGCGATTATCTGTCAGTTTACTGTAATCAGTGAATCAAATGGAGTATTTTTCACCGAGTAATGCTTGTGTGATGGGGTTTGGTTCGGTAAAATTTGCCAACTTTCAAATTCAATGCCGGATAAAAGAGTACCTAAATTTTCAATGTTAGGTGAGGTTGCCGTATTTTTACGGAAATTTTCTTTGACTCCAGCGTTTTCAAACTATAATATGCGCGCCTTATGCAAACAGTAAAGATACCGGTTTCAATTGATCCTATACGCGCTGCCTCAAGCGGCCTTCGTTATGAAGGTTATGTGCCAGGTAAGCAACTAAAGCGATTAAGCGAGTTATGTGCCGGCGACTGTTCCGACGTAGTTGTGTCGTTGGAATGTGGCGTCGATTTACAGGGGATAGTCTACCTTCGCGGGAAGGCTGTGACGGAGCTCACTCTGCTATGTCAACGTTGCATGACACAATTTACTACTGAGGTTACGGTCGACTTTTGTTTTAGTCCTTGTCGGACTGAGGCAGAAATCGATGAGCTCCCGGATGCGTATGATCCAATTGAGTGTAATGAGATTGGTGAAGTACGTCTGCATCAATTGATTGAAGATGAATTGATAGTCGCTATGCCTATCATCCCTATGCATGAAGATACTGATTGCAGCCAGGGATCGAAAGATGTAGTTGTAGGCGAGATCGACCCCGCTCAAGAGGAGCGTCCAAATCCGTTTGCAGTGTTAGAAAAACTGAAGAGCAAGTAATCGTAGGAGACAGGTCAAATGGCTGTACAACAGAATAAAAAATCACGTTCAAAGCGCGGCATGCGTCGTTCACATGATGCATTGAGCACTGCTCAATTATCAGTTGACGCAACTAGCGGTGAATTACATCTACGTCACAACGTGACTGCTGATGGTTTCTACCGCGGTAAAAAGGTAATCAACAAGTAATTTGTTGACTATCTGATGACAAATCTGACGCTTGCGTTAGATGCGATGGGGGGCGATCATGGTCCCCACGTGACAGTGCCTGCAGCAATGCAGGCATTGAAATTTCATAGCACCCTCAAAATTATTTTGGTTGGTAATCAAACCGAAATACAAAAATATCTACCTGAAACTCCTTCTACTTATCTTGATCGCATCGAAATAATCCACACTACTGAAGTTGTCACCATGTGTGATAGGCCCGTTCATGCTTTGCGTTCGCGTAAAAACAGCTCAATGAGACTTGCGCTTGAATTAGTACGTGACGGAAAAGCGGCCGCCTGTGTGAGTGCAGGGAACACTGGCGCGTTAATGGCAATGGCTAAGGTGTTATTAAAAACCTTACCAGGCATTGATAGACCTGCGTTAGTGTCTTGTTTACCCGCAATGACGGGCAAGCCGGTTTATTTACTCGATTTAGGCGCAAATGTGTCTTGCGATTCAGAAGCCTTATTTCAATTTGCCATTATGGGATCAGTGTTATGTGAAGCTGTCCATAAAAAAGCACGCCCGAAAGTGGCATTATTGAATGTGGGCATTGAAGAGGTTAAAGGTAACGATCAAGTTCAACAAGCAGGTCAGTTGCTTCAGCATACTGATCAAATCAATTACATTGGTTTTGTTGAAGGCGATGAAATATATACCGGTAACGTGGATGTGATTGTCTGTGATGGTTTTGTGGGCAACATTACCCTAAAAACCTCTGAAGGCATTGCCAAGTTATTAGTGCATCAATTAAAGCGCGGTTTAAAAGACGGCTTTTTTGTTCGTTTACTCTCCAAACTCATCGCTCCACACATACAAGCTGTTCTCAGTAAGATGAACCCCGACCACTATAATGGTGCAAGTCTGATAGGATTGCGCGGAATAGTAGTAAAGAGTCATGGTAACGCGGATGAAGCTGCATTTTTACAAGCATTAAATTTAGCAGCAACAGAAGCAAAACGTCGTCTTCCTGAAATGATTAAAGATCGTTTGGAGTCGATTCTTTTAGACATCAATAGCTGATCTCATATATGCACACAAAAATTCTCGGAACGGGCAGCTATCTGCCTGTGCAAGTACGTAGCAATCAAGATCTCGAAAAAATGGTTGAAACCAATGACCAATGGATTGTTGATAGAACGGGTATCTCTGAGCGGCGAATCGCTGCTATAGATGAGTCGGTTGCAACCATGGGCCATCAAGCGGCATTAAAAGCACTTGAAATGGCCGGCATTGACGCGAGCGAGCTCGATATGATTGTTTGCGGCACAACCAGTGCAACCAATGCATTCCCCGCAGCTGCCTGCGAAATCCAAGCTTTACTAGGCGTTAAGAATATTCCTGCCTTTGATATTGCAGCTGCGTGTTCTGGTTTTGTCTATGCGTTGTCAGTTGCAGACCAGTTTGTGAAAAACGGTGCAGCTAAAAAAGTATTAGTCATAGGCGCAGATGTGCTGTCGCGCATGTGCGATCCTGCCGATCGAACAACCGTTATTCTATTTGGTGATGGTGCTGGCGCAGCCGTGATTGGTGCAAGCGATAGCCCAGGTATTATTGCAACCCATATTTATGCCGACGGCAGTCAAGGCGACTTATTAAAGTGCGCTTTTCCTCCTCGCTCAAGTGAAAGCTCTGAAGCAGTCAGTTTTATGACCATGAAAGGCAATGACGTATTTAAAGTTGCGGTGACGCAATTATCGAATGTGGTCACTGAAACCTTACGCCTCAATAATGTCGATAAATCTGAAATTGATTGGTTAGTGCCGCATCAAGCCAACTTCCGCATTATTAATGCCACCGCTAAAAAACTCAGCATGAGTTTAGATAAAGTGGTGCTTACTCTTGCCAAACACGGTAATACCTCTGCAGCTTCAGTGCCTATCGCGCTTGATGAAGCCGTACGAGATGGTCGTATTCAACGCGGACACCTATTATTACTCGAAGCCTTTGGTGGCGGTTTTGCCTGGGGCAGTGCGTTAATTCGTTTTTAATTATTCATTTATTTATACAGGTAAGCGTTTATGGAAAATGTTGCTTTTGTATTTCCTGGTCAAGGTTCTCAGGCCGTAGGAATGTTAGCTGAACTGGCACAATCTCATGAGATTATTGGGCAAACTTTTGCCGAGGCGAGTGACGCACTAGGCTACAATTTATGGGATCTTGTGGCAAATGGCCCTGCAGAAACCTTAAATGAAACAGACAAAACTCAACCAGCGTTATTAACCGCAAGTGTGGCTATTTGGCGCGCTTATCAAGCATCAAATAAGCCAATGCCTTCATTACTTGCAGGTCACAGCTTAGGTGAATACTCAGCGTTAGTGTGTGCGGGTGTGATTGAGTTTACTGACGCGGTTAAATTAGTTGAACTGCGCGGTAAATTAATGCAACAAGCTGTGCCAGCGGGTTCTGGCGCAATGTTTGCCATTATTGGTCTTGCGGATGATGCTATAGCAACTGCATGTGAAGAAGCTGCTGAAGGTGCCGTTGTGAGCCCTGTAAATTACAACAGCCCTGGACAAGTCGTGATTGCCGGTGAAAAAGCCGCAGTAGAACGTGCTGCCGCAGCGTGTAAAGCCGCTGGCGCTAAAATGGCTGTTGCCTTGCCTGTTAGTGTGCCGTCTCACTGTGCGTTAATGAAGCCCGCTGCTGATGAATTAGCCAAAGCGTTAATTGAAGTGACCTTCTCAGTGCCTAACATTAACGTAATTAATAATGTTGATGTGGCAATGCCCACTGAAGGCGAGGCGATTAAAGACGCATTAGTACGCCAATTATATTGTCCTGTGCGCTGGAGTGAGACGGTTGAGTTCATGGCGACACAAGGTGTTACAAATTTAGTTGAGTGCGGCCCGGGTAAAGTGTTAACGGGTTTAACAAAAAGAATTAATAAATCAATATCCGCTCAAGCAGTCAATGATGTTGCCTCATTTGCAGCATTAACCGAATAAAGGAGTTTTTATGAGCTTTAGCATCAGTTTAGACGGTAAGGTAGCGCTTGTTACCGGCGCCAGTCGTGGCATTGGCCGTGCAATTGCTGAATCGCTACAACAAGCTGGCGCAGTCGTCATTGGTACCGCTACCAGTGAAAAGGGCGCAGCAGCAATTCAACAATACTTAGGTGACAAAGGCTTTGGGATGGTGTTAAATGTCACTGATACTCAATCGGTTGCCGATTTATATAGCCAGATCAAAGAAAAAACGGGTGAAGTTGATATTCTCATCAACAACGCAGGTATTACCCGCGACAATTTAATGATGCGAATGAAAGACGATGAATGGCAAGACATTATCGACACAAACTTGACGTCGTTATTTAAATTGTCTAAACCAGTAATGCGATCTATGATGAAAAAACGTTTCGGACGTATTATCAGTATCGGTTCAGTAGTAGGTACAATGGGTAATGCTGGCCAAGTAAATTACTCGGCAGCAAAAGCTGGTTTGATTGGATTTACAAAATCTCTTGCAAGAGAGGTTGCATCTCGTCAAATAACAGTGAATGCTATTGCGCCTGGATTTATTCAGACAGATATGACAGATGAGCTGACACCGGAGCAGCAACAAGCTATTATGTCGCAAGTTCCGATGGAACGTTTAGGGCAAGCACAAGAAATTGCCAATGCAGTATTGTTTTTGGCCTCAGATTCAGCCGCTTACATCACAGGCGAAACATTGCATGTGAATGGCGGTATGTACATGGTTTAAGGGCGATAGGTAGGAAACTACCTTCATTTGAGTCAGGGTTAGTGATAATTCAATGTTAATTTTTGTGGTTAGACCACAAAATCTATGCTTGCATTGTTATCTAATTCGAATAAACTACTCGCAATCTTACGCAAGTGCGTAATTTGAATAGGAAAGAAAACTAATGAGCAACATCGAAGAACGTGTAAAGAAAATCATCATCGAACAACTTGGCGTTAAAGAAGAAGACGTTAAATCAGCTGCTTCTTTTGTAGACGATTTAGGCGCTGATTCTCTAGACACGGTTGAATTGGTTATGGCTCTAGAAGAAGAGTTTGATACCGAGATCCCTGACGAAGAAGCTGAAAAGATCACTACTGTTCAAGCAGCGATCGATTACGTTTCTAAGAATCAGTAATCAAGAATTCACATTAACAGGCGGCATTTATGCCGCCTGTTAATGTTTAAAGCATTTGTAAACGCTCGTTCCATTTAATTGCACTAGAATACCCCCCTTATATCTCTTTTTAGCGTTATCGCAATAATGGCATCGTGGCAGATTTTATTTAAAGGTGAATATCATGTCTAAACGTCGTGTCGTCATCACAGGTCTTGGGCTTGTGACTCCAGTAGGTAATGATGTCGAGTCTTCTTGGAATGCCTTATTGGCAGGTCAGAGTGGTATTGCGCCAATCACTAAGTTTGATGCCAGCGAATTTGGTACTCGTTTCAGTGGTTCGGTAAAAGATTTTGACGTCGAACAATATTTATCAAAAAAAGATGCGCGTAAAATGGATTTATTTATCCAATACGGCATGGCTGCTGGCATTCAAGCCGTTAAAGACTCAGGTCTTGATATGAGTCAAGAAAACCCATCGCGTGTTGGCACTGCAATTGGTGCAGGCATGGGCGGTATGTGGTTAATTGAACAAGGCCATTCAGCATTACTTAATGGTGGACCACGTAAAGTGTCACCATTTTTTGTACCAAGCACCATTATTAACATGATTGCCGGACATTTATCGATTATGTATGGCATGACTGGCCCTAACTTTGCTGTGACCACTGCTTGTACTACTGGGGTGCATAATATTGGTTTTGCTGCCCGCACAATTGCTTACGGCGATGCCGATGTGATGGTTGCTGGCGGTGCAGAAGATGTGACCAGCCCATTAGGCGTAGCCGGTTTTAGTGCCGCTAAAGCATTGTCGACACGCAATGATGATCCCACTGCAGCAAGCCGTCCATGGGACAAAGACCGTGACGGCTTTGTGATTGGCGATGGCGCAGGTGTGATTGTGATGGAAGAGTACGAACGTGCTAAAGCACGTGGTGCCAAAATTTACGGCGAATTAGTGGGCTTTGGCATGAGTGGCGATGCATTTCACATGACATCACCGCCAAGTGATGGCGCAGGTGCTGCCGCTGCAATGGTTAACGCGATTAACGATGCACAAATTCAAAAAGAGCAAGTGGGTTATATTAATGCCCATGGCACTTCAACTAATGCCGGTGATAAAGCGGAAGCTGCCGCGGTTAAAGCGGTCTTTGGTCCTCACGCTTATGATTTGTTAGTGAGCTCAACTAAGTCAATGACCGGGCATTTACTCGGCGCAGCAGGTGCTATTGAAGCCATCATTACCTTGCTTGCACTGCGCGACCAACATGTGCCGCCAACTATTAACTTAGATAACCCTGATGAAGGTTGCGACTTAGACTTTGTTGCGCACACCTCTCGTCGTCATCAATTTGATTACGCCTTATGTAACTCATTTGGATTTGGTGGCACAAACGGCTCGTTGTTGTTCAAAAAAGCTGATTAATGTACATCATTTAAAAAAAGCGCCTAGTGCGCTTTTTTTGTAAAAGTACTCAGTGTATCGTTGTCGATTTTAATGACGTGCGGTACACCATCGAATGAATTGGAGGCTTTATGGCCGGTAAAGATAGACAGCTTACATTGCGTTTTTTGGCCGAACCTGCAGATGTTAATTTCGGCGGTAAGGTGCACGGTGGTGCGGTAATGAAATGGATCGATTTAGCGGCTTATGCAGCGGCAGCCGGATGGAGTGGTAAGTATTGTATTACTGTTTATGCGGGCGGCATTCGTTTTGTTAAACCCATCCATGTGGGTAATATTGTTGAAGTGACGGGTAAAGTGATTTATACCGGTACAACATCAATGCATATTGGCATCGATGTTAAAGCGGGCGATCCTAAAGATTCAGAGCGTCATTTAACCACGCATTGTATTGTGATTATGGTCGCTGTCGATGATGATGGTAAACCGACGTCAGTACCTGAATGGATCCCAGCTAATGCCGATGACATTCGCTTACGCGATAGTGCATTACGCTTGATGGATATGCGCAAGCGTATTGGCGCAGAAATGGAAGCTCACGTTAAACCTTCAGTTGAATAAATAAGGAAAACATCATGGCCAAAGTCGCATTTATTGGTTTAGGCGTTATGGGGTACCCGATGGCAGGGCATTTAGTTAACAGTGGCCATGAGGTCACCGTCTACAATCGTACCGCCGCAAAAGCCGCTAAGTGGGTTGAGCAATATGGTGGTCAATCTGCCGCGACACCAAAAGATGCTGCGAAAGGCCAGGATATTGTGTTTACCTGTGTCGGTAATGATGATGACCTTCGCCAAGTGGTGTTGGGTGAACAAGGTGTGATTCACGGCATGCATGCAGGTTCAGTGTTGGTCGATCACACAACGGCTTCTGCGGATGTTGCTCGTGAGATAGCTGCGCATATTAAGCCACTTAATATTGCCTTTCTAGATGCGCCAGTGTCGGGTGGTCAAGCCGGGGCCGAAAATGGTGTGTTAACGGTGATGATGGGCGGCGAGCCTGCCGACTTTGATGGCGTTAAACCTGTGATTGCTGCGTACAGCCGCTGCGCCGAGCTTCTAGGGCCGGTGGGCTCAGGGCAACTGACCAAAATGGTTAATCAAATTTGTATTGCTGGCGTGGTTCAAGGTTTAGCAGAAGGGCTTCACTTTGCCAAAAGTGCCGGTTTAGATGGCCTTAAAGTGATTGAAGTTATCAGTAAAGGTGCAGCGCAAAGCTGGCAAATGGAAAATCGTTATCAAACTATGTGGCAAGGTAAATATGATTTTGGTTTTGCTATTGATTGGATGCGCAAAGATTTAGGTATTGCATTAGATGAAGCGCGTCGAAATGGCAGTCATTTGCCAGTGGCCGCATTAGTTGATCAGTTTTATTCTGAAGTACAATCGATGAAAGGTAACCGCTGGGACACATCGAGCCTACTCGCACGCCTCGAAAAGACACGCGATTAATACTAGTTATATTTGTCATCACTACTTTAGCCCCAATATGTTGGGGCTTTTTATTATGCTAATTTTGCTGCGTGAAATACTACACTAAACGAGCATATTTTACTCATCGTCGTTGTGTTTGATTGCAACGTTAACAATTCAACACTGCAAATTGGTTGCGGTTAACTTGAATTTATTGACGAAAAACCATCGAGTTACATGATGTAGCGCACATATTTGGGTGGATAAGACTGCTATTATTACCAAATCTAAATTAATTTTGCTTAAAGTTAATTGGTTAACTACTTTTATAACTCTATTGATATTGATTAATACTATCTATAAAAGTTGAGCTATTTTTAAGTAAAGTATCGTGCTGCTGTGCCTGTTCCGCATCGGTTAAAAAGAATGCGAACATACACACATAATGGAGGAATAAATGATGAGCAATAAACTACTTAGTGCTTTGTTTGCCGCTGGATTTGCTGTAATGATGTCTTCAGCATCATTCGCTGCTGATGAAAATCTTGCTGATTTTCACGTTGAAATGGGTGGCTGTGAAAGCTGTCACGCTGACGGCGAGCCATCAGCTGATGGAGAATTTGAGTTCGAACAATGTCAAAGTTGTCACGGCTCTCTTGAGGAAATGGACGCTACTCACCAAGCGCATGACGGCATGCTAATGTGTGCAGATTGTCACGCACCTCACGATGCCGTTGTAGGCGAAAAGCCAACTTGTGACACTTGTCATGATGATGGTCGTACCGCAGAATAATCTACAAGATTAAGTAGAAAATACCGACCTTAGCGTCGGTATTTTTATTTTTAACGAGTTAAAAATAGTCTCTCCTCAGTACTGGTATACCTCTTTGTAGGTATATAAATGCCATTATTTTCAAGTAGATACGCACTTTAGTTGTGCTGCCTTGCACTTTTGTTGCGCAAATGTTGGGGCAAACTCAATATTATATTTTCTAATTCTACGTTAAATCAGTAAGTTAATTTTTTGGCACAGCTTTCGCAGTACTAACATCAATAAATGATGAATGCGAAAGGGTCAAAGTATGTCAGTTATCCAATCAACTTGTGCTTATTGTGGTGTCGGATGCGGGGTTAGTGTGTCCTCAACTCAAGCTGATTGGGAAAATGTTGGACGCGCAAATTTAACGCTTACAGGTGACATTAACCATCCTGCCAACCATGGACATTTATGTGCTAAAGGTGAGCGACTCCTCGATAGTTTAGCCCAACCTAATGTGCTTCGGTATCCGATGTTACGCTCTGGAAAGCCGATAAATTGGGATGACGCAAGCAGCTTAATTGCCGATAAGTTTGCCAATACCATTGCCGAATTTGGCCCAGATTCAGTCGCACTGTACCTTTCTGGACAGCTACTTACTGAAGATTATTATGTCGCAAACAAATTTGCCAAAGGCTATTTAAAGACAGCTAACGTTGACACTAATTCACGCCTTTGTATGTCATCTGCGGTGAGTGCGATGCAGGGCAGCTTTGGTGAGGATGTAGTGCCAGGTTGTTACGATGATATTGAGCACGCAGACGTTATAGTATTGATTGGTGCAAATACAGCCTGGACCCACCCAGTATTGTTTCAACGCATTTTAGCGGCCCAAAAGGCTAATCACAGCCAGTTAGTGGTTATCGACCCCATTGCAACAGCAACAGCCAAACAAGCGGATATTCATTTAGCCATTAAACCAGGTGCAGATTTAGCCTTGTTTCATGGCTTGCTCGGCTTTTTAGCCGACAGTAACAGTGTCAATCATGACTTTATTGCTGCTCACACTCAGGGTTATAACGAGATTATTGAAAGCGCCCAGCAATTAAGTTGCAATCTAGCTAGCCTTGCTAAACAAGTTGGCGTGTCTTTAGCTGCATTAACTCTATTTTATCAGCTGTTTATTAATGACAATAAAGTGCTTACTGCTTCATGCCAAGGCGTTAATCAGTCGGTCATTGGTACTGAAATAACCCAAGCGATTATTCATTGTCATCTTGCGCTAGGCCACATCGGCCAGGCGGGATGCGGTTTTTTCTCACTGACAGGGCAACCCAATGCAATGGGTGGTCGTGAGGTGGGAGGCTTAGCAACACAATTGGCGTGTCATATGGGATTTTCTACGCCAGAACAACAATTATTAGCTAACTTCTGGCAAGTCGATGCCGTAGCAGACAAAAAAGGCTTAGCCGCCGTTGATATGTTTGATGCGCTTGCTGAAGGTAAAATAAAAGCCATTTGGATCATGGGGACTAATCCTGTGGTGTCATTGCCAAACAGTAATAAGATTGCTCAAGCATTGGCTGATTGCCCCTTTGTGGTGGTGTCAGAAATCACTCCAGATTCAGATACCGCAAAACTGGCAGATGTTTTATTACCTGCACAAGGGTGGTCGGAAAAGTGTGGCACAGTAACCAATAGTGAACGCACAATAAGCCGCCAACGTGGTTTTATCGTGCCAAAAGGCCAAAGTAAACCTGATTGGTGGGCGATAAGCCAGGTTGCACAAAAAATGGGTTTTCAGGGATTTGAATTTAAAACTAATGCCAGTGTGTTTAATGAATTTGCCCGTTTGTCTGCTCAAGTTAAGCAAACTTTTGCCGGTAAAGTATTCGACATCAGTGGATTAGCGAATTTAACCCAGCAAGAATATGATCATTTAGCTCCGACTCAATGGCCCATCGCTTCAGCAGAGCATATTGGCCAAACCGGTTTACGTTTATTTAGCCAAGGTATGTTTGCCACGCCAAGCGCTAAAGCGCAATTTATCGTACCTAGGGGCCTCAATACAGCAGAAACAACTGACACAGCAGAAACGACCGTATTACTCAATAGTGGCCGCAGTCGCGATCAATGGCATACCATGACGCGCACTGGTCATATTGCCAGCTTACGCGCGAGTATCCCAGAACCAATCATTCAACTTAACCCAAACAAGCTCGCCTCGTTATTATTATCAGACGGTGATTTAGTCCGTATTGACGCTATCAATGATATGCAAGCCAATCGTTCTGCACAAAATTGTACAGCACAAAAAAATACTGAGCAGAATAAGGCAACAGCCAGAGTCGTCGCCGATGAAGATATGCCTGCGAATATCGCTTTTATGTCAATGCATTGGTCGGCCCAGTTTTCATTGGGTAAAGGAGTTAACCAGGCTATTGATAACCGTGTCGATCCTTTATCACAACAACCTGGGTTTAAATGCCAACCGGTGAACTTAACGCGCATCGAACTGGCATTGCAGGGCGTGGTATTTGGGTTGCATGATCCCGCCGCAGACGGCCTATGCTGGCAAGTTGCACAAACCTTGTCTAGCGGAGTTTGTCATCATGTGGGCTTTAGTTACTCTGAAAAAAGCTTTACATATCAGGCAACGCCTCACTCATTGTCATGGTCATTTACCTACAATAATCAATGTTTTTATATTCAATGTAACATGGTTAAAAACAGTGTTACCGCGCTTAAAATCCTCTCTTCAAGCCAAATCGCATTGGCTCTAGAGCCGCTAAATGGATTTATTGGTAAACAACTAGACTCTGCATTTATAAAGCAGTTACACCAACAAATTCAAGCGGGTAATAGTCCACTCGTCTGTGCTTGTACTGGGGTGACTCAAGCACAAATCGCAGATGAGATTAACGCGCAATTTGATCAACAAATGTTTAATGACGGCCTGCAAAAGCTGAGCTTTGCCAACGCCTTGGATATTACTCAATCCACACTGGGTTGTGGTCGTCAATGCGGCAGCTGCAACAGTGAAGTAAAGCAGTGCGCGCAGTCACATTGGCAAGAGGCTTTATCGTATACCGATTATCAATACCCTAATGTAACAGAAGAGGATGTCGCCTAATGAATACCCTTGATGGATTAATCCAACGTGTTGAGCCTATTGGCGGCGACTCTGTTACCGCGTTACACCCTGGTGAAGTTGCCATTGTAGGTGCTGGATGTGGCCAGCTTGATTTAATGACGATTAAAGCGGCGCGCATTGTCGCCCAAGCTGATGCATTAGTGTACGACAGCTTAGTCAGCAGTGACATTTTGACTTTAGTCAGTAGTCATTGTCAGCGTCATTTTGTCGGCAAACGTTGCGGCCAGCCGAGCATTAAACAAGAAGACATTAACGCATTATTACTTAAGCTTGCTAAACAAGGCCGTAAAGTGGTGCGCCTAAAAGGTGGTGACCCGCATATTTTTGGCCGCGGAGCTGAAGAGGCGCTTTATTTAGCCGAGCACAATGTCAGATCGCAATTTATTGCCGGCGTTACAGCGGCGCTTGGGAGTGCATCGAGTACTGGGATCCCACTGACATTTCGCGGTATGGCGCGCAGCGTCACTTTAATTACTGGCACAAAAATGACGGATGCCGACAATGCTGGCGCTCCAACGCAATGGCAAGCATTATTAGCCGCTCAATCGACCCTGGTGTTTTATATGGGCAAAGAGCAAGCCAATCGCATTGCAACAGGGTTGCTCGAAGCCAATTGTCAGGGCTCATTGCCGGTGGCATTTATCACTAACGGCGGCCGCACGAATCAAATCATCACGTATGCAACGGTATCTTCAATGGCACATGCAGCAATGTCGATACGCGATGCGGGGCCAACATTGATTATTATCGGTGAGGTTGTCAGCGTCGGACAACAATTAGCCACGTTATTAACAGATATTGATAACTCAACTCAGTATGAGGCCATGTATGCCTAAAATAGGTGAGTTAACCTTAACCTCAGTGGCTGAATTTGACTTTAGATTACTGATCAAAGCCTTAGGTAAAGGTGAAAAAGGTTCACGCAGTTTAACGTTCGCCGAGGCAAGTTTGCTGATACAAGGCTTTGCGCAAGCTAAAGTGACGCCGGTGCAAATGGCCAGTGCGATGATGTTAATGCGGGTTCGCGGCGAAACGGTGGCAGAAGTTGCGGGTGTGGTCGCTGGGTTACGTCACACCATTGATATGGGGTGGAGCCAATTAAACGTTGAAATTGACTGGCCAGTATATGCCGGTAAACGTGAGCAATTACCCTGGTTATTATTGGTGGCAAAATTACTGGCTAATCATGGTGTCCGAGTCTTACTGCACGGAGATAGCCAAGCGTTACCGCATCGTCGACATGTTGAGTCATGTATTGATGCACTTGATATTGTGCGCTGTAAAGATCCATTAACCGCTAAATCTGAATTAGACCGTTCAGGCATAGTGTATGTGCGAGCCGGTGATATAGCACCAGTGCTCGATGAATGTCGTCAATTACACCAAGAGCTAGGATTACGCAGTTTAATTCAAATCGCTGTTCGTTGTATTAACCCGAGCAATGCGCCACTGAGCTTACGCAGTTATTTTCATCCAGGCATCGATAAAATTCATCAAGGCGTGAGCCAAATGTTATTTAAACAACACAGTTATCAACCGGGTGTAGTCGCCATTTTTAAAGGTTTGCAAGGCGAAACCGAACTGAATCCACGCGTAGAAACCTCAATGAGTATCGTTAATGGTTTACAAAGTGATATCGCAATGTCGAATGTCGATATTGCCACATTATTAACGGCTTTTTCTGGTGCAAAAGTCGGCCAGGCAGAGCTGTCTTCGCAAGCACTTGCACTGTTGTGGCACGAAATGACGCCTTTTGACAGCAAAGCGATGAAGGCATTGATGTCATGTTCGATGATTGAGCAAGCATTGAGCAGCGTACAAGCGACTTTGATGGCTATTTTATATTTATTACATTACAAATCAGAAGATTACATATCTGGTTTAACAGCAGAACAATTAAAAAAATTGAGTCTACAATATTGGTCTGCGCGATTAATCGTCACAGATAAAACGGATTCAATGGTTAATAAGGAGTGGTTATGCGCAGTTTAATTTTTTGTGACACTAGCTTTTCGGCGGTACCGGTTGCTGATTGCGACATAGCACAATATCAAGCCTGTTTAACCGCCTTTGGTCCTGTCACTATATTAACTTCAGTTACCAAAATTGAACAGCGTTTGCAGCAGCAACATTTTGATACCTTATTGGTGCTAACGGATTCTTTACAAGGTCATATTTTGGGGCTAATCCAACGTATTTTAGCCAGTAAGCCCTTAGTGATAATTGTTAACGCTAAAACATGGCAACAAACCGAACTGACTCATTTACTTGACTGTGGTCGCATCACATTTATACCTGAAATGTTAACGGTTAACCGGTTAACCAGCGTGGTGAGTTTAGCGCAAGCCCGTTTCAGTGCGGCAAGCAAAACGATTGCCGAATTCAAAAAACTAGATGAAGAAATTCGCGGCATAAAATTGCTTAGCCAAGCAAAGTTAATTGTAATGCAACAAGGTTTTGATGAAACAAAAGCACATCAAATTATTCAGCAACAAGCAATGCAAAAAGGCGTTACATTGGCGCAAATGTCAGCACAAATTATTGCCGTTGTGAGTCGCACGACACATTCAACAACACACTCAACAACCCAAGAAAAACAAGCTCATTCAGCAGTGAGCAAAAGTGGTGCGCCTCATTATGGTGCGGCTGCGTCTAAGGTGGACATGTCGGTCATGTCACACAAAGGTTGTTGATTGGTTTTTATATAGAAATCAAGATTTTATGTTTTACCTGTTGTTGGCATGGAGCCTGCAACAGCTTATTAAGATACTGAGTGAGGATAAGGGTTTACAGCCGTATATTCTTAAGCAGTAACATTTTACATTCGGATTGTAACTGGCAATGGCGCCAACTCTTTAAGTGGAGTTGGCGCCTTTTGTTTTTTACAGAATAAGGCGTGAAGGAGTTAGATATGGCAGTCTCAAAACCCAAATTAATGGTTGTTGGTAATGGCATGGTAGGTCATCACTTTATTGAGCAGGTGTGTAGTTTAGGGCTTAATAAAATATTTGATGTACATGTGTTTGGTGAAGAGCCTCGTCCTGCATATGACCGGGTACAGTTATCTAAATACTTTGAGACTGGCAGTGCTGATCCGTTAATGCTAACCAGTGCGCAGGATTATCAAGATTGGGGGATTTCCCTGCATTTAAATACGCAGATCACTGCGATTGATACGGCGAATAAAACCCTCACCAGTGCAAAAGGGCAAAGTTACGTATACGAACAATTGGTGTTGGCAACGGGTTCATTTCCTTTTGTGCCGCCGATTAACGGCAACGAACGCGATCAATGTTTGGTTTATCGTACCATTGAAGATTTACAGGCCATTCAAGCTGCTGCAGCAAACAGTAAAGTTGGAGTCGTTGTGGGTGGTGGATTGCTGGGGCTAGAAGCCGCCAATGCGATGAAACAACTGGGTGTTAAAACCCATGTTGTTGAGTTTGCGCCACAATTGATGCCCGTTCAGCTAAATGATAAAGCCGGTGAATTGCTGTGCAGTAAAATCGAAGAATTAGGTGTCAGTGTTCATACATCTAAAGCCACAACGGCAATTATTGATGGCGAAGCCGCATTGCACCGCATGACATTTAATGATGAGTCGTTTCTTGAAACTGACATGATTGTCTTTTCCGCCGGTATTCGCCCACAAGATCAGCTTGCAAGAGTGTCAAATATCAGCATCGGCGAACGAGGGGGGATTGAAATTGATAATTGGTGTTTAACCTCTGCACCGGATGTCTATGCCATTGGTGAATGTGCGTTATGGGAACAAAAAATCTTTGGTTTAGTGGCGCCGGGGTATCAAATGGCTCGAGTTGCTGCCTCTCATATTGCATCAAGCGTGTCTGATACCAAAGCCCAAACATTTACTGGTGCAGACATGAGCACCAAATTAAAGCTACTGGGTGTCGATGTAGCCGCGATTGGCGCAAGCAGAGGTTTTGACAATGCCCAATTCGTTGAACTGTCTGATAATCAGGCCGGCATTTACAAAAAACTCTGGTTAGATGAAAGCGGCACGTTATTAAAGGGGGCGGTGCTGATTGGCGACAACAGTGATTACAGCCGCCTACTTGATTTGTACTTATCGCAGGATGAAATTGCAGGCTCGGCAGTTGAACTATTGCTTGCTGGTGCTGAAGATGAGGCTGATTTAAAAGACACTTCTATTGTGTGTTCTTGTCACCAAGTGACGAAAGGCGACATTGTTGATGCGGTTAAAGCGGGCAGCCACAAAATGGCTGAGATTAAATCCTGTACTCGTGCAGCATCGGGATGTGGTGGTTGTGCGCCTGTCGTGCAAAAAATTATTGATCAGACTTTGCAAGCTGAAGGTGTGGATTTTAATGCCGGGATTTGTGCCCACTTTGAGCACGACAGACAAGCCTTGTACCACCTATGCCAAGTGGAAGGTATTAATGATTTTGACTCGCTAATGCGTCAACACGGCAAGCCTTCCGCCAGTGGCCACACGTATGGTTGCGATATTTGCAAACCCGCAGCGGCCTCTATTTTTGCCAGCTTACAAAACCAATATGTATTAAATCAAGACAGCGGCCATGTGCAACTGCAAGACACCAATGATGCGTATTTAGGCAATATTCAAAAAGACGGCACTTATTCTATTGTGCCACGGGTTGCTGGTGGCGAAATTACTCCTGCCAAGTTAATCGCAATGGGGCAAATTGCTCAGGACTATGATTTGTATACCAAGATTACTGGTGGCCAACGTATCGATATGTTTGGTGCAACCTTGTCACAATTACCTGAAATTTGGAAAAAGCTCATTGATGCAGGCTTTGAAACCGGCCATGCCTATGGCAAATCTCTGCGTACCGTTAAGTCTTGTGTGGGCAGTACCTGGTGCCGATATGGCGTGCAAGATGCGGTGGGTTTTGCCATCGATTTAGAAAATCGTTACAAGGGCTTACGCAGCCCGCATAAATTGAAGTTTGCCGTATCGGGTTGTACCCGTGAATGCGCCGAAGCACAAAGTAAAGACATCGGCGTAATCGCAACCGACAAAGGGTGGAACCTCTATGTTGCCGGTAATGGCGGCATGCGCCCACGTCATGGCGACTTATTTGCTACCGACTTATCTTCTGAAGCGCTTTATCAATACATCGACCGCATTTTGATGTTTTACGTCAAAACCGCAGACAAACTGCAGCGCACCTCTACCTGGATGGATTCATTAGAAGGCGGCTTGGCGTATTTAAAATCGGTGGTGATTGATGATGCATTAGGGATCAACTCAACCCTAGAACAACAAATGGATTTGATTGCTGCAACCTATCAATGTGAATGGAAAACCAGCCTCGAACAACCCGCATTCTTAGCGCGTTTTAATGAATTTGTTAATCCGAGTGATGCGCCAGTCGCTGACGCTAATGCATACCAACGTGTACGCGAACAGCGCTTTCCTAATATTAAAGATGCAGGTGCAGGCACCATTGCAATAAAAGATATTACCGAGCAACAAACCACGAAAGATGAGGTACTAGCATGAGCTGGATAAATGTGTGTAATGAAGCCAATTTACCATTAGGTACAGGTATAGCCGCGTGGGTTGCGGGCAATCCCGTTGCTATTTTTAATCTGGGTAGAGACGGTTTGTATGCCATCGATAATATTGATCCTGCAACTGGGGTAGGGTTATTGGCGCGTGGGTTAATTTGTGAAATGGAAGGGGAGTTGTGTGTGGCTTCGCCATTGTATAAACAACATTATCGTTTAACGACAGGTGTATGTATTGAAGACAATACCTTAATAGCCAGTCCATTTGATATTAAAACCGAACAAGGCCAGGTCCTTGTATTGGCTAAGGCATAGGGAGTATTGCTATGAGTGCTGAAAAATTTAAGCTGTTTTCTTTTAGCGGCAAAATGAAAGTTATGCATTTAAGCTGGATGGCCTTTTTTATCACCTTCGTTGTGTGGTTTAACGCCGCACCGTTGGTGAGTGTGATTGCTGACAGCTTGGGGCTGACCACCGCGCAAATTAAAACTTTGTTGATCCTCAATGTGGCATTAACGATTCCGGCGCGAATCATCATTGGGATGGTGACCGATAAATATGGTCCGCGTATTACGTATTCTGCACTCTTGGCGATTTGTTCAATCCCGTGCTTTATGTTTGCCGTTGCCGACTCATTTGAGCAGCTCGCATTAGCCCGCTTTTTAATTGGTTTTATTGGTGCAGGCTTTGTGATTGGTATCCGTATGGTCAGTGAATGGTTTCCAGCCAAAGAGTTAGGCACCGCAGAGGGCATTTACGGTGGTTGGGGTAACTTTGGCTCTGCCGCCGCGGCCTTTTCATTACCGGCAATTGCATTGACATTTGGTGGCCCTGATGGCTGGCGTTATGCCATTGGGTTAACAGGTTTAATGAGTTTACTATTTGCCTTTGTATATTATTTTAACGTAACAGATACTCCAAAGGGGTCGACCTATTTTAAGCCTAAAAAAGGCGGTGGTTTAGAAGTCACCAGTAAAAGTGATTTAGTGTTACTGATTGTCATGAAAGTGCCCATGTACGCAACGCTAGCCCTATTGGGCTGGAAGTTGTCGCCAGCGGGTGTCAGCATGTTTACCCAAGATGTCACAAACTTGATTTACGCCGGTTTAGTGTTTGTATTTTTAATTGATTTTTATCAAACCTATCAAGTTAATAAGCATCTTTTTTCTGTTGAAGTACCAGAGTTTGAGCGCTACGAGTTTAAACAGGTGGCTGTATTAAATGTGCTGTACTTTACCACCTTTGGTTCTGAGCTGGCTGTGGTGTCTATGCTGCCGCTATTTTTTGCCGAAACCTTTGCCTTAGGCATGGCGCAAGCAGGTATGGTGGCATCAAGCTATGCCTTTATGAACCTGATGTCTCGCCCTGGCGGTGGTTGGTTAAGTGATAAGTTTGGCCGTAAGACCACGCTATTGATTTTAACTGCAGGCTTAGCAATTGGGTATTTATCCGTCGCTCAAATAGACTCAAGCTGGTCACTTCCCCTTGCGGTAGTTGTGGTGATGGCATGTTCTTTCTTTGTTCAAGGCGGTGAGGGTGCAGTATTTGCGGCCGTGCCACTCATTAAGCGCCGTTTGACGGGCCAAATTGCCGGTATGACAGGCGCGTACGGAAATGTTGGCGCAGTGTTTTTCTTAACGGTATATTCAATGGTATCGACGCAAACGTTCTTCTATGTGATTGCAGTGAGTGCCGTATTTGGTTTTATTACCTTATTTTTTATGAATGAGCCTAAAGGTCATATCGCCGAAGTGAATGAAGACGGCGAAGTCACCTTAATAAGCGTCAGTTAGGCGAACCGTTCGAGTGGGATCGTTATTACAGCAGGAAACCTATGCCTCTTAAGTTAGATACACATGCCAGCCCTGTGATAGATGACACGCTGCCTTTTGCAACCAGCTTGCAATTGGTAGTGGGGCAAGCCTCTGAAAAAGGTCGTAAATCGCAAAACGAAGATGCGATAGGGATCCGCATCCCCAGTGGCGTTTCCCTGATGACTAAAGGGATTGTGAGTGTTATCAGCGACGGTGTCAGTACGGCAGAGGGAGGCGCACAAGCTTCAGCCATTAGCGTGAGTAATTTTTTAGCTGATTATTATTCCACCCCTGATAGCTGGAGTGTGCAAACTTCGAGCGCCAAAGTATTAACTGCATTAAACCGTTGGCTTTATGGGTTAGGGCAAGATTATCGTGATGCTCGGCGAGGTTATGTGTGTACCTTTAGTACATTAGTATTTAAGTCATGCACTGTGCACATGTTACATGTGGGTGATTCACGTATTTATCGTTTTCGCCGCGCAGAATTAAGCCAATTAACCCATGACCACAGCACAAAAATAAACGCATCACATCAATATCTAACCCGCGCATTGGGGATGGACGTTAAACTCGATGTTGATTACAAAGCGCTGAGTGTCGAGCAAGATGATCTGTATTTATTAACCACAGACGGTATACACGATCAATTGACAGAGTTTGAATTACAACAAAAATTAGCCGCTTTTTGTCAGCAGCACCCTCAATTATCAGATGAACTGTGCGAACAGTTTTGCCAATTATTAATAAAAAAAGCCTATGATTTAGGCAGTAAAGACAACCTCAGCGCGCAACTTTTGTGTGTTAGTCACTTACCGAAACAAGCCATTGATGATGTATATCTAAGCTTATCTAAACGGCCATTTCCGCCTCCCCTGGGTGTAGGGATGAAGCTTGATGGTTATCGAGTCACCCACATTATTCATCAATCGCAACGTAGCCAGGTGTATCGTGTTGAGAATGATCAGCAACAAGCATTTTGCATGAAAACCCCATCAGTTAATTACATTGATGACGCGGCCTACATTGAACGTTTTATGCTTGAAAGCTGGATTGGTCAACGGATCAACAGTGCCCATGTGGTTAACGTGGTTGAACAACATAAACCTAAATCGGCATTGTATTATTTGACTGAATTCCTTCCTGGGGTGAGCTTGGCGCAATGGTTGGTTCAGCATAAAAGAGCCCCGGTAGAAGA
Organism: Shewanella saliphila; assembly: GCF_014648295.1. Lineage (GTDB taxonomy): Bacteria > Pseudomonadota > Gammaproteobacteria > Enterobacterales > Shewanellaceae > Shewanella > Shewanella saliphila. The sequence goes on from NZ_BMQV01000021.1 coordinate 56,254, forward strand.
GGTTCTATTACTGCTAAAACAAATCGAATTAGGTGTAAGGGCATTTCATCGCCGAGAAACACTACATCAAGATTTAAAACCCGATAATATTTTTATTACCCGTGATGGCGTGGTTAAAATTATCGATTTTGGTTCATGCTTTATCAAAGGTGTTGCTGAAATCAGTACCCCATTAACCCGAGACCATATTTTAGGTACCGCCGATTACACCGCTCCCGAGGTCATATTAGGTTATCAAGCAGACGGTAGAGCCGACTTATTTTCATTAGCGGTGATTGCCTATGAAATGTTAGCCGGTGAGTTACCTTTTAATGGTAAATTGGCTAAATGTAATACCAGACAAGCTTTTTTACGCCTAGAATATGTTAATGCTCATAAACTTAATCCCATGGTGCCCACCTGGATTGATGATGCTTTAAAAAAAGCCTTAAACATTGAACCTAATCTTCGCCAAGCTGACACGTGCGAACTTATCCACCAATTAACTACCGCCAGCGCTCATCAACGCCCGCAACATTTTGTCCCTCTTATTAGCCGTAACCCCGTCAGGTTTTGGCAAGTCACCTCGATAGTCCTATTCTTGGCATTAATGACCAGCTTATTGGTTTAAGCAATCTCATATAAGCCAAGATTAAAATCGTTTATTTTGTCTGTAAACCCCAAACTATTAAGAGTTTACATTGTTAGCACTATTTAATTCTTTGTTAATATTATCTATTTTTATAGTCGTAGTAAAAAGGTAGGGGGTGCCTAAGCTTTTAGCCAAAATGTCTATTATCGTTTAATACTGTGGAGTGATGTTTTATTGTCGTTGAAGTGTCATAGTTTTGACACTATCAAAGGAAAAAGGTTTTGAAAAACTATTGATGATAGTGATTCCAAAACACAAGGGGTTTAAGCATGACCTTCAAAAAGCGTACAAAGCAAAATCATTTTACGGTTATGGCAGCCACAATTGCATTAACAGTGTGCGCTTTATCCTTTCCAAGCTTGAGCCAAGATATAAGTGAAATTGATGAATTAATGACTATTGGGAATATTGCTAATATCAATCAAGTGGGTGATGAGCTTGGCCTTAGTTTAACTCAACAAGGTGTTAATAATCGTTATATATCGACTCAATCAGGTTTTAATAATCAAATTCTCGCGCTACAGCAGGGTACAAATAATTATGCCATTGCTAATCAATCGGGAAGTGATATTGAAGCTCATATTCTTCAAGCTGGTTTTAATAATGTTCTGTTACTTAATCAATTTGGTTCAAGTTTGATGGTTGATGTTGATCAAATTGGAGCGGATAACCTAGCTGTTGTAAATCAAACCGGTAATGAAAATGCGATTTGGATCCAGCAGTACGGTTCCGGAAATGCTGTAGGCGTGACCCAATGGGGAGTATCACAACATGTTGTTGTAACCCAGGGAAACTTATCTAACTAAGAGTAAAGGGAAATACGAAGATGAAATATTCTAAATTAGCGTTATTAGTCTCGGCTGCATTATTGGTTTCAGCAGGGGCTTATGCAAGTGATGACAATGAAGCCGATGTGAGCCAAATTGGTACAGGCAATATTGCCAATGTCACGCAACAACTAAATAGTGACAATAATGATGCAACGATTAGTCAAGAAGGTGCTACAAATACGGCTTCTGTAACCCAAGCGGACACTTCAAATACTGAAGCATTTGTTACTCAACGTGGTAATGTAAATGAGGGCCATATTAATCAGCATAATACCACTCAAACAGCTACAGCTACTATTGATACAGATGGTAATAATAATATCGCAAATATTGAGCAACAATTTTATAATGGTGACAATGCTTCTGCCTTAGTGATGCAAGTTGGTGATAGTAACAATGCTAACATTATGCAAGAAAATGGTGATGGAGCAAATTCAACCATTTATCAATATGGTGAGGGTGACACAGCAGAGATCAATAATTATGTGTCTGATTATTCTAATGCAACTATCACTCAACATTTAGGCACAGGTAATAATGCGTATATTAATCAAGATGCATCAGACTCTGCAGTTGCTGAAATAACTCAGACAGGGGCTGGTAACGACGGTGATATTTATCAAAAAACTTTAAATTTCGGTGAGATAGGTAGCGACACTACGATAGCAGTATTAACTCAAACCAATGATGGTAACCGAGGTTATATTTCACAAACAGCTCTAGCTAGTGACGCCACAATAAACCAAAATGGTAACTCGAACGAAGCCGAAGTTTATCAAAGTGATGTAAATAACACTGCAAATGTTCAACAACTTGGTAATGAGGATGATGCTTTCGTTTATCAAACAGGCCAATATGGAACCGTTAATGTTAATCAGATGGGAAACACTGGTAGCTTAGCGACGGTAAATCAAGGTGGTGTTAATAATAATGCGATGATTGACCAAGTTGGCACGAGCTTAACGGCCACAGTAAACCAATCAGATTTTGATAACTTAGCCGACGTCGGTCAATCAAATATTGATAATACTGTAACTGTTTCTCAAAGCGGATCAGCATCTGGTTCTGGTAATAGTGCAACTGTTAGCCAAGCGGGTGATGGCGATAGTGCGACGATAGTTCAAGTTGGCAACTTGAATAATGCTATTGTTGAACAAGATTCAGGTAGTTATGGTAACATAATAACCATTTCACAGACTGGTTATAATAACTATGCGGGCGCATCAACAGAGGTTGGAGATAATAGTTCTATTACAGTTGTCCAGCAAGGTGATAACAACTCTGTAGGTAATTTATCCGGTTCGGCTAATTATTATGGTGCTAATGTTGGCGCGGGCACATTTGGTTCAGATAACATACTTACTATCGATCAGATTGGTAATGATAATAAAGCTTACGCTGACTCTTCAGATATTTCATCCGTGGTTGATATTGACCAAAATGGCGATACCAATACCGCGGTTGCAGAGTCTTGGCTTGGTACGGACAATGATATTATGATTTCTCAAACTGGCACATTACATAATGCAGATGTTTTTGTGAATGGTGCAGGTGGTAACATGGTCTCAATTACCCAAACAGATATGCATAATACTGCTAACGTTACTTCAATAGGCTCAGGTAATACAGCCACTATTGTACAAGGAACTGTGCTTTTACCCTAGTACAAAAGTATACCAAAGGGTGCGCAAGCACCCTTTTGGCTAATTGTCATGCAAAAGTCGTCTTGCTAAGCTGAATACATCACTTGCCGTTTATTTCAACTTGGATAAAACAAATCACATGGAGTGTAATTATGTTTAAAGTCGTAAATTGGATGATTGTATCCCGTTCTCAAATGCTGACGGATTTACTTGAGTGTCGATGGCCGCAGGAGTTTTTAGTTAAACTAACTAATTCACACCCTGGAGAAATGGGCAAACTACTTTCAGCATCACCCAATTCCATGGTCATTTTTGATTTAGCGACTGTAGATGTTCAACAAGCTTATCAGTTACAGCGCATTGTTGAACGTGAGCATTGCGGATTGAGAACCGTATTTTTAAATTTTCCAAAACAAGTTGATGCAAGATTTCTTATTCATCCTTCCACCACAGCAGGTGTTTTTTATGTTGATGCCAGCTTAAAGGATATTAGTATTGGGTTAAATGAGATTTTAAAAGGCAGAAGTGCGATTCCTCAAACATTGCATCAGTCGTTGATGAATGTAGACAATGACGATGACAGTGATCAACTGACTATTCGTGAACGAGAAGTGTTGCATGCGTTATTAACAGGACGTACCAACCTTGATATTGCAAACCAATTATTTGTCAGTGAATCCACTATTAAAACACATCTCTATAGAGCATTTCGTAAGATTGGTGTATCTAGTCGAGGACAGGCTATTGCATGGGCGCAAACACATATGCATGAGGTTAGAGTGTGAAGCTCGCAACAGTGTTATTAGCTTATTCATTGTTAAGTTCAGTGACGTTCGTTACTGAAGTTATTGCAACAGAACAACAAAACACAGATGTGAATATTCAAAAGTTTAATAAAGCAGACATTCCTCTATTAACAGATAACGTCAAACTAGAGTCAAGTAAATCTAAAGCTCAAGAAAGCGCATTACAAAATTCCAAACAACAAAAAGTCGATGTCAGTGATGCTAAGCCAAAGCGGGAAGATGATTTAATTGACGGTTTAATATTAAACAGGGCAATGACAAGGTTTGGTCATCGTTTTTATCGGGAGTTTGTGAGTGCATATCGTGATATTAACGGTATGAATAATCACAATGGTTTGACTGTAGTTGAGCAAGCGACAGCAAGAAGTGGCAGTAAAATTTTAGTTTTACATAATAGGAAGCCAATATTTATTACTTTTGTTTCTCCAGCATCACGAAGTTTGGATGCACAGGCCGATGTGGCAGCTAGAAGGGTTAATGATTTATTGCTGCAATATCAACAACAGTCAAAGTGGAGTGCATTTTCAGATCCAGATCTTGCCTCCGATGAGTTTTAGCAGGATAAGCATATGAAAAAAATAATAGCTGTAATGTCTATCTCATTTATAAGTTTACCGATTTTTGCTACTGAATTGGTATATACCCCTGTTAACCCTTCTTTTGGAGGCAGTTACCTTAATGGGAGTTATTTACTTTCCAATGCAGCTGCTCAAAATAAATACCAGGGAGGATCTTCTTATGTCGCTCCTACAGCACTTGATCGGCTTGCTAGCTCATTAGAGTCTAGATTAATGAGCCAATTGTTTAATGATGCAGCTAATGGTGCTGAAGGATACTTAAAAACCGATGATTTTGAAATTAATGTTGTTAACGAAGACGGTTCGTTATTAGTCCATATTACCGATTTATTAACCGGTGAGACGACCATTATTGAAGTGGGTGGCATTGTCGGTTCTTCAACTGGGGGCTAATCATGAATAAACTACTACTTAGTTTTATATTGGTATTATTAACAGCATGTACCTCAGTGAAAAGCGAATTTGATGGCATAGAAGCATCTACCAGTTTGATGCCAAAAAGTGAGACTTATTACGATCTCGTTAGCTTACCTTCACCGCAAGGAAGTATGGTTGCAGCTGTTTACGATTTTCGCGATCAAACTGGTCAGTATAAACCTATTCCTTCAAGTAACTTTTCGACAGCTGTTCCGCAATCTGGTACTGCATTTTTAGCTCAGGCATTGAATGATTCAGCTTGGTTTGTACCTGTAGAGCGTGAAGGATTGCAAAATCTACTGACGGAACGAAAAATCGTTCGCGCGGGTTTAAATGGTGAGTCAAACAAGTTACCTCAATTAAGCAGCGCACAGATTTTAATGGAAGGCGGCATTGTTGCGTATGATACCAATATTAAAACCGGTGGTGCTGGTGCTAGATATCTTGGAATTGGTGCATCTGGGCAGTATCGCGTAGACAGCATAACTGTTAATTTACGTGCAGTTGATATCCGAACCGGTCGGTTACTCAGTAGCGTTACAACAACAAAATCCGTTATCTCAAAAGAGATTACTGCCGGCGTATTTAAATTTATCGATGCACAAGAGTTATTAGAAGCAGAAGCAGGATATACTTCTAATGAACCGGTAAGCTTATGCATTGCAGCTGCAATTGAAAGTGCGGTTGTGCACATGATTGCTGATGGAATTTGGAAACGCGCATGGAATTTACGAGATCCTGTATCAGGAGTTAATAGTCCGGTATTACAAAAATATTGGCTCGAGGCTCATTCAGCAAATCAAGTCAAAGAGCGTATTTCTCAAAGTTAACTACAGTTCTAACGAAAAAATAAATGGGTATCAGTTGATACCCATTTTTGTGTCTGCTTGCAGTGATTAATCTAACCTCAATGAATAAGCCGCTGTTAGTTAACCGAATGTTAGTTAAGCCAAAGTGCCGTTTTACTGGTATCACTAATGGTTAAAGAAATCGTGTCGGCAACAGCTTCTCGTACTGGCAATTGGCCTTGCATTAATTCATCGCGTCTAAACCAATGTAAATTGAGTTGTTGTTCTACGCTGTAGCTTTGCAGTTGTTGCTCAAACTGGGCGTTAACTTGTAAATTATCAGCGGCAATCAGCAAATCTCCAGCGCTGAGTCCCGCTTGATGTGCTGGGCTGTTTTGGCTAACCGCTAATACTTTAAGGCCGAGTGATTCAGGCTTGGTTTTAGCCCCAAAGGCGATTTTATAGCCTTTAGCATCTCCGCCACCTAAATCTGCTGTACCTTCACTGGCACGCACTGTCATGCTAACGCCGACCTGTTCGAGTAAGCTGCTTAGCGGTAAGTCTTGGGTGTTGTCTAAATAAGCAAAAATATCATCACACGAGCGATTAAGCAGTTTTTCAACAATCTGTTGGTGGCTCATGTTATTGGTGCCAATTTGCGGCAGGCCATATTGTTGCCATAACGCGCGCATCACATCATCAAGGCTTTGCTTGCCCTGGGTTTCTATACTAATAGTTAAGTCTAAATACAACGCAAATAGTGCGCCTTTGGTGTAATAACTGACAATGGCATTGGCCGCATTTTCATCTTGCTTGTAAAACTTGGTCCATGCGTTGAAGCTCGATTGCTTAAGGGTTTGCTTAAAACGTCCTTCGCCGCGATACACTCGCGTCATGATTTGGCTAAGTAAGGTTAAATAACCTTTTTCATCAATACATTTAGACTTAAAAGTAATTAAATCATCGTAATATGACGTAATCCCTTCGTATGCCCATAATTGCTCTGTGTACGACTCTTGCGATAAATCAAATGGGGTAAACTCGGCCGGTTTAATGCGTTTGACGTTCCATGAATGGAAGTATTCGTGGCTGCAAAGTGACAAATAGGTGCGGTAGCCTTTATCAACCGGCGCATTGAGTGACAAAGGTAGGTCATTGCGCGAGCACATTAAAGCGGTTGAGGCTTTATGTTCGAGTCCGCCAAAGCCGTTATCTAATACTGTGGTCATAAACACATAACGCTCAAACGGCGCTGGCGTGCCAAATAAGTTAATTTGATACTCGCAAATGGCGGTTAAATCCTTCACTAGGCGAGCCATATTGGCGCGATGTTTACCGCTTAATACGATATCGTGTGGCACTCCAGCAGCATAAAAGGTTTCTATGCTGAGCTCACCCATTTCAACGGGATGATCGATTAAGTCATCGTAATTTGGCGCGTTAAAATCGCCAAAACCAAATTGTTCGCCAGCGGTTCTGTTCATGCTGGTGGCTAAAGTCCAGTGGCTTAACTCGGTTAAGGCGGGTTTAGCTATGGTGACCTGGTGCGGGTGTGACTCAAGTCCTTTGGCGGCTAAAAACACGCTACTGCCATTAAAGAAACCGTGGTTTGTATCAAGGTGGGCAGTACGTACCGATAAATCCCAAGCGTAAATTTGATAGCACAATACGATGTCGCTACCCTGGTTATTTAGCTGCCAGGTTTGCTTATCTAACTGGGTGACAGTTAGTGCTTGTTGATTTTCTGTGGCGTCAATTTCAATAATGTTTTTGGCAAAATCACGGATCATATAACTGCCAGGTAACCAAGCGGGTAAACAAAATACCTGTGACGGTGAGGCTTGGGTGACAGTGAGAGTGACTTCAAATAAGTGCGCTTTAGGATCGATCGCATGGATATGATAATGCATAAAGAATTCCAAATAGTAGAAGCGTTGCAATCAAAAGGATTGAGCTATAATCGACAATGCTGCCAAAAATGACTCAGTTAAGCAAACGAATCCCATTTTCTGTAAAAGATAGCTGATTAATTGAGTTTTTTCTGGAGTCAGAGATCAAAGACTTGTTACTATTATCATAAGCAAAATGCTGTCATTCATTAAGGATCCTAAAATGGCCGAAGAAACCATATTCAGTAAAATTATTCGTCGTGAAATTCCAGCAGATATTTTATATCAAGATGAACTTGTCACTGCATTTCGCGATATCGCTCCTCAAGCACCCACTCATATTTTAATTATTCCTAACCATTTAATCGCCACGGCAAATGATGTTAAAGCATCAGATGAAAAAGCCTTAGGCCGAATGATGACCGTAGCGGCTAAATTAGCCGATGAAGCAGGCATCGCAGACGATGGTTATCGGTTAATTATGAATTGCAATAAACATGGTGGCCAAGAGGTGTATCATATTCATATGCACCTTTTAGGCGGTAAGCCATTAGGTCCAATGCTGAGCCGCGACTAATGAAAATTAACAGTGATTTTTTCCCGTTAACTGAAGTGGCTACGCGCTTTGTAAACCAGCTTGCTCAGTGTCGCCGCTTAGGGTTAAGTGTTAAAGAAGCCAGCGAGCATCACGTATTAATTGAGTTGCCATACAGCCAGGATATTATTGGTTATCCTGACACGAATGTGATCCATGGCGGGGTGATTACCACCTTAATTGACACCGCTTGCGGCACCGCAGTGGTGTGCGCCATTTTAAAAAAATATCAATCGCTTGAGTTGTCGCCAACATTAGACTTACGGGTCGATTACATGAAGCCAGCAGAGCCGCACAAACCGGTCTATGCCTTTGCAGAGTGTTATCGTTTATCGTCAAGTGTTGCCTTTACCCGCGCGATTGCCTATCAAGAAAGTATTGATGAACCGATTGCCCATGCGGTCGGTTCATTTATGCGTATTAGCCCTGAAATGGTTGGCGAAGAGTTTCGTCAGGCGTTAATGGGAAACTTGCCGGAGAGTCAGCATGACTGAGCACACAACCCCAGAGGCATCAAGTGAGTTGGATGTTCAAGATGTGGTAAAGCGTGCCATTGAGTTAAATGATTACAGTTATTTGCTCGAAAAAGTGCCGTACTCACAATTTATTGGCATGTCGGTCGCCCGTTTTGGTGACGAAATGGTGTTTAGATTGCCCGCAAAAGATGACAATATCGGTAATCCTATTTTACCGGCTATTCATGGCGGGGTGATTGCAGGCTTTATGGAAATGTCGGCCATTGTGCAATTAATGGTGTTTATGCAAGCTAAAAAGGTGCCTAAAATTGTTGATTTTTCAATTGACTATTTACGTGCTGGCTTACATCAAGACTCGTTTGCAGAATGTAAAATTACCCGTCAAGGGCGCCGCGTGGCCAATGTCAGTATTAATTGTTGGCAAACTAACCGTAAACAATTGATCGCCACAGCCAGGGCCCACTTTTTGTTAGATTAAATCAGGCTATATGCCAAGTAACATTTAAGGAAAAGATTATGAAACTCGCATCGATTATCGTACTCACATCAACGTTGTTACTTGGCGCTTGTGCTCACAACACCGCGGGTATTGCCGTTGACTCTAATGGGCAAATTCGCGTTGATAGCAGCTCTTTTGCCAGTGATGTCAATGTCACCGATATTGCTTCCATTATGGTGGGCGACTTAGTTAAAGCCTCGGCGTTAATTCAAAGCAAGTCGAGTTATGACCAACGCGTGCAATACAAATTTACCTGGTTTGATGCCAACGGCTATACCATTGAAAATGAGGCAACGAGTTGGAAGTCGGTCAAATTACATGGCATGCAACAACTGCAAGTCAGTGCGGTAGCACCTAATACTCAAGTCAGTCATTTTGAGATATACGTGCGCGAAACCTACTCAGATTAATCGCCGCTGATAAGTGCTAACGCAATACAGAGCAAGGCTTTGTTTGCTTAAATGCAACAAAACATACGGCTTGATATCAACAGGCTATTTTTGTGTTATCAATTTGTATGACGGATCGTGTAATCAGATTTTAGATAGTTTATACTCGTGGCCGCCAAGGGGTGTTCAGCAATACTGAACTGAGATGTCGTTAAGACAAACCCTTAGAACCTGATCCGGCTTATACCGGCGTAGGAATGGGCCACACTATCTTTAAGTGCACCTCTTATTCGCTACTCTTGCCGGATCTCAAAATAACTATTTGAGGTCCTATGTTCACGAAAAATTCTATCGGGTTATCCCACACGCCAATTGCCTTCGCGGTTATCGCTGCAATGAGTTCGCCTATTGTTATGGCTAAAACTGCTGATGTTGAGCAGGTCACGCCAGAATATGAAAAAATGGAAGTTATTGTTGTTAATGCTGATTTTAGTAATATCAGCCTTGATAAAATGCCATCAAGCGTCACGGTCATTGATGCGCAGCAATTAGAAGATGAAGGCTCACAACATTTTGAAGATGTGCTAAATTCTATCGCCAATTTTAACTGGTCAGGTGGCAGTTCACGTCCTAAGTATTTCCAAATTCGTGGTGTCGGTGAGCAAGAGCAATACCAAGGCGCGCCCAACTCATCAGTTGGCTTTGTGGTCGATGACATTGATTTATCAGGACTTGGCATGGTGTCGAGCATGTATGACATGCAGCAAGTTGAAGTGCTGCGCGGTCCGCAAGGAACGCAATACGGTGCCAATGCCTTAGCAGGTTTAATTTATCTAAAAAGTAATGACCCGACAGACACTTTTGAGCATGGCGTTAAAGTCAGTGTGGGCGATGACGACTTACGCACTTTTTCAGGTTTTAGCTCAGGGCCACTAAACGACTCCGGTAAATTGCTGTATCGCGTCTCTGTTGAGCAACATAATCAAAATGGTTACCGAGATAATCTGTATCTAAATAGTGACGACACTAATCAACGTGACGAGCTCAGTGCCCGCGCTAAATTACGCTGGTATGCCACCGATGATTTACAAATAGATTTAACCTTATTACATGCTAACTTCGACAATGGCTATGATGCCTGGACATTAGACAACAACAGCAGTGATACATTAACTGACCAACCAGGTATCGATACCCAAGAAACCACAGGCGTAGGGATTAAGTTTATTTATACTGGCGCGAAGGGATTTGACCTTACCTCGCTAACATCAATAGCACAAACAGACCATCACCATGCTTATGACGGTGACTGGGCTAACCCAGATTACTGGGCCAGCAAAGAATGTACAGCCTATGACGATGATTACAATGTCACTGGCACTGAGCCATGTGAATATGATTATATCTGGGATAAAGAGGGCGATCGTCAAACGCTTACTCAAGAGTTTCGTTTATCGTCAAAAGATGCCGGGCGGATTTTTGCTGGCAGCACTGATTGGTTAGTTGGGGTGTATATGATGAACCTCAATGAAGATAACGACTTGTATTCAGAGTACAACACATGGCCAGACGAAGTGCTTAAGTCTAGTTACGAAGCTACAAATTATGCCGTTTTTGCTCAGTTAGACAGCCAATTAGGTCATGATTATTTGTTGTCTACCGGTTTGCGATTTGAACGCCGCGACAGTGAATACCGCGACAGTAATAACGATAATTTTGACCCGTCAGAAAACATGTGGGGCGGGCATATTGCGCTCTCTAAAGCCATTAATAATAACCATAACGCGTACGCACGCATTGCGCGAGGCTATAAAGCGGGTGGCTTTAATATGACCTTGCCGACAGAGTTGGCCAACAAAAAAGAGTTTGATACTGAGATTTTGTATAACTATGAAATCGGCATCAAATCAACATGGTTAGACGGTCAAATAGATTCTACGTTAGCCATATTCTTTATGGACCGTGAAGATCAGCAAGTGTCTGCGTCTTTACAAGACCCTGATAACCCGCAACGATTTATTTTATTTACTGAAAATGCCGGCAGCTCGCAAAATTACGGTGCTGAGCTGGATGCTAAATGGTACTTAACCGAAAATATCGAGTTTTATGGCAGTGTAGGTTGGCTTGAGACCGAATACGGCCAATATGAATACAGTGATAAATACGGCTCGGTTGTGGATTTATCTGGCCGCGAATTAGCCCATTCACCACAATTTACCTACAGTGCCGGTATGACCTATGTTGCCGACTCTGGCTGGTTTGCTAACATCAATGCCAGTGGTAAAAGTGATTTTTATTACTCAGACAGCAATGAGTCAACATCAGATGCATACACCATTTATAATGCTCGTGTCGGTTACGAAACCGCAACATGGTCGGCTTATTTATGGGGCCGTAATTTATTTGATAAAGAATACGGTGTGCGCGGCTTCTATTTTGGTAACGAACCTGATTTAGATTGGGCCGACAAGCAATACATTCGCTATGGTGATCCACGCCAGCTTGGTATTACGCTTGATTATAAATTTATGTAAGTTCAACTGCGGCATCACTCGGTGCCTCATACCTTTTAGGAAATGAACAATGAAATTAACTGCTGAAATTAGTATGTATCCATTCAACGAAAACTACCTTGACCCAATCAAGTGGTTTATTGACCGTGTTGATAGCTATAACAATATTGAACGTGTCACCAACGCTATGGCAACACAAGTGTGCGGTGAATACGCTGATGTTATGTCAATGCTAGCCATTGAAATGCAAGCCGCTCACGAGAAGTGGGGCAAAGCCGTGTTTGTGTGTAAGTTTATTGGTGGCGAACTTAACCTAAGTCATAGCGAATAGCAGCCATGAATGACGTGATGTTAGCCATTCAACAAGCCTTTAACGAAGCGTCGGTCATGACATTTTGGGAGGCTATCGCGGTCATGCTTGCGTTGGCTTACCTTATTTTGGCAATGCGGACTAACATTTGGTGTTGGTCGGCCGCTTTTCTGAGTACTGCAATTTATACGGTATTGTTTTGGAATGTGTCGCTACTCATGGAGTCGGTGCTCAATATTTATTACATGGGCATGGCCGTTTATGGCTATTGGCTGTGGTTGCATGTGCCGTCAGTGCAACAATCTCAACAACACAATGTCAGTTCTCAGCTTAACATCACCAGTTGGACTCTAAAGACTCATACCATCGTTATCGCGGTGACATCTTTAGTGTCTATTGTGGTGGGTTATGGTATGGCGAATTATACAGCTGCAGCATTTCCCTATATCGACGCAGCAACCACTTGTTTTGCGGTAATGACGACGTATTTAGTCGCCAAAAAGGTGCTCGAAAACTGGCTGTATTGGGTGGTCATCGATGTCGTCTCTATCTACCTTTACTTCCAAAAAGGGCTGATGTTGACCTCAGGTTTGTTTATTTTATATGTCGCAATGGCCGTTGCCGGTTACATGATGTGGCGTAAAAAATATCAACACACGGTTGTTGAACAAGATAAACTTTCTCAACAGGCAATTAGTGTATAATCACAGCATTATCAGATTGTTATAGCGGTAAAGTTTATGTCATCACCCTTACTCACGTTACCGAATGAGTTAATTAATATGTTGCAGCAGGCAATACCCGCTGCAACATATCACTCATTATTAACCCAATGCACTGCCGTTACCTTATTAAATACGGGCTTAAGTAATCAAAACTATTTGTTATCTTTCCCCTCGGGTGACAAGGTGTTGCGGGTCAATCAACGTCATAGTCATTGGTGTAATAGGGCGCTTGAGGTTGAATGTTGGCGCTCTGCTATCGCGGCTAATATCGCGCCGAAACTCGAGTGGGTGAGTGACGACAAGCAATTTTATTTAAGTGAGTTTATCACTCAACCGCAAGGCGATTGGAGCCAGTTCTCATCCATGTTTGGCCATTCATCTACTCGTCCAGTGACAGCGATGACTCATCCTAATGTGGATGCGGTTACTTTACTGGCGCAATTGTTTGCCTCGCTGAGTCAATTACCTGTACCGTCTAGGAGCATCACCGTTAGCGCGCAATGGCAGCAGTATGCCCAGCAACTTGCACAATACAGTACAGAGCAAACTCAGCCGCACTGGCAACAAGCATGGCAACAACTGCAACGATTAAATGCTCGCGTAAGGCATTGGTTATCACAACTAGAGTCGTGCGTATTATTGCCTATGTTCTGTCATCGTGATTTAACACCACACAATTTACTCTTAAGCTCTTCGTTGAGCTCGCAAAATAATCCTGGCCATATTGGCCAAGCCAAATTGTATTGTATTGATTACGAGTACGCCGTTGCTAGCCACCCGTTATTTGATTTAGCCAGTGCCATAGCAACACATCAGTTAACAAATGAGCAAGTAAATCAATTGACCCACAAGGTTATTGTGCAATATTGTCAGATGGCGAGCTTAACAGACGTGGCAGCAGCCAAAGCGGCATTACCTGCTGCAATCAATTGCTTTTGGTTGTTTTCGGCGATGTGGGCGTTATTAATGGCGGCGCAAGATACTGAACAATCAACCCAATACATCGACTATTTTAATGATTATTTGGGCTATATTTCTGTTTAAGGTTCACTCTGCTATTAACTGGATTAGATTTTATTGAGGGATTCAATGTGACCAAAAAGCTGCTTTTAGTACTGCTGTGTTCGCTGTTTTTTGTGGGGTGTTCAACAAAAGTCAGTTACTTCTTCTTAGACTGGGCCATCGAATGGGAAGTCGAAGAATATGTCGATTTAAATAGTGCTCAACAAGATAAATTCGACGAGGTAATAGAGCACTTTTTAGTGTGGCATAGAGAGCAAGAGCTACCACGCTATCGCGATCAGTTGCAGTTATTGTCAGCACAGGCCAAACAAAACACTTTAACGCCTGAGCTTTGGCAGCAACAAGTGACAATGGCTAAGTCTCATTGGTATCGTATCTTCAATTTTGTTATGCCAGAACTGTTGCCTATTATTGCCAGTTTTGATGATGACCAGGTACAACAAGTGCTTAGCCAGCTTAAAAAAGAGCAGCAAGAGTTAGTTGATGAATATGTCGGTAAAGATCAGGCTGAGCTGGTAAAAGACTCAAATAAGCGAATTGAAAAACAACTTAAAGAGTGGACTGGCAGCGTTAGCGAAGTACAAAAAAATATTATTCATCAAGCCACGACAGAGCGACTCGCCACACTTGATATGTGGTTAGAATATCGACATGAATGGCAGCGCCAATTTGAGCTGGCTTTGCTACGTCGCAGTGAAACCGAATATTTTAACGCGCAAATGACTCGTTTAATGACCGCACCAGACGAACTTAAGTCGCTCGTTTACCGCGACAAAGTTAATGAAAACACCCATAAGTTTGGCTCAATGCTTATTGCACTAAATCAAACATTTACAGATAAGCAACGCCAACACTTTGATAAAAAACTCACCGAGCTTGTTGACGACCTCACCGAGCTACACCTGGATAAATAACCCCTGCTTGAAATGTTTTGCTGATTTAGCGGGTCTCTTAAGGCACGAGACAATCAAAATGGGATATTTATGCAGGCGTTAATTGGGCTTTATCAAAAATTTCTACACGTGGTTAAGCATTCAGAAGGTTTAGCCGCTTTGGCCCTAAGGCTTTACCTTGCGCCGGTATTAATGCAAGCAGGCTATAATAAGCTATCTCATTTTGATGATACCGCCGCCTGGTTTGGTAACCCAGATTGGGGTTTAGGTTTACCCATGCCAGAGCTGATGACAGCATTAGCGGCAGGTACCGAATTGATTGGCGGAGCATTATTACTGGTGGGATTAGCCACTCGATTAGTCGCATTACCTATGATGATCACCATGCTAGTGGCAGCCTTTGCAGTGCATTTACCTAATGGATGGTTAGCTATTGCCGATGCCAGCTCATGGCTTGCCAATGAAAACGTGATGGCATCGGCAGAGAAGTTAGCCGCGGCTAAATCTATATTACAACAACATGGTAATTACGAATGGCTGACCAGCTCAGGTAATTTTGTGATTTTAAATAATGGTATCGAATTCGCCATGACTTACTTATTCATGCTACTAGCCTTGCTGGTTATTGGCGGTGGACGCTACACCAGTATCGACTATTTTATTAGCCGTCGCTTATTAAACTAGTGTTGTTCACTCAGCAGATGAAACCCACTTAATTAATCCCACCAAATTGGTGGGATTTTTGATAATATCAGCAACATAATTTATTCAGCAGGATAGTACCTTGGACGCTAAACAACTGTTATTGACTCGCCAATCTACACCACGCCTTGTGGCCCCAGCGCCTAACGATGAACAATTGACCTTTATACTCGATGCCGCAGCCAGAGTACCCGATCACGGCGCACTAACACCGTGGGAATTTATCATTGCCGTTGACGATGGCCTTGCTAAGTTAGCTGATATTTTTGTTGCAGCAGCAAAAGCACAAGGTGCAGATGAAGCCATGATAACTAAAGCCGGTAATATGCCATATCGTGCGCCTATGGTGATAACCGTTGTGGCTAAAACGCAACAGCATGACAAAGTGCCAGCTATAGAGCAGCACATTGCAGCAGGCTGCGCCACCATGGCCATGCAACAAGCCGCATTCGCTTTAGGTATTGGTGCTGTATGGCGTAGTGGTGATTTTGCCTTTAACGCTGATGTGAATGCCGCATTAGGATTAGCCGCAGACGATCAAATTGTGGGCTTTTTATATGTCGGCACTCCTGCGGTGGTTGCACCCACTAAACCGCTTAAAAGTGGCCAGCAATTTGCGCGTTATTTGTAAGCAACGCAAGGTCATAACGTTTCGGGGTTATGGCCTTCGGCCACCTTCATGTTGATGCATGGCCTGTGGCATTAGCGTCGTGGCGCTCCCTTGGAAATCCATAGCGCCCTAGACGAAAAATGATGAAAAACGCATAATTTTCGATGGGGAACTATCCAGCTTTAACCTCATCTGTAACCGACTTACAAATGTCTGATAAATATCTAGTGTCAGTCATGTCTCCCACCTTTATGTAGTGTGTACTGTGTATAAAAACAGTGGTAATGGTTTTTGGCGTGTTTTTAAGTTGAATCGGCTAATAAGTAAACTAAAGTACTACTAGTAATAAATCGATAGTTTTGTAATGCATTGAAACTGATGTGTTTTTAGTTTTTTGCGAATATTGAGTCCAATTTTTACGCGCAAGCTCGTTTTTATTTGTCAGTGAAGTAAAATAAAACGGCTTTACATCAATAAGATACTAAATGTAGGATGATATTAATCAATAAGTTAAAGGGCCGACATTATCGGGCGAGCCCTTCAATAAGCGTTAGCAATACAAGGAGAGTCCTGTGCAAGTTTTGATATTCATTTTACTTTTATGTTCATTTTCTGTCTCTGCTAATGTATTCGAAGATATCTCATGTGGGTCGTATGACGCTTCAAAATACCCCAATAAAACTGAATTTAAGGGAAGTACGGAACGAGAAGTTTCGGAAGTTGGTGTAAAAGAATTTTTCGATGAATTAGGAGGGGCTGATTCATCTCAAAGGCTGTGGGTATTTAAGTTAGTCGATAGAGCCACAGGGAAATACAAAAAATCCTTTCCTCGTAAATCGCCAAACTTGGAAAACGAAATAGCTATCGAACATCAAATTATACAACCAGAAATAATTATAAACTTAGGTAATAATATTATTACTGGCAGTAACAATGGTGAGTTTGGTGGAGAGTTACTTTTAATCGATGAAAACGATAAAGTAACACTAATTAAAGAAATGAATGTCGAAGATATTTATGAAATGCCTTTCGGTTTAGTGGTTACATCTGGTTTAGCCCATATGTCTTGGAATTACGGTGATATTCATTTAATAAACTCGAACTTTAAAATTGAAAAATTATATAGCTTAGTTGGTATGCCTAAATCATCTTGGTTGCTAGAGAATGGGGAGCTACTCATTAATAGCTATCCATCAGGCTCACAGGTTTTAACTAAAAGTGGCTACATGAAGCGTGTGCAATGTATTGCTAACAAATAAGGATAGGCCGCGCGAAGCCGCGTCCTTATCCCAAGTGTTGAACAAGCCCGAACAGCTGAGAGTGACTCTTTATTATGTAAATATCAGCTCGAGAAAACGCGCTGTTTGATGTGATGGTTATCTGGCAACTTTTCTGTAGTCAGCA
>NZ_BMQV01000022.1 GCF_014648295.1 Shewanella saliphila
CGGAAAGCGATTAATCCTACCGAAAAAAAGAAAGCGGAAACCATTTCCAAGACAAGTGCTATATAAAGCACCACGCTACCCCCATAAGAAAAGAGCCGCTCACTGTTAAGCGAGCGGCATTAAGCCAACTGGCTCCCATTTTTTACGGCATCATAATGGTGCTATTTAGTACCAAATATCTTATCACCCGCATCACCTAAACCCGGTAAAATATAACCTTGTTCGTTAAGGCATTCATCGATTGCTGCTGTGTAAAGCTCAATATCAGGGTGCGCTTCTTCTAATGCTTTAATCCCTTCTGGTGCAGCGACAAGCACTAATGCTTTAATTGAAGTACAACCGCGCTTTTTC
Source organism: Shewanella saliphila (assembly GCF_014648295.1). Taxonomy (GTDB): domain Bacteria; phylum Pseudomonadota; class Gammaproteobacteria; order Enterobacterales; family Shewanellaceae; genus Shewanella; species Shewanella saliphila. Next base: position 352 of record NZ_BMQV01000022.1, read on the forward strand.
AACAAATCGATAGTCGCAATCATTGAGCCGCCAGTGGCGAGCATAGGGTCAACCACTAATGCGATACGCTCTTCTACATTACTGACGATTTTTTCAAAGTAAGGCACAGGTTGAAGCGTTTCTTCGTCACGGTAAATACCTACAACTGAAATACGCGCACTAGGGATATGCTCTAATACACCGTCCATCATGCCTAAGCCCGCACGTAGAATAGGCACTACTGTGACTTTTTTACCTTTTAATTGCTCAATACTGACTGGACCATTCCAACCATCAATGGTTACGGTTTCAGTTTCAAAATCAGCTGTTGCTTCATAGGTTAATAAACTGCCCACTTCTGTGGCCAATTCACGAAATCGTTTGGTGCTGATATCCGCTTCACGCATCAAACCGACTTTATGACGAACCAGTGGATGCTTAACTTCAACGACTTTCATTTCTTTCTCCTAGATTTCCGACTTTTCAGGCAAATTTGACAAATGTTAGTCGATTTACCTCATCTATAAAACATAAAGTTTCAAAATTGCAGTAAATCGTGAGCTAAACCAATAAAAAATAGGCAATTCATCGTTTTCTTTTAAGGATAAAGTAAAAACATGGCTTTCGACTGATGAGACAAACTGGTAGAATACTGCCGCATAAAATTCCTAAAACGATGTACCCTAGAGGATCCTCCGTGAGCACTCCTACCCCCCTAAGTTACAAAGACGCCGGCGTTGATATCGATGCAGGTAATGCGTTAGTAAGCAACATTAAATCTGCGGTAAAACGCACTCGCCGTCCAGAAGTTATGGGCAATTTAGGCGGTTTTGGCGCACTTTGCGAATTACCGACTAAATACAAACATCCTGTATTAGTTTCTGGTACTGATGGCGTTGGTACTAAATTACGTTTAGCCATTGATTACAAAAAGCACGACACCGTTGGTGTTGATTTAGTTGCTATGTGCGTTAATGACTTAATCGTATCTGGTGCTGAACCATTGTTCTTCCTTGACTACTATGCCACTGGCAAACTTGACGTTGAAACAGCGACCTCTGTAGTTAATGGTATTGCTGAAGGTTGTTTCCAGTCTGGTTGTGCATTAATTGGTGGTGAAACGGCTGAAATGCCTGGCATGTACGAAGGCGAAGATTACGATCTTGCAGGCTTTTGTGTAGGTGTTGCTGAAAAAGCAGACATTATCGATGGCACTAAAGTTAACGCTGGCGATGCGCTAATTGCGTTAGGTTCAAGTGGTCCTCACTCAAACGGTTACTCGTTAATTCGTAAAGTGTTAGAAGTTAGCCAAGCAGATCCTAAACAAGATCTTGCGGGTAAGCCATTAATTGACCACTTACTTGAGCCAACAAAAATTTATGTTAAGCCATTATTAAAACTGATTGAACAATCAGAAATCCATGCAATGGCTCACATCACTGGCGGTGGCTTCTGGGAAAACATCCCTCGCGTATTACCAGACAATTGCAAAGCTGTCGTCAAAGGTGATTCTTGGAAATGGCCTGTGGTATTTGACTGGTTAATGCAAAACGGTAACATCGCTCAACATGAAATGTACCTAACCTTTAACTGTGGTGTTGGCATGGTTATCGCGCTGCCCGCAGACAAAGTTGATGCGGCATTAGCACTGCTTAAAGCTGAAGGTGAAAACGCATGGTTAATTGGTGAAATTGCGACTCGTCAAGATGACGAAGAGCAAGTGGAGATCATCTAATGAGCCAAAGCTGTCGTGTTGTTGTGCTGATTTCTGGCGCTGGCAGTAATCTTCAAGCCATTATTGATGGCTGTGATGATAACGTAAACGCTGATGTTGTCGGAGTGATCAGCAACAAACCGGATGCTTATGGTTTAATTCGCGCTCACCATAGTGAAATTGATACCAGCTGCGTTATTGCTTACAAAAACGAGTCACGTAGCGAATACGATGCTCGTTTGTTGGCGGCGATCGACAAATACCAGCCAGATTTAATTGTACTCGCTGGATTTATGCGTATTTTAACTGATGAGTTTGTCAGCCGTTTTATTGGTAAGATGATCAATATCCATCCATCATTATTACCAAAGTATACCGGATTAAATACCCATCAGCGCGCCATAGATGCTGGAGATAGTGAACACGGTGCCAGTGTGCATTTTGTGATCCCAGAGTTAGACTCAGGCCCTGTGATATTACAGGCTAAAGTGCCTGTTTACCCTGGTGAAGATGCTTCTGTATTAGCAGAACGTGTACACGAGCAAGAACACGCTATATACCCATTAGTGGTAAAGTGGTTCAGCTTAGGTCGATTAACAATGACTGACGGTAACGCGTTTTTAGATGGTGAGTTAATTGGTCCTTCAGGCTTTGCGCCTGACTAACTTTAATTAACCTGCACGACTCAAACATAAAAAAACCTCGCCGCGGCGAGGTTTTTTATTACGTCAGGATTAACGTACTGGCAAAGTGATATCGGCAAACATCTCGTCAATCAATTGTTGGTCACGCAGTGCGACCGCCTTTTCGACTACATCACGGGTTAAATGAGGCGCAAAATGCAGCATAAAGTCATACATGTAACCCCGTAAAAAACTGCCCCGTCTAAAACCAATCTTAGTGGTACTGTGAGCAAATAAATGACTGGCATCAATCGCAACTAAATCGTTGTCTACTGCGGGATCAATCGCCATAGAAGCTATCACCCCAACCCCAAGCCCGAGTCTGACATAGGTTTTAAGCACATCTGCACTAGTCGCACTAAACACCACTCTAGGGTCTAGGTTCGCACGATTAAATGACTTTTCAATTTCTGAGGCTTTGTCAAAACCAAATACATAGGTCACTAACGGGTGTTCAGCTAAATCTTCGATGCTGATTGTCGTTCTGCTTGCAAGCGGGTGATCGCGCTTAACCACAATAGAGCGATTCCAGTGATAACAAGGCAGCATAATTAAATCGGTATACAGATGCATCGCTTCTGTTGCAATCGCAAAGTCCGCATCTCCTCTGGCTGCTTGCTCGCTGATCTGTGACGGCGTGCCCTGATGCATATGTAAATTGACTTTGGGATAACGCTTAATAAATTCACGAATGATTTGCGGCAATGCATAACGTGCTTGTGTATCTGTGGTCGCAATATTCAGCTCACCTTGATTTGGCTTGGTGTACTCTTCAGATACTTTTTTAATACTGTCGACTTTGCTTAATATGTCATTTGCTATATCAATAACTTGCTGGCCTGCAGGTGTCACATGGGTTAAATGTTTGCCACTTCGACCAAATATTTGGATACCTAACTCATCTTCCAGCATACGTACTTGCTTACTTATACCTGGTTGTGAGGTATAAAGGTTTTCAGCGGTCGTAGATACATTAAGATTATGTTTAACGACTTCTGCAATATATCTTAGCTGCTGCAGTTTCATGGTTTTATCCTTGATTGACCTTTAGCTATTCACACAATATTGGAATAGTATTCAATCGTTCGGGGCTCACCAAAGCAGAACCACTGTTCAACTATGACGAAACGTTATACTTAATGTGAAATATAATATAAACAGTAATAACGAGCAAGTAAAAAGCCGTGCAAAAATGCGATATCGATATTAGATAAAAGGTTTAATTGATCTGTTTAATGAATTATCACCAAAACGACTTATTATTCAACGACAGCCGCAATAACATACGCTAAGATATAAAGTACTTTTGAGCCAACTATTTTGGCTGCTTTTACCCTGCTAAATGCTAGGGCCTGTTGATCTTTCAAGGTTGTTTTTGCAGCGAATTGTTGACCATTATTCACATTTACAACTGCGCGGCAGAGACTTCGAGGTGTAGTTATTCTACATAAAAAGTCGATAACGCAGTAAAAATGGCCAACAAACGCGACCCGAAGGGTTCGGCTAAAAACGTTTTACTCTTTGTTGAATGAATTTTGCTTAGATGACTAGGCATCAATCCATTCGCCTCGATTAACACGTTTTTGACTCGAACAAAATTTAACCTGCAAAGATCAATAGTCCCTCGATAAAATGGAACCTTTATGTCCTTAATTGTAGTATTAATTCTTATTGGTGCACTGCTATTACTCATCATTGGTTTTAGTATTGTCCAACAACAAAAAGAGCGTGCTGAAGCTGAACGCCGTATTGAAGTATCTCGTCAACGTGCCATTATTGACGAAACCGATGCAGTGCTGTCCAACACAGGTATGGCACCATGCTCCAGCCATATTATGTTAGTGCTTTACCGCCGCATTCAAGACGCACTGGAACAATCACTAACCCATGCTAGTGGTCAATTAAAATCAGACTATGAACGTCGCCTCGGTGATATCAAAGCACAAGTCACCACAGTGTCAAATTCACCAAGCCAAGTTCCTGCCGTCGAAAACTTTCGCTTGCCCGATAACGACAGACAAATCCTTGAATTAGTCAAAACGCTTAAAAAGCTGAAAGCGATATTGCGCGCTGAGCATAATAAAGGAAAAGTTGACCCTACAGTGTTTGCCGAAGAAGAAATGCGCATCGACAATTTGCAACTACGAATTAACGTTGAGTCGATGATAAGCCGTGCTCGTGCAGCCTGCTTTATGAAACAATATGGCTCGAGTAAACAAATGGTGACTAAAGCATTAAACACCTTACACACCATTAAAGCGCAAACCCCAAACGACCCATTTATTGCACGTAAAGTTGATGAAGCAAAGCAATTACTCGATGAAATTATGGGCGCGCAACGTCGTACAGAACCAAGTACGCCAGCACCGAAAAAAGAAGGTGATGATATCGACATGCTGTTTCAGCCTAAAAAGAAATGGTAATGGCGTTCACCTCCATCTGTTTGTCATCTAATTAGCCTCGTTAAGAGGCTTTTTTGTACCCTCTGTTCGCATTCATCGCCCTTCACAACAATCTTTCGCAATCATTATTTGATCATTTCTGTTTCACTGCTAAAATACTGTCTATTTATACAGTGTTATTGTTTACACAATGCAATTATGTGATGGCTTGGTGCAGATATGAAAGTGATCCCGATATACATAGCTGGCGGCATTAGCGGTTTTGAGTCGCCTGCGGCAGAATACCAACAAAGACCATTAAGCCTAGATGAGCTACTGATTACGCACCCAAGTGCAACGTTTATTGGTAAAGTTCAGGGTGATTCGATGACAGGCATTGGTATTTTTGATGGTGACTTAGTCATTGTTGACCGCAGTTGCTCTATTAAAAATGGTCAAGTGATTGTCGCCAATCTTAATGGCGAATTCGTGTGTAAAATGATCGACCTTAAGCGGCGATTATTGCTCTCCTCAAACGATGCTTACCCCGATGTTGTGATTAATCAATATGATGATTTTAGTATCGAAGGCTGTGTAGTTTATTCAATACGATGCCATGATGAGGCAATTAACTTATGTTCGCGCTAGTCGATGCAACCTCGTACTATTGTAGTGCAGAACAGGTATTTAGGCCTGAATGGCGTCATCGTCCGGTGATTGTATTGTCCAATAATGATGGTTGTGTGGTGGCCGCAAATCGTCTCGCAATTGAATTAGGGGTGCCCAAATTTAAGCCTTATTTTCAAATTGCCAACCTTTGTCGCCAACATCAAGTCGTCGTGCTATCCAGCAATTATGAGTTGTACGCAGACCTATCCGCCAAGATGATGCAAGTGATTGGCCGTTTTGCCCCAGAGCAACATATTTATAGTATTGATGAGTCCTTTTTATCTTTTAAACATTGCCAACAAGCGATTCCCTGCTTGGCCACTCATGCAAGACTCATTAGGCAAACCGTTTGGCAATATACTCGGCTGCCGGTGTGTGTGGGTATAGGGCCAACATTAACCCTCGCAAAAGTGGCCAACAAAGCCGCTAAATTATCAGCATCATCGGGTGGGGTTTGCGTTATCGATAATGACGTCGTGCGCCAAGCAACACTAGCCTCGCTGTCTGTAAGCGATGTCTGGGGAATTGGCCGTAAAACCGCTGCCAAGTTAACCCTAATGAACATCAATACCGCCTGGGAGCTAGCAAACACCTCTCCGACTATGATGCGTAAGCAATTTAGCATTGAAATAGAGCGTACCATTCGTGAACTTAATGGCGTGGTATGTAAACAATGGGATGAAGCCAAAGCCGACAAACAACAAATATTTTCAACCCGCAGCGTCGGTGAACGAATTACCGATATCGACAGCTTGCACCAGGCGTTGTGCATGCATATCTCTATCGCGGCTGCCAAAGCCAGAAAACAGCAATCATTATGCAAGGTAATGATGTTATTCGCCCATAACTCACCTCATGATAATTACCCGCAAAGTTTTAAAGTGAATGTTAACTTTACCTGTGCCACGCACTGTAGCGCCGAAATGACCCATGCTGCATCAGCAGTAATCCAACAGCTGTATCGTCCCGGTGTTCATTATTACAAAGTGGGCGTCGGCTTACTTGACTTAGTCAGTAGCCAGCATCAACAACTAGACTTATTTAATGCTAGCAAAGCGAAGCCACAATTGATGCAGGTGCTCGATAACATCAATCACCGTTATGGCAGCGACACCCTATTTTTAGGTGCGCAAGGAGCACAACAAAAATGGGCAATGCATCGCGATTTTTTAACGCCACAGTACACCACTGATTGGCGCCATATTCCGATTATTCACTGTTAGTTAATTTATTTATTAAATAGCAGGCATAAAAAAGCGCTACCCGCAGGTAACGCTATTTTGATTGAAGTAAAAATTACTTCTTAGCTTTTTTCTTGGTCGTTTCACTCACCCATTTGCCGTTAACAAACTTAGAAGACCAACCCGTTGCTTTGCCGTCAACTTCAGTCGCAACGTATTGCTCTTTAGTTTTACGGCTGAATTTAACAGCGGCTTTGTTACCGTCATCATCTTCAACAGGTGCATCTGCAAGGTAAGCGTACTTAGGCCATAACAGTTCGCGATACTTAACCAGTTCTTCCACTAAAGGCGCACGTGTTTCGCGTGATTTAGGGAAAGTACTTGCCGCTAAAAATATACCTGCTGCACCATCTCTTAACACAAAATGGGCATCTGACTTAGTACATTTTAATTCTGGCAGGTAAATAGGATCTTCTTTTGGAGGTGCAGCTTCACCGTTTTTCAACAGTTTACGGGTGTTTTTACACTCGCTATTAGTGCAACCAAAATATTTACCAAAACGGCCATTTTTAAGTTCCATATCATTGCCGCAACGATCGCACTCAATGATAGGGCCTTCATAACCTTTAATTTTGAACTGGCCAGCTTCGACTTCATAACCGTCACATGATGGGTTATTGCCACACACATGCAGTTTACGAGACTCATCAATGAGGTAACTGTCCATTGCTGTGCCACACTTGCCACAACGATGTTTAGCGCGTAATGCTTCTGTTTCACCATCTTCGTTATCGCTAACCGCTTCTTCACCAGGGGTTAAGTTAAGCGTGGTTTTACAACGCTCTTTAGGCGGCAATGCATAACCTGAACAGCCTAAGAATACCCCAGTAGAGCCGGTACGGATCCCCATTGGACGACCACATGTTGGGCATTTAATGTCTTCTGTTAACACCATCTCATTCGGGCGCATACCGCCCTCACTTGGGTCTAACTCAGCCAACAACAGTTGTTTGGTAAAGTCACCGTAAAAACCGTCGAGTACTTTTTTCCAATCCAACTTACCTTGAGCAACATCATCTAATGTTTGCTCCATGCTGGCGGTAAAATCGTAACTCATTAAATCTTTAAAGCTGTCAACTAAACGTTCGCTAACAATCTCGCCCATTTTCTCGGCGAAGAAACGGCGGTTATCCACTTTCACATAGCCACGGTCTTGAATGGTCGAAATAATCGTTGCATAAGTCGATGGACGACCAATGCCACGTTTTTCAAGTTCTTTAACTAATGATGCTTCGCTGTAACGTGCTGGCGGCTTGGTAAAGTGCTGCTTTGGCAGTAACTTATCAAGTGTTAGCTTGTCGCCCTTCTCAACCACTGGCAAGGTGTTATCATCATCGTTTTTCTTACCCATTGGTGGTTGCACACGAGTCCAACCATCAAAACGTAACGTACGGCCACTGGCTTTTAACTCATAATCACCTGCGGTAACCGTTAATCGCGTCGCATCGTATTGTGCTGGTGTCATTTGACAAGCAACAAACTGACGCCAAATAAGCTCATACAAACGCTGAGCGTCACGTTCCATATCGGTCAGTGATGCAGACTGCACTGCAACGTTTGACGGTCTAATCGCTTCGTGAGCCTCTTGTGCGCCTTCTTTGCTGCCATAACGAATAGGATCGGCAGGCAAATACTTAGCACCAAACTCAGAGCCAATCATTTCACGGACATTTTCGACCGCTTCTTGGCTTAAGTTTGTTGAGTCGGTACGCATATAAGTAATATGCCCGGCTTCATACAAACGTTGCGCCATCATCATTGTTTTCTTCACACCAAAACTCAGACGCGTACTCGCCGCTTGTTGCAGTGTAGAGGTAATAAAGGGGGCTGAAGGTTTGCTTGACGTTGCTTTGTCTTCACGAGCTGAAACCACAAACGTTTCATTACGTAGCGCATCAACTGCAACTTGAGCTTGCGCTTCATTAATCGGTTCAAATGCTGCAGATTGATATTTCATCACCTGCATTTTTAAACTTTGCGCTTTAGTGGTATTTAAATCGGCATGAATATCCCAAAACTCTTCAGGAACAAATGCCTTAATTTCACTTTCACGCTCAACCACTAAGCGTACAGCAACCGATTGTACACGACCGGCAGATAATCCACGGGCCACCTTTTTCCATAATAATGGCGACACCATAAAGCCAACGACGCGGTCTAAAAAGCGGCGCGCTTGTTGAGCATTAACCATGTTGGTATCAAGTACCGACGGTTTGCTAAAGGCATCTTGAATGGCTGTTTTGGTAATTTCGTTAAATACCACACGTTGATACCGCGAAGCGTCGCCACCAATGATTTCCTGTAAATGCCAGGCAATGGCTTCCCCTTCACGGTCCAAATCCGTTGCGAGATAGATTTGGTCAGCTGACTCAGCTAAGGTTTTGAGTTCTTTAACGACTTTCTCTTTGCCAGGTAAAATTTGGTACTTAGCAGCCCAACCTTTATCTGGGTTGACGCCCATGCGCGCCACAAGTGCTTGTTTGTCTCTGATTAGCTTGTATTTAGCTTTTTCTTCAGGTGACATTTTTCTGACTTCAGCCGCGGTTTTAGTCGCGGTTGTACCGTCAGAAGTAGACGAAGTCGGTAAGTCACGGATGTGACCTACACTCGACTTCACGATGAAATCTTTACCAAGATATTTATTAATTGTCTTGGCTTTGGCCGGCGATTCGACAATAACTAGCGATTTACCCATAGTTTTATTTGCGCCAAAAAGTCTCAGAATATAGAAAATTGGTTCCATATATAGAGGGTTGAGACAATAGTTTCAAGTTAATCCCTCTTTTATATAGGTTGTTAAGTCATTTTTTAAACAATAATAAAAAATGTAAAAAATAATATGCGTTTTTTAAACGTAATTTTTCACTTAATGATACTTCGGAGCATCTTCAGTGCATTTTTAGTCATTTAAGCGTGTTTATGTGAATTTAGCACACCTTGTTAACCCTTATAGCTTCAGTATACTGACGTTAAATTAGCGTTAACTGACATGAGTAATCACGTTTCCTTTTTTATAAGTAACACAAAAAAGTGTAACTACAATAATAATTATTCACAAAATTTCTCAAGGATCACGAATGAAGCATTTTGAAGCAAACTTTGATGGCTTGGTTGGACCAACCCATAACTATGCTGGACTATCGTTTGGTAATGTCGCCTCGTTAAACAATGCGGCGCTTACCTCAAACCCTAAAGCAGCAGCTAAACAAGGTTTGCAAAAAGCCAAGTCATTAGCAGATTTAGGTATGGTGCAAGGCGTATTAGCCCCTCAGGAGCGCCCTGACCTATACACATTACGTCGAATTGGTTTTTCAGGGTCAGATGCTGAAGTTTTACAAAAAGCGGCTCAACAAGCTCCTGCATTGCTTAATGCTTGTTGCAGCGCATCAAGTATGTGGACCGCAAATGCAGCCACTGTTTCACCCAGTGCCGACACCCGTGACGGAAAAGTACATTTTACTCCGGCCAATTTAGTCGATAAGTTGCACCGCAGTATCGAACCCGTCACCACAGGCAATATTCTACAAGCCACATTTAATAACGATCGCCACTTTAGACATCATCAACATCTCCCTGAACACACAAGCTTTGGTGATGAAGGCGCTGCAAACCATACGCGATTGTGCAGCGAATATGGACACGCTGGGGTTGAGTTATTTGTTTATGGCCAACAAGCCACCAACCCAAGCGCAGTAAAACCAACAAAGTATCCGGCACGCCAAACATTAGAAGCCTCACAAGCGGTGGCACGTTTACATCAGCTTGAAGATGAAAGTTGTGTGTTTATGCAGCAAAACCCTGATGTTATCGATCAAGGTGTATTCCATAATGACGTGATTTCTGTCGGTAACCAAAATGTGCTGTTTTACCATGAGCAAGCCTTTTTAAATACCGCCGCAAAATTTGATGAAATTCGTCGTAAAATGAATACCGAGATGCATTTTGTTAAAGTGTCAACAGAACAAGTATCAATTGATGATGCTGTTCGTAGCTACTTGTTTAATACACAGATTATTACTTTACCTTCTGGTGAAATGGCCATTATCGCCCCAACTAATTGCCAAGAAAACCCTGCAGTATTTGCTTACTTAAATGAACTCGTCACCTTAGGTACACCGATTAAGCAAGTGCGCTACTACGATGTAAAACAAAGTATGCAAAATGGTGGTGGACCAGCTTGTTTACGTTTACGCGTCGCAATGAACGAGCAAGAAGTGGAAGCGGTGAATCAAAACACCTTAATGAATAACGCTCTATTTACCCGTTTAAACACCTGGGTAGATAAACATTACCGCGACCAACTCACAGTAAGCGACTTGGCAGACCCGCAATTGATTATCGAATCACGTACTGCATTAGATGAGTTAACACAAATTTTAAAGCTTGGCAGTGTATATCAGTTCCAAAAATAATCTCTTAAAAGCATCAACAAAAAAGCCAGTGACTTTCATCACTGGCTTTTTATTTATGGTGAATCTAATCTAAAAACAAAAAGGCGCCCTTTGGAGTATAGAGTCAATAATGCGCCTTTCTTTTATCACCAGTTCAATTAGAGAATCGTTACACCAATTGATACAACCTGAGTAGCTACACCATTAGGCGATTCAACTTCAACAATGAATACCCCTGTGTTAGCTTCATCTTCACCTTTAATCGTCGCCGTAAATTGACGTCCACCATTGTAATTAGAGCTCGGCCATGTGTACTCACTGGTGCTCACAACGGAACCTGCTGAAGTGGTAAACCTAACGATTGAACCTGCGGGCATTTGCTGATTGTGTAAATCAGAAATGGTAAATGTTGCTGTTGCAGAACCTTTACCTACAATAGTCATGCTGCTTTCGCCCGAGTGAGTCCCAGTACTATCAACAACAATAATATCGGCTGGTGCAGTAGCAAAGGCGGTACTGCCAGACATCACTAAGGTTACGCTACGACGGACGAACAATGACTTAGATTCATTGACACCATCAGCACAAGCACTATGTACAGGATCAGAGCACAGCACACCGTTGTATTTACCGTCTTTTACGTCAAACACACCGTTAGAGTTGAAATCAACTAACTCTTCTAATGAACCGCCTGTCTGACCACCGGTTTGCTGAGGGTTAAAGAAACCATCCTCGTTATAATCATTATACGCATCATTTAAATCAAACGATTGACCAGTCACATCTGTACCAGAGGTAAACTCTGTTGCTTCAGAAGCATCAAAACGACCATTACCATTTAAGTCAGGAAATGACTCTTCACCAATAGCAGTCGCGGTAATCGTTGCACGGCCACCGTACTTTTGACCGTAAATGTTGCCATAAAGGTCCAATGTCGAATCATAACCTAATGTCGCATCTGGATTACGGGTCATTTGTCCTGCAGCATTCAGAATAGTCTGCCCTTCAGGTCTTGGTAATTGGCTGGTCCAGGTGACAGAACAGGCACCATCAAGCGTTTGACAGGCATCTTCAATAGAACCACCTTCAGTGGTAAAAGACACTGTCGTTCCATCAGGAACAGGGTTGTTAAAGGCATCAGCCATACGTGCAGTAACCGTCACTTCTGTACCGTCAACATCCCAGCCTTCAGGATTGAGTGTTTCTGCCGAAACAGAAAAGCTGTCTTGATCTGGAATACCTGTTGATACAATAAGTTGACTTGATTGGCTCGAAATTGCTGGCACCGAATCGTTATCAACAGTAGCAGTAACACGTAAAGATGTGGAGACAGTACCTGTATTTACCACTGTCTGGACTAAACCACCGCTATCTGTTGTCGCTTCGATAGGATCAATAGCCACACCACCCACACTGGTATTTAACGCAAACAACACATTTTGGTTAGCAACCACGTTGTTGTTCTTATCTAATACTTTAAATTGAACAACCGATGATTCAGTCCCGCCGGTGCCCAAAATACTGATATTTTCAGGTGTGGCGGATACAAACACGATACTGCCCACATCAGATTGCAATACATTAAGCGTACCTACTGCGGATAAACTAATGCCACCAGCACTGGCCGTAACATTAATTTGATCTTCACCCACACAGCCTTCAGCACGGTAAGTTGTCGTTGCGACACCATTGCTTGACGAAACAGGAGAGCTTATCACCGCCTGAGCCGGGCTTTTATTGGCACAGGTTGATGAAAAGTTAACATCAACAGGCTCAGTGTAAGGGTTACCCTCATCATCTTGAATCAATACAGAAACTGTTGTTGTACCGCCTGCAGATAAATCGGTTGCACTAATCGATGCCACGCCTTCTTCAAAAGGATCGCCGCTGCCCATCACCACGTTTGTCGCACCAACGACAACAATGGTTGAGCCGGTTTCATTGGTAGATAAGGTTGCAGTGGCTTCACCAGCGCCGAGGGAGCTACCTGCGTATATATCAACAGTTGCTTTACCTGAAGAGTCAGTCACTGCGGTGGTCACGGGTAAATCACCAATTGAACTGGCAAACGTTACAATTGAGGTTTTGCTTATGCCAGACACAGTCGCTGTTAACTTACCTGGGGATAAAGTGCTAATTGAGTCAATACTATTACCCGAAGCGTCAGTTAACACCAATGACACTTGAGCACCGCCATCAGCAGCGCCGCCATCACCGGCCATGGTCACATAAACAGTCGCAGAATCGCCATCAGAGGTTGTTGCGGTAACTGTTGCACCAGTATTAATCTCGGCGGTATCCAACTGAATCGTTGCAACACCATTAGAATTGGTCACCACTTCCCCGGTATTGGGTGTAAATGTACCGTAAGAATCGTCATTAAGGGCAAAGGTGACTAAGGTGTTAACCGCATCACCATCGGAATCTAAAACGGTAGCGGTAAGAATTGCGGGTTCGGCAACTGAGATTTGAGTGTTGTCGATAGTTAAGGTTATTGTTGTCGTTGTATCTGTACCATCTCCCGAGTCATCATCTGTAATACTACCTCCACCGCCACAAGCGAAGAGAAAAAACGAACATAAAAGTGCAAAATATACTTTATATGCTGACCTCATTGTCAGGCTCCCTGTTGCATTAAGTTTAAACTAAATGGTTATTATAGTTACTTATAGATTAACAATACGCAAATATCTTGTAACTTTAGCATAACTCTAATGTTTTCTGTGTTATTTATCCGCTAAAACTTTCACTTTCTGCCATTTCCTAAAAGATTGATTCCTGCTAGTCTTTAGCCCATTCAACAAAATTTAAAATAATATGATGAGAAGGACTACTCCGTGAGTAAACAACGCAAGCTCGGACTCACGAGCAAAATTTTAATTGGCATGGGATTAGGCATTGTTTTTGGCCTCATGTTAAGAAACATGCTCCCAGACAGCCAGTTTATCCAAGAATACATCACAGATGGATTCTTACATGTCATCGGTACCATCTTTATTTCCAGCTTAAAAATGCTCGTCGTGCCCTTGGTATTTATCTCACTTGTCTGTGGTACAAGTTCTCTCAGTGACCCATCAAAACTGGGCCGCCTCGGAGGAAAAACCATTTCTTTCTATCTTTTTACTACCGCGATTGCACTTACCGTCGCCATTTTAGCGGCAGTCATCATTCATCCAGGCAATGCAAGTCTTGCTGGCAATGCGCTTGAATATTCAGTAAAAGATGCACCTAGCCTGTCTGAAGTCCTTATTAATATCGTACCGACAAACCCGATGCAAGCGATGAGTGAAGGCAATATGCTGCAGATCATTCTATTTGCTGTTATTTTTGGTTTTGCAATCTCGCACATTGGTGAACGCGGTACCCGAGTCGCATCATTTTTTAATGATCTTAACGAAGTGATCATGCGAGTAGTAACACTTATTATGCAGCTCGCACCTTATGGTGTGTTTGCGTTAATGGCAAAGTTGAGTTTAACCCTGGGCCTTGAAACCTTTGGCAGTGTGGTTAAATACTTCTTCCTAGTCGTTGCCGTATTATTAATTCAAGGTTTAGTGGTATACCCAACACTATTAAAACTGTTCTCAGGCCTTAGCCCATTGATGTTCTTGCGTAAAATTCGCGACGTACAACTATTTGCCTTTAGTACAGCAAGCTCCAATGCCACCTTACCTGTGACCATTGAAACCTGTGAGCACAGAATGGGCGTAGACAATAAAATCGCATCATTTACATTGCCACTTGGCGCTACGCTTAACATGGATGGTACCGCCATTATGCAAGGTGTTGCGACGGTATTTATTGCCCAAGTGTTTGGCATTGAATTAAGCATTATGGATTATGCAACAGTGGTTGTGACCGCGACTCTGGCCTCAATAGGTACAGCGGGTGTACCTGGTGTTGGATTAATTATGCTTGCAATGGTACTTAATCAAGTCGGTTTACCGGTTGAAGGCATTGCATTAATTATTGGTGTAGACAGAATGCTCGATATGATCCGCACCGCGGTAAACGTGACAGGCGACGCTGTAGGTACTGTTATTATTGCTAAATCTGAAGGTGAATTTAACCAAGATACCTTTAATAACTCACAAGCGGGTAAAGCAGCCCAAAGCTTTGAAGAGCAAGTGCTAAACAGCAAATAACTGGCTTAATAAGCACAAATATAAAAAAGCGCTAATATAGCGCTTTTTTGTTATCTATTATTTATATAACTGTGCCATTATCATTGGCTTAGCCCATAACAAACAAGCAATAACAGAGCAAAATCAATATGGACATGACTTTATTAGCCAGCTTAGCGGTGATACATATCGTTGCCTTAATGAGCCCAGGCCCAGACTTTGCCATTGTTGTCAAAATGGCCACGCAACAGACACGAATTACCGCCGTTTATTGTGCACTAGGCATTGCCGCCGCTATCTTGGTTCACACGTTATTGTCACTCTTGGGGATCAGCGTGATGATCCAACAATCACCTGTGGCTTATATTGTGGTTCAACTTGTTGGGAGTGGTTATTTGGCTTGGATGGGATTTGGTGCGCTAACATCAGCTTTCAAAGCACTTAAATTAAAACGTCAACCCTCTACTGTAGTGACTTCACCGATTGACAATGTGGCACAAATGTCGTCATTTAAGGGGTTTAAAATTGGCTTGTATACCAATTTACTCAATCCCAAAGCATTAATCTTTTTTATTACGCTGTTTACGGTACTCATTACCCCACAAGTGAGTTTTGCCACTAAAACAGCCGCGGCAATATTATTATTTAGTCTGTCTTTTATTTGGTTTGGCTTATTAGCATTAGTGTTATCTAAACCGCGTATTCAACAAAAACTACTCGCGGCCAATACCATTATTGATTTATTAGTGGGGATCATTTTTATTGTAGTCGCTGTCACTATTGCCAGCAATATAGTGAGTCAGTGGCTCGCTTGATAATCACAGGGTTAACACGCTTGTAATTTGTCCCGCGGCGCTTGAAGTAGCCTGCGGGCAATGTAATCAACCAGCACATTTAATCCTGCCGTGAACATCAATAACAATAACGCACCACTAAAGCGGATTTCCGCAAAGTTACTGTCCACATAAAATCCTAATGTCATTACGCCTAACATACCTAAAATGGCAGTTTCGCGAATAATAACCTCAAAGCGGTAAAATAATAACCCCATAAAGTGAGGATAAATTGCAGGCAACACCACATAGCTATAATGATCTAATCGCGCACGATAAGTTAACGGCACAATAATGTCGTCAGACTGCCTAGCCATTAAAAAGACCATTAAGCCGCTATTGTGCAATGCTAGCGCAATGATTGCCGGTAGCATTGATGGGCCAAGTAACAACATAAACACAAACGCTAATAAGTATTCGGGCAATGAACGCAATATTAAATTCACCCCACGCATTAGCATGATGACCCATTTGGGCATCATCAATGTCGTATTGAGCGGTAACATTATTAAGGTTAAGACATGGGTTAAACCCAACGCACAGCAAGCTAAAACTAACGTAGCGATAATCCCCGGCCACACTTGGTCGCGCACTAACTCATAAGCCCATTCACAGACAGCAATAAACGTGTCTGCTGCAAACCAGGCAGTGAGCGTTTGCCCTTGGAGCATCGGTGGTAAAATATCTATCGAGATAAAGCGCCAAATCAATTGCGGTTGAAGCACGGGTAACTCAGGTAAAAAATACACGGCTAACGGTAAGTAAACCCATAACATCGCAGGCTTCGCCCAAAAACGGATAGTCCCTATCAAGGCAATAAACAAGATCAACAGCGCCCCGCCCTGCTGGTAATGGCCTTGACGAAACGCAGACTCTAAATAAAACCCTAGCGTCGGCATACCAATAAACCCTAATACCGCACTGCTTCGAAGCGCACACTCAAAACGATAACGAATATATGCCACAATTTGCGGATACATATGCATCCAGCGGCCATAAATCAGTGCAGATAACCTGTCCGTGCCTTTAGGCAGAGCAAACACGGTTTGCGGGGGAGCTTGTTGTAAAATATCGGCAAGCACGCGAGCAAATGTGGCGGCATATGGCAGACCAATGGCTAAAATACCGGTAAGCGGTGATAACCCAAACACTTGTAAAAAAATCAGCGCCCAAAAAATTTCATGAATAGCCCGAATAAAGGCGCACATAGCCGCAATCAAAGGGTGTTGATAGGCTAGCGCTAATGGAAATCCAAGCAATAGCCCCAAGCAAATTCCTAATAACGCAAAGCTGATGGTTTGCCACACGGCCTCTAATAAATATTCGGTTGCGCCAAAATCAGGTGTGATAAACCCCGTAAACATCCGCCCAAGTTCAGCCCAAGGCTCTAATGCAATCACTTCTGTGTCGGCAAAAAACCAACAAACAAGCACCAGTAAAAATAACCCTAGGGTTATTTTTTGCCAGTGGCCAATAAAAGGAAAAAAACGTGTCGAAGCGGTATTTGCCATTTTGTTAGGGTTAATCTGCACGATGAGGCGATTCATCGGCCACAACATAATGCTGAGACAAATGCGCCAGTGTGAGTTGATTAGCGTTAGCATCTAGCGCCACTTTGCCTGCACTAATCACAATAATGCGATCAAAATGCGCCAACGCCAGCTCAGCATCGTGCAAAACACAAATAACACTTTGATGTGATTGTTTAACTAAATTGAGTAACCTAACACCCATAAGCGGATCTAACGCCGAAAAAGGCTCATCACCCATAAACACCGGTTGCTGCTGAAACAACGCACGAGCAAGTGCAACACGTTGGCGTTGACCGCCAGAGAGCTCGCTGACTTTTTTTTGCAGTGGCATAGTCAATTCAAGCTGTTGGCAAATAGCGCTAATGTGTTGCTGTGGTTGTGTAAACGGTAGCAACAAATTAACCATATTATACCAACGAGAATGACGTGCTAATCCGCCGATAAACACATTATGAAAAATAGACAAATTGTCGACTAAACCTTGTGCCTGTGAACACAAACACGTTTGCTCAGCCAGTTGTTGATACAGATGATGTAACAAGGTCGTTTTACCGACACCCGACGGCCCCAAAATCGCAACATGCTCATTGGCATTAAGTGCCAAGCTGATGTTGGGCAAAATAATTTTTTGCCCATAACCTAAATCGGTATCAACAACGGTCAGCATTAATCTAACATTCCAATCGCTTTCGCCACACGTTCAATAGGCTCGTAATCACTGTTACTCGCTGGTACAAATGATTCGCGTGGAAAACTGTCTAATAAATCTTTATCTTTCATGCCGATTAAGGTTTTGGTTAGCTTGTCTTTAAAGCCTGCACCATAAACAGTGTCGACACCAGAATGCACTGTCCATTGGTAATCTGGATAAGTCGGGCTTTGCCAAATCACGCTGACTTTTGACGTATCAACTTCGCCTTTTTCAACAGCGGTGTCCCACACTTTGTAATTTACCGCGCCCACTTGGTATACGCCGGCTTCAACCTGGCTAATAGTACGGCTATGGTCGCCCGAAAAACCAATGCGCTTAAAGATTTTATCGACAGATTGCCCCACGCTACTTTCAATAAAATACTGCGGCATTAAACGCCCAGATGTTGAGTCTTTTGAACCGAAGGTAAAGGTGTAATCGTTCAATAGCGGAAAACTATCACTGGCCGCTAATTCAGTTGAATGATGCGCAATAATGTAGCTTTTAAAAAACTGATCTTCAAAACCTTGAGCAATGGCCTCAGACCCCGGCACTAATCGACGCGCCTGTACTCCCGACAAACCACCAAACCAGGCTAACTGAACTTGATTATTACGAAACGCCGTAACCGCTGCAGAGTATGACTTAACAGGCACATACTTAACCTCTACGCCCAATTGCTCAGATAAGTACACCGCAACTTTATCAAAACGGGTGCGCAATTGGCTCTCATCTTCATCAGGGATAGCGGTAAAGGTGAATGTTTCGCTTATCGCGACTGTTGAAAACAAGCTTAAAACGCCTGCTAATATAAATCCGGTTAATTTCATCTTAATCCTTAAGTCATCCGTTAATTGCACTATTCTAACTTACGCCCAACAACTTAACCTAGGACAAACCAATAATACTGTTGGATATTTATTGTAACCCGTCATCCAAAGCTAAGGGTGATGATGTATTCAATCATCAAGATCCACCCTATCGAGAAAAGAGCTCACAGATAAACAAACACTACCCTAGGCGGCATAATTACGGTTAGTATTTAACCGTAAACAGAGATAAGTTAGAACCTAGTGCTTGGGCTTAGATAAGGATAATCCATGCGTATACTTGTTATCGAAGACGACCCCATATTGTCACACCATTTACAGGTGCAACTCACCGAGGCGGGCAATCAGGTACAAGTGGCCACAACCGCAAAAGAAGGCTTTTATCAAGCCACAAATTATCCTATTGATGTAGCTATCATTGATATTGGCTTACCCGACCTAGACGGCATTAGCTTAATCAAATCATTACGCCAGGCCGAAGTGAAAACACCACTATTGATTTTAACTGCACGGTTAACCTGGCAAGATAAAGTTGAGGGACTCAACGCCGGTGCAGATGATTACCTAGTTAAACCATTTCAAAAAGAAGAGCTTATCGCAAGACTCGATGCCATAGTGCGACGCAGTGGCGGTTTTGTTCGATCATTAATAACCAGCGGACCATTACAAGTCGATTTAGCCGCCAAACAAGTCAGCCTGCAACAAACACCCTTAGAGATAACCGCATTTGAATATCAAATTTTAGAATACCTTATGCGCCACTGTCACGAGGTCGTCGCCAAGCAACGTCTGCTTGATGTGATTTATGCCGACAAAGAAGGCGATCCTAACACCATCGAAGTGATGATAAGCCGCCTACGTAAAAAACTCAGTCAAGGCGGAATGAATCAACCCATCACCACCATTCGCGGCCAAGGATATAAATTCAATCACCCATGCGACTAACTTTACGCCCTAAAAAACGTTTACTCACAAGGATGTTTGTCACCTCCTTGTGCATCATTACCCTGGTAGGCTTTGGTCTCGCATGGTTAATTAACTTGTTGCATGCACAAAACCGCTACAATCAAACCACCAGCTCGTTAATTGCTAAACTGCCAATCATTGCTGCAGAGTTTCGAGAAAATAATTTAATTCCCATCACCCAGGCTCGTGAAGGTGATGATGTGGACACGCAATACATCATGGCAACGTGCAATGATGATTACGACAGCCTCTGGCGCTCAGACTACGCAATAAGCCTTAATTTGACCAAAATATGCGAACAATACCAATCGATTAAAGATGACTTACCGCCGTTTTATCTCAACTTTGGCAGCCAAAGCTATTTGGCTTATTTATTAAGTATTGACGTAGAAACCGACATATACCACTTGCTCATTTTACAAGACGCCAGCGCCCTTAAAACTGAGCTGAGCCAATTTAATCGGCTGACTTATTTTAGATTGGCAATTGTGCTGTTGATTGCATTGCTTTTGCTTATCAGTGCGGCTTACTGGGGCATGCGACCACTAACGCAATTAAAACAAGAGTTAACCTTATTACAACGAGGGCAAAAAAACAGCCTATCTCAAGATTATCCAGTTGAATTACAAGGTATAACTACAGCTCTTAACCAATTACTCAACCAATCAGATGCGCGGCAAACCCGTTATCAAAATGCAATGAACGATCTTGCCCACAGTCTTAAAACCCGACTCGCGGCCAGCATCGCAATCATTGATGACCCAAGTTTGAACAAGCAACAACAAAACCAAAAAATTCTTGAGCAAATTAATGACATGGACCACTTAGTAAAATATCAGCTCAAACGGGCCATGTTAGGGCAACAAGGGCTGCACTTATTGCAAACTCAACCCTTAGAGATTGTAAAGTCGCTGACTCAAATGCTCGATAAAGTTTATCAACACAAACACATCAACATACTGATTAACATTGCAGACGATATTGAATTACCACTCAGTAAAGGCGATGTCATGGAGCTATTTGGAAATCTACTCGAAAATGCATGTCGCTTTTGTATCAATCAGGTGAGCGTTAAAGTGCAACGGCTTAATAACAACCAGATCCAAATTTGTATAGAAGACGACGGCCCAGGAATAGCTGACGACATTAAACAAAAAATCATTCAACGCGGCATACGCGCTGACACTCAATCACCAGGGCAAGGGATCGGGCTGGCAGTTTGTCACGAGCTTATCAGTAGTTACGGCGGCACCATGACAATAAGCACCAGCGTACTCGGAGGGGCGGCATTTGTAATCGAGCTTCCGGCTGTCACCCAACACCAAAGCTAGCTCAGTGGCGCGTATAACTGCTCTGCACGATTAAACATGGCCCAAGACGTTGCAATATATTTATCATTGCTAATGGGCACATTACCCCGATGGCTGTGAGTAAAACCGGCAGGTGCAATCACCATAGTGCCTTTTTTAGGACTGATTTTACGTTGTTGGTAATAAAACTCTGTCTCTCCGCCCTCTGGCACATCGTTAAGGTAAAACATATACAACACCACGCGGTGTAGGGCTTCGTTATGGCCATTTTGTGGGAACTGCTCAGAGTGCCAATGAGGATACCCACCGACACCTTTTTGATAATGCTGAATATTGATTGTGCCACTGCGATATAAATACTTGGTTAAAGTGCTCGCTCTGGGCTTACCTAACGCATCGAAGTTGTCGGGTGTTAATGTTTGAGCTTGCCCTTGCTCGTCGGTTACTTGCACCGACACCGCGCCCATTAATGCTAATGAATATTGGGTGAAGTAATCCGTCATCTGTGTAAACGTCGCAGCTAAAAGCTCATTTTTCAATTCTGCTAAATCGGTAAAAGCATCTAACATTAAATCACTGCTACGCTTTTTCTCGTTATCCACCCCAAAACCAGTTTGACCCGGGCCGACATTAGGGTGCGCATTAAATGTTGCAATTAAGCGGTCACACAAATCATCGCTAATCACATTGGGATATACTTCAATAAAATCCATAGAGGGTAACTATTACTTGTCCATTTATAGTATTATGCTGCCACGTCAACAAAGCTGCTGTAAAGCATAAAGATAAACATAGCTTGTTGTTTAATAACGTCACTATGACTAAATCATGAAAAAAAACCAAAAAGTCGCTGTAGAACAACTTGAAGTGGGCACGTTTATCCGTCTACCTATTTCGTGGAAAGACCATCCATTCTTGTTTAGCAGTTTTAAAATCAAAAATAGCGCCCAAATTGAGCTAATCAAAGGATTAGGACTCAAGGATGTGTTTTTTGACTCTGAAAAAAGCGATATTGAGCCTGTCACCTCAGATAAGCCAGAACAAGCTCCCACCGAAGAAGAACTCACTGCACTAAAAGAGCAAATGCTTAGCGACAAAACAGCCAAAATAGATGAACAAAAAAAACTCAAGCGTGATTTAAAGAAAACCGAACAACAATTTGAACGTTCTGTCGCCATGATGCGCTCGATGGTGTCAAAAATCAGTAGCCGTCCGCTTAATGCCGTGACAGAAGCAAAAGATCTCATAAACAACCTCACCAATATGCTACTCAATAGTGACAACCTTGCATTGCATTTAATGGGCGATGCCAAAAACGAAGAGCATATTTATCACCACTCGCTAAACGTTGCGATACTTTGCATGTTGATGGCAAAAGAGCTTGGTTGGAGCCGTGAAGAAGTTGAAACCATAGGTATTGGAGCCTTATTTCACGACATAGGCAAACTCAAAGTGCCCAGTACAATTCTTAATAAACGCGTGCCATTATCTGCGCCAGAAGAAAACTTTATCAAACAACACCCATTGATGAGTATTAACTTCTTAAAATTAGCCGACAGTTTCCCCGAGGAAGCTAAGCCGTTAATCGCCAATCACCATGAGTTTTTAGATGGTAGTGGTTTCCCACAAGGACTTAAAGCAGACAAACTCGACAAACTGTCGCAATTAATTGCCGTAGTGAACGAGTACGATATGTTATGTAATGGTACAAGCCAAGTTAAAGCCAAACCACCGAGTATCGCCCTTGGCATGCTATACAAAAATTATAATAACAAGCTCAATAACGAATACGTGAGTAAACTTATTAAAATGTTAGGTATTTACCCGCCAGGGAGTATTATCGAATTGTCTAGTGGCCAATTTGCGATGGTGATGTCGGTCAATTTACAGCAATTACTGTACCCTAATGTGATTGTTTACGATCAACTCGTACCTAAAGACCAAGCGCCTATTATCAGCTTACAAAATCATAATATGAGCATTGTCCGCAGTTTACCCGCGGCGGCATTACCTAAAAAAATTCATGCTTACCTCAGCCCAAGAGATAAAATCAGCTTCGGCATCGGTGCTAATTAAGCCGGTTGATAAAAGATTACAAGCCACAAAAAAGCCACCTCATTATGCAGGTGGCTTTTTACTGTAACGAGATAATCAATAATCTAATCACAAAATGGCTTTAATCATTACAACCAACCTTTACGTTTAAAGAAAAAGTAGGTTCCGGCAGCACTGGCTAACATCAGCCCAACCGCCATAGGGTAACCCAATCGCCAATCAAGCTCTGGCATAATATGAAAGTTCATCCCATAACTACTGGCGATTAAGGTCGGCGGTAAAAACACCACCGCTGATACTGAAAATATCTTAATAATCTTGTTTTGTTGTAAACCACTAAAGCCCATCGCCGCATCGAGTAAAAACTGTAACTTATCGAAAATAAATTGGCTGTGAGGCATTAAAGACTCAATGTCTGACAACATCTCACGAATGTCTTTTAAATTTTCATCCGACAAGCTTTCACGATAATAACGTTGCATATATCGTAACGAGCGTTGGGTATCGAGCAAACTTAAACGAATTTTACCGTTAGAGTCTTCCTGCAAAGTAATAAGCTTAAACACATCATCGAGCTCTTCGTCATTAAAGACTTGCTCACCGACATTTTCTAACACGCTATACACGTCTTCGATTAAGTCAGATAAGTAATCTACTTTTAGATTAAATAACTCTAACAACAAGCCTTGCGGCGTGGTGATGTCTAAACGGCCTAAACGTAAATAGTTACGCAATAAACGGATTAAACCGACATCTTCTTCACGAATGGTCAGTAAAAAAGCTTTACGTAAGTTAAACGATACGTTTACCGCACGTACATCTGAGCTCACACGTTGCGGAAATAATGAGTTAATGTGCAAACCATCTTGGTTTTGATAAAAACGGGCCGATGCCTCAATTTCTTTAATATCTTCTTCGTCGGGCACTTCTTCAGCAGAAAACGAACTCAACCAGTCTCGCTCTTTATCATCAGGTTTTAATAAATCTAACCACAAAGTCGACTCTGGCACATTGTCACCCACTTTTAATTCAGTGGTCACAAGTTGTCTATCTTGATAGGCGTATGCTGTGATCATCGCTCCCCCAAAGTGTGTTAAGTTAAGTCAACTTAACAACATAAAATGTGCAAAATTTGGCGCTAGTTTACTCAACTAAAGCGTAATGAAAAGCAAAAAACGGATCCTCGTTGAATAATCGTACCCGTTGATACAAAAAAAATGATGATTCAATATAAAAAAGCGCCCTTATTGGACGCTAATTTAACGATATAAATAACCCCAATAGATGATTACTCGCCTTTTAAACGTCGATCTAATTGATCTTTTAAATTGGCCGGCAGACTTTTAATTAAAATGGTATCAGACACCGGGTCGTATATAACGCGCTCACCTAAATGACCGCCGTCAAAACTTAACGTCACACCGCCACCAGTACCCGAAAACTTCTTCAAACTGCGTAAACTGGCTTTATCTGCCGGAAACTCTTCATCTAACTCATAACTGCCACCACAGGCAAAGTCATAAAAAGAATCCATGCCAGAGTCAGCTAATTCATCGGCTAAATCTTTAACCTCAATCACCTCACCTGAATCTGCGCGCTCAGAGCAATACTCAAACACTTTATTACGACACTCTTGACGCTCATCTTTAGTTAGCTCACTGCCGGCAACAAAATCTTCAACAGCATGAATTAACGTTTTGTTTTGCGCTTTAGTATTAACGCCTTCAACGCAGCCCATAAAATCTAAAAAGAAATCAGCCACTTTACGACCGGCGCGGCCGCGAATAAACGAAATATATTTGCGTGAACTCTTGTCCGCTTGCCACTCAGTTAAATCAATACGTGCGGCTAGTTGAATATTGCTTAAATCTAAATGATTGTTTTGCGACAGTTCCATATCATCTAATACTGTCATTGATGATTTAGCACTTAATAATGCCACAAACAAATAGTCGCTGGTCATACTGGTGTAGCATGACATCAACAAAAAGCCACCCTGGCTAAAATCGTACTTGGCTAACTCTTGTTGCAATAACTGACTTGCTTGACCACTAAACTCAACAAAGCCTAAATCGCCACTGCGGTAACCGGTTAACGCATTTGCAAATTCATCATTGGCTTCGCCATCATCACCGTGAGTACCAAAAAAGCCAAACCCTTTACCCGCTTTACCCGAGTATGTCTGGTGTAACTCTTCTAACATGGTTTCAACAGCGTTGGTATTCAACAGCGGTTGTGGACGTAAACGACAGCGCATTTGCCCCTGACCATCTTGAGAGATTTCGTGAATAATTGCTTGCTCAATACTAATCGCCATAAGCCTTGTTAACCTATTCTGTCGCTGAAGATAATTTTAAAAAGAATGATATCAGACCCGCCGTATAAATCGAACAAGGGTTTGCTATATTCCTCACATAGCGCGAATAAAACTTGAGGCGATAAAGCGCTAAATCCGTTATTATGTGCAGCTAATTCATTCTTTATTGAAGTTTTCTGACTATGGCAATTCAATCTAAATACACTAACACCCAAGTTGAAGCTCTTATCAGCGAGATGCTTGCTGTATTAGCTAAGCACCAAGCTCCTACCGATTTAAGCCTAATGGTATTAGGTAACTGTGTGACCCATTTACTCGACAAAAAAGTCCCAAATGAGTCGCGCCAGCAAGTTGCAGAGCAATTTGCCAAAGCGTTAACACAGTCGATTAAGTAATCGACAAAATAAAATTTATCACTACGCTAACAATCAGTTACACTGAATTAGTCTGTGATAATAACGTAGGAATACCCGTAAACATGATCGAGCGCAAAAAGCAGCAAATGACGCGTGACAAAGTGTCACGCTTAGTTAATTGGGGTCACTGGTTTGCCTTTTTTAATGGCATATTGGCGATGCTAATTGGCGCTCGATATATTGGCAGTGTGGGCTACCCAGAAAGCGTTATCGGCTGGGCCTACCTGACCATCAGTACCATAGGGCATTTTACTTTTTTAGCCTTTATTGGTTACTTAATATTTATTTTCCCGATTACTTTACTCCTACCCTACTCTAAAATTTTACGTGGTTTTGCCGCCTTTATTGCATCACTCGGACTCTACACTCTACTGTATGACACCATAATTTATGACGACTACGGTATTCATTTAAGTCCTTTTGCATTCGACCTAGCCTGGCAAGACCTCAACGCATTGCTGCACAGCACCTCATACATTGTAACCCCCATCGTCATTGTGTTAATTGAGTTAACAGCAGCCAACTTTTTATGGAAGCGCATCGATAAAATACAGAAAAAACAGTGGGGTAACCGCGTTGTGCTTTTTGTCGGTGCTTGCTTTGTCAGTAGCCACTTGTTCCACATTTGGGCCGACGCCACCAACATGACCGAAGTCACCCGTTTCGACGACGCTTATCCTGTGTCTTATCCTGCAACTGCGCGCTCGTTTATGGAAAATCACGGCATTGACAGCAGCATGCAATCGGTTGAATCACGCTCATCTACATCGCGCAAATTAAGCTATCCACTCAATCCTTTGCAGTGCAGCGCAGACAGCCAACCCAACATCTTATTTATCACTATCGACAGCTTACGTGCGGATATGGTCGACAATGTCACCATGCCTTACTTAACCCAATACCGTAATCAAAATCAGCGCTTTAGTCATCATTTTAGCGGTGGCACTGACTTTGACACCAGCATGTTCACCTTAATGTACGGATTACAAGGCAATTACAGCGACCGCAAAGAATTTACCAGCACAGCGCCAATATTAACCAGCGAGCTGAGTAAACAAGGATATCAACAAGCGTTTTTTGCCCCTAAAATGAGTGACGACATCACCAATGCAGCCATATTCAAAGGCATGCAAATGCACACCAGCGCCGGTGATAATGGCAGTGCAGATGCAGACATCAACACGATTAATGCCGTAAATGCGTGGCAATCAAGTCAAACACAACCTTGGTTTGCACTGGTAAACCTCACCGCGCCTGAAGATTACGACACCCCAATAGGCTTTTTAGGTGTACAAACTATTAAGCCGAATATGGCATTAAAGCCCGCGCAAAAAGTATTGTTTAATCAATACCGTCAATCGCTTAATTTTATCGACCAGCAACTCGCCATTTTGCTTGATAATGTCAGTGACGACACAATCGTGTTGATTACCGGCACATATGGTCAGGTCTTTACCAGTAACACCAGCGATGCCCGTAACGATTTATCGCCTGGTAATGTTAAAGTGCCGCTGATTATTCATTGGCCAGACGGACATGGAAATAAAATTAATTACCGCACCAGTCATTACGGTATTGCCCCCACTTTGCTCAGCCAGGTATTAGGTTGCACCAACCCAAGTACTGATTACAGCTCTGGGCGTAGCTTGCTAGAGCCCAACAGCGAAACCTGGGTGTATATTGGTGACAGTAGCCGTTTTGCGATTTACCAAAAGTCAGAAATCACTGTGCTTGACCGTTTTGGTAAGTACCGAATTTACGATTTAGAGTATAAAAAACGCTTAAACAAGAAGATGAGCGCGCCAGAGTTAATCCAAGTCATGCGTGAAGGTCGGAGGCTCTACAATCAGTAGCACGACCAATGCTCAATAATAACGTGTTACGCCAAAGCATTGATGTTTTAAATCGTAAAGTTACAACATTGAATTAATACGCTTTTCAATACAGCTGGATAGTTTATAGTCAATCGACAATGAGCTGATAACTAACAGCTTGCACTAGGCAAATACAGTTGCTAAAGTGCATATCCACTTAGTGACCCCAGTATAAAATACTCGCTAAGTTATGATGTTTGTATCAACACATGCATTAACAAAATTCGGTATGTAGCGCAGCCCGGTAGCGCACTGTCATGGGGTGTCAGGGGTCGGAGGTTCGAATCCTCTCATACCGACCAAATTAAAATCTAATGTCGATTGATTATTGATAATAGAAACAACAAAACCCCGTATTAGCCTAGCTGATACGGGGTTTTGTTTTTATACCTTAAAGAAAATAAATCCAGCTAAGGCTTGTCCGTAAGTATGGCATGGCTATGAACGATATGCCCGTTTGAATGAATTCGTTTCGTGAAAACTAAGTATAAGATTTCAGTTAATAACTACTGAGTTTCTAATACATTGTATTCAGCTAACTATTAATGAACCCGTTGTGTATAAATTTGTAACTTAGCTTCTCAAAGTGACAATGTTCATTTTATCTATGTCCCTAGTGCGGGGGTGATCGCGTCAATCGTAAATACCTTTTGTTAATCCTTAACGATACATACGTATTCACACTGAATTAACATAATGGCATGTAAGAATGAATTTTTATGATAATAAGGCGTTGCCATGAAATTCGTGATTTTATTATTTAGCTTGTCGTTTTTTTTATCCGCTCCAGCTAATGCTGACGCCCCGTCTCCAAGTGTCAGCAAAGGCCAAATCGATACCATTCAGCCATTTAAGTCTACCTATGTAAAAGACCGTTTTTTAAGCGTTTGGTTACCACCTGGGTATAACAAACAAAGTCAGTATGACGTGCTTTACATGCACGATGGCCGCATGTTGTTTGATGCCAATAGCACCTGGAACAAGCAAGAGTGGCGAGTAGATGAAGTCGCTGGCGAGCTGATTGAACAAGGAAAAATCCGCCCAATAATTGTGGTGGGTATTCCTAATGCGGTCGAAAATCGCCACAGTGAGTTTTTTCCACAGCAACCGTTTGAACGTTTCTCGCCATCAAAACAGCAAGCCTTATATAAAATCAAAAAGTACGCTGATCACCCGTTATTCGCTTCAAAAGTGTATTCAGACAACTACAGCCTTTTTATTGTCAACGAAGTCATCCCTTACATTGAAGCCAACTACCCGGTGAATAAAGGGCAGCAACATCGTTATTTAGGTGGCTCAAGCATGGGCGGGCTAATCTCGTGGTACACCTTATTAAATTACCCTGACCAATTTGCTGGTGCGATTAATATGTCGACTCATTGGCCTGGGACCTTTAGTGCAGAAGATAAGGTTTTTCCTGTATTTCAACAATATATAGCGGCCAATTTGCATAAACTGACAAATCAAAAAGTCTATTTTGATTATGGTGATAGCACCCTGGATGCCATGTACCCAGAGTTACAAAAACAAATCGATAAGCTATTTATTGAACAACAATACCCAAAAGATCAGTGGCGCAGCCTTTATTTTCCAGGAGCAGATCACACAGAGAACGCATGGGCTAAGCGCTTGCACGTACCGTTAATCTTTATGTTTGGAACGAATAAATCATCATAAAACGGTCCGATGGGTATCATCATTTATATAAAAGGCACTGCGAATGTTGCTTTGTGGGTATTGCCCCACAAAGCAAAACGTTCAGCCCAATTACGACTTCATTTCCACTAAAAGCTCACTCAACAACGACTCAGTTTTATTCCTAAAATAACGCTTAATTTATCGCCTGATAGAGTTCTTGGTACATCAACTCGCGCATTTTAAATTTTTGAATTTTCCCCGTTACTGTCATTGGGTATTGATCGACAAATTTGATGTAGCGCGGCACTTTAAAATAAGCGAATTTTTCGGTTAAAAAGTGGCGAATATCGTCTTCGGTAATCGCTGCATTGGCGCGAACTTTAATCCAGGCACAGACTTCCTCACCATATTTGTCACTTTGCACGCCAAATACTGCGGCATCTTGTACATCTTTGTGAGTGTAAAGTTTTTCTTCAATCTCCCTTGGGTAAATATTCTCACCGCCGCGAATGATCATGTCTTTAATACGACCCACAATTTGTACATAACCCAGCTCATCCATTTGGCCGATATCACCAGAATGTAACCAACCGGCACTGTCAATGGTGGCCGCCGTTTTCACCGGGTCATTCCAATACCCTTGCATAACACAGTAACCGCGACTGCAAACCTCACCCGGTTGGCCAATCGGCAATACCTCACCAAACTCATTTATAATTTTAACCTCGGTATGCGGTAATGCACGGCCAACGGTAAGCACTTGTTTTTCTATGGGTGAGTCAATTTCGGTAATGTGATTCAGTGGGCTGCATTCAGTTTGGCCATAACCAATTAACACTTCCTTCATGTACATCAAATCTTGTACGCGGCGCATCACTTCTTCAGGACACGTCGCCCCAGCCATAATGCCAGTGCGCAATGAACTGAGATCAAATGAACTAAATTGCGGATGCTCTAACAAGGCAATAAACATGGTTGGTACGCCATGTAATGCGGTGCAGCGCTCTTTGGCAACCACGTGCAACGTTGTTATTGGGTCAAATGATTCACCGGGATATATCGCTGCCGTGGCATGAATCACACTCGCTAAACTACCTAGCACCATGCCAAAGCAATGATACAAAGGCACTGGAATGCATAATTTATCTGTTTGGCTCAACCCCATCGCATCAGCCACTAAATACGCATTATTTAAGATATTATGATGCGATAGCGTCGCACCTTTAGGGCTGCCCGTGGTACCCGAAGTAAATTGAATATTAATTGCATCATTGGGTGTTAACGACTCTGCGATGCATGCCAATGTGTGTTTATCTTCTGCGCTAACACTTTGCAATAAATCATTAAAATTAAGCATGCCCGGCGACGTTTCGCTGCCCATTCGAATAACATAATCGAGTTCAGGTAACGCTGTAGACTGGAGTTCACCTATCTTGCTACAGGCGAGTTCAGGTAGGAGTTCATTTAACATCTGCAGGTAATCACTAGACTTAAATTTATCAGCACAGATCACCGCACGACAACCTACATTACCTAATGCATATGCTAACTCTTCGGGTCGATAAGCCGGGTTAATACACACCATAATCGCGCCAATTTTTGCGGTGGCAAACTGCGTTAAACACCACTCAATATTATTAGGTGACCATATCCCAACTCTATCTCCGGGTTCAATGCCCAACTTAATCAATCCCGTCGCTAACGCATCAATTTGTTCACAATATTGGCGATAGGTCCAACGGATGTTTTGATGGTGCACTACTACCGCTAAATTTTCAGGATACTCGCTCGCAATGTCAGTTAAATACTGCCCAATGGTTTTAGAGATAAGCGGCGTGGAATAATTACCATGGTATTCACTTAACGTGAGTGGGAATTGTGTTTGATGATGTTTGATGGTCATTTAAGCCTCCTTGCGTGCCATTGTATTAGGACAAACTACCTAAAGAACGACATCAGTCACAAGCAAAATAACCCTTCATTAGACTAAAGAGGCATGGAGAATATTCTTTCCAATTAACATAACAATCGAGTCGTAACCCAAGACAAATGTTAACAATGCAAGGGGTAACGAGCAAAACCCTACATAATAACGTAAAGATTATAAGTAAATATTGATTTGACGCATACTTTAATTAAAAATCAACCAAATGACTGGTGTTTTTACTTTTGGCGCCGATACACACTTTATCAATCACTTTAATAGCGGCTCTCATCAACAACATTATGCCTGAAACACTAACGACATTATTTTCTGTTACAGATGAAAGTCTACTCATTGTTGGTAATTTTCAACCTCTTGTTGTATTCATCTCAATAGCTATTGCGGTGTTTGCCTCCTATATGGCAATGCAAGTGGCCTCACAAGCGACCGTGACAGTCAACGTCGTTAAACGCCATTTATTGCTCTCTTGTGGCAGCATCGCGTTGGGCGGTGGTGTTTGGTCAATGCACTTTATTGGTATGTTGGCATTTAGCCTATGTACACCAGTGAGTTATAACGTCGGGATCACAGCATTATCATTTATCCCTAGCATTGCTGCATCTTGGGTTGCGCTCAATGTCATCGCGATACACAAGCCAAGAGTCAGTCACTTTATTGTGGGAGGGGTTTTAGTCGGCGCTGGCATTGGCACTATGCATTATGTGGGCATGTCAGCAATGGAAATGGCGCCACTGTTACGTTATGACCTGCTTTATTTTGGCTTATCGATTGTCGTTGCCATTGTGCTGGCCATCTTTGCTTTGTGGGTCCGTTTTAGCCTAAATCATTTAGGCAGTTTGCGTTTAACAGAGTTACATAAAAATATCATCGCAGCATGGGTCATGGGCTGTGCAATTTCAGCGATGCATTATATCGGTATGGCAGCGGCGCGTTTTGTAAGGCCACCTGGGTTTGAGTTTTCAGAACAAACCACAATGGTGTCACTCTACTTAGGCATTGCGGTTGCTACGATTACCATGGTGATCATTCTCTTTGTACTCACCGTTAACATGTTAATTAAGTACCAAGCCTCTTTGCACGCTGCAAAACTCAGTGAAGCACGTTATCGCGCCACCATTAGCACCGCCATTGACGGCATAATAACCTTTAACGACAAAGGGCAAATAGAAAGCGGCAACCAAGCTGTAGAACATCTATTAGGTTGGCGCCTCGATGATATTTGTCACCAAAATATACGCCAGTTTATCCCTGCAACTTTTATCGACGACTTTAATTCCTATCTGCGCAGTTATTCAGATGACACATTAAGCAATCAAATAAGTGATGGCCGCGATGTTGAAGCCATACACGTTAACGGACATACCATTCCTGTTAGAGTGTCTATTGGCCATGCCTGCATTGAAGGCAAAAGTCTGTTTGTAATGTACATCAGTGATTTGCGTCATCGTATTGAAATGCAGCGAGCGCTGATAAAAAGCGAAGCACAATTTAGGTCATTAATAGCCAACATTCCAGGTATTGCTTATCGTTGTTTAAATACCAAAAACTGGCCCATGGTCTTTATCAGTGATGCCGTTGAAAGCATTACTGGCTACCCTGCAAGTGACTATCTCGGAGAACAACCCAAACGTAGTTTTTATGAACATGTTCATCCAGATGATGTGGAGCAAATTACTCATCAAGTCACTTCAAATAAAGTGTTTATTCTTGAATTTCGTATTTTTAACGCCAATGGCGATATTCGTTGGCTGATGGGCTATGGTACCCATGTTGATGATATAAGTGTTGATGATATAGACAGTAATAGTCATTGGCTCGACGGCTTTATTATGGACATTACCCAGCGCAAAGAATTGGAGCAATCGCTGATGATTGCTAAAGATAAAGCGGAACAAGCTGCATCGTCGCGCGCCGCGTTTTTAGCTAACATGAGCCATGAAATTAGAACACCAATGAATGCCATTATTGGCTTTAGTGACATTTTACTCGACGACAAATTACCTGCTGCACAACACAAACATCTGCATACCATTAATCAGTCTGCCAAATCATTATTGCACTTGCTTAATGATGTTCTCGACAGCGCCAAACTCGACAAAGGTAAATTTGAATTAGAACTGCGTGATTTCTCTGTTATTGAAGAAGTCGACTCTGTGGTATCAACCTTGTGGCTACAAGCAAGCAGCAAAGGACTGTATTTAGATGTGAATGTGACTCCCGATGTAGCCCAGTCTTATCACGGCGCCCCCGATAGGATCCGTCAAGTCCTCACCAACCTTATCGGTAATGCCATTAAGTTTACCCAAGAGGGTGGCGTGAACATTAATGTCAGCGTGAAACCTAAAAGTGGTTGCATTGAATTTGCCATAAACGATACCGGCATTGGTATGACACAAGCACAATTAGCCTTGGTATTTGATGCATTTGCTCAGGCAGATGCCAGTATGAATCGCCGTTTTGGTGGAACCGGTTTAGGCACAACCATTAGCCAACAATTAGTTGAGTTAATGGGTGGAAAAATCACCGCCAACAGTACTTATGGCAAAGGCAGTTGCTTTAAATTTGCCTTACCATTAGCTGCGCCTAAACAAATACAGCCTGTAACTGAACAACTATCGAGTTATGCCATTAATCCATTAACCGTATTAGTGGTAGATGACATTCAGCAAAATATTGATTTATTGACTATTGTAATGAAGCGCCAAGGTCATACAGTGATAACCGCACGCGACGGCAAACAAGCCCTACTGCGCATGCAGAGCGATAACATCGATATCGTATTGATGGACGTGCAAATGCCCATTATGGATGGATTAACCGCATCTCGCCTGCGCCGCGAGCAAGAAGCAACCCAACAATTAACCCACATGCCCATCATTGCGTTAACGGCCAGCGTGCTACCTGAAGATAGAATCGCGGCTATGGATGCCGGCATGGACGGATTTGCCAATAAACCCATTGATATTGCATTGTTAAATCATGAAATAGCGCAAGTATTAAAACTTGATATCAATATAAACACGCCTGAAACAACGCAAAACACCACAGAAAAACCACAAGTGGTTAACGACAAAAAAGGCATGAACCTGTGGGGCGACAAAGCCACATTAATCAAAGAGATTAACGGCTTTATCCTCAAGCAACAGCATTGCATTGCCGCGCTAACACAGCTAATTATTGAAGATAACTGGTCAGCAATACAAGCACAACTGCATGGATTAAAAGGGTTAGCCGGTAATTTAGCTCTGCCGCAATTAACCCGCTTACTCACCGATGCTGAGCGGCTAGCAATGACAAAGTCAGCTCAAGATTTACTGGCCACATTGCCCAATATTGAACACGCCTTTAGCAAGGTAAGTGACTATATTAAACAACAACCAATAGCGTCTAAAAGCGTCGAAAACACGCAACAAGAAACCTGTATCAACCCTGTTACGTTGAAACAGATTATTAATCGAATACGCCTTGCAGCCAAAGATAACGAATACAATGAGGCCGATCTTAACTCGTTGATGACAAGCATACCTTCAGTGTATCGCCTTAAATGTATATCAATTCAACATGCCTTAGACGATTTTGAATTTGAACAAGCGTTAATTGAGCTCGATAATCTCGACGCACACATTAATGCACAATAAAGAATTAAGCAGATGATATTTAACCGACAAGATAGTAAACAAACCATCCTGATTGTGGATGACGAGCCAGCAAACCTTAGAGTATTAAAAAAAATGCTCGAGGATCAATACCGCCTCATTTTTGCTAAAAGTGGTGAAGAAGCATTGCGCCTAGTACAACGTGAACTGCCAAACCTGATTTTGCTTGATGTTATGATGCCAGGCATGACAGGGTTTGAAGTATGCGAACAGCTCAAAGCGGACATGCTTAGCAAAGCTGTACCGGTTATTTTTGTCACCGCGCTTAATGACGAAGTTGATGAAACCAAAGGATTTGAAGTCGGCGCCGTTGACTACATCACCAAGCCAGTATCACCAGCAATCGTTAAAGCACGAGTACGTACTCACCTTTCACTGGTGCAGGCAGACGATTTACGCCGTACCCGTTTACAGGTTATTCAACGTTTAGGCCGCGCATCAGAATATAAAGACAATGAAACAGGCATGCACATTATGCGCATGAGCCACTATTCAAAAATCATTGCCCTCGCCTACGGTTTATCTGATTTTGCCGCCGACAATTTACTCCACGCCGCGCCTATGCACGACATAGGTAAAATCGGTATTCCAGACAGCATTATGCTTAAGCCGGGAAAACTCACCGACGAAGAATTTACCATCATGAAGACTCACCCAGAAATTGGTGCTGAAATTCTCGGTGATTCTGACTCAGACTTAATCGCATTGGCCAAAGTGGTGTCCTTAACTCACCACGAAAAGTTCGATGGCAGTGGTTACCCTAACGGCTTAAAAGGCAAAAACATCCCGATTGAGGGGCGCATTGTGGCCATTGCTGACGTATTTGACGCGCTTACTAGTAAACGGCCTTACAAAGAAGCCTGGACAGTAGAACAAGCGATGGACTTTATCGAAAGCCAAAGCGGTATTCACTTTGACCCCGATTTAGTCGTCTTATTACAGCAATGTTTACCCAGTATCTTGTACATTAAACAGCGCTGGCAAGACTAAGTCATTAACAAAAAATGCACTCGCAAACTTTTAAATAGCTCAATTTATGCCAACTAAACCCGCAACACTGGTTTATAGCGTGTTTATCCATAGGGTTTTATGGCACCGGCTAACACCCCGACAGCCACACTCAATCGCAGTGCCATTGCCATTTTACTCGCGGCAGAGATTGCCCCACAAAATAAACGTCTAGCAATATGTATCAAGCTTGTTCATGGGCTTAACCGATTGCCGCTATTTATGCTTTGCTTAGCATTATGGAATCCACTGGTTTCTCTGGATTGGGTAAGGCCCATATGCTATTTCTTTCACCTTGGAATGCTCTTTTTCTGGTTTTAAGAAAACCATAAAAGAATACCGCAGAAAAAAACAATGCTATCCCCTCAATAACGAAACTTGAAAAGATTAGAGGTTGCAGCAACCCAATACTCGGAAACAACAAAGCAATAACGGAAGTTAGCGGGATCAATAAACAACTCACAAATAATATCAACTGTAAATCAATCGCACTTTTAGCCGCCCCACGAATAAAACTGTATAGCAGAGCACTTAAAAAGCAAACGTAATAACACCAAAGGTAATGAGTATTAACCTCTGAACCAAACAGATATAACCATTTACTGACTAATAAAGTAACCACAACGGCCATCATTGAACCTAAGCAGGTTCCAACCGTAAGTGACGCCATAATACGGCTAGATTGACTTTGTTGAGGTTGCTTTTTACGACGTTTTTCCAACCAAAGTAAGTTACCACTATAAAATATAAAGGCGCCTAGTAACCCTAAAATGAAATATACCCACCGCCCAACGTCCCCAGCGAAGCCGCCAAAGTGTAATGAGAAAAATCCAGATACGATGGGTGTGTATACCTCTTCATCGCTCAATGGGATACTGCTGTAATTAACGTTTAGAGTATAAGGATTCATGTAAATGAAATCCCCCGAACTCACTCTCATCATTTCCTGTTGATTAATAATAGTGATACCGACACTAGGATTTGCTGATGATAAACGTGAAAAAGCCATTGATTCAATTTTATACCCTTCTGCAATATCATCAATTTTATTAAGGTAAGTCGAAATAGGCGGGAGCTGTTCAACAGTATATTCAATAGTGGGCTTATCTCTTATTTCAAACATAGGTTCATCGCCATAAACAAGACTTAAACCATCATAGAAAAAATCATGAAAAGCGAATACGATAACCGTCCAAGCGATAATCAAATGAAATGGTAAACTAATAATGCCCACTAAATTATGACTATCAAGCCACAGTCGATTGCTGCCTTTATTTGGCCTTAATGCAAAAAAACTTTTTACTAAGGTCGGCAGTAAAATCACCACACCAGAAACTAATGCTAGAAAATATAACACGGATGCGACGCCTAAAATTAACACACCAACATCTTCATGCCCTGCTTTACCGGGTATGCCAGCGGTTCGATGCAGCATATCAATTAACTCACCCAACTCATTTGTTGGATTAACTTGAGTGATTAATTGACCATCCTCGGATAGCGTTGCATGTTGCATCACATTATTAAGAGCCAACTCTCGTCCACCACCGCGTTCAAACCAAGTTAATGGTGACAAGTGCTCATTAAAATTAACGGTAAAGTCTTGTTCTGCTTTAGCAAATGTTGATGAGGCTTGTTGTATCAGTTTGTCGAACTTCTCAATAGGGATCTGTGGTAACTGGTGGCTCGCGGGCGTAGCCCAGTGAGTGATCTCATGTTTAAACATGGTTAGCGAGCCAGCATAAAATCCAATAAATAGCACTAAGCCCGCAATGATGCCGGTCCAAGTATGAATCGACTGATAGGTACGTAAAATATCTCCACGAACTCTCATGACAACCACCTTAAGATGAAAAAAATACCATAAACAATGGCATTTAAAGAGAGTAAATAAACCACCGCATTAACACCTGTTTTAAATAAATAACTCAATGATAAAACCAAGATCCAAATAGGACAGATCATCCACATGTTAAATTGAACTTTTACTGGCGCATCAATTCCGCCATAACCATACCAAGCAAAAATGCCGACAATGCCATAAGCCAACATTAAACCGAAGAGAAGTCCCGCGAGCGTTTTACTCCACCAATGCGGCTGAATCTTTTCATTAGCTGATAACCTGACCATTATTGATTACCTTTAACATAAAATAAGTGATTAAGGCTTAATAGAGGGATAACCGTAAGGGCGATAATGATTGTCAATATCCAAATAAAAATCGCGGCACTGACCACAAACAAAGAAAGCCATAAAAATAAGGATATGCTCCAACAAAAAAGAGTTATCCACCTCCAATATTTAACCAATGGCTTAGTCATTAAGTTCTGATTTTTGTTGGTGAGATAAAGAACTGCCGCACCTGTAAATGTCAACAGTAATGATAAAAATGTAAACATCGATATAAACCTTTAAATAAATAACAAACCATGAATATCTGCCGCGAATAAATGATTTATTCGCGGCAAATTAATCGTTGGATAATGTGTGTTAAACGATATTTAAATACTCATTTTTACTTTTACCGCAAAAGTACGTGGCTCACCAATGCGTAATGCACCGTATGCGTCACCAACGGCCCAAAACTCTTTATCAAACAGGTTATCTACAGAGCCAATAATCGTTAACGACTTATCATAAAGAGTAGTGTTGTAGCTTGCCCCTGCATAAAATAAGTTATATGCAGGTAACTCCCAATTATTATTGGAATCTAATGTTGTTTTTCCAAAATGTTTAGCGCCTAAATTAACCGCTAAACCTGGTATGGCGTCAAAATCATAATTAGTTTGTATCGTAAATTGTTCGTTAGGTGTACCAGCAACATCATTACCTTCCACTGCACTATTGGTTTTATCGTATGTCGCATCTAACAACATTAAATCGCCATATAAAGATAAATTATCGGTCACTTCCCATGCGGCACTAAATTCAAAACCTTGGTAAATACTCAGTCCATCCTGAATAAGGTAATTATCATCCGTGACCAATGTTGCACCACGTTCAATACGGAACAGTGCAGACGTCATTGACCAACCGTCACCTGCGGTTTTAACGCCTAATTCATATTGCAGGCTTTCTAAAGGTGGCAATAATTCATCAGCATTGGCATACGTTTCACCCACATAGGAAGTCGTACCTTCAAATGATTCAACATAACTAACATAATAGGTTGTATTCGTATCAGGCTTGTACATTAATGCCGCAGTTGGAGTCACGGCGCTGTCTTCATTATATGCTTGATATGAAGAGAAATACTCGCTTGGAGTGTGCTCAATTTGAGTGCCCCTAATACCTAATAACACTTCCCATTCGTCAGTAAGCGATATAAAGTCACTAACATAAAAAGACTCTTGTTTATCAGTCCAAGCCAGCGATAAATTATCTTCTAAGGTTGAATTGTAAGCGGGTAAATCGACTGGGTCGTAAAGATTATCGGTGCCATACCCCCAAGTCACTTTGCGATTAGGGTCATTTCGGTAGGTAGTCGACTTTTGATAAGACGCGCCAACTAATAAGCTGTGGCTTATGCTGCCAGTGTCAAATTCGCCATTAGCTTGTACCTGTACTTGGTCATAATTAACATCAAAATATTGGTCATATAAGGCAATATCGATATCGCCGGTGGAACTTTCTAAATACGCTAAGGTTTTTACCCAACGAGTTTCATTTTTAGAATAGTCATACTCAAAACGAACACTCCACGTTTCATCAATGTCCCAATTTAAGCTCGTAAGTGCCACGATATTTTTATAATCGTCAAAGGTACCTTCAGGGGCAATGCTACGAGTACCACTTACAGTATCAGGCAATGATTCGCTGCTATCTAAATTATTGCTCATGGTTGTCCATGAGTTTTCAGTTAAACGATCACTGTAAATAACATCAACGGTCCAATAAAGAGAATCGGTGAGTTGCGCATCAAACGCTAATGAGGCGGTTTCACGATCAATGGTGCCATTTTCTAAATAAGTGTCACCTTCTTCTTTAACTAAATTAACTCTAATACCATATTCATCATCTTCACCGATTCGAGTACTGGCATCGATATGCCCACTGAAGACACTGTCACTGCGCAAACCAAAATCAACAATAAGTTGATCTTCTTTGGCTTTTTTAGTGACATAATTCACTACCCCACCCGGTGCGGCCATGCCATACATGAAACCAGAAGCCCCCTTAAGTAAGGTGACTTGTTCAAAAGCTTCATAAGGTAATTCGCCACTAAAATTATTAATAGACATGCCATTTATTTTAAAGCTATTGGTATAATCTAATGGCAGACCACGCACCCGAATAGTCGAACCAAAGGTGCTGTATGCGCTACCATCAACTGATACTGAAGCTTCTCGGCTAAAAAGACTATCTAGCGTATTGACCTGACGGATCTCCATATCTTCAAGCGAAATCACATCGACCGAAAAAGGGGTTTCTAAGAGCGTTTTATTGCCTAACGCCCCCCCATTATTACCAGCGCTTAGCTCTGTCAATTTATGGCCGACAACACTGATCGATTCAATGTCATTATTATGTTGTTCAACGTCATCCTCTGCGGTCTCTGCGTAACTGTTTAGAGACAATGCACAAGCACATAAAGCAGCTAATTTGTTTTTGGAAAAGTGTAAACTATTGTTCTTCATCGAATATCCTATTTAGTATTTATAAAAAATACACCTCTAAATAGATGTTTGCTTACTCGTTCAACATCACAAGATGAAAAAACTTTAATACTAATGATAATCGTTATCAATATTATTTACACTACGGCTGTAATCTTTACTTTACTAAAGGCGGATGATGAAAATTAAAGCAACAAAATAGTGAACTTCAACCAATAAATAAAAGCGGAAAACGTAAACCACGAACCGATTTACGTCGTATCAGTAACACTACCAATAACAGAGTGCCTTAAATGTTTTCATTCTTAAAATCAGACCCAATCAAAAAACTGCGTAAAACCTACGATCAAAAGCTTGAGCAAGCCATGCAAGCACAGCGTAAAGGCGACATTAAAACCTACTCACTATTAACCGCTGAGTCAGAAAACCTTTGGCAACAGATTGAAGCGCTAGAAAAATCGAGCAAATAAGTTAACGACAAAGTGAATAACTGGCTATGTTTTGAAATACTGCAGTCTCGCTCAGACAGGATAATAATGGGGGAACAGCAAAAAAGCCGGCTACTTTAGTACAGGCCAAAGTTGGCTATAAAAGGTAGTAAAAAATGATATCTCATTAAATAAACATGAGTAATTTGTGAACAAACATAAGGAATAAATTAACCATAAGGCTTATGCTGACTACCAAATCGATCGTCAGTTTGAGGACAACATTATGTGGTGGCGTGTCATCATTATTACCTTAGCCTTTTTATTGTTAGGTGCGCACTTTGTTCGCTTTAGTCAAACTGAGTGGGCTATCATCGCTTGTGTGATGCCGTTATTGATGTTTATCCGTCACAATATCATCAGTCAATTATTAAAGTTTACCCTACTATTAAGCGTTATTTTTATCTGGGCAGTCACCACGTTTAACTTTATAGACATGCGCATTAGCTTGTCTGAACCTTGGCTCAGACTGGCAATGATTATGGGTGGAGTGATGATATTTACCTTGTTTGCTGCGTTTTGTACCAATGGTTTAAACCAACGATTACGTCATTAATTGGCTCATTATCGCTTTGGCATCAGCCATTTTTTGATACTGACTCTGCGGTAAAGTAGTAATCCAACAAACAACGCAATATAAATACTCGGCTCAATAATTTCAGACTTTACTGACCAGTAAAAATGAATAGGCGCCAATAACGCAACCACATAAATCCAATTATGCAATGGTTGCCATTGTTTGCCCATTTTGCGTTTAATCTTGTTTGGTGATGTCAGCGCAAGCAAAGTCACAATCATTAACGCGGCGGCACCCACTAAAATGTACGGCCGTTTAATCACCTCTTCAAACAATAATCCCCATGCAAACAACAAATCTAAGCTAATAAATGCAACAATGTGCAATAGAGCATAAGCAAACACATACAAGCCGACTAAACGGCGTGTTTGCATAAGCGCTGCCAACTTAAAATGTTTGGCAATGGGTGAAATCAATAAGGTGGCAAGTAAGCTATTTATCGCCCCCATGCCGGTGTAATGGATAATATATTGCACCGGGTCGCCACCCGCATTGTCTGTCATCACTAACGCAACAAGATACAGAGCAGGCAATAAAAACACTACGTGCAGCACAACCTTAAGCCAAAACACACCGCGGGGGCTTAAACGCATTAGTAAAACTTCCTTAAATCTATGTTTTTATATAAATCAGCAACAAAGTCACCGTAACCATTGAACATTTGCGTAGGAATACGCTTAGCCGAAAAGAGTCCGCCCTCACCAATGCTACGTTCGCTTGCTTGCGACCAGCGCGGATGATCAACCTCAGGGTTCACGTTGGCATAAAAGCCATACTCATGTGAGGCTAATTGGTTCCAGCTTGTTGGTGGCTGTTTATCCATCACACGAATGCGCACTACCGACTTAATGCTCTTAAAGCCGTATTTCCATGGCACAACTAAACGGATCGGCGCGCCATTTTGTGGCGGCAGAGTCTTACCGTACAAGCCCACGGCTAAAAACGGTAATTCATTCATTGCTTCTGCAATGGTTAAACCTTCAACATACGGATAATGAATACCACCGCCCATTAAACGGCTTTTTTGCCCTGGCATTTGCTCAGGATCAAACAAGGTTTCAAATGCTACATGGGTGGCATTTTGTTTCACCCCAGCCTCTTTTAATAAAGTCGCCAGTGAAAAACCGACCCAAGGTACCACCATCGACCACGCTTCAACGCAGCGTAATCGATAGGTCCGCTCCTCAAGAGCAAAGCGTTTAGTCAGTGCCGCTAAGTCAAGGGTAATGGGCTTATCAACTAAGCCATCAATGACCAATGTCCATGGGTCGACGTTAAAATCTTGGGCATTGTCATATGGGTCAGACTTACCGGTACCAAACTCATAAAAGTTATTGTGGCGTGTGACTTTATCTTCTGGCGTTTTCACATCAGGCAACACAAATTGACGAGGTGTAGAGTAATTTAAGCTTTGAGTGGTAAATGCATTTTTGGCTTTTTGCTCGCCAAATAAATCAAATATGCCCGCTTGTACTTGCCCTGGTAAACTGGCGCCTAACGCACCTAAACCTAATACTTTTATAATATTACGGCGGTCATTAAATACAGATTCAGGAGTCACTTGATTGTCAGCGACATGCCAAGGGGCCCGCTGCAATATGCCTGGAGTAAATCGATTTTTACGCGCCATAAATCACCTCTTAAAAGCTTATTTTGTTATTTTCTGCCATCTGTAATGAATAGACAGGTAAACGAATGTATTTATTTCAAATGACATAAAAAATAATGATTAATACTTTTTAACAAAAGCCTGATATCACTGACTATACGGCTTTACCAGTGGATTAGTTTTAAATTTAATCATTAACAATAAAAAATCATTAATTCCTTATTTTGCCCCTTGCAGGCAATTATTAGCCGTGCGACCCTTAACCATTATTTTCTATCGGTTTTTGTTATGCCTTTTGCTGTGTCGTTAACTCCTCCTCAAATTGCAGCGCTGATTGCGGTTGCGTTTCTTGGCTTTTTAATTGGAGCATTAATCAATCAACGTTTAACTCGTCAACGCTGGGAACAATTAAAAGAGCAACATGAACAAGAACACCTTGCATTAATCAACGAAGCCCATGCTGAAGTGTCGAGATTGCAAGATATGCTCGACGACAAAACGGATCACAGTAATCATCTGCAAAATAAAATCGAAAGCTTAATTTCACAACTCTCAACAGCAGAAACCAAAGCCGATCGGGTTTATACCGTCGAACAGCAGCTAGTCGATGCTCAACATCGCTTGATGGAGTCTCAACTAAACTTAGCTAAATCAAATGCTATCCAACAAACCATATTGGTGAAAGCCGAAACCGAGCAAAAGTCATTACAAGACAAAATCGCCCTACTCGAATCAGCAGAAGAACGGCTTAAACTGCAATTTGAAAATTTAGCCAATCGTATATTTGACGAGCGTAGCGAGAACTTTAAACAACAAAACGTCTCACAAATGGACGGCGTGCTTGGACCATTAAAACAACAGCTTGAGGGCTTTAGACGCCAAATTCACGAGTCTTATACCCATGAACAGTCTGAACGTAGCGCGTTAAAACACCAGTTAGACCACCTGCGTGAACTTAATCTAAAAATGAGTCAGGATGCCATCAACCTCACTAAGGCATTAAAAGGCGATAACAAGCAGCAAGGCAACTGGGGCGAAGTGATTTTAGAGCGCGTACTACAAGAAAGTGGTCTACGCGAAGGCCATGAATACCATATTCAACAAGATTTAAAAGACGACAACGGCAAACGTTTTAAACCCGATGTTATCGTCCATTTGCCAGAACAAAAAGATGTGGTGATTGACGCTAAAATGTCGCTAGTCAGCTATGAGCGTTATTTTAATAGCGAAGACAAAGACATCCGTGAGCAAGCCATCAAAGAACATGCACTGTCGATTAGGCAGCACATCAAGGGCTTGAGCCAAAAGGACTATCACAAACTGCATGGGCTTAAGAGTCTTGATTATGTGTTGATGTTTATTCCTATTGAGCCGGCCTTTT
Source organism: Shewanella saliphila (assembly GCF_014648295.1). Classification (GTDB taxonomy): domain Bacteria; phylum Pseudomonadota; class Gammaproteobacteria; order Enterobacterales; family Shewanellaceae; genus Shewanella; species Shewanella saliphila. Next base: position 45,276 of record NZ_BMQV01000022.1, read on the forward strand.
TGTTAGCCATTGAATACGACCCAAGCCTGGTTAATTTTGCCCTTGAACATAACATTATGCTGGTTAGCCCAACCAATTTATTAGTGGCCTTGCGAACTATTAACAACATTTGGCGCTATGAGTATCAAAACCAAAATGCCCAAAACATTGCCAAGCAAGCTAGCCGCATTTACGACAAGCTTTGTGGCTACCTAGAAGACATGGAAAAGCTTGGCCGCGCATTAGACAGTGCAGATAAAAGCTATCAAAACGCCATGTCAAAACTGTCTTCGGGTAAAGGCAACCTAATTAGACAAGCGCATGTTATGCAGCAGTTAGGTGTCGACACCAGCAAGCAACTTGATAAACAGCTGTTAAACCGCGCGTTAGATGAGTCTATTGACGCTGGCGATGATGAAACTGACACACAATCAGTACAAAATTAATCTTTATTTAATTAATACGCGCAATAGTAACCCTTAGGCGTAAGTAAACCGTATACCTTATCGCAAACGAAGTATTGAGGCGGAGATTCTCTTTTAAATGCGTAACACTTGGGCTAAAAAACTGATTACTGGTGCATTAATTTTGGCAGCTCCCTTGGCTTTTATTAGCCAAGCCTGCGCGCTAACAACGCAGCAACAAACGTACCTTGACGCTCGCAAAGCGCTCGACAACAAACAACTGGATAAGTACCAAACATTACGCAATAAATTAGCCGACTATCCGCTCACCGTTTACCTTGATTACCATGCCAAAATGGATGGTATTATGCAATCATCAGGTAACTCTGCGCTCACTGCAATTAACCAGTTTGATACCACCCCGCTGTACAACAATCTTCGTTATCGTTACCTGCTCAATGCAGGTAAAAAACAGCGCTGGCAAGACTTTTTAGTGGTCTCTCCCGACACGCCAAACGACATTCGTCTGCAATGTTATTTTTATCAGGCACAGCTTGATGCGGGTAATAAAGACATGGCATATAAAGGCATCGAGCGCTTATGGGTACATGGCTACTCGCGCCCCAATGAATGCGATCCAGTATTTGATAAGTGGACAAAAGCGGGTCATCGCAGCCAAGAAGTCATTTGGCAACGCATGCTACTGAGCTTTAATGCCGGTCAATCTAGCCTATTGAGCTATTTATCGAAAAAAATCACTCAACATAAAACCCAGGCTAAATTATTGATGTCGGTGTATCGCGACCCCAATATATTGCGCCACATGAACAAATTTGACAGTTCAAAGCCGATTATCGGCAATATTGTCGATGTGGGATTACGAAAACTGGCCCGTAAAGACTTACATCAAGCCATAAAATTGTATGTAAAGTATCAAAAAGCCAACCGTTTTAGTGACGTTGAAGCGCGCCAGCTTAACCGTTATTTAGTACGCCGAGCATTAATAAAACAAGACACTCAGCTGGTCAGCCATATCGACAACATGCTGCCATTACTGGCATCTGACGATTTATACGAAATGCGTTTACGCTGGGCACTGCGCGAGCTTGACTACAGCACAGTAGACACCTATTTGGGTTTATTAAGTGATAAGGGTAAAGCCAATCCACGTTGGCTTTACTGGCAGGCTAAAATGCTTGCCCGCAAAGACAAAACTAAAGCAACAGAGTTACAGTCGGCGTTAAGTAGCCAACGTAATTTTTACGGTTTTAGTGCCGCAGAAGCGTTAGGTAATCCATTGTCGATGAACAATGACAATCTGGCGTCTAACCCTGAACTACAAGCTAAGCTGCATCAAGACAAAGGCCTTGCTCGAGTGATTGAACTCATGGCATTAGACAAAATTATCGACGCTCGTAATGAATGGGTTTACCTAATGCGCCGACATAACAATGACATGACTGGGCAGTACGGATTATACGCGCTACAACAGGGCTGGCATGGCTTTAGTGTTGAGTCGAGTATTCAAGGTAAATTGTGGGACTCATTGGCACTGCGTTTCCCTCTGGCTGCCAATGATGAATTTGTTAAAGCCAGTAAAAAATATAACGTCAACATTGATGAAATTAGAGCGATATCACGCCGCGAAAGTGCATTTTATCCTTATGCAACATCAGGCGTGGGCGCGCGCGGTTTAATGCAATTAATGCCAGCAACCGCTAAACAAACTGCTAAAAAGAATAAAATTGCCTATAAGCAGGTTAAAGACTTATACGACCCTAAAGTCAACATCATGTTAGGCAGTGCTTATTACAGCGAGTTGCTCAAACAGTTTGACCAAAACAGAGTCTTGGCCACCGCAGCCTACAACGCAGGTCCTGGCAGTGTGCGTCGCTGGCTTAAAGCGTCAGATGGCACCTTAGATGCCATGACATTTATTGAAACCATTCCATACACCGAAACCCGAGAGTACGTGCAAGCCGTATTCAGTTATCGGATGATATTTCAACAAGATGGTCAATCAACCAATAGCATGTTTAGCCCTAAAGAACTGAGTTATCGATACTAGCTTTACACTCGCGCTCAGGGTAACGTATTAGATTGATGATCGATGGGATCATCAATCTGCAAACCACCACTTAGCTACAACCTCAATCTCTAGAGGTTAAAATACTGGGAGCGTTCGTGTCGCAATCAACTATCGAAACCTTATTAAAACAACTAGCAAGCGTATTGTTAGGCAAGCCAGAGCAAATTAAACTGGCGGTAACCTGTATTCTTGCAAAAGGTCATTTACTGATTGAAGACTTGCCAGGTATGGGTAAAACCAGTTTATCCCAAGGCATTGCCAGCAGTTTAGGCATGAGCTACCAACGTATTCAGTTTACCAGCGACATGCTACCTGCCGACATTCTTGGGGTGTCGATTTACAGCAAAGAGCAGCAACAGTTTGTGTTTCATAAAGGCCCAGTATTTAACCAAATGCTGCTTGCCGATGAAATCAACCGTGCCAGCCCCAAAACTCAAAGTGCGCTGCTTGAAGCTATGGCTGAGCAACAAATCACTATCGATGGTATCACCCATCATTTAAGCTCACCTTTTTTTGTGATTGCCACTCAAAACCCATTAGATCAAGCCGGTACTTTCCCGCTGCCAGAGTCACAACTTGATCGCTTTATGATGCGTATTTCGATTGGTTACCCAAGTCATGACGCCGAATTGGCCATGCTAAAAACCCACACTCAAGCCACTAAACAAGCTGCATTATCCCAATGCATTACCCCACAAGAGTTGTTATTGCTACAGCAACAAGTGGCGCAAGTGTCGGCGTCGGATGCGGTGCTGAATTACCTTATTGCCTTAGTCGATTATTCGCGCCAGCACGATGTGGCCAGTGGTTTATCGCCAAGGGCCAGCATTGCACTGTTGCAAGCAGCAAAAGCATGGGCGTTTATTCACCAGCGCCAATATGTGGTACCAGAAGACATTCAAGCGGTATTTGCCTCGGTTGCAGAGCATCGTATTCGAAGCAGCAGTCAGTTTCAGGGGCAGGCACTGTCTGACACTATACTGGCCAGTGTTAACCCCATTCGCTAACGCTAAGGGTCAACATTAACATGAGCAAACAAAACGCCAACAAAGCTCAGTCAGGTTCTAGCAAACCGTCGTGGCTGCAACGCCTTATCCCCGCGTCAGTGACAAAACGCTGGGATCGTTGGCTCACTCGGCGTTTACCGCCGCAAAAGCACATCACCTTAAGCCATCGCAGTATTTTTATTTTACCCAGCGGCTTTGGTTTATTTTGGATGGGGCTGATTGTGCTGCTCTACTTATTTGGCACAAACTACCAAAACAACTTAGTGATAGGTCTAAGCTTATTGTTAGCCAGCGTGTTTCACACCTGTATTATTTACAGCTACAAAAATCTTGCAGGCCTCAGTTTTAATGCGGTGAATCCGCCAATAGCCTATGCCGGCGACGACAGCCCATTTCCGATCATGCTAACCGGTCATACACGCAATAAACACAGTGACACTTCCCATCAACAAATCTGTTTGCAGTTTAGCCACCAGCGTCATGTGCGCTTAAAACACATGGAGCAACAATCCGTGGCTGCGGTGCCATTTGAACATCCAAAACGTGGTCACTTAAATCCCGGGCGTATAAAAGTGTCATCCAATTTTCCGTTAGGCTTATGCCGAGCATGGTCATACGTCGACCTTGATATTCATCATGTGATTTTTGCCAAACCCGAAGCCAGCGACATAGTGCTCTCTAGCCAAGTGAGTGACAGCGACAGCCAATATGAACACGGCAAATTACGCCCAGGTGTCGATGATTACAAAGGTCTACGTGCTTATGTTCCGGGAGAATCTCTTAAACAAGTCGCGTGGAAACAATGGGCCCAAGATAAAGGCATGTTGTCAAAAGAGTTTGCCGAGCCAGAAGGCCTACCCGTTTGGCTTTCGTTAGCCCAAACCAATGGTAAAGATCTTGAGCAGCAGCTCAGTCGCCTTGCCTGGCAAGTCGATAAACTCAGCCAAACCCAGCAAATTTTTGGTTTAATACTTGGAAACACTGTCATCAATCAACACACTGGTGAAGCACATCGCATTGCCTGTCAAACGGCAATAGCAACTTATCAAGCCTACGGCAGTATCAATCCCGACTTTACCCCAAGCTCGGCCAACCTCGATACAGAGGCGACATAATGAAAGATAATTTTGACGCCATCATTAGCCGTAATACCCTGTTTTGGTTATTAGTCACCAATGTAGCTGTGTTAAGCCCACTGTATCAACAAGCCACGCTGTGGAGCATCGGCATCTGTGCTATTTGCTTTGTCTGGCGAGTCGGAATTTACCTGGGTAAAGTGGCCGCACCGCCAAAGTTACTAGTGACATCACTGGCCATCGGAGCGGCAACAACCCTCGCCTTAGTCTCATCCGAAATCGGTTTACTGAACGCATTAGTCAATTTACTGATTTTAGGCTACGCCCTTAAATACATCGAAATGCGCGAGCAACGAGATGTTAAAGCCATTGTGCTAGTGGGGTATTTTTTGATTGCCCTCACCTTGCTCGACCAGCAAGGCATGCTCAACACCTTGCATTTATTTACGGTGGTTATCATTAACACCGGCATTTTGATCAGCGTCTATCAAGATAAATCTAATAAGTTCGCCAACCTTGGCTTTAGCGTTAAATTAGTCTTACAAAGTCTACCATTAGCTATTTTATTGTTTGTGGTGTTTCCACGCTTGGGCCCTTTATGGCTAGTGCCTAATATGAAATCGGCTACCACTGGTTTATCTGACGAAGTGTCTTTTGGCGACATCAGTAAATTGACCCGCTCAGCAGAGCTGGCCTTTCGAGCTGGCTTTGAAAACCTAGACGGCAGTACCACAGGCCCTGCAAACCAAGATTTATATTGGCGCACCTTGGTAATGGAAAGCTACGACGGCAAAACATGGCGTCAGGACCCGAGCATTAAAAATTTACAACGTCAGGCGTTTTTTCAAAAACCACAACGCGATAAAGCCATACTTACTGGGCAAAGCCGTAAAATTGATTACATCGTCATTAGCGAACCCAGTCATCAAAAATGGTTATATGGCCTCGACGAAGCCTTTAGTGACAACAGCCAAGTGGTTGAGCTGCCAGACTATAGCTTGTATTCGCTCAGACCTGTCGATCAGCGTATGAGCTATCGTGTTACCTCATACCCAGACAGCGTCATGGAGCCAACGTTAAAAGACAATACCAAAAAGTTGAATTTGGCTTTGCCGCCCAACAGTAATCTTAAAACCCAAGCTTTAGCGAAAAAATTTGCGCAAGATTATCCCGATCCACAAGCGCGTTTAAACGCCATGATGAATTACTTTGCCGAGCAAGCTTATTATTATACCTTGAGCCCGCCGCCGGTTGGCGAGCAGCAAATTGATGATTTTTTATTTGAAAATCGCGCCGGATTTTGTGCACATTACGCTTCAGCAATGGTGTTTATGGCCCGAGCGAGTGGCCTACCGGCACGTATGGTGACCGGTTATCAAGGCGGCGAATACAATCCACAAGCGGGCTATTACAGCATTTATCAATACATGGCCCATGCCTGGACAGAAGTGTGGCTAGAAGGCAAAGGCTGGCAGCGTTTTGACCCCACCGCCATGATTGCACCACAGCGCATTTTAGATGGCTTTGACGCCACATTCGACAGCCAAAGTAGCTACCTGCAAGACAGCCCATTTAGCACCTTAAGAATGAAGCAATACCCCTGGCTTAACGAATTACGCCAGCAGCTCTCTAGCCTCGATTACTATTGGAGCGTGTGGGTACTGGGCTTTGATGAAGAGCGTAAACAGCAGGTGTTATCAAAACTGCTAGGGGATGTCACCAGCAGTAAAATTGCTTTAATGATGATTTTTAGCTTTATCATCATTGCTTTAGTGATTGGTTACTATGCCGGATTATTTAGTCAAAACACCCAGCAAGATCCGCTGAATAAACGTTATCAGTTGGTGTGTCAGCGTTTAGCTAAACGAGGTATACCGCGCCCGCAAGGCCAGGCACCACAAGATTACGCTAACGATGTAGTGGCACGTCTCAGTGACAAACATCCACGTTTAGCGGCCGACTTTAACGCACTAAGCCAGGCCTTTATGGCACTCAAATATCAACCGTTGACGCCAGAGCAAAGCCAGCAACAACAGCAGCAATTTTTGCGCTTATACCGCAAATTACGCCTACGTTTATTACGCAGTTAACCTTCTACATAGATTGAGTAAAACAGTGCATATTAGTTCAGCAAGTAATATGCGATTACACAGTTTTGATTGCTGAAATTCTCTAGAGTCCATAGAATGAATTAATGTCAAATCAGCGAGTTGCTCATGCTTACCTTAATTCAATCAAATCAAATGGAAGTGTTATCACAGCAGCTAGCAAAATTGCTGGCAATTAGCTCCGATAACCTGAGTGTATTGAGCGGTGAACATATTCTGGTGCAAAGTCCCGGTATGTCGACCTGGTTACGATTAGAAGTGGCCAAGCACAATGGTATTGCGGCGGCGTTAACCTTTCCGCTGCCATCGAGTTTTACCTGGCAGTTATGCCATGACTTACTGCCCAACGTGCCAAAAGATAATGCGTTTACTAAAGCGGCAATGACCTGGAAACTAATGGATTTATTGCCAAGTTTGATAGACAACAGCGACTTTAGCCCATTAAAGCAATACTTAAGCCCGCAGATCACCCCAGACAATAATCTACCTGACGCGTTAGTCATCGATCTCGAAGCGACAAGTAGCCCAGAAGGAGCCAGTAAAAACAGCCACACACTGCAAACTAACGACACCGCCCACGAGGCGATTAAGTTATTTCAATTATGTGGTCGCATTGCCGATATATTTGACCAATATTTGGTGTATCGCCCTGAGTGGATTCTCGCCTGGGAGCAAAACATTCCGCTCAGCCAAATCAATAGCCAACTTGAACTCGATGACAATCAACGCTGGCAACCTATTTTGTGGCGTGCACTGGTCGATTACAATCGCCACCAGCTACAAGCTAGCCATTATCATCGCGCTAATTTACACGCCGACTTACTGGCCGCACTGATAAACCCTGACACCGATTTATCCATGTTACCTGAGCGCTTATATGTGTTTGGTATTTCATCCATGCCGCCACAAACCCTTGAGGTGCTTTACCATTTAGCATCAAGAATAGACGTGATTATGTTGTCGCTAAGCCCGTGTCAGCATTATTGGGGCGACATCATCGAGCCCAAAGCCAGAGCGCGCATGGCACTGCAATATGCCAACAAAAAACAACTCGACCAGGGCTGGGAAGACAAACTAGAAGTGGGTAACCCTTTACTGGCCAACAATGGTCAAATGGGCCGCGAATTACTCGATTTAATGCTCAGTTTACCGCCCGAGCACACCGACTTTGGTTACGATTGTTATGTTGAACCCACACCAGACAACCTATTGCATGGCGTACAGTACGACATTTTACAAATGGAAACCCTCGGGCAACCATTAGGGCCAGATGCTGACATTTACCAGGACTTAGGCGCCAGACGAGAACTGCACACTAACGACAATTCCATTACCCTTCGCAGTTGTCACAGTGCTTTAAGAGAAGTCGAAACCCTGCACGATCATTTGCTTGAGTTGTTGTCCAACGACAGCAGTTTACGCCCTAAAGATATTGTGGTTATGATGCCAGATGTCGCTGCATACGCACCGTTTATCGACGCCGTATTTGGCACAGCAAACAGCCAATACTTTGCTGACACCAATCCACAAAAAGGCGACTACTACCTGCCCTACGCCATTGCCGATCGCGGCGCAGCGCAAGAGTCACCACTGATTAATAGCTTTTTAACTCTGCTTAATATCAACCAAAGCCGCTTTGGCTTAACTGAAATTATCAGTATTTTAGAAGTGCCGGCCATTTTACGCCGTTTCGATCTCGATGATGACGAGCTATCACTTATCCGCCGTTGGTTAGATCAGGCCAATGTTCGTTGGGGCCGCGATCAAGATACACGCAGCCAATTAGGTGTGGCGCCCTTTGCACAAAACTCATGGGCATTTGGCATTAAACGCCTAATTTTAGGTTATGCGTTTAACGACCAGGCTGAGATATATCAAGGCACGTTAACCGTACAAGGCGTTGAAGGTCAGTCGTCGCAAGCATTAGGTAAATTGCTTAACTTTTTAGAAACTATCGACACCTACTACAGCTTATTTGCCGGCGACTTTAGCACCCAACAACGTTTGGCCCAATTACAGCAATTATTGGCCGACTGTTACGACACCAATGATGATGAACGCGAACAAATCCAAGCGATACGTGACGCTTTAGTCGTCTTAGAAACAGAACTCGAAAGCGCCGGACACCAGGGTAAAGTCAATATTGAAGTATTAAAGCAATGGTTTAACCAACGCCTTACCGAGTCTCGTGTTGGCCAACGCTACCTTGCCGGCAGCATTAATTTTTGCACCTTGATGCCAATGCGCTCAATCCCATTTAATGTTGTATGCTTATTAGGTATGAACGATGGCGTATACCCCCGAGTTCAGCACCCTGTAGGTTTTGATTTAATGGCCCACTTTGGCCCTAAAAAAGGTGACCGCTCACGCCGTTTAGACGACAGATACTTATTTTTAGAAGCGCTCTTATCTGCCAGGCAACAACTGTATATCAGCTATATTGGCCACAGCGAACGCGACAATGCCGAACGGATTGCCTCAATGCTAGTGTCAGAATTAATTGAATATTGCCAATTAAGTTACTTGCCATCAACGCTTAAACATCAGCTTGAAAACGGCTATGAGGTCAGCAATGATGACGCCGACAACCTCGTGTTACAGCAACTGATCCAAGCACAGCCATTACAACCGTTTGATGCTAAATTATTTCGCATAAACCGCAATAACACCCCACTACAGCAAAGCTATAATTCACAGTGGTGTCCACCTGCTAAACAAGGATCGATGAGTATGCCATTTTTCAATCAACCGTTGCCATTATCAGCCGAACAAGCCGACGAAGTGTTTGCGCATAGCCATATTGATAGCCAAGGTAATAAAGTGGTCGAATTAGAGTTGTCATCGCTGATCCGCTTTTATCGAAACCCAGCTCAGTTCTTTTTTAATCGCAGTTTAAAAGTGGATTTATCATTAGATATTCAAGCAGATGATAACGATGAGCCATTCAGTCTCAATGCATTAGAGCGCTTTATATTGCAATTATCGATGATAGATAACGCCATCGACAACAAGCTCAGTGTGCCAAACGACGCGCTGATTAACCGCCTTAAAGCCAGCGGCGAACTGCCCATGGCACCGTTTGATAATATCTTGTTAGCGCAATATCAGCGCGACATTGTGCCATTAATTAACCGAGTGCAGTTTTTGCAAGACGAGCAACCCATGCACACGGTGAATATCGATCTCAATTTTGACTTGAATCTCGAGTCAGGCACTGAAGATGACAGCCCCAACATTCGGGTTAATTTGGTTGGCCGCATAGACGATATCTTGCCAAAAGGTCTGGTTAATTATCGCCCGGGCACCGCACACGGCCGCGACTTTATTAGAGTGTATTTACGCCACTTATGCCTTAATGCTATGGCCGTTCAAGCCACACCCACAGCGCAACATAAAGCCAAACAAGGCTACAGTTATTTGCTCGATATTGGTCATTTTCATGCTTTTGCCCCCATCACCGCCGAGCAAGCCCGCGAACAACTGATGCGCTTTATTGTGTGCTTTATTCAAGGTCAGCGCCAACCATTGTGCTTTATGCCTAAAACCGCCTTTGCTTACGCAGAAGCTGAAGGTGAGCACGAAGATAAACTGCTTAAAGCCGAAGCGAAATGGGACGATGGTCAGACCCAATTTGGCGAAGCCTTTGACCCGCACAATCAGCGTTTATTTACCTTCCCCGATGATTTTAGCCAGGAAGGTTTTGGTCAACTGGTGGAGCATTTATTGCAGCCCATGATCAGTCTGTATCACAAAGATAAACTGGCTGAACTTGAAAGCTTTGTCAGTGAAATAACCACCCCTAATGCGCCAAAATCAGCTGATGTAGTCAGTATTACCCGTTCGAGCTCGGGATCGAAACAATGAAGCAAGCCAGCAGCGACAATAAAGTCACCCCGTTAGACGCATTAACCCTGCCCTTTGCAGGCTCCAGTTTAATAGAGGCCAGCGCCGGCACGGGTAAAACCTATACCATATCAGGTTTGTATTTACGTTTATTACTCGGCCATGGCGGCAATGCACCACTGAGTTGTGAACAAATTTTGGTAGTGACCTTTACCAATGCCGCAACCGAAGAGCTACGCGACCGGATCCGCAAACGTATCAACCTCGCATTTAAGCGTTTTTTAGGCTTACCCATTAACGATCCGTTTATTGAACAGCTATATCAAGACATTAGCGAAGATGAACGCCCTATCGCGCTGCGCCGCCTGGATTTAGCCTTAAAATCGTTAGACGAAGCCGCCATTTTTACCATACATGGTTTTTGTCAGCGTATTTTATCCGACATGGCTTTTGAATCCTCACTCCTGTTTGAGTCAGAATTCACCCTTGATGACAGCGAGTTTTTACATCATGCCGTGCGCGATTTTTGGCGTGAGGTCTGTTATCCACTGCCACCTTTTTTAGCCGAAGCCATTAGCGATAAATTTGCCGAGCCCGATGCCCTGGCACAAAATTTACGCCCATTACTTGGTGCCAGTCAGGCGCAATTATCAAACCAACCACTGGCATTTGATAAACTCAGCTCAGATTTGAGCGTAAGCCTAAATCGCTTTAATTTATTATGGCGAGGCAAACACAACGACACCCTGGCATTACTGCATAAACTGCCTCTTAATGGTCAACGTTTTGGTAAAGCAAGTGATGGTTACCCCAAGCTTGCCAAGGTGTTTGACGACATAAGCAACTGGGCAACATTCGGCCAGGGGTTACCGCCGATTAAAGCCTTAGAACAAATTGCATTATCAGAGCTTAAGCTCAATAAAGGCGGTGTGCTGCCCAGCGCAGCTGAAGCCCCCTTGCTTGAACATATCGACAAGTTACTTGAGCTCATTAATCAATTAATTCCGTCATTTTTAGTACGCGCTCGTGAAGGGATCCGCCAACGTTTTGCCGGACAAAAGCAGCAACGCAACTTAATGACGCCCGATGATTTGCTACTCAGTTTAGCCATGGCATTAAGCCAAAATCCGCACACCTTAGGCCAGGCAATAGCCAAGCGATTTCCGGTGGCATTAATTGATGAATTCCAAGATACCGATCCGCTGCAATTTACTATTTTCAACCAGGTCTACCAGCAACCGCTGGCCTCTCAACTTGAACTTGCGGCAGAGCACAGCCTTGAGCAGATTGAAGCAAACAGCCCTGAGCAAGCTGATGCAAACAGCCAGCAAACAGGCAAGCTCAGTTTGTTAATGATTGGCGATCCTAAACAAGCCATTTACGCCTTTCGCGGCGCCGATATTTACACCTATATTGCCGCTAGGCAGCAAACACAAGCGCACTATAATTTAGAGACAAACTATCGCTCATCGACCAAGTTAGTAGACGGCGTTAATCAATTATTTAGTCAGCACAGCAATCCGTTTATTAGCGATGAAATTCCTTATGATCAAGTCAATACGCCACCAGCTTCGGCTCATAAGCAGCTAAAAGAAGCCAATACAGACCTAAGCGCGTTACGGATTAAATTACTCGCCGAAGACAGTGAGCTTGGCTTAAATAAAGCCACCGCCAGACAAATACTTGCCGCCGACGCCGCCCGTGAAATAAAACGCTTATTAACCGAAGCGCAGCAAGGTTTATGCACCATAAACAGCAAAGGCAACTCTGAAGGCGAACCGCTCATTGCGAAACACATTGCTGTGTTGGTGCGCGATCGCAACGAAGCTGCGGTGATGAAAGCTGAGCTATCAGCACGAAAAATTGGCGCAGTATTTTTAAGCCGCGACAGCGTATTTAATACCCTAGAAGCACGCGAAATGGCGCTATTGTTGTACGCTCTCGCCACCCCAAAAGATGAGCGAGCCATCCGTGCCGCCCTCGCTACCGAGCTAGTGGGCTACAGCGCATTACAAATTCATCAATTTAACCAGGATGAAGAACAGCGCCAACAGGTGCTCAATCAATTTATTCATTGGCACGAGTTATGGCTTAAACGCGGCGTCATGCCAGCGCTGCTTAACTTTGCCAGCGAAACCCAATTAATTCATCGTTACCTGTCGCAAGCAGAGCAGCTTAACAGCGAGCACATTAACGATACTGACGACAGTGACACGGCAGCAAACAGTAAAGGCTCGGGCGAGCGCCGTCTTACCGACTTTAGGCATTTAGCCGAGTTACTGCAGCAAAAAGCCACCGAGCTTGACGGCAGTAGCGCTTTAATCAATTGGTATGAGCAACAACTCATCGACACTCAAGGCGGCGATGAGCAACAGTTGCGCCTAGAGAGCGAGCAAAACCTGGTACAAATTGTAACGATCCACAAAAGTAAGGGGCTTGAATACCCTGTGTGTTTTGTGCCGTTTATTAGCCTCGCCAGAAACAACAGCCGACGACCATCACCGATGTTGTATCACCAAGATGAACAACTAGTGTGGGACATAGACGCTACCGATGAAGGTTGGGAACAACTTAAACAAGAAACCCTCGCCGAAGATTTGCGCTTATTGTACGTAGCCTTAACCCGGCCGATTTATGTGTGTTATTTATACATTGCCAATCAAAGTCGCAAGCTCAAAGCGGGCATCAGCAGCCAACTGCACGAAACCGGCATTGGCTATTTATTGGGGATTATCGACAAACATACTGAGTTTAGTTTAATCAAAGCGCAGGTCGACAACATCGCCACCATTGATGCCATCAGCGTCAGCCAAATAAGCGACAGCATAGACAACTCGGCATTAGCCAGCATAGATGACAGCGATATGCATTTAAGCGCTAAAGCCGTCACGCGTCAGCCAAGTTTAGCCTGGCGAGTCGGCAGCTACTCAGGCCTCGTGAAACACTTGCCCCATGAGCGCGTCGCCCCGGGCGCTGATGATGAAGACTTTAGTGATGAGCTGCTGCAATTGCAGTTACAAGATGACGAACTCATTGAACCACAACTCGACCGCTTTAGCTTTGAGCGAGGCGCTAACGCCGGTAGCTTTATGCATTTGGTATTAGAGCTGTTTGATTTTACCCAAGCAGACACCGAACTTACTGGCGCACTGCAAAAAGCCATGAAGCAATACGGTTTTGATGAAACATTATGGTTTGAACCGTTAAGCCTGTGGTATCAACATATCTTAGCCACACCGTTAGCCAAGCATCAATCGGTTCACAATGACTCAGATGCTATTAGCCTAATGCAATTGCCGCCAAAACAAACCAGTGTCGAAATGGAGTTTTATCTGCCTATCTCCACTTTACAAGCGCAGCAGTTAAACCACATTTTACAGCAACACGGCTATGTCGCCGGGCTCGACTTTGACACCTTGCAAGGCATGCTAAAAGGCTTTATCGATTTAACCTTTGAGCACCAGGGCCGCTATTACATTGCCGATTATAAGTCTAACCACCTTGGCGACAAGTATAGCGACTATAGCGAAAGCGCCATGGCACAAGCCATTAATAGCCACCGCTATAACTTGCAGTACATCTTGTATACTTTGGCATTGCATCGTTATTTACGCTTACGCCTACCCGGCTATGATTACCAACAACACCTGGGCGGCTGCTATTACTTATTTTTACGCGGCATGAGCCCACAACACCCTGGCAGCGGCGTATATTTTGATAAACCACCCCAAGCGTTAATTGAGCAACTCGACAGCCTATTTAATGGCGATGCGACTCACGCTGTTTTGGAGACGCCAACATGCTAATGCTCAGCCAACCTATCGATTTATTGCTTAAACAATGGCAACAACAGCGCCTATTAACCCCGCTTGACCGTCACTTTGCTCTTGAGCTTGCCAGTATTGAATCTATGCCAGCTCAAGTAGCGGCTGACACTTCTGTACAAAGCCCAACAGCTAATACTGAAAACGTGCAGCAGCCATTACAGCCAGATAACAGTTCAACATCGCTGTTTTTGTTAGTGTGCGCATTATTAAGCCAACAACTGTCTAATCAGCACAGCTGTTTGGTTATTGAGCAAATTAATTTAGCTAACCCAATGGCAGAAGACAGCCACAAATATGCACAAATTAATTGCCAAATCAGCCTAAGTCATAGCCAACTGATTGAACAAATTAGTCAGTTTGATGCCGTCGGTTTGCCCGGTGACAATAAACCATTAATTTTAGAGTATGGCCGTTTATACCTTAATAAATACCACTTTTTTGAAACCCAAGTCGCTAATAAACTGACCCAGCTTGCCAGCCAGAAAATCAGTATTGAGTTAAGCCAAAGCCAATTGCCACAGCTTATCGACAGCTTATTTTCCACTAAACAAACGGGTAATTCTGCCACTATCGATTGGCAAAAAATCGCCACTGCCACCGCGCTCATCAATGCATTAGCGGTGATCACTGGCGGCCCGGGTACCGGTAAAACCACCACGGTCACCAAGTTATTATTATTGCTGCTTACCCAATCGAATTTAACCATTCGCCTAGTCGCGCCCACAGGTAAAGCGGCTGCACGTTTAAGTGAATCGATTAAAGCTTCAAAACAGCGTTTGCACAAAGAGTTGACCCAATTAGCCGACCAAAGCATTGCAGCGGTACTAATTGAAGCACTCACCACCATCCCAGAAGAAGCCTCAACACTGCACCGGCTCTTAGGGGTTATTCCTAACTCGCATCAATTTAGGCATCATCAAGACAATCCATTACGGCTCGACTTATTAGTGGTCGACGAAGCCTCAATGGTCGATTTACCCATGATGCACAAGCTACTCAGCGCCTTACCCGCTCATGGCAGATTGATTTTACTGGGCGATCAAGACCAGCTTGCCTCCGTTGAAGCTGGCGCTGTATTAGCCGACATTTGCATTGGTTTAAAGCATGGGCAAGACAATATGACCTCACCCGCGTCTTCGCCATGGTCAATGCGTTACAGCCAGGCCCAGGCGCAGCAAATTGGCCAATTGACAGGCCAAGATGTAAGTCAGTTTATTCATCCGCAGCCTAAAATCGGCGACAGCTTATGCATGTTAATGCACAGTCATCGTTTTAAAGGTGATGCAGGTATTGGCTTACTCGCAAATGCCGTCAACCAGGCCAACGTGGCAGCTATCCGTCAGGTGTGGCGCCAGCAACACGCCGAGCTGAATTGGTATGAACACCAACAAAATGCCCAAGGTGACAACGCGGGTAAACAACAGTTACTGGCGCTGTCAGTACAGGCTTATGGTGAATATTTACAGCAAGTTAACGCTAATCAACAGGCAATATTGTCACAGGCTCAGCAACACACAGATCCAGAGCAAAATGCACCAATTGAGCTACCACACAGCGAACAAGCCATTATCGACAGCTTTAACCAATACCGTATTTTATGCGCCATGCGCGCCGGTGAATTTGGCGTTGAAGGCATCAACATTGCGGTGACTGAAAGCTTAAAACAAGCCCGATTAATCCATGCTCAAGGTGAGTTTTACCTCGGCAGGCCAATCATTATTCAAAGTAACGATTACAACCTAGGCTTATTCAATGGCGACATTGGCTTAATTTTACAAGACAGTAATAAACCAGAGCGCTTAATGGCCCATTTTGTCATGGCAGATGGCAGCTTATTAAAAGTGTTGCCCGCCAGATTGCCAAGCCACGAAACCTGCTACGCCATGACAGTACACAAAAGCCAGGGCAGCGAATTTGATAAAGTCAGCTTTGTGCTGCCCACACGCCCTAGCATCGCCCAATGGCAGTTACTCACCAAAGAGCTGGTATACACCGCCATCACCCGCGCCAAAAACCATTTTTATTGCTTAGGCAGCGCAAACATATTTGAAAAAGCCAGCCAACAAGCCACCTCACGCGCATCAGGTTTAGCCTGGCGATTGTGGGGAGAGAGTCAACATTGAGTGAGGAGATAATCGCGCTCGAGTTAAACCGATTGTTTTGACCGCTAATAAGCAAATAAAGCGTCCACCTTTTGAGTAAGGTGGACGCGACATATATTTAAAGGTTAATGAGCTGAAGCGACTTCACTTTGAGTAAAACTTTGCTGCATGAATTGATCAATACTGCTGTATAACGCTTGTTGTGTAATGATGTAATTAAAACCATGAACTTCATTACCAAAAAACATCGACTCATACGGCTTGCCTAATTTATCCAACACGTACTTCAAGCGGAAATAATGCTCCGAATCAACCACACGGTCTCTACCGCCTTGAGCAATAAAAATAGGAATAGATAATTCATTCATTCTATACACTGGTGAGTACTCAACTAAAGTATCCCAAGACTCATTTGGATCGCCAAGAATATCAATCAACACCCGGCGTGAATCATCTTTTTCAGAAATATTATGATCAGAAAACAGCAATGGAATGTCTGTTACGCCAGCATAAGAAATAGCACATTTATACAAATCAGGTCGTCTTATGGCACTAATTAATGCAGAGTAACCACCGTAACTTATGCCAAATATACATACTTTTTGGCCATCAATATCTTGCCTAGCAATGGCTTGAGTCACCGCAGATTCAATATCATCTTCAATGAGTCGGCCCCATTGGCGCTTGCCACTATTAAGAAATTTTTTGCCAAAACCTGATGAGCCACGATAATTTGGCGTTAATACCGCATAGCCTTTTTGCACAAAATAATGCACATCCACTGAAAAATGTCGCGTGTCATTCACACCTAATGGCCCGCCATGAGGCATCACCAATAAAGGCACATTTTTCGCTGAAGGGTTGCTTGGCATGGTCAAATACGACTCAACTTCAACACCATCTGAAGAAATCGATTTAATCACTGAGCTTTTGCCTAATGAGTATTTATTTAACCAGGGACGTTCTTCACCAATTAGCTGACTGTGACCTGTTTTAGTGTCAAATAAATAATAAGCTGAAGGTGAGTCAATCGATTGATTAATGGTGACGATTTTTTGGTAATCTTGGTCAAAGTGAATCACATAGCTGTCTTCTTTGTCCTCTGATGCATCTGTGTATGTTGACAACTTATTGTCATAATTTTGCACCAGTACACCGCCTTGCATGTAGGTATAGCCTATGATGCTGCTGTCATAAGGGTTTTGAATAATGCCAACAATATCTCGCCCAGGTAAACTGTATACTTCGCCGCTAAACGTCTGAGACTGAATATCATAACGAGATAAACTCTGATAACCACTTTGCTGCTCAGATACCACTAGCAATTGATTTTTAGCATCATCAAACCACACAGGTATAAATTTAGTTTGATCATTTTGCCGCCAAACTTGTTGCCACTTTCGATTGTCGGCTTTTTTAACATGGACCTCTGTAACACCACCTTCGCTAATAAAATTAACGTTGGGCTCACCAAAAGAGTTAAGTAACCACCCCCCTTCAGGAAATGGGCCTTTTGATATACGCTTTTTACTCCGAAACTGCGATTCAAAACTATCATCAGACATATTGATAGCAAATAATTGGGCTTCACCATTTTTATAGCGCTGAGCAATAAAGGTATCGTCAACCGCAAGTAATGGGTCGAATAAATAAGTATGCTCTAGCAGGGCAACCTGAGTCACACTATTGGCTTCGTCCACTTTGTACACCAATAAAACCATACCTGAGTGACGATCAAATGTGGTAACACTAAAATACGCTTTACCTAACCAGTCAAAATCACTAATGGTCCTTTTGGATTGTTGGCTGAAACTAATAACCTTGGTATCCCAACTAAAATCGGTGCCGGCAAGTACCACGGTATAATTGTTATCGACCAGCTTTTTATACAGTAAGTGTTGCCCCTGGGGACTTAACTTAGGGGCGACGACATCTGGGTTTCTGAAGAAGTCATCTTCAAGGTTTGCGGTGGCAGCCATAGAAATAAACGTTAATACGATGAGAATACCGTTAATCAGCTTCATAATTGATTCCCTTCAATTGCTTTAGCATATTCAAAAAAGTGATCTTTTTCTTTGCCTGTGTAGTTCAAATTATATTGAGACAACACTTCAGGATAACTCGCTTCCATGTATTCCAACGCTTGGCTGGCTTTGTTATTAAAATAGAATCGAGCACCACCAATCAAGAAATTTAAGCTGCCATTCATTTCGGTATACATTGAAAGGTGGCCTGCATAATTAATCTTTCCGGCCTCGACATTAATCACATAGCCTTGTTCGGCAACGTCAATATACGTCCGCTTCCCTAGGTACACGCGGTCCCATGTGTAACTGCCTGCATCTACGACTTCGAGCCAGTAATTATAGTTTGACGTAACGTCTTCAAACCTTAAGTCTGACAACCACCCATCAGTATCTAATGTAATATGACTCGGTACGTAACCTTGCTCAATTTTCATCGCAACAAGAATATAACCCTGATCGTCATCCAATTTGGGGAGGCAATACCCTAAAGTTGACACTCCACATAACGCTATACCAAAGACGCCTAACGCCCATTGTCGATATTGATTCACACAACCACTCCATGTCGATTGTTATTATTATTGATGAAGTCGATAAATAACTGACCTCATTATTACCGTTAACTTTTTCAGCACAAAAAGATAACAAATAAAGGCTTAATATAAAATAGAAATTCTTAGGGTCTGTTAAAATTAACGCCCCCAATTTAAAGTAAATTTTCTTCCTTCTGCCAATTTACGGTATCCTTAGCTAAAATAGTTAACCGCAGCCTTTAATGCCTTCAAATCTTATTGCCAAGTTTACCGATATCGCGCCTAGTGCTTCGCCTCAATCAGGCAGTGCTATCGACACCGCTACGCCAAACCCAAACCCGATAACCTGCTCAAACTGTCAAGCATGTTGCTGCCGATTAGAGGTGATGTTAATTACCGAAACCGGTGTGCCTAAAGCCTATATAGCCAAAGATGATTGGGGCGGAGAAGTGATGCGCCGACTTGATGACGGTTGGTGTGCCGCCCTAGACAGAGACACCATGATGTGTTCAATTTACGAACTAAGACCGCTTATTTGCCGTGAGTTTGAAATGGCCGAATATGAATGTGAACAAGAACGTAAAGCGTTTGGGATTTAAGCCTTTTTATTGCGCACTTATGCTGGTTATCACCATAGAACGGACACCACAAACGAACTCAAACATCACAAACTTGCTGAAATAATATTAACGGTGACTTGCGCTTGAGGGGCATCGGTCTTTATCATAAGCACTACTTTTTTAGGGTTAATGCATTCAAATGTTAACCCCCTTCTTTTTGGTTTTCAGGAGTAAGCATGCCAAAGATTAATCTGCTGTTATTGTGCGGCGGTGGCAGTGCAGAACACGATATTTCGTTAATGTCTGCACGTTTTTTTGAGTCATCACTGGCAACGTCAGATAAATTTTCGGTACTTAAATTAGTACTCGACGAGCACGGGCATTACCACACAGAAGACGGCAAATTATGCGATTTAACCAACCGCCGTGAAATCCGCTTTGAGGACAACAACACACCGGCTTGGTCGGTTGATTATGTTATTCCTTGTATTCATGGCTTTCCAGGTGAAACAGGCGATATTCAGTCGTACTTTAACTTAATCCAACTGCCCTACTTTGGCTGTGAGTCTGAAGCGTCAAGCAATTGCTTTAACAAGATCACCGCTAAAATGTGGTTTTCTGCCCTAGGCGTACCTAATACGCCGTACATCTTTTTACATCAACTTGACGATGATGCCATTAAGCAGACTGAAGCAGCATTTGACCAGTGGGGCTCGGTGTTTGTTAAAGCCGCTTCTCAGGGCTCGTCTGTGGGCTGTTATAAAGTCGATGCCAAAGCCAACATCGCCAATGTACTTAAAGATGCCTTTAGTTACGCACCTTACGTGGTGGTTGAGCAAACCATTCATGCTCGCGAGTTAGAAGTGGCGGTGTACGAATATCAAGGTGAAGTCGTGGCAACCTTACCCGGTGAGATTATTTGCGACAGCAATACCTTTTACTCATTTGAAGAAAAGTACGCTAAAAACAGTAAAGCACGCACCGATGTTGTAGCAGATAATCTCAGTCCAGAAGTTAGCCAGCAAATTCGAGATTATGCCATTAAAGCCTTTAAAGGCATGAAGCTACGTCATTTATCGCGTATTGATTTCTTTTTAACTCAAGATAAAGAAATTCTGCTCAATGAGATCAACACCTTCCCAGGGCTAACACCGATTTCGATGTTCCCGAAGATGTTACAAAATCACGGCCATGATTTTACTGAGTATTTAATTGATGTAATTGGCAGACAAGTCGATTTGTCTTAAAGGCTGTTGTTATCACCAAGAGCGCGATGAGTACTCTTAATAATGTTTCAGTTAATAGTGTTTTAGTGAGACAAAAACAAGGCCAGCATATGCTGGCCTTATTCATTTTAGTGTATCTTGAAAGCCTTTAGAAGCCTTCTACACCTGCCATGTCAGGTAATTGGTGTGCAATCCCCTTATGACAATCGATACAGGTTTTTTCGCCGCTAGCTAAAGACGTTGAATGCATTTGCGATGCACGCTTAGACTGACGGGTAAAATCCATATAATCAAAGTTATGACAGTTACGACACTCTAAAGAGTCATTGGCTTTAAGGCGGTTCCATTCATTTTCAGCTAAATGGCGACGCTTTGCTTCAAACTTTTCACGGGTGTTAATGGTACCAAACACCTTACCCCACACCTCTTTAGACGCTTGCATTTTACGAGCAATTTTATCAGTCCAGTTATGCGGTACATGGCAATCAGGACACGTTGCACGCACACCACTGCGGTTAGTAAAGTGAATCGTTGTTTGCAACTCTTGGTAAACGTTGTTTTCCATTTCGTGACAACCGATACAAAACTCTTCGCGGTTAGTTAATTCTAAAGCCGTGTTAAAACCACCCCAGAAAATAATCCCCGCAATAAAGCCACCGATGGTCAAAAAGCCAAGACTGTAATGGACACTCGGACGAAGCAGAATTTTCCATACCAGTTTTAGTTGTTCAAGCAGTTTTGCTAACATATTGACTCCTAGTGCTTAACCGCGGCTTTCGCTTTAATTAAGTGATCAATGTCAACGAAGTCATTTTCAACTAACAATTTCGCATCCAATTGCGGTGCATGACACTGGGTACAAAAATAACGACGTGGCGACAAATCCGCTAAGAAATTATTGTCGCGGTCCATATAGTGCGTCACGCTAACCATAGGTGCTTGTGTGTGGCCTGTGCTGGTACGAGCATGGCATTGAACACATTTATTCACTTTAAGATCAATCTGATAACCGTCAATCTTATGTGGAATAACCGGTGGTTGCATTGGGTAATTACGCACTTGCTTAACGTCAGTATTGATCACCGCTTGCATGGCTGGCGGAGTCGGTTCTACGTTAATGGGTGCTAAACGCAATGTGTCGATTTTTTCTTCAGGTACGCTGGTCGCCATAACGCTAACAGAGAAGCCGAGTAACGCGATAATCGATAATAATTTACCTGTTTTCATGGTCTGTCTCCTTAAGCCTTTACAATCTTAATGGCACATTTCTTAAAGTCGGTTTGTTTTGACAAAGGATCTGTCGCATCTAACGTCACTTTATTAATGAGCTGGCTGGCATCAAACCAAGGAACAAACACTAAGCCGACTGGCGGTTTGTTGCGACCACGAGTTTCAACACGGGTTTTAATCTCACCACGACGAGAAATCACTCGGATTTCATCACCACGGCGTAAACCACGTTTTTTAGCATCTTCTGGGTGCATAAAACACACAGCATCTGGGAAAGCTTTATACAGTTCAGGCACACGTTGCGTCATTGAACCTGAATGCCAATGCTCAAGTACACGGCCTGTCGATAACCAGATATCGTATTCTTCATCCGGTTCTTCAGCTGCTGGCTCATAAGGTAATGCAAAAATGACCGCACGACCGTCTGGCTTACCATAAAACTCAAAACCTTTACCGGGTTTGACATAAGGGTCCGACCCTTCACGGAAGCGCCATTTGGTTTCTTTACCATTCACTACAGGCCAACGTAAACCATGCTCTTTGTGGTAAACATCGAAGTCTGCTAAATCGTGGCCATGGCCACGACCAAAGGTAGCGTATTCTTCAAACAAGCCTTTTTGCACATAAAAACCAAAGTGCTTCGCTTCATCATTTAAGTATTTAGGATCAGCATCGCTTAATGGGAATTTCTCAACATTGCCATTTTGGTAAAGCACTTCAAACAAGGTTTTACCTTTAAATTGCGGGTTAGCCGCTAATACTTCAGCAGGCCACACTTCATCAGTGGTAAAGCGCTTAGAGAACTCCATTAGCTGCCAAAGATCTGACTTTGACTCACCGGGAGCTTTAACCATTTGGTGCCAAAATTGAGTACGACGCTCGGCGTTACCGTATGCACCTTCTTTTTCTACCCACATGGCTGTCGGTAAAATTAAGTCAGCAGCTTGAGTGGTCACTGTTGGGTAAGCATCTGACACTACAATAAAGTTTTCAGGATTGCGGTAACCCGGTAAACCTTCTTCGTTAATGTTAGGGCCAGCTTGCATGTTGTTGTTCACTTGCACCCAATAACAGTTCAAATCGCCATCTTTTAAACGACGGTTTTGCTCAACGGCATGGTAGCCAGGCTTGGCAGGAATAATGCCGCTTGGGATGTGCCAAATGTGTTCAGCGTGTTTTCTGTGCTCAGGGTTTGTGACAACCATATCGGCAGGTAAACGATGCGAGAATGTACCGACTTCACGAGCAGTACCACAAGCCGATGGTTGGCCGGTCAACGAGAATGGGCTGTTACCTGGCGTAGAAATTTTACCCACAAGTAAGTGAATGTTGTAAATAAGGTTATTACACCACACACCACGAGTATGTTGGTTAAAGCCCATGGTCCAGAATGAAGTCACTTTACGATTAGGGTCAGCATACAATTCAGCTAATTCAATCAATTTGTGCTCAGGTACACCGGATAATTTACTGACCGATTCAACATCATAGTCGGCAACAAATTTAGCAAATTCATCAAAGTCGATTGGAGTAGAGTCGCCCGCTGTCGCTACGTTTTTAGCTTTCATTTCTAATGGATGCGTTGGACGTAAACCATAACCAATGTCAGTGGTGCCTTTACGGAAGTTAACGTGCTTGTTGATGAAGTCTTTGTTTACTTTGCCATTTTGGATAATGTAATTGGCAATAAAGTTAAGCATCGCTAAATCGGTTTGTGGCGTAAATACAATCGGTAAGTCAGCCAAGTCAAATGAGCGGTGCTCAAAGGTCGATAACACGGCAACCTTAACGTGTGGAGCACTTAAACGACGGTCGGTAACGCGAGTCCATAAAATGGGGTGCATTTCGGCCATGTTAGAGCCCCAAAGCACAAATGCATCAGCCGCTTCCATATCGTCATAACAACCCATTGGCTCATCGATACCAAAAGTACGCATAAAGCCACCCACAGCAGATGCCATACAATGACGAGCGTTAGGGTCGATATTGTTTGAGCCAAAGCCCGCTTTCATTAACTTAACTGCGGCATAGCCTTCAAATACAGTCCATTGGCCAGAACCAAACATACCTACCGCAGTGGGTCCTTTAGCTTTAATGGTCGCTTTCCAGCGTTCAGCCATTGTGTCGAAGGCTTTTTCCCAGCTAATTGGAGTGAACTCACCGTGTTTATCGTATTTACCATCGGTCATACGTAACATAGGCGTTTGTAGGCGGTCGCGACCGTACATAATTTTAGAAAGGAAGTAACCTTTAATGCAGTTTAAGCCGCGGTTAACTTCACTTTTTGCGTCACCATGGGTAGCAACCACTTTACCGTCGCGGGTAGCAACAATAACAGAACAGCCAGTACCACAAAAACGGCAAGGCGCTTTGTTCCATTCAAGTTTGTTTTGCTCAGAGCTGGTAATGAGGTTTGTTGCACTGGTTGGTAAAGCCAAACCAGCAACACTTGCCGCAGCCATAGCGGCGTTGGCTTTCATAAAATCGCGTCTATTCATTTTCATTTTTCACCTTCTTCAAGCTCTTCACTTTGGTGATATACCATGGTGGCCGACAACACACCGGGAATGGCATTAATCGTTGAGATATCATCCATTAATGATTTTTGGCTTGTTCCTTCAACGACAACAACTAACTTAACGTCATTATTGGCTGACAACTCGGCATTTTTTATGGCCATTATTTTCTGTCTTACTTCAGCCATTTGCTCAGGTTGTACTTGGACAATTAGGCTGGTTACGTGAAGTTCACTGTTCATTGCATCGCTCTCATTTTTTAATGTTTTTATTAATTTTATGGATGGATTAACCAGCGCCTGGAGGCCCTGTTAAAATTTGGCTAAACCAAATACTAAAGCCCAGTGCACTAACCAGTAACACTGATAAAATGGGTGCTAAAAACACAGTCAAAAAGATGAAGATTTTCAGCTCTAAGCCTTTCAAATTGGTAGTATCTTTACTCATAGACCCTCCAGTAGTGGGGGATAAAACAACTCAGATAAAATATGTGTTGTTTCTTAATTAGGACTCGTGTGAATTTTAGCGTTTATCAATTAACAAACTATATACTCACAAATTGGTAAACTAAGGGTTATATGATCTAGATCATTAAATTAGCCAAATCGCCGGCTAGGTCAGGGTTCTTAACCATAAATACCGATTAAATAAAGGGTTATTTAGCGATAATCTGATCAATATCACCATTTGCTAAAATAAGTGTATTTTTACTGTCAATAATTGGACTTGTAGAACGTTTTTTATTGAGATTTGTTCGAAATATGAACATGTTAAACTAGGCGGCTGGATTATGGCCTAGCAATATAAATATATTTAGGAGCCGCTGCCAAAAAAGAAATGTTTTATGTTAGACATGTCGGTTGTATTCGTTAATGCTGCTCACTGCATTTTTTTGCAATTTAGTTAACCAACATTCGGTCTTATGGTTCTTGTATAACAACGTCTGGCATCAGCGGTAAAGCAACCTTATACCAATTCCATTAATTATCTGGTCATTCAGCGGGAGTTCTGTGCCTTCTAGGCAAGTAATAGAATTGTAGACATAGTTGCTCTACGTCAAAATGCTATTAAGCAGCATAGAAGGTACAGAAACCCGCCTTGCAGGAGACACTCAGACCGTTCATTTCTTTGTTGCATTGTCTTAGAAGGGAATAACCATTATTTCGACAATGCGCCTCAAACTGAACAATCTGAGTGACTCTGATTGGTCACATAATTAATAGAATTGGTATTAACCCTTAAGGTGTTTATTAAGTGTAGTAGACAAAGGCCCATAAAAAAACCGACCCTTTGTGGAGGTCGGCTTTATTTCATTATGCTTGCTTTAAAGTGAGCTTAAGCGATAACGCAATACTTTGAGTGATTTTTGCTCATCGATGTCAGCAAATACACTTGGATTGTCAATGCGTTCAACATAGGTCAATTGCGGTGCTGTATAGGCCACTTGCTGCATTAAAAAATCACATCCAAGCTCCGGCGCATTGAGGCACAATAACACCTCCCCTTGCGGCGCTAACAAGTCTGGCAAACGTTTTAACAGACGCTCATAATCTTTGGTGGCCACAAAACTGCCACGTTGGTTGCTTGGTGGATCTGCCACAATTAAATCATAAGGCCCTAACTTTGTTAGCTTGCCCCAGGACTTAAAAATATCATGGCCTAAATAACGCGCACCAACTGGTAAATCATTAAGTAAATGGTTTTGCTTACCAATACTTAACGCGCCTTTGCTCATGTCCATGTTAACCACTTCATCGGCGCCGCCTTGCAAGGCTGCCACCGAAAAACCACACGTGTAAGCAAACAAATTAAGCACTTTTTTATGCTTAGCATGTTGTTTAACCCATGCTCGGCCATTGGCCATGTCTAAAAATAGGCCATGATTTTGGCCACGCAGTAAATGCACCAAAAAGCGGGCGCCGTTTTCAGTCACTACGTGTTGCTCAGGCACTTCACCAAACAACAAGTCGCTAAAGGTTTGGCCACCATGACGATATTGGTAGACTAAATTCAGCGGCTGATTTGGGTAGGTAGATTGCCAAAAGTCCACAATGGCACTCACCAATTCATCACGTTGCTCATCGTCTAACATTTTAAAGCTAGTGAGCAGTAATACCGGTTTGTACCAGTCTAAACAAAGGTGTTCATCGCCAGCAAATAAACCGCCACGACCATGAAATAAACGGCAAACATCTTCGCCAACAGTCAAACTGGGTAACACTTGTAAAAAACGCTTCATACTCTCTCTTACTTACTCAATTTACTCATCAATTTATGATGGTTTGGATTGCTCTTCGTCTGTATTAACTAGGCTCTCATCTGTGTGTTGTGTTGCCTCATCGGCTGAGTTGGCAGCAACTTGCTCTATACTTTCAGGTTGATTAACGGTGTCTTCAACATCATCTGAGAGCAATATCGACAACCATCCGCCCGACTCGCTTGATTCAAGCGCAATTTTCACAATCATCGTTAATGGCACCGACAATAACATGCCTACCGATCCCAGCAGCCAGCCCCAAAAAATCAATGACAAAAATACCACTAAGGTAGACAAGCCAAGTCCACGGCCCATAAAGCGAGGCTCAACCACGTTGCCCATCACCATATTGGTGCCTACATATAACAGCCCGGTAATACCCGCGGCACCAGGCCCTATTTGAATAAACGCTAACAATACGGCAGGTATCGCGGCAATAATAGAACCAATATTAGGAATATAATTAAATAAGAACGCAATCACCGCCCACAACAACGCATAGTCGACACCGATGATACTCAGGCCTACCCCAATCACCCCTGCGGTGGCTAAGCTGACTAAGGTTTTAATCACCATGTATTGATTTACAGAGTGTAAAAACTTGTCGATTTGCTTTAAACGCATGTCTGGGTCGTCTAACGCTAAATGGAACTTTTTAGGCATTGATTGCGCTTCAAATAACATAAACACAATGGTCAAAATAATCAGAAACAAATTCGCCATCACATTACCCACACCCGACAGCATGTTGGTGGTCATTGATAACGCCATACCAGGGTCAAAATAATCGAGTACTTTTTTCTTAGATATTTGAATATTAAAGCTTTGTAACTTTTCAATAATCCATGCAAATTGTTCAATTAATTGTTGACGATACACAGGCATCTGTTTTGAGAATTCATTAATTGAACTGCCCACTAAACTGGCTAACCACAACCCCATTAGCACGATAAATGTCATCAATAAAATAATCGATAACCATTTAGGGATCCGATACTTAGACATAAGCACAATGGCTGGATTACAAATTACCGCTAAAAAAGCCGACAATACAAAAGGCACCACAATAGGGCTGGCGGTTTTAATCCCCGCTAAAATAATCACCACACACGCCATAACCACAAAACTGCGTACAGTCATCGTTGATTGCTGTATTCCTTTCATAGAGTAAAAAATCCTTATTGCTACTTTTTAAAATGATTGATTATGCTAAGCTAAACTCAGTAACGTGTTGCTAATTAAGTTAAATTTTATTGTTCTACTGTATCAGTTTGTTGATATTAGCAGTGAATCACATTAAGGGAATGACACAAATAATATGAAACCAGAAACCGCTATTATACGCATTAAAAACCTACGGTTACGTACTTATATCGGCATTAAAGAAGACGAAATCAATAATCAACAAGATATTATCGTCAATGTGGTGATTCATTATTGTGCCGATAAGGCCCGTAATAGCAATAATGTTGCCGATGCGTTGAATTATCGCACCATTACTAAAAAAATCATTGCCTTGATTGAAAATAATCGCTTTTCGTTATTAGAAAATCTCACAAACCAAACGCTTGCCATTGCCAGTGAACATGACTGGGTTGAATTTGCTAGTGTCGAAATAGACAAACCGCACGCGCTGCGTTTTGCCGACTCGGTATCAATGGAGTTGTGTTACCAAAAACCGCAATAATACCAATCCGCATTGAATTGTGATCTAATGTGCTCATCATTTCTAAATCATTTTATTCTTTGAAAAACTACACAGCTTTTGAACTCGTTAAATTATCAAAGTCAGAAAAAGATGCTCGTATG
>NZ_BMQV01000023.1 GCF_014648295.1 Shewanella saliphila
CGCATGATAGGACAGGGTATGTGTTCAGCAACTATGCTGAATGGAAGTATGCATGAGCCGTATACGAGGTCCGTACGTACGGTTCTGTGAGAGGGATGGGGCGGTGACGCCTCACCCTACTCGATTGATCTCAAGGCTATCCTCTTGAGTTGTATGGGCCTTTATGTCATCAGATTGAAATTTAAAAGCAAAAAAACGAAATAACAATAACTAACGAGAAGAGACCAATTATGGCTTCAACAATGCAAAGTACACAACACACCACAACAGAGAGAGGTAGCGGTAATTACCGTTTTGCTCTGGTGTCATTAACATCGTTGTTTTTTATGTGGGGGTTTATCACCTGCTTAAACGACATTTTAATTCCGCATTTAAAAGCGGTGTTCTCGCTTAACTATACCGAAGCCATGCTGATCCAATTCTGCTTTTTTGGTGCTTACTTTTTAGTGTCATTGCCGGCCGGTAAGTTAGTTAAAAAGATGGGTTATCAAAAAGGCATAGTATGTGGATTATTAATCGCCTGTTTAGGCTGTTTATTGTTTTATCCTGCCGCTGCGCTGGCCACATACGGCCTATTTTTAGGCGCGCTGTTTGTATTGGCATCAGGTATTACTATTTTACAAGTTGCCGCTAACCCTTATGTCAATGCATTAGGTAGCGTTGAAACAGCATCAAGCCGCTTAAACCTTACCCAGGCGTTTAATGCGTTAGGTACTACGGTCGCTCCTTATTTTGGTGCTGTTTTGATTTTATCTGTGGCAAGTGGCGCAGTTGAAGGCCTAAGCCATGCACAAGCTGAAGCGGAAGTGGTTAAACTGCCATACCTTATTTTGGCTGGCATGCTGGGGTTATTGGCATTAATCTTTGCCAAACTAAACTTACCGACCATTGCTGAGCACAATGAAGTGTCAGACAACAATGGCATTGTTACCCATAACGGAAAAACCAGCGCATGGCAGAGCACTCACTTGGTCTTGGGCGCAGTGGGTATCTTTGTTTATGTGGGCGCAGAAGTGTCAATCGGTAGTTTTTTAGTTAACTTTTTAGGCGAAGAACATATTGCCGGCTTAAAAGAAGCTGACGCGGCTAAATACATAACCTATTACTGGGGCGGGGCAATGGTAGGCCGCTTTATTGGCTCAGCGGTAATGCAAAAAATTCCAGCGGGTACCATGTTAGCCTTTAATGCGTTAGTGGCAGCGATACTTGTTTTGATAGCAATGAGCAGCAGCGGCGCAGTAGCGATGTGGTCAATTCTAGCCGTGGGATTATTCAATTCTATTATGTTCCCGACTATTTTCAGCTTAGCACTACGCGGTTTAGGGCCTCACACTTCACAAGGCAGTGGCATTTTATGTTTAGCCATTGTGGGGGGCGCCATTGTGCCGTTATTACAAGGCGTAATGGCAGACACCATGGGTTTGCAACTAGCGTTTATTTTACCGGTCGTGTGTTATGGCTTTATTTTGTTCTACGGCGCGAAAGGGTCAAAAATGTAATTGGTGATATCAGTTTCATTGCCATACACACTAAGCGACCTTCGGGTCGCTTTTTCTTGCTATCAGCGGGCTTAATCCCTATGATCGGCACGTTTTTACACTGATTGTCATTTTATGAGAGAGCCCATGTTAACTTACCCGCTGTCTGGCAGTTCATCTGAATTAGTATTAAACGTACTGACGATGGTGTTAACCCGAGGAAAACCATTAGACCGAGCTTATTCAGAGCACTTTTCTGGTTTATCACTTAATCCATCAGAGCAAGCGCGGATCACCCAAGTTACTGGCGATATCTTACGTCGACTTAATCTGTATTGTTTTTTAGTGGATATAACTCCAGATGAGTTTGATCGTCAGGGGTCAAAACTGCTTAATGGTTGGCATGTATTTCATGGTCTTGATTTGCCTAAAATGCAGTATTCGTTGCAAATCGAACAAGCTTCTTTTGATGCCAACCTTGAAAAAGCCAAAGCCGATCCTGTGTTGTGGGATGGATGTCCAGAATGGCTAAACGAGCTAGGGCAAACCCAATTAGGCGATAAGTGGCCGGCAGAACGCGCCGCATTAGCTGAGCAACCTAAGCGTTATTTGCGTGTAAATGAGCTTAAGTGCGATCGTGAAAAGCTGATTGCACGTTTGCAAAAAGAGGGCGTAACAGCCGTTGCATTGCCAGATGTTGCCTCAGCAGTTGAGGTGACCTCAGATTCTGCACTGTTTCGTACCGATGCTTTTAAAGATGGCTGGTTTGAGCAACAAGATGCCGGCTCGCAATTAGTGGCCGACGCAGTAGGCGCTAAACCTGGCATGCGTGTGGTTGATGCCTGCGCTGGTGCGGGTGGTAAAACGCTGCATATTGCAGCTCAAATGCAAGGTAAAGGCCGCTTATTAGCGATGGATGTTGAGCAGTGGAAACTCGACAATCTAAAAGCCCGCGCAAAACGTGCTGGTGCACATAATGTTGAAACCCGCATTATTGCCAGCTCTAAAACCATCAAACGCTTAAAGCTCAGTGCCGACCGAGTATTACTCGATGTGCCTTGTTCAGGTTTAGGTGTACTAAAACGTAACCCCGATTCAAAATGGCGTGATACACCAGAGCGCTTGCCTGTGTTAATTGAATTGCAAAAACATATATTGCAAAGCTATAGCCGCATGGTCAAAGTGGGCGGTATGCTCATTTACGCAACGTGTTCAATTATGCCAGAAGAAAACCGTCAGCAAGTGGACGCTTTTTTAGCTGAAAACCCGCAGTTTACTTTATTAGAAGATGAAAATATTTTAGTGTCAGAGCGCGGCTTCGACGGTTTTTATCTTGCTAAGATGGAACGCATTGCCGAATAGCTTAATGCAATCTATACTTAACAATTGATTAACAGCGCTATTTATTAGCGCTGTTTTTGTATCTGCATTTAAATGAACACTATTTTTTAGATTTTAATATTATATAAAATCAATTATGCATTGATAAAAGTACTATAAATGCATAATCTTGTTAACATATTCGTGAGTCGAATTGTAAGTCTGTTCTACAATTACGAGGCAATATGGACATAGGACACAATATCAATAACGTTGACCCAAAAACATTGCCAGAAAGCTACCATGAGTCAAGTGTAGAGCGTTATAGCACTATCTTGAATATGGTTTTAGAGGGACGCCCATTAGGTGAAATGCTTCATGCCTTGGTATTACTGATTGAAGCGCAAAAGATTGGCACTAAAGCATCAATACTGTTGCTCAGTGAAGATGGCAAACGCTTATTGTCTGGTGCTGCGCCCAATTTACCTGACGCCTATAACCAAGCCATTAACGGTGTCGAAATTGGCCCCGAAGTGGGTTCATGTGGTGCGGCGGCTTTTTTAGGCGAACGTGTGATAGTCGAAGACATGGATACCCATTCTAATTGGCTGCAATATAAAGAGATCCTTATTGGCTGTGGTTTAAAAGCGTGCTGGTCTGAGCCGATTAAAGACAGTGAAAATAAAGTGCTTGGCACTTTTGGAATGTATTATGACACCCAAAAAGCGCCCACAGAGCAAGATTTAATCCTTATTCAAGAGGCGGCCCGTTTAGCAAGCCTGGCCATTGAACGTAGTCGCGGTATGCACGTTCAACGTTTAAGCAGTAAAATTTTTAACAGTTTGCCTTTGGCGCTCGTTATTACCAGTGAAGACAACTCGGTGCTTTCTGCAAACCCCGTGTTTAAATCGTTAACCTCAACTTACTATGCCAACCTTAAGTTATTTGATGTGCAGCGTTTTTTAAGTCATTCGCCCAAAGAGCTTGTAGATGACTTATTTGAGCATTTATCTCGTGGCCATGCTTGGCACGGTGAGCTTAGAGGTTTACGGACCGATAATGACATTATTGATATTTCGTTAACTGTTGCAGTTATTCGCGACTCATTTACCCAGCAAAATTGTTTTGCCTGGCTTATCAATGATATTTCCGCCAGAAAAAATGCTGAGAACACCATTCATTTTCAAACCAATTATGATCAGCTAACCGGTTTAACCAACCGTAAACATTTGTTTCACAGCCTGCAAACCATGGTTGAGTCAAACGACATTCATCCTGAAGGCGAACAAGCTTTTAGCTTGATTTTGATAGACATTGACCACTTTAAACAAATTAACGATACGCTAGGCCATGACAAAGGTGACTTAGTGTTAAAACTGGTCACTAAACGCTTAGTGAGCGCAATCCCTGAAAATGTATTGCTGTCTCGCATTGCCGCCGATGAGTTTGCGTTAGTGTTGCCCGGTCAAATGACCACAGAATCGTTAGTCGATATGGTTAATGAGGTTACTGCGGTACTCGACAATCCTTTCTCGGTTGGTGGTCAACATCTTAAATTAACCATCAGTGCTGGTATTGCGCGCTACCCCGAAGATGCTAATAAAGTGGAGCAGATACTCAATTGCGCCACCCAGGCAATGTATAATGCTAAATCACGTGGTCGTGATGGTTTCCAGTTTTTTAATCAGCAAATTCAAAAAGATGCAGAGCGAAATGCTGAGTTACACCTGCATTTAAAGTCGGCCATTAGTCGTAAAGAATTTGCCTTGTACTACCAACCTATTGTTAATCCGAATACAGGTAAAATTGTTAAAGCGGAAGTGTTATTACGTTGGCAATATAACGGTCAATTTATCTCGCCAGATGAGTTTATTCCAATTGCTGAAGAATCTGGGTTTATTGTGCATATTGGTGAATGGGTCAGGACCGAAGCCTTGACTGCATTAAAGCAATTACAAAGTAAAAAACTCGCGGTGCCGTTGGCTATTAATGTGTCGACCATTGAGTTTTGGACCGATGATTTACAACAACGATTTTTAACTTACTTTGACAATAAACAAGCTGAATTAGGGCAGGAAAAATTACCTTATCACTTGTTGACGCTTGAAATCACCGAATCGTTAATGATGAAACAACAAGACAGTATTAGTCAGTTGCTGATTGAACTTCGTCGACGTGGCATGCAGATTTCAGTGGATGATTTTGGTACCGGTTATTCGTCATTATCTTATTTAGCCAACTTCCCAGTGGACCAGGTTAAGATTGATAAAGCATTTATTCAAAAGATTTCTTCAGGCACCCGACACGAAGCACTCATTGAAGCGATTGTTAGTATGAGCCGCGCTTTAGATTTATCGATTGTGGCTGAAGGGGTTGAAACCCAGAACGAATTGGACTTTATTAAACAACAAGATATTGAGGCCGTGCAGGGATATTACTTTTATAAACCTATGCCGGAAGAAGCCTTTTTTGAGCTACTAGCCAAACAAGCACAATTAAATTAACTGGAAAAAATGGTTGTTTATTCATAAAAAATGCCGCATTTAATGCGGCATTTTATTGAAACAAACAGTTGCTCAATGATCTCGAGTGAGATTAGTTAAGCATGCTCTTTGGTTCAGTAAACTCAAGGCTTAATGCTTCAGCGACTTCTTTACATACTAATTTACCATGGATAACATTTAAGCCATTTAATAAATGCTTGTCATTTAATAATGCTTGTTTGTAACCTTGGTTAGCTAGCTTGATGATATAAGGAAGCGTGGCATTGTTTAATGCAAATGTCGATGTACGCGCAACAGCACCAGGCATGTTAGCAACACAATAATGTACAACGTCATCAACAATATAAGTTGGCTCTTGGTGAGTGGTTGCGTAAGAGGTTTCAACACAACCGCCTTGGTCGATAGCAACGTCAACAATGGCACTACCTGGTTTCATGCGCTTAACTAATTCTTTGGTGATTAATTTTGGCGCTGCAGCACCGGGTACTAATACACCGCCAATCACAAGATCAGCTTCAAGTACGTGGC
The DNA here is from genome assembly GCF_014648295.1 of Shewanella saliphila. Classification (GTDB taxonomy): domain Bacteria; phylum Pseudomonadota; class Gammaproteobacteria; order Enterobacterales; family Shewanellaceae; genus Shewanella; species Shewanella saliphila. Next base: position 5,831 of record NZ_BMQV01000023.1, read on the forward strand.
GTTCAATAGCATCCGCAGTTGAATAAATGGCTTTAACAGCAGAACCAAATTGAACATTAAGACGACGCAATGCATCGATGCTACGGTCTAACACAACCACATCAGCACCCATACCCACAGCCATTTGTGCTGCGTTAGTGCCTACCATGCCACCGCCAATAATCACCACTTTAGCCGGTTCAACCCCTGGTACGCCGCCTAATAACATACCGCGTCCACCAAGTGATTTTTCAAGTGCACGTGCACCCGCTTGAATAGACATACGGCCAGCGACTTCTGACATAGGCGCAAGTAGCGGTAAACCACCACGGTCATCGGTTACGGTTTCGTAAGCGATACACACTGAACCACTGGCAATTAAGTCATTGGTTTGCGCTAAATCAGGTGCAAGGTGTAAATAAGTGAATAGGATTTGGTCTTCGCGTAGCATTGCACGCTCAACAGCTAATGGCTCTTTTACTTTCACAATCATTTCAGCTTTGGCAAATACGTCAGCCGCAGTAGCTAAAATCGAAGCGCCAGCATCAATATAATCTTGATCGGTAAAACCGATCCCCACACCTGCGTCAGCTTGAACATAAACGTCATGACCTTTAATGGTCAATTCGCGTACGCTTGACGGTACCATGCCTACACGGTATTCGTGGTTTTTGATTTCTGTAGGTACACCAATAATCATCTTAAAGCCTCGATTTATAAAAAACCCACTTTAAGTGGGTATAGTTGTTATTAATTGTGACCTGAACGTGCTTATTTCAGGGAACTCTAGTATAGTGCTGGTTAAGCAGATTATGCTGCTAAAGATTCCCCTTTAAGAGGTTTAAATATTGTTTTAGGGACAAAACAAGGTTAAATGTATGGCAAACAACAAAAGCTTCTCAATTAAAGATTTAGACCGCATTGATCGTAATATTCTTCATGAACTCCAAATAGACGGCAGAATTTCTAACGTCGAATTGTCAAAACGAGTTGGCTTAAGCCCAACTCCGTGTCTGGAAAGAGTTAAAAGGCTTGAAAAACAAGGGTTTATAAATGGTTATACCGCGCTAGTTAATCCACACTTTTTAGGTGCATCCTTGCTGGTTTTCGTTGAAATCACTCTAAATAGGGACACTCCAGACATTTTTGATCGCTTTAATCGTGCTGTACAGCTATTAGATGATATTCAGGAATGTCACTTAGTTTCTGGTGATTTCGACTACTTATTGAAGACTAGAGTGTCAGATATGTCTGCTTATCGACGATTATTAGGTGAAACCTTGCTGAAGCTACCTTCAGTGTCAGATACTCGTACATATGTGGTGATGGAAGAAGTAAAGCAAACCAATAAAGTGGCGCTATATAACTTAGGATAACCCTATCTTAAGGAGTAAGTGGTTTTACCTGTTTGCTGAATGTGCTTTGCCGTATCACGATGAAAAACAGAGCCACTAATTAATGTGGTTTTGTTGTTTCATTAGAGATTAATTTTGTCGATTAACACAGCCGTTTTATCATTATCAATATCGCTTTTGATTGACTGGATTAATTCGCCATCACAATCCATTGAGCTTCAGTAAATCAAGGTGCATAATCACTGCAAATACAGTGATATTCTGTTATCTTAACCCTTATTTTTCACTCTTTTATGGATGTTTTCGTTTGACTCAGGAAAATAGTCTAAAAACACTCAGCGGCTTACAACGCTTGCTTGAAGGTGGTTTAATTCTTTGTTGCATGGTTGCAACCTACATTCTATTGGCGCTATCGAGTTTTAATCCCAATGATCCGGGGTGGAGTCAGTCGCATTTTCAAGGTGAAATTCATAACTGGACAGGTGCTGTAGGTGCTTGGACGGCAGATGTGCTGTTTTATTTTTTTGGTTTTATCGCATTCTTAATCCCTGTGATTATTGCCACTACCGGTTGGTTTATTTTCAATCGTGCCCATCGTATTTTTGAAATCGATTATTTTTCAGTAGGTTTACGCATTATTGGCTTTATGTTGATGCTTTTGGCCCTTGCGGCATTAGTCAGTATGAATGCCGACAACATGTTTGTGTTTTCAGCCGGTGGTGTTGCCGGAGATGTCATCGGCCAAGCCATGTTGCCTTATTTTAATACCTTAGGCACCACATTATTGTTGATGTGCTTTATTTGCGCAGGGTTTACCTTAGCCACGGGCATTAGTTGGCTCACTATTATTGAGCTTACAGGCTTTGGCGCCATTTGGTGTGTTAAACGTGTGTGGAATTTACCCAGCTTATTTAAACGTGAGCGCGAAACCGAAGACACCAAAGGCTTTATGTCGTTGGTCGACAAATTTAAACAGCGCCGTGAAGAACTAGACGATCAAGCTCCATTAGAAAGCAATGACAAAATCGTGCCGCAGCCATTAAAAGAGACTGTTGCATTTCAAGCCGACCCTGAAGATGACGATATTGCCCCTGTGGTAGAGAAAAAGCGCCGTTTCTTTAGCCGTAAACCGAAAGTGGTTGATGTGTTTGAACCCCGTGAAATCGATGATGACGAATTAGACACTGACGATCGTCAAGAACCGTCCATCAAACTTGAAGACGACGAGCCGTCATTCGCGCCTTGGGTGGCGAGCAAAGATGACGATGATGTGAGCTTTAATACCAATGATGATCGCGACATTGACCGAGAAATCGATGGTGAGACAGCAGACCCATTTGCTGGCGCATTTGAAAAACCGCATTCGAGTGGTGCACTGGTTGCGCAGCAGCAACCGAAGAAAGAAGCCAAAATTGTAGATGGTTTAGTGGTGATTGATGGTCAAGCGCCACAAGAAAAACGCAAAATGGATCCATTACCCAGTATCACCTTGCTTGATGTACCCGATCGTAAGAAAAACCCAATAAGCGAAGAAGAGCTTGATCAAGTTGCAAGACTGGTTGAAACCAAATTGGCCGATTTTAATATCATTGCCAATGTCGTCGGGGTGTTCCCGGGCCCTGTCATTACCCGTTTTGAGCTTGAACTGGCACCCGGTGTTAAAGCATCAAAAATCAGTAACCTTGCTAAAGATTTGGCGCGTTCATTGCTGGCAGAAAACGTGCGAGTGGTCGAAGTTATCCCGGGTAAAGCCTATGTTGGTATTGAATTACCCAATAAATTCCGTGAAACCGTGTTTATGCGCGATGTGTTAGACAGCGCCGCATTTAACGACAGTAAATCGACGCTATCTATGGTACTTGGTCAAGACATCGCCGGTGAACCCGTTGTGGTTGATTTAGGTAAAATGCCGCACTTATTAGTAGCAGGTACGACAGGCTCAGGTAAGTCTGTTGGGGTTAACGCGATGATCACCAGCTTGCTCTATAAGTCTGGTCCTGATGATGTACGCTTTATTATGATTGACCCTAAAATGCTTGAGTTGTCGGTGTATGAGGGGATTCCGCACTTATTGTGTGAAGTGGTCACCGACATGAAAGAAGCGGCTAATGCACTACGCTGGTGTGTTGGCGAAATGGAACGTCGTTACAAATTAATGTCGGCATTAGGCGTACGTAATTTAAAAGGGTACAACTACAAAATTAAAGAAGCGGCGGCCAAAGGGGAATACATACCCGACCCATTATGGAAGTCATCTGAGAGCATGCTAGATGAAGCGCCGCCATTAGAAAAGCTGCCATCAATTGTGGTGGTGGTTGATGAGTTTGCCGACATGATCATGATTGTCGGTAAAAAAGTAGAAGAGCTTATTGCCCGTATTGCTCAAAAAGCGCGTGCTGCTGGCATTCACTTAATTTTAGCCACGCAGCGCCCATCGGTAGATGTGATCACCGGCTTGATTAAAGCCAACATCCCAACCCGCATTGCGTTTCAGGTGTCATCACGTATCGACTCGCGTACTATTTTAGACCAACAAGGTGCAGAGACCTTATTAGGCATGGGTGACATGTTGTACTTGCCGCCTGGTACTAGTGTGCCTAACCGGGTCCACGGCGCATTTATTGACGATCATGAAGTGCATAAAGTCGTGGCCGATTGGTGTGAACGTGGTCAGCCACAATATATTGATGAAATTTTAAATGGGGTGTCAGAAGGTGAGCAAGTATTGCTGCCGGGTGAAACCTCAGATACCGAAGAAGAATATGATGCGCTTTATGATGATGCCGTGGCGTTTGTCACTGAAACTCGCAGAGGCTCTATTTCAAGCGTTCAACGTAAATTTAAGATTGGTTATAACCGAGCCGCCCGCATTATTGAAATGATGGAAGGTCAAGGTATTGTGAGTGCACAAGGCCACAACGGTAACCGTGAGGTGCTGGCTCCGCCACCACCAAGAAGCCAATAGGAATAATGATGAAAAAACGTATTACAGTATTAGGCTTATTATTATCAACCAGTATGTTGTCAGCCGTTTCATATGCAGACGATGCCACTGAATTACGCACTAAGTTAGCTAAAATAGACAACTTACATGCCACCTTTACTCAGCAAGTGACCGACATCAATAAAAAGCCTATTCAAAGTGGTAATGGTGTGTTTGCTCTGGCTTATCCAAATCAATTTTATTGGCACTTAACTGAGCCTGATGAATCGCTTATTGTGGCTGATGGCACTAATTTATGGGTATTTAATCCGTTTGCTGAAGAAGTCACCGTAATGGATGTATCACAAGCAGTTGACGCATCGCCAATGGCGTTATTGGTACACCGCGACGATGAAACTTGGAATAAATATTCCGTAATGAAGCGTCAAAACAAAGCACAATCAAATTGTTTTGATATTCAGCCTAAACAGTTAAACAGCAGTGTTGTTGCCGTGAGCGTGTGCTTTAACGACAGCAAACTTACCCAATTTAACTTAACGGACGAACAAGGTAACCTAAGCCAATTTCAACTGTCTGCTCAGCGCGCAGTATTACCTGCAGAAGGTGACTTGTTCAAATTTGCCATCCCTGACAACGTTGATATCGATGACCAACGTTTAAAACAAGCAAATTAAGTGGTGGCATGGCTAATTTAGGTTTTGATTTTGCTCCAGATTTTCGTCCTTTGGCAGCACGTATGCGGCCAAGGGAGATCAGTGAATACATTGGCCAAGCTCATTTGCTTGGCGAAGGCCAGCCGCTGCGTAAAGCGCTAGAGGCTAATCGCGCCCACTCCATGTTATTGTGGGGCCCACCGGGTACCGGCAAAACCACCTTAGCAGAACTGATTGCGCATTATGCTAACGCCCATGTTGAACGCATCTCTGCGGTCACTTCGGGTGTAAAAGACATTCGCGCCGCCATTGAGCAAGCCAAAGCCATTGCCCAAAGTCGTGGCCAACGCACCTTATTATTTGTCGACGAAGTCCATCGCTTTAATAAAAGCCAGCAAGATGCCTTTTTACCGTTTATTGAAGACGGCACTGTTATCTTTATTGGTGCGACAACCGAAAATCCCTCATTTGAAATCAACAATGCGCTATTGTCACGGGCGCGGGTTTACCTGATAAACCGCTTAACGTCCGATGAGATCCATTTAATCGTTACGCAGGCGCTTAATGATGTTGAGCGAGGTTTAGGTAAACGTCAGTTAATCTTGCCAGACGACGTTGCCCAGCAACTTGCCGATATTAGTGAAGGTGATGCTCGTAAAGCCCTAAACTTACTTGAGCTTATGAGTGATTTAGTTAGCGATGGCGGTGAGTTTACAACAGAGATGCTCACTCAAGTCGCAGGCCATCAAGCGGCAGGTTACGACAAAAATGGCGATCAGTTTTATGATTTAATCTCTGCTGTGCATAAATCAGTACGAGGCTCCGCGCCTGATGCTGCACTTTACTGGTTTTGCCGGATTTTAGAAGGCGGCGGTGATGCACTCTATGTTGCCAGACGTTTATTGGCCATTGCCTCAGAAGACATCGGCAACGCAGACCCTGTTGCCATGACCGTAGCGCTCAATGCCTGGGAATGTTATCACCGCATTGGCCCTGCAGAAGGTGAACGCGCCATTGCTCAAGCCATACTGTATTTAGCCAGTGCGCCTAAAAGTAATGCCGTTTACAGTGCATTTGGCGCCGCACGAGAGTTAGCTAAACAAACAGGTCATGAACCCGTACCTAATCATCTACGCAATGCGCCAACCAAACTGATGAAAGAAATTGGCTTTGGTAAAGAATACCGCTATGCCCATAACGAACCGGGTGCATTTGCCCCCGGCGAAAACTACTTTCCCGAATCACTCAAGCACAGCCAATTTTATCAGCCGACTAACCGTGGTTTTGAGAAGCGCATTCAAGATAAACTCGCCCAGCTCAACGAGCTTGACCGACAAAGTGAGGTCAAACGCTATGACTAATGTGTTGCTTGTGGCGCTTGGCGGGTCAATTGGTGCAGTTTTGCGCTATCTTCTGTCAATATTTATGATCCAGCTATTTGGAAGCAGTTTTCCTTTTGGTACACTGTTAGTCAATTTATTGGGATCGTTTTTAATGGGCGTAGTTTATGCGCTTGGTCAGCTGAGCCATGTTAGCCCTGAAATTAAAGCCCTAATTGGCGTTGGCTTGTTAGGTGCGTTAACCACGTTTTCGACTTTCTCAAATGAAACTTTATTGCTGATCCAAGACGGCCTTTGGCATAAGGCTGTTTTAAATGTGTTGTTGAATGTCACCTTGTGTCTTTTTATGGTGTACATCGGTCAACAACTTGTATTTTCTCGCGTTTAACTAAAAAGAACTGACAACATGCTAGATCCAAAATTTTTGCGTAATGAACTCGAAGTCACCGCCGAGCGTTTAGCCACTCGAGGCTTTACTCTTGATGTCGAACAATTGACCAAACTTGAAGAAAAGCGTAAATCGCTTCAAGTTGCAACTGAAGACTTACAAGCATCGCGTAATGCGATGTCTAAGTCGATTGGCCAAGCTAAAGCTCGCGGTGAAGACATTAGTTCCATTATGGCGCAAGTAGGGGATTTAGGGTCGCAGTTAGATGCGAAAAAAGCTGAGCTTGCTGAGCTATTACAACAAATCAATTTAATCGCCATGAGCGTACCTAACTTGCCAGACGAGTCTGCTCCAGTGGGTAAAGATGAAAGCGAAAACGTTGAAGTACGCCAATGGGGCACCCCAAAAACCTTCGATTTTGAAGTTAAAGATCATTTAGATCTTGGTGAAGCCTTGGGCGGATTAGACTTTAAAAGTGCCGTTAAGATCACTGGTTCACGCTTTATTATTATGCGTGGCCAAATTGCCCGTTTAAACCGTGCGTTAGGTCAGTTTATGCTTGACCTTCACACCACTGAACATGGCTACACAGAAGCATACGTGCCGTTACTCGTTAACGAAGACAGCTTAATGGGTACAGGCCAATTACCTAAATTTGGTGAAGACTTATTCCACACCAAACCGGCCACTGAAGAAGGCCAGGGATTATCACTTATTCCTACCGCTGAAGTGCCATTAACTAACTATGTTCGCGACATGATTGTTGATGAAAGTGAACTGCCAATCAAGATGACCGCATTAACGTCATGTTTCCGCAGTGAAGCGGGCTCATACGGCCGTGATACCCGCGGATTAATTCGTCAGCATCAGTTTGATAAAGTTGAGTTAGTGCAAATTGCACACCCAGATCACTCAATGGCAGCATTAGACGAAATTACAGCCAATGCTGAAAAAGTATTACAGCTATTGGGTTTACCATACCGCACTGTCGTATTGTGTACCGGTGATATGGGCTTCGGTTCAAGTAAAACCTTCGACATTGAAGTGTGGTTACCGGCGCAAAATACTTACCGCGAAATTTCATCATGTTCAAACATGAAAGATTTCCAGGCGCGTAGAATGCAAGCCAGATATCGTAGCAAAGCAGACAATAAGCCTGCGCTTTTACACACTCTAAATGGTTCTGGTTTGGCTGTAGGTCGTACACTTGTTGCTGTTCTTGAAAACTATCAAAACCAAGATGGCACCATTACGGTACCAGAAGTCTTACGTCCATATATGGGTGGTTTAAGCGTTATTGGTTAATAAAATTAGTGGTTTGTCTTGCTCAATGAGTAAGACAAAGCCACCTTGTTGTTGATATTTTCAGAGGATAATAAGCGGTGGCTACAGGTCAGCGTAATAACAGTAAATTTGTGTCGTCTTCAATTGGAATGTTTTTTATTTTGTTGGTATTCGTGTTACTTGGCCAAGTGGCGATTATCGTATTAGATAACATTTTACCGCAGTAATGACAGCGACAGTAAAAAAGCCCAGTTAAGTATGCTTAACTGGGCTTTTTGTTTGGTGTTTATCTACAAGCATTTAGCTGGTTTCGGTAATCCGGCAATTTTAGTGGCTTGTTTGGCAGGGCCAATTGGGAATAGGGTATAAAGGTATTTGGAGTTACCTTTATCTGCACCTAAGCTTTGGCCAATGGCTTTAACTAACACTCTGATCGCTGGGCTGGTTTTGTATTCGAGGTAAAAATTGCGCACAAACCGAATCACTTCCCAGTGTTGCTCTGTTAGTTCAATGTTTTCAGTCGCTGCAATAACTGGCGCCATTGACTCTTGCCAATCGGCGACATTTTTTAAATAACCTTGATGATCAATCTCAATGTGCTGACCATTAAATTCAAAAGAGTTTACCAAGTGATGACCTTGCTATGTTTAAGTGATTGCTCAACAAAATTTGAGTAATCAATAATATGAAAAAGTTCGGCAGACATAGGTTTTGCAATCACATCAATCCGCTGTTGTAATCCCCGTGCATGAATATCATCTTGCAACACAAATAGGTTAACCGAGGCTAAACGCTGTTGCCACTGGGGTTGTAATAAGCAGTTAACCGCATCACCCGCCAATAATATGCTGTCGTTTGGGTGCAAATAACGTAAACACGTACTGAGTGCATTGTCGGTTGATGCTGAAGTTTGAATATGATGTAAAATCAAAATACTAATACCTCATCAACCGCTTGCAGTGTTTGGGTTATCATATCGGCACTAGCAACCTCGGCATCAATACTCAATTCGCTGGCGTTAAGCCCTAATTGTTGCATTGATTCACTACACACTAAAACGGTATCTATGTCGTATAACGGCAGTGCTTTAAGGGCTGATAAGTAATCCTTTGCGCCTGCTTGCTCTGGGGTTTGCCCACTCAGGAGATGTAATACCGCTTCGTCAGTAAAAATAAGACTTACTTGCTGCTCAAAGCTGGCGCTGAGCATCGCCACATCTAAACCTTCGCGGCCACTGGTGGACCCAAAAGGTGCATGGCGAAATACAATGGCCATAGATTTCATTATTGATCCTATCGATTTTAAAAGCTGATTAAACGGTCGGCTTTTTCTATACCAACCACTAATTCGCCTAAGCCGCCCATGGAAAAATGCTCACTACTATTCCAATGGCTTTTACCATTTTCAACCGCTTCTTGCTCTGATAGCACCCCGCGACGAAGCGCAGCAGACACACAATTAGTGAGCGGCACTTTATGTTGCTGTGCAAAGGTTTGCCACTTAGCATGCATGTCTATTTCGTCAGAGGCTGGGCAGGTAAGGGCATTGCTGTTAGTCACGCCATCTTGGTAGAAAAAGACCGTGATGATGTCATGGCCATTGGCCAACACACTTTGACAAAAGGTCAATGCACGAAAACTGGCGCTGGAGCCATAAACACTGCCGTTTACTTGGATGATGAATTTGCTCATGATAAAAAAAATGACCCTAAAGTAGGGCCATTTTATCGTAATTTAACGCTGAACTCTATCGGCGATTAATCGTCGTTGCCCATACCCATTAAATGTAAAAGACTCATAAATAAGTTTAAGAAATCTAAAAATAATGAAACGGTTGCACGGATGTAGTTGGTTTCGCCGCCATTCACGATACGGCTAGTGTCATATAAAATAAAACCGGTCATCAGTAATGCAATACCCGCGTTCATTGCCATAAACATAATCGAGCTTTGCACAAATAAGTTAATTACTAGTGCGCCAATCATCACGAGCATACCCGCAAATAAGAACCCGCCCATAAACGAGAAGTCTTTTTTGGTAGTCAGTGCATAAGCTGATAAGGCTACAAAGATAACGGATGTTAAGCCAAGTGCTTGCATAATAAGGCCTGGGCCATTTGCCATGCCGGCATAATGGTTAAGAATATAACCCAGCGACGCACCTTCCATACCAGTAAAGGCAAATACCCAAAAAATACCCGCGGCGGTGTCTGCTTTTTTCAATGTGACAAACAATAACACTAAGCCACCGATTGATAGGCCTAGTGAAGGCCAGCGACCAATTTCAAATAACATACTCAAACCTGCGGTAACCGCAGCAAAAGCCAATGTCATTGATAACAGCATATAGGTGTTTTTTAACAGTTTATTGACTTCAGTAGTCGATAGACTTGGGGATAAAACTGATTGTTGACTCATTATCGTCTCCAGAGATTAACTCAATGATTTGTTCAACGCGAAAACCTATTGTTTTCACGTTGACAGTAAATCTTTGTTATTAGCGTAAGCAATGTACATTAAATATAAATTAATTTATCACATCGATTAATGCCGCTACGTTACCATAAAGTTAACGTTAATATAACCTTATAATCTTCAATAGCTTCCGTTTAGCTCAGCCATTCTTTTTTAAGCTTTGGCGTATCGCCTAAATAATCGAGAACCCACTGCATTGCAGGGGTCATATTGGCATTGTTCCAGGCTAAACAGCAGGCGGTATCTTGTTTGGGTTTGTCTAATTGTTTTTCTATTAACGCACCGGCTTTGATGAATATATCCGCCAAATGGTAAGGCATATAACCTACGCCTAAGCCTTCACGAAAACAGTTTAATGCACGGATCCAATCTGGCACCACAATACGCCGCTGGTTATTCAATAACCAATTAGGTCTGTGTGCGATATTATGCGCGGTATCTTGTAAACAAATGGACGGATATTGTAATAACTCCTCGTCAGTTAATGCATGTTCAGCTTTAGCCAATGGGTGATTTTTACCGACCAAAAACGACCACTGAATCATCCCCATATCGCGAGACTTAAATACCCCACCAACAGGAATACTCGAGGTTGCGCCAATGGCAACATCACTCTTACCTGTCGATAACGCTTCCCACACACCGTTATACACTTCAAGGCGGATGATTAATTCAATGTCGGTAAAGTGGCGATAAAAATCGGCAATCAACCCGCTTATCTTGTCGGCGCGCACCATATTATCAATCGCAATCGACAGAGAAGGGCGCCAACCGTTAGCCACTTTTTGAGTATCACGCTTAATGTTATTCAATTTAGTCATGATCTCACGTGACTGAGCCACAAAATGCTCACCCGCAGGCGTCAAACTCACACTACGATGATGACGTTCAAACAAGATAACCCCTAGGTCATCTTCAATTTGTTTAATCGCATAACTCACCGCCGAGGGGACTTTATTTAATTTATTCGCAGCGGCGGTAAAACTACCCACTCGGGCAACTATATCTATCATTTCGAATGCTTGTTCTGAAAGCATCTCGCTATCCTTGGCATTGGCAACATTACTTGCTGTAAAGGTAAACATTAACCCTAATCAAATCAAGCGAAGTCGCGGTTATCAGCTGTTTAATCACATAATTGGCTTAGCAAAAGACCAGATAACCTGTTTAAAGAATGCAGGCCATTCTCAACACCTTATAAATGACAGCCATGTGAGTCACTATATCGACCTTACAGTGCCGATAAATCAGCATTCATACGCTATTTATTCATCTGCTGAGTGTTTTATCGCCACTTAACTGATTATTTTCAATTTACCCTTTACACCAAACCGCCATTGTCATATTATTCGGCCGCTCGGAGGGATGGCAGAGTGGTCGAATGCACCGGTCTTGAAAACCGGCAACGGTTTATCCCGTTCTAGGGTTCAAATCCCTATCCCTCCGCCACATTAAATACGAGAAAAGCCGTTGATTATCAACGGCTTTTTTTGTTTTTGGCGTTTGAGGGGCTCTCCATAAGGATTGACTCAGACAATGTATCTTTATCGAGCACCCAACAACGTATATTTTACACGTATCTGTTTAGCCAAATATTTACGCGACAAGGGCTTTCCCTTTGACGTAAAAGTCTCCTTACTCACTCGTGACAGAGCAGAAGCAGTCATCCGTAACATTGATGTTGCCGGAGCACTCAAAAAAATCATCAAGTCTATTGACCATCAAACCCGTATTAATGACTTTATTCGCTACGTTGATGAGGTCATTAACAATCTTAGAGCTCAGTTTGATGCAGCTGATCCTGATATTACATTCAACATCACGCAAAAACCTCATTCTATCCCCATTAGAGAGACTAAATTGTCTCAGCATCGTGAAACCACAACTGTGGCGCAAGCAAAGCCTGTTATTGGGTTAAACGAAGCATTAAGCGCATTTATTATCTCAAAACAAAAATCAGCCATTAGGCCTCTGTCTATAAAGCAGCTTGAGCAGCGTACTCGGCATTTTATTGATACCGTATCATCAAAATCCATTCTTAAAACCAAGCTTAAAACTGATGATAAATGTGTGCATGACATCACCAGTGCTGATGCGATGACCTATCGCGATGCTTTACTAACTCAAGGCCGAAGCTACAAAAGCAATAAAGAGTACTTAGCGGCCATATTTCAGTTCTTTAAGTGGTGCCAATTAATGAATTACTGCACCAGCAACCCCTTTGAAAGCGTTACTGTCGGACAAAAACCAAAAGCCAAACCGAATCAAGCTAGAGACCGCTGGACGCACATTGAACTTAAACGACTACTTCGCAGCTCATCATTCAAGGCTTCAACAACCGATTTCAAATGGGTCACCCGATTAATGCTTTATGGTGGTTTAAGGCCTTCAGAAGCCTGCCAGCTCAAACCTGGAGATATCAAGTTAATCGATGGCGTACACTGTATTAGCATTGATGACAGCGGTGCAGCACAGCGATTAAAGAACCTCAACGCTAAACGTTATGTGCCCATTCACAAATACTTGCTTGAGCTAGGCTTTATTGCGTTTGTTGAGCAAAGAAAATCAACACATACCCAGCTGTTTGATTATAAACCTATCGGCATCATTGAAGATTGGTCAAAAACTTACTGCAAACAGCTCGCCAAGCTTCAAACCGAAATCGGCATGCAAGCGAATCAGCGTCCAACCGCCTACGGCCTCAGACACACGTTTATCGATGAAATGAAGCAATTAGATATCAGTGAGCACATCGTGGCGCAAATCGTAGGTCACGCTAATCCCAACATCACTTTCAGTCGTTACGGCAAGGATGTAAACGTTGCAGCATTGCTTAAGGATATTGAGAGAATTGAATATGGTATTTGATGATCGGGTGTGGTTAATCGATAAGCATTAAACCTCGAAAAATATCCAGACGCAATTGGCAGCAACAGTACCTAATAAGGCACAAACACTGCCAAAGCTGTCATTATTTCGCTACAGCAGAGAGCGAAAATTAATGGTATTGAAAATGGCTCGCAGTCGGTGAGTGCGAAGCAAAAAGTAGCCCGCAATTATGTGGGACCAGTACGTAACCCGGTACGCAACTATCCCACTTTTTGTGCCAAAAAGGTCGGATAGTTGCTTGGGCAAAGGGGAACCCCTTTCAACCCCAAAATCAAATAGAAAAAGTATCTAATAGCCAAAACCTAGGGCAATCAGAATATGATTATGTCGATGGCATTACGACGAATATCAAGGTCACGGGCGGGTTAAATGCGTCGATGAGTCGCAGTTATAACAGCCTTGGCCAGTTATTAAGCACTACAGATGCAAAAGATAATAAAAGCTATTTTGCCTATAATGCAGCAGGTTTACCTGTATTAATCCAAGATGTGCTGGGCAGTAAAATTACCGCTCGCTATGATGATTTAGGCCGCAAGGCATGGTTTAACGACCCGAATATGGGGGTATGGAACTTTACTTATAATCAATATGGCGAGCTTATAACCCAAACAGATGCGCGCAATATTACAACCACATTTAACTATGACAAAGCCGGTCGTCAAACGAGTCAAACAGGTCAACAAACGCGAACCTGGGTGTATGATACCAATGTGGGTTACGGTAAGTTATACCAGGCTAAAGTCGATGGGCATATTCAAACTCATAGCTATGATACCGCTGGGCGCATTAAGCAAACCGTTACGGCTATTGGTAGCTTAAACTTCACTGAAAAATATGCCTATGACTCGCAATTTGGCCGTATCAAAGCCATGCAGTATCCTAGCGGCGAGCATGTAGCCTATCGTTTTGACGACAATGGTTATTTAGTCGAAGATTACCAACGTTTTACTGATGGTTCCGAGCAATCGCTGCGCATAATCGATGATTACAGCGCCTTTGGCAGTATTAATCAACAAACGTTCAGTAACAATTATGTTCAACAATTTAGCCGTAATTTAGCCGGTTCACCGACGAGTATCTGTACCAGTTCTTCTGCTGGCTGCAGTACTATCGGGGTGCAATACTTAAATTATGATTATGATGGAATGGGTAACTTAGCCTTTCAACACAATGTGATTACCCAGTTCAAAGAAAGCTACAACTATGACGAGCTCATGCGGGTTGATGACTCAACTAAAACGTACAAAGGTATCACCTATGCTGCGGTTAATTACGACTATGATGCCGCAGGTAATATCCTTGTTAAAGGCGATTACGGCAGTCAGTATCTCTACGGTAGTGTAGGCAAAGGTGCTGGCGGTAATGCAGGCCCTAACGCCATTAGGCAGTTTATTCGTGGTGGTACAAAAACCTTCACCTATGACAATAACGGTAACAGGCTCACGGGTGATGGCGTAACGTTAAGCTATAACGACCAAAACAAGCCGTTAACGGTAGATCGCAATAATGTAAAAAGTATATTTAGTTACGATGCCAATGGTAACCGCTATAAACAGGTTAAACAGCAAAACGGTAGTGTGGTATCGACCACGTATTATGTGGGCAGTTTTGAGCGTGAAGTGGCCTTAAGCAGTACGGTAGATAAAACCTACATTGGTGACCACACCATTAAGATGAAAGCCCATGTGGGCAGCTTAGGTAATCAATCACCGTTCCAACACGTACTGCGAGACCACTTAGGCAGTGTCGATACCTTGATGGATGCCAAAACCGGTGCCGTATTACAGCACCGTGGTTATGATGTGTTTGGTCGTCCAAGAGACATTGCCGCAGGTAATAACCTGTTAACGAGCTGGCAAGGTGTCACTAAGGGCTACACCGACCATGAGCATTTGAATGAGCAAGAGCTTATTCACATGAACGGGCGGATTTACGATTTCAACATCGGCCGTTTTTTAAGTGTTGACCCGTTTTTGCAGTTCCCAGAGAATAGCCAGAGCGCTAATCCGTATTCGTATATTTTGAATAACCCGATGAGTGGGGTTGATCCGACCGGGTATAGTGCTGTTCGAAGTGGTAATGCATCTGCTTGGGCCACAAACGAGTTCATGGGAGACATGTATTCCTTCCATAAAACAGTTGAGGTGATGCAATATAATAAAGCGATGAAAGCGCTTAAAAAATCAACTTCAAATGGCGAGAAAAACGAAGAAAAATCTACGGGTAGTGGCTCAAAGAAACATGAAGATGAGGGGAATGATAGCTCTAGCCCCAAAGAGAATGCGGCTAAGGTTGATGGACTCTTGGATGTAACACCAAGTCAGGGAGTGGTGCAATCTGAAGATTCAACAGTCCCTTTGAGCAACTGTATTGGTCAGCGATGTAATCCCGAAAAGCTCGGTAGTGAACAATTTGGTTTGTTTGAGTTCATGAATGATAAAAGGGTGCAGTCTAAGCTAAATAAAGCATGGGAAGAGTCAAATCCCGGCGCTCCTGAGGTAAACCGTGGCGCCCTTGGTTCCAAAAAGAAAGAGCAAGGAGGGTGGATAGTGAAGAATAAAGAGTCTGGAGCGCTAGATGTGATTCGAGTCCCGAGCGGCACCAGAGACCAAATAAAAGGGCTAGTTGGTAGTAGGCCTACCTCTAATGGACTTGAGGTTTTAGCCTGGTTTCATACACATCCAAACTCTGAAACTGAAGGTTATCCTCCTAGAAGTTTGAGTGGTGGCGATATTGGTTTTCATAAACAGGAGGCGAAAGTTCCTGGTGTCATCATTACTGATACTGGTTATTACGGTTTCCTTTATCCAATGATGGGGAGGTGACACAATGGAAAAAATAAATAAGTTCATTGTTCTAGCTATTTTATGGAGTGTTTCATTTATGTCGTTCGCACTTGATAGCTCGGAAGAAAAGGCCTTTGATGTTGCTAAACAGTATGTGCTTAATGAACTGAAATGGAATTGTGGTGAATTCATTATTGAACTTGAGGATTTTATTTTAGGAGAAATAAATACAAATACTATTATATTGAGAGCTAAGCATAAGGATGACGATCATACAGCTACTCCAGGGGCAGGAAAATCTATTCAAATTCATGTGGATAAATATAGTATGGAGATTATCAAAGTGCTTGGTTATCAGTAGGGGATTAGTACATAGGGCTGACTCTTCTACACAAATCTGAAGCAAATGAACTTTGTTACAAATCGATGATCAGATCTGGTAACTCAATCAACTTGCAGATTAATGATGTCAATTTTTAACCAAAAAAATAACATGGACATATATGGACGCTCCCGGTGAGTCAAGATAATACTCTGCTCACCGAATGCTTTTTGGCCTTAGTTTTCTGTACAACATTCTCACTCTTATCGTTGCTTTTAATACGACTCATTTACTGCTAGAAGCGGTTGTACTGCCCTGATGTTTATAATGAAGCGGGCTTAACAACCAAGCTGCGCCCCTAATGAAATCCGTACCACTGCCCCTGTGAATTGAAACACCCATGCTGATTAGGTTTTCCTTCCTCTTTGTCTGTTCGGGCTCGTTGAGTTTAATCAGAGATGTTTAATTATACGCCATTTTGATTAAAGTTTTAGATGCACAAATTAGCGCTTTTAAAGGTTCATAATTATTGACTTTTTTCAACTTCAGGAATAAAGTCAATCTTAGTTAGCAATTGCAGAATTTGATGGTGTAAAACCCTGCAACTAAATGAATTTAAACGACTATTTTAACCATTTAATTCGAGAGTCTGGGTTCAAATCCCTATCCCTCCGCCACATTCAAATAAAAAGGCCCGCTATTTATAGCGGGCCTTTTTATTGGGCGAAAGATAGAGATTTAAACCCCGGGTTCCTCTTTATTACAAGCAAGCTATCCCTCCGCAAGATTTAAAAGCAAATGCCAAATCGACAAACCTAAGGTATTTTGATTTGGGCGAAAGATAGAGATTTAAACTCTGGGTTCCTCTTTATTACAAGCAAGCTATCCCTCTTCAAGGTTCAAGACTAAGTACCCAAAAATATCATTAGGCATTGCTGATTAATTATGGGTGTCATGGTTGATTTTCACAGCAATGAAAGGCGAGCAACCACCTGAGTTATTAACGTTTGTGGGTAATGAGCGACTTAATATGCCTAACGGGCTCATGTTCAGCGTGAAAGACTACATAGTATTGGTTGAAGATACCGGTCGGATTATTCGAGATGATAAGCGTGGCTCCATTAGCTCAAGTAGTCAGGACATATTGAATAGACTCAACATCCCTGCAGAGAATTGGCTTAAAATCACCACTGAATTTGGTGCTTTATTTAAAGGTGCAGTAGGAGCACTACCTGCCTTAACCGAATACTGTGAGCATTTGGACCGAAAACGACGACAAGGCGCTGCAAATTGTCAGCGCTGGCTGTGCGCTTAAGTCATCATTCCCAATCAAATTACAATTCTTCTTATACTTGATTGATATCAAGATTTCCTGCTGTATTGAATTCTGCAAATGATGAATAAACCACTAATTTAACGATAATATTTTAGTTATATCGATCGGGATAGGTGAGTTGAGCACTTCTATCGTAACCCTCGCCAAAGCTATGAAAACGAGTTATGTTATTTGTTCAAGAAATGGGTGGCATCGTTTTTATATAGTAAGTGGTAATAGCGACATTATGGAGTTGGCAAAATTCGATATTAGTGCCACAAAACGAGCCGCGTTGTTGAAGTAGCATCTGCCACTGAGTAGTTGTTCTGTAAGTTTTCATCACCTGCTCCGAATTTATCATTGAGCAGGTATTTTTAGATAGTCAGATTAACGATGCGAGGTGTGGTTCGCTAGACGGTTACTTATTTTTTCTCATATTACCACTTGCGAATTTAAACATTGTGATAAGTTCATGGAGTGCATCAATAGTTGAGAATGTTCAGGCTATCACTTTGGTCATTAGTAGATGACGATTTACCGCAAAGTATTAATTGAAACAAAATGCAAACATAAGCTAACAAATAACTCTCAAAAAAATAACAAAGCATTTGAGTAAAAGCATTAATTAAGGTTATTGTATGTGCCAAATAGGGAGTCTTTAATCGTATTCGGACGACGTCAAGGAAGATGAGTATGTGATCTGCCAACAGGCTGACATCTTTTTTCTTTTTGTATTCCTCGAGAGTTTGACTGCTCGTATTGACTCGCTGTTAGCACTATCCCTATTTTTATTTTCAATAACGCCATTCTACATGGACTTTGTGATTGGGCGATCCCTTTCACTGTACCGCTTCATCATATTAAGGAAGAGATATGACAATGACAAAATGGATGCTGAGTTCTACATTAACCACAATACTATTATTAGGATGTGGTGGTGGAGGCAGCGGCGATGATGCAGGAACCGCCAATTCGGGTGATCCATCAAACAATCCAATCAATACACAACTTACGCTCAATACCGTTGTGACGAATAAATGTAATGTTCAATCGCCCAAAGCGGGTGTAGAAGTGCTTTTTCATAATGCACAAGGCGACGTGATTGCAGAGCATGTAACAGACTCAAATGGTCTGTTAACTACTGCATGGCCGAGTGATGCTAAACATATCACTACGGTTGCGCTGAATTATTTTACCCGCAATTATGGTTTTAAAACGTTGAGTATTGATACCATTATGGATACGAAAGGGGGAGATTTAGGTGTCATTCATTTCACTAATTTTAGCTATGCACCTGATTGTGGTTGCAAGGATGTCACATTTTTTGTTCAAAATTTGATTGAGTCCTCTCCTGATAGCTTACTTAATATCAACGGTGGACAGGGATATTTAACACCCTATACGGCAGATTACTCTCTTGAATGGTGTGATGTGCAAGGGCCCATAGATATTCAGTTAGTGGCAGCTGATCATCAATCGAGTCAAGCTGGACAGATTGACTTAACCAATCTGGATGAATACACCTTAAGTCTCGATGATTTTACTCATGAAGGAGTCATGGTTAACGATCCGATAAATAGCAGTGAAGATGATATACATGCTTATTCTTCAGGAGGCTGGGATAGCTATAACTACGGCAATGAGCCCATCTTTATTTATCCGACTATTGGAGGACATTATTACGTGTCATCTAATATAACTAAACAAATTAATGTTTACGACACGGTGTGTTATTCTGCCAATTCGGCCATTCGTAAGCTGGATCAACAAGGTAATGCTTCAAGCGAAATGGTATTGAATGTTAATAACGCGTTTTCTAAAGAGGCATATTCATTATATGAAACAATACGCAGCCAACAAGCCCCTTATCAATATGATTTTTCTAATGCCAGTGATGACACTGCTTTTAGTGAAATAGTCCTCGGTGGGAGAAACGGTGATGGTGGTGTAGTGTGGCGGTTGCATGGTGGGATCAGGGGAACCATACCTAACTTCAGTTTCCCCCCCTCGCTGGACGCGAGAATTAACGTATTAGTTGATCCGTATATCCAATTTTTGGCGACAAGTTATGGTGATAAAAAAACGTTGGATGAATGGCGAAGGTTAGCGGTTGAACAAAGTCGAATGGCTGATCCTGATCTCAGTCCGTTATCAAAAGGAAGTGATGTAATGAATTTAGGCTTCTATAATGTTGAATATACTTATTAACGTCACAGTGCCTAAGCATTAACCCATTTATCGTGGTGTGGGCATTATCATTGTGCCCTGCGCGAGGGGAGTGATGTCATCGTGGGTGATCTGTCGCTCTCAGCCAAACCAGATTTTGATATTCCCTCTACTTGATGGTCAGTCGCAGCAAAAAGGCTATTGCTGTGACTGACCGTGAGTATTTTTCTGCGAAGCCACATCAAAAACATGGCCACCCACCCCAATTGGTTAGTGCGCTTAAGTCATCATTCCCAATCAAATTACAATTCTTCTTATACTTGATTGATATCAAGATTTCCTGCTGTATTGAATTCTGAAAATGATGAATAAACCACTAATTTAACGATAATATTTTAGTTAAAGGAATGGGTGGCATCTTTTTTGTCTTAGCACTTATTTAACGCTAATGATTTAGCCATATCGATAAAAAATGATGAGTTGATCACATCGACCGTAACCCTCGCCAAGGCCATGAAAACGAGTTATGTTATTTGTTAAAGGAATGGGTGGCATCTTTTTTGTCTGTTGGTTTACTCAAACCGAAAATCAACCCCGCTCAGACAGTGTTCACTTCAATGGAGTGATAGTCACATCGCTGGCGATTGTCATTATTTTCTGAATGAGTCACATTTTGCGCTAAACCATTAAGTCATGCGCCTTGTTTAAGCCCTTTTACACTTTCGTTGAGTCATCACTTATTAACGCGGATTGGTATTGTATAAAACCTAATACCAAGTGTTGTGGCAAATTAGGCGATCTTTTTCATAAAGATTGACTCAGACCCTGTTACAAGATCAATGTATCTGTTTTCTATATGAGTAGGACTTCTAATAACGTATACTCCTCGCGTATCTGTTGAGCCAACTATCTACACGACAAGGGTTTGCCCTTTAAAGTAAATAAAACCGCTGCATACATCATGATATATACCCCGTTGTATTTTATTATCCATAATCAGTAACAATCAAAAAAATGGAGTGGGTCTTATTATTCGTTATTCGAATAGGTAAACCTGTTAATTATGAAATTTAAGTCAAAAAAATACAGTATAGAATCAACTGATTATCAGGTTGGTCAAGACAATATTTTCAAGTGGGGCATGGATGTCCACAACACCGTTTTTAGTGTTTCCGTCGGTTTATCTATTTTATTTATTATGGCTCTGCTGGTATTTTCCCCCGCTGATGCCAAAGCTGCCATTGATTCAGTGAAGGGCGCTGCTTTATCTCACTTTGACTTCGTGTTCATGTGGACTGCGAACATTATGCTCATTTTTGCCATTGGGATTGCTTTTTCTCCATTAGGCAAAATCCGCTTGGGCGGTGATAACGCCACAACGGATTACTCGACAATATCTTGGGTATCCATGCTATTTGCCGCAGGTATGGGCATTGGCCTTATTTTCTGGGGCGTGGCAGAGCCAACAGCGTTCTACACAGATTGGTTTGGCACCCCGCTCGACGTAGCACCATTTACACCTGAAGGCCGTGAATTAGCGCTTGGCGCTTCTGTGTTCCACTGGGGTTTTCATGCTTGGGCTATCTACGGCATGACCGCGCTGTCATTGGCATATTTTGTGTATAACAAGGGCTTACCGCTTTCAATGCGTTCGGTTTTCTATCCTATATTAGGTGATAAAGTCTGGGGCAAAACCGGTGATGTCATCGACATTATGGCTGTACTGGTTATTTTGTTTGGGCTTGCAACATCACTGGGTTTAGGTGGTTCTCAAGCGGCCAGTGGAATAAGCCATGTGTTTGGTTTTGAAAATAGTATTTATCTGCAGCTGACGATTATTCTGGTCATTATGGGGCTTGCTATTCTCTCAGTGGTACGTGGCATGGATGGCGGGGTTAAATTGTTGAGTAACATCAACATGATTATTGCCTTTATATTCCTTGGTTTTATCAGCATTCTTAATTTCACGACTGTGCTTGATTCATTGGTAACCGGTGTTGTCGGTTACGTCAAAAACATCATACCACTGAGCCAGAACTCAGGCCGTGAAGACACTACCTGGTTACACGGTTGGACAGTATTCTACTGGGCCTGGTGGATAGCGTATGCGCCATTCTTTGGTATGTTTGTTGCGCGAATTTCGCGTGGCCGTACCGTACGCGAGTTTTTGGCATGTGTGTTGATTATCCCTACTTTAGTGACGACTGCTTGGATGTCATTTTTTGGCGGCATTGCGATTCAACAAATCATTGATAAGGTTGGCCAGCTAGGTGTAGAGCAAGGCATTACTGACGTTTCTTTGAGTTTGTTCTATATGCTTGATGCATATCCAATGGGTGATATTTTGTCCATTATTGCGGTTATATTGATTATCGTGTTCTTTGTGACAACCTTAGATTCAGGCTCCATCGTGGTCGATAGCATGACCGCTGGCGGTAAGCTGGAGTTACCGATGAAGCAAAAGATAGTGTGGGCGGTTATCTCTGCGGTAATCGCGATGGTGATGTTGTGGATTGGCGGCACTGACTCTATTAAAGCACTTCAGTCGGTGACTATTATCGCAGCACTTCCGTTTGCTATTATTTTAATACTTGCTTGTATTAGTTTAGTGCTCGGCATGTTTACTGAGGTAAAAAAGCCGCAGTTAAGTCGTAAGCAATCAACTTAACGACTCAACTGTGAAAGGGGGCTTATCAAGTACATCATTGATAAGCCCCTTTTTTATGCTTGTATGTAGCTCTCTATTTCAATAATGTGGTAATAAGGATTGGTATTCACCATACAAAACTAGGTTTTCTATGTTTACGATACTGACATTTTTTACAGTGTTAATGTTATTGGCAACTTTAGTGCCTCTTTCGCGGCATCCGCACTGGATTGTCAGGAGTATGGATTTTCCCCGATTACAATTGTCGATATTAGCCACTATGCTATTGATTGCCGATGTTGTTTTTCTCGATATTCACCTACTAAGTACGCAGCTATTAGCGGTGACCACCACCTTGTGTTTAATTTGGCAGTTTAGCTGGATATTCCCTTATACTTTTTTATTTCCCAAAGAGGTTAAAACGTCCACTGAATTTGATGCCGATAAACAACTCAGTATTATCACCGCTAATGTGCTTACTCCCAATCGTAATGCCGACGCATTGATCCAATTAGTCAACGAGCATAAGCCCGACGTGCTGGTCACACTTGAGTCAGACCAATGGTGGCAAGACAAGCTTAAGGTATTAGAAACCGACATGCCTTACAGCATTAAATGTCCTCTTGATAATCTCTATGGTATGCACGTTTATTCTCGATTGCCTTTATGCGAACAACAAATATGTTATTTGGTTGAGAAGGATGTGCCATCAATACATGCCACATTAACCTTACGCACCACAGACAAGGTTCGGATGCATTTTCTTCACCCCGCACCGCCAAGCCCAACCGAAAATGTTGAGTCAGCAGAGCGAGATGCTGAATTAATCATAGTGGCTCGAAGTGTTGCAGACAGTGACCAGCCGATGATTGTTACCGGCGATCTTAATGATGTCGCCTGGTCTGCTACGACTCGACTTTTTCGAAAGATGAGTGGACTGCTTGATCCGCGTGTCGGCCGTGGAGCATTTAACACTTTTCATGCTGGTTACTCATTTATGCGCTGGCCATTAGATCACTTATTTCACAGCCAGCATTTTACCTTGCAACACATTCAGCGTTTACCTGCGATTGGTTCGGATCATTTTCCTTTATTGACTAGACTGTCGTTTACTCCGTCGCAAAGTACTCAACAACAAGGTATTGACGCGGGTGTGTCTGAGCATGAGTGGGCCAAAGAGATTGCAGCGGAGCAAAAAGTGAACAAACATGATGTGCCAAAACCTGGTGAGACACAATAAGCATCGATAGTGACATTGATGAACCAATATTCCTGAAATTGTTTTTGTAAGCGGTTATTTTTAATTAATTAATGCTTATTAATTAAACAAAGCATACTGTAGTAGAGTTGATCAAGATCAAGCATATCGCGTCTCTGTGAGCCTAAACTCATTAGTATTAACCCTCCATTGCAAACCTGTTTTTGTTAGGGGATAAAATGAATTTTAAAGACTATTACACGGTGTTGGGCATCGATCCGCAAGCGGATGTTAAAGCGGTAAAAGCTGCTTATAAAAAGCTGGCGGTAAAATATCACCCTGATGTCAGTAAGCATGATGATGCCGAGGCAAAATTTAAAGAAATTGGTGAAGCTTATGCAATATTGAGTAATGCTAAAAAGCGTGCTGAATATGATGAAGTACGTCATCATCATCTCAATAGGTCACAACACAACTACACAGGTCAAGCTGGCGCCAGTGCTGGTCAACATTGGGGACAACAGGAAAGCGACCCTCAGAGCGATCAAGAATTTGCAGATTTCTTTAATTCAATTTTTGGGGCTCGTCATTCAGGGTTTGACTCTCGTCATTCAGGGTTTGACCCTAACCAACAACATCATGGTCGTCAATCTCACCACGCTAAAGGCCAGGATATCGAAATGGATTTTCCGATGTTTCTTGAAGAAACATTGACCGATACCCTTAAGCCTGTCTCGTTTACCCTGCAACAACGCGATGCTCATGGTCATGTTGTTGAACATCCTAAATCCTTAAAAGTGAACATTCCTGCCGGTGTGAGTAATGGTGAACGTATTCGCCTAAAAGGCCAAGGTGGACCTGGGCAAACCAAAGCCGATAATGGCGATTTGTATTTAAAAATTCGTTATGCGCCGCATCCTTTATTTGATGTTGATGGCCGAAACTTGACTATTGTGGTGCCAGTGGCGCCCTGGGAAGCGGTATTAGGTACCAAGGTTAAACTGCCTACCTTAACCGGGCCTATTCAATTGAGTATCCCTGCGAATAGTCAATCTGGGCAGCGATTACGCATAAAAGGTAAAGGGCTATTGGGTAAAAAAGAACAGGGCGACTTATTTGCGGTGCTTAAAATCGTGGTGCCGACAGTATCAGACGTGACAAGTAACCATTTGTGGACTGAATTAGCTGAAAAAAATACATTCGACCCTCGTGCCAGTTGGAGTAAATAGCGATGCTGCAGATTAATATAAGTGAACAGGATTGTTGGTTGAGTAGCGACGAACTGTGTGAGTGCAGCGACATTAGCTCGGCATTATTACTTGAGCTTGTCGAGCACAGCATTGCGATTCCGCTGCAGGGCGAGGTAATAGAACAATGGCAATTTAGTGTTGAAAATTTACATCAAGTTAAAAAAGCCACGCGCATTCAACGTGATTTGGCGCTCGACTGGAATGGTATTAGTTTAATTTTACAATTACTCGATGAAAGAGACCAACTCGAGCATGAAGTGCATAGGTTAAAACAGCAATTAAGTCGATTTAAAGCATAGATGCCTCAATCGTTACAGTAAGCCATTACAATCTTGATCCTGAAGATTGTCGATGGCTCTTGGTATAAGCCTTGGTTCTATGATGACGAGGCAGCAATCCATTACCTCGATTAACACGTTTTTAACTCATACAAAATTCAACAGCAAAGATTAATAGGTCACCAATGAATTGTGACTTATTATTTTAATAAATCAGCTGTTTAAATAAGTATGAACCTTAAATAAGCCTGAAATTATCAGTTATTTTTGCTAAAATCCCACTAGGAAATTATATCGGCCTTCACTTTATGAGTGTCAGGTCGCTCTAAAAAGAGGTTTTATGAAGATGAATAAGGACAAGTACAGTATAGATAATACCGATTATACTGTCGGGCAAGATAACATCCAAAAATGGGGTTTTGATATACACAACGCCGTCTTTGGGATTAGTGCAGGTTTAATCCTTGCTTTTTTAATTGCTATATTAGTCATTGATCCGGCTATATCAAAAGAGTTTTTAGACGGTTTAAAATGGCAAATTATCGGTGCCTTTGACAGTCTCTTTATGTGGTCGGCAAATATATTTGTGGTTTTTTGCTTGGCATTAATCGTTTCTCCTTTCGGTAAAATCCGTTTAGGCGGAGATGGTGCCAAAGCTGATTATTCAAGACTTTCTTGGATTGCGATGTTGTTTGCTGCAGGCATGGGAATTGGCTTGATGTTTTGGGGGGTTGCAGAACCTTTAGCCTATTACACTGGTTGGTATGAAACTCCATTGAATGTGGCTGCTAATACGCCAGAGGCTGCAGAACTAGCACTGGGTGCAACAATGTTCCACTGGGGATTACACCCTTGGTCAATTTATGGTGTGGTTGCTTTGTCTATGGCTTTCTTTGCTTTTAACAAAGGTTTGCCACTTTCAATTCGTTCAGCATTTTATCCAATTTTGGGTGACCGTACATGGGGCTGGCCTGGACATATCATTGATATTTTCGCCGTATTAGCCACATTATTTGGTCTTGCAACGTCATTAGGTTTAGGTGCTCAACAAGCTGCATCTGGATTCCATCATGTGTTTGGTATTGAGGCTGGCTTAACCTTACAAATCACTATTATTGTAGTTGTGACACTATTAGCGGTTATCTCGGTAGTTCGAGGCCTTGAAGGCGGCGTCAAAGTCATCAGTAATGTCAATATGTTACTTGCTGTTGCTTTGCTCATCTTTGTGGCACTGGTGACATTAGCCGTTTCTATGGGAACAATTCCGACAACGGTAATGGGTTATATTAAGAATATTATTCCATTGAGTAACCCAGTGGGTCGTGAAGATGAAACCTGGATGCATGGTTGGACTGTGTTCTATTGGGCTTGGTGGATTTCATGGTCACCATTTGTCGGTATGTTTATTGCGCGTATTTCTCGTGGTCGTACAGTGCGTGAGTTCCTTGCGACTGTATTAATCGTGCCAACGGTAGTGACTATTTTATGGATGTCAGTGTTTGGTGGTGTTGCCATTGACCAGGTTATCAATAATATAGGTACGTTGGGGAGTAAGGGCTTAACTGAAGTGCCGCTTGCTATGTTCCAGTTGTTTGATTCGTTGCCATTAGGTAATTTGCTGTCAATATTGGCTGTGATATTGGTACTGGTTTTCTTTATTACTTCTTCGGATTCAGGCTCACTCGTTATCGACAGCATTACCGCGGGTGGCAAAATTGATGCTCCAGTTCCTCAACGTATCTTTTGGGCCATTATCGAAGGTGCAATTGCTGCAGTTTTATTGTGGGTTGGTGGTACTCAAGCGATTGAGGCACTACAAGCGGGTGCCATTTCGACAGGATTACCGTTCACCATTATTTTATTGCTGATGTGTGTGAGTTTGTTGATGGGTATGCGTACCGAAAAACATAACAAAAACTAGTTTTTGACTTGCATCAAAAAAGCCGATGATAAATTCATCGGCTTTTTTATATCTTTTTGATTTATACCATTTCCATTAATTATGTGACCAATCAGAGTCACTCAGATTGTTCAGTTTGAGGCGCATTGTTGAAATAATGGTTATTCCCTTCTAAGACAATGCAACAAAGAAATGGACAGTCTGAGTGCCTCCTACAAGGCGGGTTTCTGTGCCTTCTATGCTGCTTAATAGCATTTTGACGTATGACTGCATGGATGCAGAAGGTAGAGCAACGCAGGAGCAGTTGCCGAGAGCAACTATGCCTACAATTCTATTACTTGCCTAGAAGGCACAGAACTCCCGCTGAATGACCAGATAATTAGTGGAATTGGTATTAGATTAGTGGTGTTATACCCATAAGTTTTTAATCGCAGTGTCGGGACTAAAGTGATACTTAATTTGTGCCTGCAGTAATTCTGCAGTGGCAATCGCATCAGTTAATGCATCGTGTGGCGCGTAAGCTGGCAAGTTATAACGTTCACGACTGTTCGCTAACCGGATTGAATGTGGACGCTTTGGTTTAAAGAAATTCAATAAACTCTGAGATTTCGCCCGATGCAAATTAGCTTCAATTTGCATGGTATCGATTACCGGAAAAACAATTCCTTCATTGATTAATAAGCGTAACGTGTGATTAAGAAAATCACGTTCAATATGCCGATAATGTACCACGACCACTTTGCCTGCCAGTTGATCTAAAAGCTGCTCTAAAATTAATAATATATCCGGTGCATCTTGTAAATCTGAGTGAGTGATACCGTGAATAATAATTGAGTTTTCTTGCAGCTTGTCTTGTGGGTTGAGGTACCACTTTTTTGCTTTACGGCAAAAAATACGCTGTAACGTAAAGGGCACTAAACCAATGCTAATGATGCTATTTTGCTCTGAGTCTAAGCCGGTAGTTTCAAAGTCTAGCGCCACAAAGTCAATTTCACTTAATGGTGTTTCATTGTGATAGGTGCCAGCATGGTAAAAATCAAACAAGCGTCGATCTTTACTGTTTTGCATTTTTAATTCGAGAAACGCTTGCCAGTTTAAAATCTCCGATTTGCTGAAATGAGTCATGAGTTAGCCTTTAACGTTTGTTAGAACTGTAGCGATATTTCAAAAAGTTCTGCGCATTACTTAACACTAAAAATGCATCTTTAAGATTACGGCGTTCAAAATCAGACATATTTTCTGGTTCAATATTGTTATCAGGTTCAATCCCAGATTCAATATCGGATGATTGGTGACGCAGGCGTACCAACGAGATAAGCTCCATTGCGTGTTGTAAATCTTCACCTTTTGAGGTGGGCAAAATGCCCGCGTCGATAATATCTTCTAAGCGTTCAAATGAGTTTTGCGATTGTGAGCCGATAGCTAGGGCATGTACTCGGATCAAGTCGGCTAATGGCGCCGTGCCACGACGTTTTAAATTGATGGAGTTGTTATGACGACCATCTTTTTCCATTACAAAATCTTTAAAAAATCCTAGCGGTGGGGTGCGGTTAAGTGCGTTGTGCGCCAGACAAGCTAAAAAGCGGTTGTTTTTCTTGGCTTTGTTCAAGATAAATGCATTTAATTGTTCAGCCCATTTAACCCGACCATAAACCCCGGTTAGATCGAAAAATATAGAGCAATTTAACAAGGCTTGCGGGTTTGGTTTTTCTATCCAATCACCAAAACATGCTTCCCATTCTGAGCGAGTTTTACGGTACTCGGGATTACTGGCCATAATATCGCCAGTACAATAACTGTAACCGCAAGCGGCTAAACCATCACACACAAAGTCGGCTAACTTTGCAAAATACTCACCGTGCACTGCGGCTTTATAGCTATTGTCCAGAATAATGGCATTGTCTTGATCGGTTACCATCAATTGTTCATCACGCGCCATTGAGCCCAGCGCTAAAAAGCAATAAGGAACCGGTGGCGGGCCAAATTTTTCTTCTGCAAGTTCTAATAAACGCTGCTTAAAGTTACGGCCGATTTCAGACATTGCCCGCCCGACCATATGTGAGTTGGCATCTTCATTCACCATGCGCACAAAGCAACTTTTTAACTGCGAAGAGAGCAACACTAAATCTTCGCTGCTTTTCTGCTGAAAGATACTACTGACAAATAACAAACTATTTTGCGACTCGTAGCGGATAATATCGGCTACTTCAATCAGGCCTATGGGGATTTTATTTTTAAGAATAGGCAGATGATCAATTTTATTACGGAGCATCAGTAGCATAGCTTCAAAGATGTATGCGTTATGATCCAGTGAAATTAACTCGGTCGACATAACTTGTGAAATAGGACTATCTACATTAACCCCCGCAGCAATAACCTTAGCGCATAGATCATGTTCGGTAATAATCCCCACAAAACTACTGTCTTGTTGATCTTCTATATCTGGGTCATTAATTAATACCGCCGAAATATTCTCTTCAGTCATTATCTGGGCAACGGCTTGTATCGTACTATTACAAGGTAGAACAACAGGCTCTCTAGTCAACAACGTTTTCACTTTAGAGGTGGTAAGGGCATTGGCATCAACGGTTTTGCCCTTTACTGCTTGCTTTAAGCGAGTGGTATCCTCAGCCTCAACAAAATCTGCAAAATCATCATAGTTTTCGCATAAGTCATTGAACACCGATTCTGGAATACAGTATACGAGGGTATCTTTTACCGCTTTGGCCGGGAAACGCACTTTATTGTTGGTCAATAAGCCCATTTGGCCAAATAACTGCCCCTGATCAAGACGATTATAGAGCTCACCTTTACGACGGTATAACTCTACGACGCCACTGCGGATCATATACAGTTCGGTGATCCTGTCATTAAAGTTAACAATCATACTATCGGTACGGTAGTAAGAAATCTCAACACTTTTGGCAACGTCAATTAAGACTTGTTCTGGAAGCTGGTCAAAGGGAGCGTACTGAGCAATAAAGCTCTGAATTTCGAGTACTTCGGCTGTCATGAATAGACCTGTTAATGTGTGATGACTGAAACTTTGTTTATAGCGATGTCGATATTATACGAGTAAATAACGCAACATGGGGATTTATCGTGCTATTGAATATTTTGCAGTAAAACAGCTTTCAATATCGATGCTTTAGTGACCTTTATTGCTAACAGATTACCTATGATGGCCAGACTAAAACAAACTATCGTTAGCTTGAAGGATACGCCTTACTATTACTGTGCTAGGTTGCCGCTTTTGATAAAATCATTGTTCATTTATTGTTCGCTATTCACTGCATTGTTGAGGTGCGTCAAGGTTTTATGGAAATATTTGACTTAGATTTATTAGGTGAGCGTTATTTTATTTAACGGTTAGTTAGCTGATGAGTTCAGTGCTAACACAACATGAGACAATCTTATGACAAACTTTCCTGAACGTTATAAAGAACTCAGTACCTGGATGGATAAACTCGGGGTGGCTATTCCTCAGACCATGAAAGGGTTTTCTGAACTGCATAAGGCATCTATTGCTCCTGGAGCATTGGACAGTAAAACCAAAGAGCTTTTAGCCCTTGGTATAGCGATCACGGTTAGATGCGAAGGGTGTATTGCCTTTCATGTACATGACGCTTTGCAGGCAGGTGCTAGTAAAGAAGAAATTGCTGAAACCGTGTCAGTAGCCATACTGATGGGGGGGGGCCCCGCTATGGTTTATGGTATTGAAGCCATGCAAGCCGTAAGTCAATATCAACAGCAGGGGTGATAACCTAACCTAATACTCAGAATCCAACAACACAGTAAAAACTGAATTAACCATAGTTGATTAACGAGTCGATTCTTGTGTGGATTTTCCGAGCAGTGTTAAATTGTGTAGGAGAATAGTGATGGGTACAGTCAAAAGTGAAACAAGTCATCATCAACCTCTCGAAGATGCCATCAAAGATGCGGTTGAGGCTGATAATAATATTAGAGAAGAGGTTCGTCGTATTACCCTTAACGTATTGAGTGACGGTAAGTTAAATATTGATGAGATTACTCAAGTGACTCACCGCGTGGTCAAAGGTGCCGGTTTAGGGGCTGTTATTCATGGGCCAGATGGGCGAAACAAGTTGGCAAATGCTGTTGCGGGTCTTGATGATGCATTATGCTCTGCCGCAGAAGCATCCAAATTAGCCATTGAAGAAGCAAGTTCCCACGTCAAAACATTCAGTAAACAAGATTTGCAGCACGCTATAAAAGACCTTAATGACCTTGAAAGTATGTATTTAGAGACGTTAAAAGACGTGGCTAAAGAGACAAGTGAGACAGTGTCGGAAACCCTCAATGATTTAGTTCGTCATGGTCGTTTAACCGGCACAGGCATTGGCCAAAAAGCAACAGAAACGGCTAAACTGTTAAATGATCAACTCAGTGAACGATTAAGCGAAACGGTTTCAGCCGGCGTTGATTCTGCATCGAAAGTCACCAGTAACCTTGCATATGCGGCGGCAGGCTTTCTTGAGGCGATTGCACAAACCTTGGATAAAAAAATAACCTCTACCTCTTCAGAAAACGAACATAAATAGATAGGTGAGCCATGCTGTGGGAGACGTTAAGTACTGCACGAGATATTGGCCGACTGAATGAACTCGCTTCGGTCTTGATCCGTTATGGCTTCGGTGATGTGCTGCGCAGACTGGGTTTGGCGAATATCGTTAACGATGCCGGTAAAGCATTGAATTGGAAGCATGCTCCAGATATCACCAATCTAGAATCCCCCGTTAGGTTTTGTCATGCATTGACCGAAATGGGGCCCACTTTTATTAAGCTCGGCCAGATCCTTGCGACACGTTCAGATTTGTTTTCTTCTGAATGGACAACTGAGTTTAAAAAGTTACAAAATCAAGTACCTTCGGTGCCATTTGATTTAATCATTGAACAATTACAACACGATTTAGGTTGTAGCCCACACGACGCTTTTGCCGAGTTTGATCCAACCCCTTTTGCCGCAGCATCTATTGCCCAAGTTCATCGAGCTCGATTACAAGATGGTACTGAGGTGATTGTTAAGGTGCGTAGACCGGGCATTCAAGCGTCAATGGAAGCTGATTTGCGATTACTTGCGCGTATTGCTGAGTTAATGGAGTCTGAGTCAACCGCGTTACGCCGTTTTAAACCGCGTGAAGTCGTTCGTCAATTTACCCATTCTTTGCGGCGGGAATTGGATTTATTAGCCGAGTGTCGCAACGCTGAAAGAATCGCCAAAAATTTTGAAGGTGATCCTAATATTGTTATCCCTAAAATTTATTGGCAGTGGTGCAGTGAACGTGTCAATGTTCAACAATTTATTGATGGTATTCCTGGCCAAGATATTACAGCAGTGGAGAAGGCGGGTTTAGACAGAAAACAACTAGCCCATTATGGAGGACAAGCGGCATTAAAAATGATTTTAATTGATGGTTTTTATCATGCTGATCCTCACCAAGGTAATATTTTTTATTTGCCAGAAAATCACATTGCTTTTATTGATTTTGGTTTGGTGGGACGCTTATCTTTTGAGCGCCGTCATCAAGTAGTCACACTGTTACATAGTATGGTTGAGCTAGATGCTCCTCGAGTTGTGGATGTGTTACTCGATTGGGCTGGCGACCCTCCGTTAAATTGTCAACATTTGAGTTTTGAAGTTGAAGAGTTTATTGATAAATATCACGGTGTGTCATTAAAAAGCGTCCATTTAGGCATGATGCTCACTGAGCTGATGTCACTGCTCAGAGAGCATGGACTGAGCTTACCTCCTGATATCATTATTTTGATTAAAGCCTTGATAATACTTGAAAGTGTTGCGCAGCAGTTAGACCCTGAGTTTAATATGGTGTCTGAAGCAAAGCCTTTATTACATCAGCTTATGTTAGACCGGACCGCCCCCGATGCCATCGCCAAAAGAGGTTGGCAAGCCATTGTCGACGCCACAGAATTGTTAACTGGATTACCGCAAGATTTACAACAATTGTTACGTTCAGCACGTAGAGGAAGATTCCAGTTCCATGTTGATATCACACGGTTAAAAACCTTTGGAAATCAACTTGACCGAGCCGCTAGCAGGGTGGCTATTGGTAATGTGGTTGCGGCGATGATAATTGGATCCTCTATCGTCATGACAGTTGACGGCGGTCCAACATTATTTGGTTTACCATTATTTGGCATATTGGGGTTTATAAGTGCGCTAGTGGGGGGAATATGGTTATTGTTCTCTATCTGGTCCAGTGGACGGTGGAAATAAATTGATTTTAATCGTCAGCACCCTCGCAAACGATAACAATAGATAAAGATGTCCTGCCAAATTACTTCCAATCGTGTAAGCCGACAATCCAGCAATCTGACAATCCCAACAATCCCAACAATCCCAACAATCCCAACAATCCCAACAATCCCGTCATTCCGCGAACCGACAATACAGCCGTAGACATTGATAAACCATTGCACATAAACAACAGTAAATCACTGGGAGTAAAAAGACTAAAAATCAATAAATAACTAAAATATGATTAAAAATTAGAAATTTACAGAAATAGTGTCAAATATAGTCTATATAGTTAGCAGTTCTTTAAATGGAGAGTAAAGATGAACCTTAAAAGTCGCGGGAAGCTACTGCTATTAACAATGTTACCACTATTCCTTATTACCTTACTTGTTACTATCACTTTTTATTTGAATCTCACTTCGGATCTTGAAGGTCAAGCAATTGATTATAAAAAGGAATTGGTTGCAAGAAATCAAGCCTTCCTGAAAGCCAATTTGCGTTTGGGCCGTACCGCCATTAAAGCTCTTTATGACGCCGATGTGAATGGTAATAATAAACAACAGGCTAAGATCATCCTTAAAAATATGCGCTTTGCCGATGATGGCTATTTCTTTGCTTATGATTCCACAGGGCTCAATACTCTGCACGCCATAAAACCTGAGTTAGAAGGTAAAAACTTATACGGTCTAAAAGATGAAAATGGGGTGCCAGTCATTGCCGGATTAATTGACGCGGCAACCAAGGGCGATGGATTCCTCAATTTTTCATGGAATAAACCCTCCATTAATGCCCTGGCACCAAAACTGGGATATGCCGAGTACTTAGATAAATGGGATTGGGTATTGGGCACGGGCATTTATGTTGATGACGTTGATAAGCAAGTTGCTCAATACATCGAACAGCGGCAAACCTTGTTAGAGAAAGATTTGAGTTTTGCTATTATGGTTGCCATTTTGGGGTTAGTTATTACCGCTGTGATTGTGATTATTGTGGTTAATCGCTCTCTTACCCCGTTAAATACAATGCTAGATAAACTCAATGAAATTGCCCATGGTAATGGTGACTTAACCGGTCGCCTGCAAACTCAAGGTAAAGATGAACTTGCTGAACTAGGTGATGCATTCAATCAGTTTATGGATACGTTACAACCCATAATAGACAAAGTAAAAAACAGCTCGGTTGCAGTACAACAAGCGGCAAAAAGCCTAGATTCACAAACCAGTAACTCTGTGAAAACCATGCATATGCATAGCCAGGAAACAGAAAAGGTGGTGTCGGCGATTACTGAGATGTCTGCAACCGCGAAGGAAGTTGCCAATAATACCAATACGACGTCAGTTGCCATTAGCGCCGCTAATAATGAGATAAGTAGTGCTCAACAAGAAGTGTTTAAAGCGATTGAAAGTATTAATCAGCTTGTTTCAGAGGTGAATACCACCTCTGATGCGATAAAATCATTAAGTGACCAAACAGATCGCATTACCAGTGTGACTGATGTTATTGGTAGTATTGCAGAACAAACTAATCTTTTGGCACTGAACGCTGCAATTGAAGCGGCTAGAGCGGGCGAACAAGGGCGAGGCTTTGCGGTTGTTGCAGATGAAGTTCGTACGCTTGCAAGCAGAACCCAAACCAGTACCCAAGAAATTAATGAGATGCTGATTAATTTGCAAGTGGGTGTTAAAGACGCCGTGACCACAATGTCTACTAGCCAACAACGCGGCGAACAAACAATCCAAGACTCATCTGTCATACAAACACGACTATCCGACATCCAAAAAGTGGTTGCTGACATTCATGATATGGGGATGCAAACTACAGCTGCAGCAGAAGAACAGAGTGTTGTGGCTGAAGATATCACGACTAACTTGACCCATATCCAAGAGATTGTGTTTGAATTGAATGATGACTTAGAGAAAGCTGCAACAATTAGCTCTTCATTGGCCAATTCAGGTAGTCAATTAAATGAGTTGGTTGGACATTTTAAAACATAATATTCATCAGTTTATTAAGCTCGTGCAAGTAAAAATGTAACCCCCCATATGATGAGTCATGATATGGGGGTACTGGAATGAGAACATGGCCATATATGGCTTGGTTTTGATAAGCTGTTATGTGCTTTAACAGTGATACCTTAAAGTTTGCAACAAACAAAATAGCTGTTAAGTTGTTAGTTGCTTCAATCAACTCTTGATGGTGGTTATTATGAAAATATGCAATAAAAAAAGTACAGCTATTAGTCTTATGTGGGCGGCGGCTATTTTATCGGCAGCTATTTTAGATGCCCCACAATTTTTAACATTGGTGATACTCCCTGTTCTAGGGTTCATGTCAGTAACCATGTTGAATAAAACAAACAATGCTTAAATCAAGCTGTTTTTGGGTTTATAGCGAATAAAAGTACATAACACATTTGAACCTCCCGCCAGTGATATAGATGGGCGAGCATTCTTGCTTATGCAGGGTATTTGACTCGTTTGCCGTCAAAGTAAAATCAATGAACCCCCTCTAGCCAAGGCGCTTGCTTTCCAAAAAGACCAGAGTTTAAGTTAAACGTGCCAACGAGCTTGTATTGATTGAATAATTGAATGAGTTCTTTATCTTGGACTAAGCCATCATCATAATTAAAAATAACCGCCTTTTTAGCTCCGTTAGGATAAGTTAATTCAGCTGAATTAACTGGTGTTACAAAAATCAAAAAAATGATAATAAGCAAAAGTTTCATTAAAGTGTTTCCATGTATGGAAGTAATTGTTGTTTCCAAAGCTCATAGCCTTCACGGTTCAAATGTGCCCCGTCAGTGGTAAATTTTGGATTTAATGTGCCCTGAGGAGTTAAAAATACTCCGTGAAGATCTATATAGGTAAACTTTTTATCGTTAATTTGTTTGACCTGTAGTTTGACTGAATGCGCTAACGCTGTAATGAAATCTCTATAGTCTGGCAACAGGCTTTGCACGTAAATGCGAGTAGTTGGCAAGGCTTGATGTATCTACTCTGTAATCTTTTCAATGTTGAGGCTGACTGAAGATAAGCTTTTGATTTTTTGCTGATAATACAAATTAAAAATGTCATTAATTCCTATCATGATGAACACGGATTTTGGCGGATTAGCTTTCATTTCTTCTAAGCGTGCCAGTACGCCATAGGTCATATCACCTTTTATACCGCGGTTTCGTACCGCTAAATCACCAAAACGTCGTCCCCAACTCATGCCTTGTTCGGTAATGCTATCACCAATAAATACAATATCTCCCGCTTCTAAAGGCTGTAAATTAAACATTGTCATGCGGTCATTGTAATGGTTCTTTAACCATTCAGATTGAAAAGGTATTTGTTGCAAGGGCTCACTAAAAGACGGACTACACATGATAGTCAACATTAACAGTAGTGAGACATTAATCATTTTTTGCCATACACAATGACGAGTTTTTTTTAATTGATATGCCATGTTAGCTCTTTAATAATGAAAGTGATCGAGTGATCACATAATGAAGTTAATTTTATTCTAGCCTTAAAAAATTAATTAAAAATGTGCTGCAATCGTATTCAAAGCGGTTCATCAGAAAAGTTAAGGCATTTATAGGGTAAAAAATAAACCCAGTTATCGCTAAAATAGCGACGAGCCTAAAACCCCAGATTACATCAGTTTTCAGCAGCGCTAATCTCAGTGACAAAGGTGAGCAGCAGAACGATTTCTTGCGTTATCATCAGCAGTTGTTGGTTTGCAAGAGGCTAAGCCAGTCATTGGAAAAATAAAGAGTTATACGAAAGCCTTAAATTTAAGTGAAAGCAAGTCACAGGCAAAAACGATACCTAATGTAACCTGTAAACCACCAGTAAACATTGATTGTTTTTATTTCCGTACAATTAGTCGCCCACTAACACAAAGGTGATAATATGCTTAACTTTGTAAAATTCACATCTTAATGTGAGCGGTTTTCATATAGGCTTTCTTTAAATGCAATGTTCGGTTACTGTTTGATTTACAGGAAATAGTACTTATTTGGTGCGCTTGCTGCACTATGTTAGAACTGCGCATTTATTTTTAACATTTTTGTAAAGCGAATACTTGCCCAGAAGACTTATTTACACGATTCAACAGCGTAATTGCCTTTATTTAATTGGAATAAATATTGCTAGAGCAACAATAGGATACGACGTGTTTTAGGGTTTTTATATGGTTGCACATTATTAAAGAGGGATTTATTGATGACAATTACAGTTGGTATAGCGCACCATACTCAGTATAAGTACGATCGGTTAGTGAATATGGGGCCGCACATATTCCGCTTACGCCCAGCACCGCACTGCCGTACTAAGATTAAAAGTTACTCTTTAAAAATCATTCCTGAAGATCATTACATTAATTGGCAGCAAGATCCTTTTGGTAACTATCAGGCGCGGGTAGTGTTCAATCAACCCACTAAAGAGTTTAGTTTTACCGTTGATTTAGTGGCTGAAATGACGGTGATTAACCCTTTCGATTTTTTCTTAGAAGACTACGCAGAAGAGTTTCCATTTGTTTATGATGCGGTCACAAAAGCCGAACTTAGCCTCTATTTAAAAAAACGCAAACCCAGCAAAAAATTTCAAGAACTTATCGAGTCATTACAACCTAAAAAGCCGCTGCGAAGTGTCGATTTTTTGGTTGCCGTTAACCAGGCCATTTATGATTTAGTGGATTATGGCATTCGTCTTGAACCCGGTGTACAAACCCCAAATGATACCCTGACTAAGCAATCGGGTTCATGCCGTGACTCAGCCTGGTTATTAGTGCAGCTGTTTCGTCATTTAGGATTAGCTTCGCGCTTTGTTTCTGGTTATTTAGTGCAATTAACCTCAGATCAAAAATCGTTAGATGGCCCAAGCGGTCCAGAGCAAGACTTCACTGATTTACATGCTTGGACTGAAGTGTATATCCCAGGAGCTGGCTGGATTGGGCTTGACCCTACCTCTGGTTTGTTTGCCGGAGAAGGCCATATTCCGCTTGCATGTACTCCCGAACCTAGCGCCGCCGCACCAGTGACGGGCGGGATCGATGACTGTGAATCAGAGTTCAGTTTTTATAATAAAGTGACTCGTGTACATGAAGACCCGCGGGTAACTAAACCTTATTCAGAAACGCAGTGGACATCAATTAATCGTCTCGGCTTACAAGTTGATAAAGCCTATGATGAATACGGCATACATTTGACCATGGGCGGTGAGCCGACGTTTATTTCTATTGATGATATGGAACACCCGCAATGGAATACTGAAGCCGACGGTAAAGAAAAAAGGGCATTAGCTCAAAATCTATTTGTCGAAATGAATAAAGTGTTTACCCAGGGTGGTTTTACCCATTATGGCCAAGGGAAATGGTATCCAGGCGAGCCTTTACCGCGCTGGCAATACGCGTGTTATTGGCGTAAAGACGGCGTAGCATTATGGCAAGATGCGAGTCTACTCGCTGATCCAAACAAAGATTATAAATTAGATCATACCGACACCAAACGATTCGCAGAGACATTTTGCGAACTGATCGGCATTGATAATAAAGCCTTAACCACAGTGTACGAAGACATTCTCTACCATTTATGGCAAGAAGCCTCATTACCGGTTGAAATAGGCCCCAAGCAACCAGAGTTGCTGCATGCCATGAGCCGTAAAGGCTTACTCGAAAAAATGGAACGTGGCATTGAAAAACCTGTTGGATATGTGGTGCCACTGCAATGGCATGATAAACGTCATTGTTGGCAATCTTGCACTTGGGAATTTAAGCGTGGCCATTGCTTTTTACTCCCCGGAGAGTCGCCATTAGGTTATCGCTTACCATTAGACAGCCTTGAGTGGTCGGGTAATATTATTGACCGCGATCCTTATGATATTCCTGATTCTTTTACAAAGGCGAAAAAAGTCAAAAAAGGCTTTATTGGCAAAGAGATGATTAAAACCGCGCTGGCCTTTGAGGTAAGAGAAGGGCGTTTATATATCTTTATGCCACCAACCAGCCATTTTGAACACTATATGGACTTATTAAATGCCATTGAAGCGGCAGCAAAAGCGCTTAGCATGCCGGTGGTGATTGAAGGTTATAGTCCACCTAAAGACAGTCGAATCGAAAAATACGCTGTAACACCCGACCCAGGTGTGATTGAGGTGAACATTCACCCATCGAATTCTTGGGAGCAGTTAGTTGAAAGGACCACCACCTTATATGGATTAGCAAAAGCATCCCGCTTAGGCACTGATAAGTTTATGGCCGATGGTCGCCATACAGGTACCGGTGGCGGTAACCATGTGACGTTAGGCGGCGAAACACCCGACCAAAGTCCTTTTTTGCGTCGACCTGATATTTTACGCAGCTTTATCACTTACTGGCAGCATCACCCTGGCTTGTCGTATTTATTCTCAGGTTTGTTCATTGGGCCAACCAGCCAAGCCCCTCGTGTTGATGAGGCACGTGATGAAGTGCTCTATGAGCTAGAGATTGCATTTTCACATATGCCAGAAGGCGAGGTGCCCCAACCTTGGTTAGTTGACCGCTTATTACGGCATTTATTAGTTGATTTAACCGGTAATACGCACCGAGCTGAATTTTGTATCGATAAATTATATTCACCAGACTCATCTACAGGTCGTTTAGGCATCGTAGAGTTTAGGGGCTTTGAAATGCCGCCTCATGAACAAATGAGCCTAGTGCAAATGCTATTGCTGCGCACCTTGTTGGCCTGGTTTTGGAAAAAGCCTTATCACAAGCCGCTGATCCGCTGGGGAACTGAGTTACACGACAAATACTTATTACCACAATATGTCGAAAACGATTTAGCACAAGTCTGTAGAGACTTACAACAAGATGGTTTTCAGTTTCAATTTAACTGGTTAAATCCATTTTTTGAATTTAGATTTCCGGTATGTGGTACACGTGAGCTTGATAACGTGACACTAGAGTTAAGAACCGCAATTGAACCCTGGCACGTACTCGGTGAAGAGGCGAGTGCTTCTGGCACTGCAAGGTATGTTGATTCGTCATTAGAAAGAGTGCAAATAAAAGTACAAGGCAGTATTGGCGATCGTTATGTGGTGACCTGTAATGGCCGTCATGTGCCACTCAAACCGGTTAAAGGTAACGCTAAAGATGAACAGTTTGCCGGCATTCGATATCGAGCCTGGCAGCCACCATCAGCGTTACACCCAACCATTGGCGTACATGCTCCGCTGGTTTTTGATTTGATTGATACCTGGGAAGGTCGGTCGTTAGGCGGTTTTGTCTATCATGTTAGCCATGCGGGAGGGCGAAATCCTGAAACATTGCCTGTTAATGCCTTTGAAGCAGAAGGGCGCAGAGTGGCAAGATTTTGGGAGCATGGGCACACGCCATCGATATTACCCTCGGATCTGCCTAGTTGGCTGCCATCGGCTGTAACCCACCGATTTGAGGCCGCTGAAAAGGTCAGTGAATTTGTTGTACCAGAGGTTGAAAGTATTAATCCTGATTACCCTAATACCCTGGATTTACGCCGACAACCTAAGTTTAAGTAATCATAGCGATATTTGTATCATTCCACCGTAAATAATCTTAAAGTGGAATGATACAGGGGCGGTCGATTTGTCATAGTTGCAGGGCCAAATATCATTGGTTTTTGACCCTGCATTTGTGACAAGATGGTTATTGCCATACTTTTGGGCAGCAATTCACCGACGCAACAGACCCTCGTGACCCCATGCATTTATCACGGTTTATCTTAGATGAGTGTGATTATTGATGTTAAAACGGAGCGCGTTCAATTGTATATTAACAATAGCACTATGGCTGAATTGCCTGACTGGCTTTTTAAATACCTAAATACATCACATGCTCATGACGAACTCGCCAATCACAGTGGTAAGAGTCCAGATCATTGGGACACCTTGTTCAATGGATTATCTAGCTTAACAGCAGAAGATGTCAGCGAGCGCGCTATCGAAATCAGCCAACTATTCCAAAATGGCAATATTAAACTCGACAGAAACCAAAAATGGCATTTTGATCCGCTACCTTTTATGTTTTCCAAAAATGACTGGGCTCTATTGGAAGCAGGCATAAAGCAAAGGACATTATTACTCAATAAAATTCAGCAAGATATTTATGGCGAGCAAAAATTATTGCTCGATGGACATATTCCTGCGCAGCAATTATTTAAAGATAATAACTACCTGCGAGAAGGGTTTAATCTGCCTCAAAATGAACTCAAACTGTTTTTTACCGCATTGGATATTTATCGCGCTCCGTCTGGCGAATTTAAAGTATTAGTCGATCATTGCCAATGTCCATTGGGGTTAGGGTTGTTGCTCGAAAGCCGTATTATTGCACGGCGTGTGATGGCCGAAGAATTTGCCGAATGCAATGTTCAACAAATTAAAGGCTTTTTGAAACGATTTACCGATGCAATCAACGAATATACCCGCTACATGGATGACCCAAGGATTGTGATCCTTACCCAAGGTGTTGATGACCCTAATTATAACGAACACGCATTTTTATCAACTTACTTTGGTTATACCCTGGTACAAAGTGCCGATTTAACCGTGCGTCATGGTGAAGTGTGTTTAAAGTCGTTACCTGGCTTAGGTAAAATAAACGTGATCCTTCGGTGGATACCGGATCGCAGTATTGATTCATTAGAGCAAACTGAATACTCACTCCACGGGATCCCTGGGCTACTTCAAGCAGTACGAGAAGGCACGGTTAAAGTGTTAAACCCATTTGGCAGCG
Source organism: Shewanella saliphila (assembly GCF_014648295.1). Taxonomy (GTDB): domain Bacteria; phylum Pseudomonadota; class Gammaproteobacteria; order Enterobacterales; family Shewanellaceae; genus Shewanella; species Shewanella saliphila. The sequence continues at coordinate 48,011 of NZ_BMQV01000023.1, forward strand.
GCGTATTGTCATCACCCGCGATTCAATGTCGTCTCGATGAGTTGTCTCAGCATCTTTTAAACGAGCCTTTGTTGATTGGCGAGCCGAGTCATTATGACCTTGAACAAGCCAAAACACTCGATTGGAGTTTGCTTGAATTAGTCAGTTATAACGATAAACATTTTAAACTCGATGGCGCGAGTGAAGTAGATAAAATTCGAGCTGCAATTAATGAACATCCTGATGCGTACTTTTTTCAAGAGAAGCCAGTATTTAGCTGCGCACCTTTTTGGAGTGAAGGTAAGCTGGTGGCCAAGCCTGTGGTGTTTAGATGCTATGCATTAACCACAGAAAATGGCGTAGAAGTACTGCCTTCAGCCTTATGTTTTTCTAATGAAAACGATAAAGACCCAAGTGTGTCGGGTTGGCTTAAAGACACCTGGATAAATGCTGTAGATAACCTTGTGGCGGGTGCTCATAATATACCTGCTCCCGTGAAAAAAAGAATGGATGTGACTCTACTAGAAGGGGTGGTGTCGAGCCGCACCGCAGAGCATTTATTTTGGCTGGGACGTTATCTTGAACGCAGTGAAAACACGATTCGCATCTTACGTATTTTTATCGACAGATATACTGAGCTGGCTATTTATCCCAGTACTATGCGCCGAAATATTGTCACGCGATTATTAAGTGCCATTAAGTCTCAGCATATTGTGTACCCTTATATTGAGCCCACCGACATTGCTGATGAATACGAGCCTAAGCAGGCTAAACAAATGGCTTTTCAATTACTTGCAGATGAACAATGTCCAGGGAGTATTATTAATACCCTAACATATTTGTTTAATGCAACGTTGCAAATACAAGAGCTGTTATCCAATGACAGCCGCCGAATTATTGAAGACATTAATGATCAAATTCAAAAGCTTAAACGCGTAGCGGTTAATATTTCTGCTCGCGGGATGCAAAGCAGCTTAGATCAGATCATTGGGTCTATTATGGCATTTAACGGCTCTATTACTGATTGTATGCCTAATAGTAATGGTTGGTTTATGTTAGAAATCGGCCGCAGAGTTGAACGCAGTATTCAAATTAACTCACTCACTGCAACCTTGTTGTCTGAAGAAACCCTTGAAACAGAAGAACTTGCCATATTAGAAGCGGTATTGAGTTGCCAGGTGAGTTTGGTCACTCACAAACGTCGTTATCGCATGTACCAAAGCATTGGAACCGGTATCGAATTATTGATGTTAGATGCTGAATATCCGCGTTCATTATTATATCAATTAGAACAAATTGATTTACTTTGCCAAAACCTGCCGATTAAACGGCGCCCTGGGGTGATATCGGCACATGAAAAAGCCATTTTGCTCTCTAAAACTACGTGTTATTTAACAGAGAAAGATTATTTACAACACAGTGTCGAGGGGCAGCGTAAGCAGTTAATGGAGTTTAGCCATAATATTCGAACCAATTTAAATACGTTTTGTGATGTATTGCTAGTGCAATATTTCTCTCATACCCAAACGGCCAGTAAATTAAACTGGTCTAATATTGAGCAAATTCAGTCGTGAAATATAAAATTAAACACTCAACTACATATCAATATGCTGACTTTGTTAGTTTGTGTCAGAATCATGCTCGATTAACGCCAAAAACTATTCGTGGCCAAATTTGCCATAGCAGTCGAATTGAAATTACCCCTCCATCGAGTTACATACAGCAATTTACCGATTACTTTGATAATACCGTCACAGTGTTTGAGATCACTCAGCAACATAATATGCTCACAGTAACCATGGTCAGTGAAGTCGAATTATTAGTCAGTAGCAATGACAATTTAACTAAAGTGGATATGCCTTGGACTAAGGCTCGCGATTTATTAAATAAACCGACAACACATGAATTGTTAAAAGCATCCGAATTTGTCATGCCATCTCAACATACGCCAATCGATGAGATGGTTAAAGCTTATGCGTTGGTGTCATTTAAACCCGGCGTGAGTTTAATTTCTGCCTGCAAAGATTTAATGGCACGAATTTTTCATGAGTTTTTATATGATCCAGGTTTTACAACCATAAGCACACCTTTAAGTGTTGTATTTGCACAAAAAAAGGGCGTTTGTCAGGATTTTGCCCACTTTGCGTTAGCGTGTTTACGTAGCATGGGGTTAGCGGGACGGTATGTGAGTGGCTATATCGAAACATTACCTCCAGAAGGTGAAGAAAAATTAGAAGGCGCTGATGCCACCCATGCCTGGTTTGCGGTGTTTGTCCCTAATTTTGGTTGGGTCGATTTTGATCCAACAAACAATGTATTACCTAAAGAACAACATATTACTTTAGCGTTCGGTCGTGATTTTTCTGATGTCACCCCTCTTAAAGGAGTGGTATTTGGTGGTGGTAATCAGCTACTTGGTGTAGCAGTGGATATGATTAGATTAGATTAGATTAATTAGCATCAATCCTATCAATTCATATTCGGTATGACTTAATGGTTTATAGGCGGAAGTGTATGATAATTGATTGGAAAGCGTACAACACCAAAGGTTTTTTTGATGAATTAATTGACGGACAAGGAAACGTCAGATTACACGGACAAAAATTAGCTCAGTTTTTTGCCAATCTTTCAAAAGATGAATTAAGTAAAGCGAGATCAGTGGCCGACTTAGCCATTAAAGAAATGGGTATTACCTTCACGGTTTATAATGAAGGTAGCATGATAGATAGAGCTTGGCCTTTTGATATTATCCCTCGTACGATTGGCAAAAATGAATGGCAAAAAGTCGAACTGGGTTTAAAGCAACGTGTAGAAGCGTTAAACCTATTTATTGATGATTTGTACCATGATCAAAAAATCATTAAAGACGGTGTATTTCCAAGAGACTTACTCGAAAAGTCGGTAAATTTTCGTCAACAGTGTGTCGGGATTAATCCGCCAAATAAAATTTGGGCGCATATTTGCGGTTCAGATTTAGTTCGTGACGGTAAGGGCACTGTGTATGTACTAGAAGATAACTTACGCGTTCCTTCTGGTGTCTCATATATGCTTGAGAACCGCTCAGTCATGAAGCGGGTTTTTCCTGAGTTATTTGAGCAAATGTCTATTTTGCCTATCGATGATTATCCCTCGCAATTGTTTGATATGTTAGCCGCTATGTCGCCTCGTCCGCAGGACAAACCTGAAGTGGTTGTATTAACCCCTGGGGTGTTTAACTCTGCCTATTTTGAACATTGCTATCTTGCTCAAGAAATGGGCTGCGAATTAGTCGAAGGCCGAGATTTGGTGGTTGAAAAAGATGATTGTGTCTACATGCGAACCATTACCGGTTTGCAACGTGTAGATGTGATTTATCGTCGTATCGATGATCTATTTTTAGACCCTGAAGTGTTTTTACCTGATTCTCAATTAGGGGTACCTGGGTTAATGCGTGCGTGGTCTAAAGGGAATGTCGCCTTAGTGAATGCGCCAGGCGCAGGGGTGGCAGACGATAAGGTGGTATATGCCTATGTGCCAGAAATTATTAAGTATTACCTTAATGAAGAACCTAAAATTGCTAATGTACCAACCTATAAATGCCTGGATAAAAAAGAATGCGATTATGTCATCAAGAACATTGATAAGTTAGTCGTTAAACCTGCAAATGAATCTGGGGGATATGGCTTATTAATTGGGCCTAAATCCACCAAAAAAGAACAACAAACTTGTATTGAACAAATTAAAGCAGACCCACGTAATTGGGTTGCCCAACCTACGTTAAGTTTATCTACCGTGCCGACGTTCGACGGCCCAGAACCCGACGGACGCCATGTTGATTTACGACCCTTTATTTTATCATCGGGTAAAGACGTTCAAGTCACTACTGGCGGGTTAACTCGTGTCGCGATGAATAAAGGATCATTAGTGGTGAATTCATCTCAAGGTGGCGGCAGTAAAGACACATGGATTGTTGACGAAGAGGCGGAATAATATGCTATCAAGAGTAGGTGAAACCTTATATTGGGTGTCTCGTTATATTGAACGTGCGGAAAATGTCGCGCGGGTGATTAATGTAAACAATATGCTGTTGCTGGACTTACCAAAAGGTGTTTGTACTGGCTGGGGACCCTTAATTGATATTATTGGTGCACGACAAGCTTATTTAGAAAACAATGCCGACTTCTCAGAGGCAAAAGCACTCAAATACTTATTAATCGGTAAAGATAACCCCTCTTCAATCTTAAACTCCATTATATCAGCGCGAGAAAGCGCTCGAACCATTAGAGATGTCATACCAAGAGATGTTTGGGAAGAGATTAACTCGTTATATTATTATGTTAAAAATAATCAAAGTGAAGGCCTGAGTAAGCGTGGCCGTTTTGCTTATTTAAAAAAGATTATTGAGTCTGCGCATCTTATATTTGGTACGTTGAATGCGACGATTAATCATGACAACGGTTATATTTTTATTCAATTTGGCTCAATCATTGAACGAGCAGATATGTCATCGCGAATTTTAGATATTCGCTCAGAAACACTCATTACCAATGAAGAAGCAAAGCCCTATGAAAATATTCAATGGATCAGTTTATTGCGCTCATTAAGTGCGTATCAAATGTACCGTCAAGAAATGGGGGTAAGAGTGCAACGTGCTGATGTGATTGAGTTTGTGATGCACAGCGAAGTGTTTCCACGCTCAATATTATTTTGCCTCAATGAAATGAAATCGTTAGTTGAACCACTGCTTAATTCGACAGAAATAATTGCCATTATTGATAACGCGAGACATGATTTGAAGGAAAAGAACGTTAGAGACCTTAAAAATGGCTTTTTGCATAATTACGTTGATGAAATCCAAATAAAGTTAGCCGCTATTCATAACGCATTGGCTGAGTCCTATTTCTTAAAATCGCCTTCTCAAACACAATCTCAATCACAAAGTTAGTCAATCCGTTTACCGACATACCGCGCCAGTAAAACGATACTGGCGCTCGTATATTATGTTTGTCATCTAGTACTTCATATCCTGATATTATACCAATTCCATTAATTATCTGGTCATTCAGCGGGAGTTCTGTGCCTTCTAGGCAAATAATAGAATTGTAGGCATAGTTGCTCTCGGCAACTGCTCCTGCGTTGCTCTACCTCCTGCATCCATGCAGTCGTACGTCAAAATGCTATTAAGCAGCATAGAAGGCACAGAAACCCGCCTTGCAGGAGGCTCTCAGACCGTTCATTTCTTTGTTGCATTGCCTTAGAAGGGAATAACCATTATTTCAACAATGCGCCTCAAACTGAACAATCTGAGTGACTCTGATTGGTCACATAATTAATGGAATTGGTATTAACCTTAAATGCCTTCACTCTCAGCGACTGCATCATTGATTTAATGTGCCGATTACTCTAGGTTAGCAACGACTAAATGCGGTTTTTGAGTTGCTTGAGTTATTTTATCTAATCACTTAATCAACGTCTTTATTGGCAATGGTATGGGGATACACAAAATCCTGATTGGCGTCATAAAACAATCCAATACAACAAAACTAAAATATGGTTCAAGGACGAAAAATGAATATCGTTAATCTCGACAATATGGACGTGAAAGGCATCTCGATACGGACAGATAACTCATCTGAAATGTCACCCTCTACGGCCAAAATTGGTGCGCTTTGGCAACAGTTTTATGAACAGTTAGCATCAAATCTCACTCAAGGCTCAAATGTATTCGGTCTTTATACCCATTATGAGTCAGATCACATGGGCCGCTTTGATGTTGTAGCATGTTCAGACAAACTAACAGCTGGAGATCTTGCGTCATTTCAGATTCAATCTGGTGAGTATTTGGTGTTTAAAGGCACAGGAGAAATGCCTCAAGCCATTATCGATTTATGGGGCGAAGTTTGGGAATATTTTGATAATAATACTTGTCAGCTGAAAAGGGCTTATACAACAGACTTTGAACACTATATCAATGAAAATGAAGTAGAACTCTTTATCTCTGTTAAGCATGGTTAAGCGAGTGCATTTGAGCTCGAGCTTTTGAGTTATTGTTTATCGATATAGGAGGTCATTTGGACTCTGTGGATTTTTTATAACAATAACTGGCTGATGTTTACAGTAGTCATGCCGCAGTCAATTGCCATCAGCGGACACAATTTAGCTTGTCGATGTTGCAGAGGAAAATAGATGTTTACGATTGTGATAGGCCATTTTTTAGGCATGATAGTGACGATGCTGTTTTTCAGCAATGTCGCGATTATTTCAACAGGCCCTGTGAGTCAGTTTTTGACATATTTGGGGTTAGTGTGTCTGCTAATCTTTTTAGAATATCAGTTAGTTAACAGCTTAAAGCGAGGCCACATCTATTTTCGTGGTTCGATAGATAAATCTGACGGTGTTAAATTTACTCAATGTCAGCTTGCATACTCTTTTCAAGCGGGCCTCTTCATCATGATTATATTGCGCAATCTATTGGATTAACTCCCGATATACTCAATTAATGAGCGAGTGCGTATTTATGTTCCAAAGAGGCGGTATGGCAACCTTTAAAGGATGTCCCCTTCACTGCAATATTCAAGTATTTATTAAGCGTAACGGTTACCTTACTGTTTGAGCCGACTCAATAAAACCGCTGACATAATCGAGTGCTAAGTCTGCGTCGCGAACCCCAATATTGACACTTTTTAACAGTCCTTGTTGGCCAATGCGGACAGCTTTAATGGCTAAATTGTCTTCGTGTGATGCAATTAACCAATCAGGCAATACCGCGATACCCCGGTTAGCAGACACTAATTGCAGCATCATATCGGTTGTTTCTATTGGCACTCTGCGTTTTGGTTGGGTGTTGGCAGGGATTAAAAATTGGCTGTAAATATCTAACCTATTATGGTCAACAGGCACAGTGAACAAGGTTTGATCTTCAAGATCGTGCGGCTGAATATACGATTTTGTATACAGCGGGTTTAGCTTGCTCACTACAACCGATAAATGGTAATCAAATACCGAGGTAAAATGTATACCTGAGGTTGTGATGGGATCTGGGGTTATCAATAAATCGATGTCATTATTTTTTAACGCTGCAATACCGTCAAAGCGAAATGCATTGTTAATTTCAACATCAACTTCTGGCCACGCTTTCAAAAATTGCTGTATTTTTCCCATCAGCCATTTCTCACACGGATGGCATTCCATGCCAATACGCATTATTCCTCGACGTCCAGCGGAAAATTCTTGTAATACCAATTCCACTAATTATCTGGTCATTCAGCGGGAATTCTGTGTCTTCTAGGCAAGTAATAGAATTGAAGGCATAGTTGCTCTCGGCAACTGCTCCTGCGTTGCTCTACCTCCTGCATCCATGCAGTCGTACGTCAAAATGCTATTAAGCAGCATAGAAGGCACAGAAACCCGCCTTGCAGGAGACACTCAGACCGTTCATTTCTTTGTTGCATCGTCTTAGAAGGGAATAACCATTATTTCAACAATGCGCCTCAAACTGAACAATCTGAGTGACTCTGATTGGTCACATAATTAATGGAATTGGTATAATATTCGTTCGGCGTATTCAAATTCTGAGATGACTTTTTCAGCCATTGACAACAGGTACTGACCCGCTTGTGAATATACCAGGGTATTACCGCTTCTGCGCCAGATTTTTACGCCATAGTGCTTTTCAAGCTTTGCGATGGTATGGCTCACAGCTGATTGAGTTAAATTTAAGCTATGGGCTGCGGCTGTCACGCTTTTTAGGCGGTGAACCTCTTTGATGATGTGTAAATGATGATGCTCAAGCATTATGATTTAAATTCATTCCATATTTAATTTTTACCATTAGTGCTCATATTAGAGCTTTGTTAACATAAGTTCAATTTCGCGCATTAGTCAACGCTAAATTAATCAACCCCATCAATCCTACTTGGTTGTCATTATTATCCATTGCGATGTTGCATAGGGCACATTGATGCCTGACTGAGCCAAGCAAAAGCGATTCGGTTACATTCCTTTTTACGTGTCTTTAGGAGATACATTTTATGATTAACGACTCTATCTATGCCTTTATTATTGTCGGTATAGGGGGCACGATATTGTTAGATATTTGGGCTGGGTTACTTGCCACTTTTTTTGATGTCCCCGCAACAAACTGGAGGTTGGTAGGCCGCTGGGTAGGGCACATGAAAAAGGGGCAATTTATTCAACCAGCATTGGCTAAAGCTGACAGTATACCGGGCGAGCTCGCCCTGGGTTGGCTGGTTCACTATGTTATCGGTATTGCTTACGGTGTGATATTGATGGTGTGTTTTGGGCCGCAGTGGTTAAACACGCCTACATTGTTAGCACCATTATTAGTGTCCTGGATTGGGCTTGCCGCGCCGTTCTTTATTATGATGCCGGGTATGGGCGCGGGTATTGCAGGTGCCAACACCCCAAAACCTGTAGTGGTCAGATTTAAAAGTACAGTAGGACATACTGTATTTGGCCTAGGGATGTTCATCACGGCGCAATTAATCAGTGGTTAGCCTTGTTCATATAAGTCAATCTTCTTGGCTGAGAGTGTGACGAATAAATACGGGGCATTGTATAGCTGCAATGGATCAATATTTGTCACAAACTCTGTCATACCGCGAGTTTGGCACTGATACATTTCTCATTGCTCTTCATATTCAAGAGCTTCATATTTATACCCAATCAACTTGAAGATACGTGTTTCAGAGCTTCACCGTGTTTTCAATACTAGGCGCGTTAATGCGGTAATGTAGGTACCTTATAAATTAGCGCAACAACGTAGTGGGAACACGGTGAAACTCCCAAAGGGCAAGTTTTACACGCGTTTATGCTTCGTTATTGATTTTGGAAAGGGAACACCATTACCCGCAATCAATAACGAAGCATAAACGCGTGTAAATTCTTGCTGAAATCGAGCATCTTCAGGTTGTTTGGGTATAACACCTTTAAATGAATGCTCATTTCAAGCTAAATCGGCTATTTCACATACAGTGTAAGCTTGCAGAACCATGTTGTTTGATATTAGCAATAAGGTTGAATCCTGTTTTTGCACAGACAATTGTTATCAATAGGGGCGTTGTCTCCGCGATATGGTGTAGAATAGGCCATCAGAATAAGCCGCAAGTAATGCTCTAGGAGCATTTGTGGCATGCCGCTTTAAATTTTTAATGTAAATGAGATTTTAATGTCAAACGTAACTTCCCTTGAGCTAAATGGCTTTGTACAAGAATGCGCTAACGCGTTAACAGACAACACATTACAACGTTTAGTGTTTTCCAAATACCGTGGCGACGATAAAGAGCTAAATCGTATTGCTGTACGTAGCGTAGAGCTAAAGGGCCAACGTCTTGCATCTTGTTTATATGAATATCGCACCAATCACATTACCAAAAATGTTGAGCAAACAGATGTCGAAGCATTGTGGCAGCAGTGGTTAGAGGGTGATTTTCAAAGTGCACATTTAATCACTCATGAGTGGGAAGTGCAGTTGAGTATCAGTAAAAAAGGCAAAGTACTAATCAATAAATACCGTAATAAAAATGCGCCAAAAACCAACGACAAACAGGTTAGCGTCGATGACACTCTGTCACACAATCGGGCCAAAAAGCGCTTTGTTGAACAAGACCGTCCTTATTTACGCGAGCTAGGTATTACCGATGCCAAAGGCGAGATCATTCCGTCAATGTCGCGTAAGTGGAAACAAATTAATAAATTTATTGAAGTATTATCACGTGCCATTGATAACACTGGCTTAGCCGATAAAAATGAAGTGCACATTGCCGATTTTGGCTCAGGCAAGGCGTATTTAACCTTTGCCGTACATGACTATTTTATCGATAAGCTGCAGGTGAACACCCAGGTGACCGGAGTCGAGTTACGCCAGGGGTTAGTTGATTTATGCAATCAAACTGCGGCAAAGCTAGCGTTAACTGGGATTAAGTTTGAACAAGGCGATGTACAGCACTTTAAAGCTCAAGGCATTAACATCATGATTGCCTTGCATGCGTGTGATATTGCGACTGATTATGCGCTGCATATGGGGATCCGCACCGGGGCTGAAATTATTATGTGTTCGCCATGTTGTCACAAACAAATTCGCCCGCAAATGCAAAGCCCACAGCTGCTTGCACCATTATTGCAACATGGTATCCATTTAGGTCAAGAAGCCGAAATGGTCACCGATGGTTTACGCGCACTCTTACTTGAAGCACACGGTTACGACACCCAAGTATTTGAGTTTATTTCACTTGAACACACCAGCAAAAACAAAATGATTTTAGCGCAAAAACGTAAACAACCACGTGATAATAGCGCTATTTTAAAGCAAATTGCCGACATTAAAGCGTTTTATGGCATTAAAGAACAATGCTTAGAAACCTTGTTAGGTTAAGTGATTAATGTCTTTGATTGAGGGGAGAGGTTGTCTCTTTTATTAGCTGGGCGACCTTTTCAACATATTGAACCAGGATGGTGCAATATTTTATGGTATAACACACTAATAAAAGTAGTTTTTATCCATTATTTATAATGGTTTAGTGTGACTTTAACCACAGTTAGCCATATGTGGTATAGGTATGCTTATAAAATAAGCTATGATTATTAAGCCATTTAATGATAGGGAACTTCAAATAAATAATGACTGCCATATTTACCAACATTGAATTTTTAGATGAGGCAACAAAGGATGATGTTGTCGCATTGATAGCTCAAACTGTCAGCAAAGGTGCGCAATACATTTTGGTGGTCATTGGCAGTCAGTCATCTATATGCATTGAATCAATGCCCGCGATAGCCGCATCTACTCCAGTTCCCTTAAATGCCTGCGTTATTCCTGGTGTGGTGTTTGGCCAACAATACAGTTATAGCGGCATACTGATACTGGGTTTTAAAGGGCCCATCACCAGTCTGCTTATTCCCGATATTAGTGCCAGCCACGAGGTATTGTGCCAACAGTTACAACAGTTTGTGGCGACCAATGGTACTTATGGTTCTGCTGGTATTTTTGTCGATGGTTTAAGTCATGCTGTTGAGCCATTTATTGCCACAGTGTATGAAATTTTAGGCAGTGACAGAATTTTAATTGGCGCAGGCGTTGGCGATCTAAATCGCCCTTCCAATATGTGCATTGCCAATGATCAGGGCTGTTATCGCAATGCAGCAATTCTTTTTTGTTATTCTAATTCTTTTAAACTGCAAGTTGAAGGTAAACACGACTTGCCTCAAGTTGCTGGACCATACTTAGTCACCGAAGCCAATGCAAACCTCATTCATAGCTTAAATTATCAACCTGCGGCAGCAGTGTTCAGTGATGCCATTTCAACCGTCAGTGGCGTTAAGATTCCTCAACATGAAATAGATCAACATATAAACAGTTATCCTTTTGGTTTAAAACAATTAAATGAAGAACATTTAATTAGAGATATTATTGCGGTTAAAGGCAATAGCCTTGTGTGCGTGGGTAACGTTGCTGAAAACAGTTTGGTGTATATTCTCAATGCCACCAAGGATGTTTTAATTGCAGCGGCAAGTGATGCAGGAAAGCAGTTTTCACAAAAATTGTTGCCTGCTACGGCAGACCAAATGCGTTTTGTGGTGTTAATTGACTGTATTTCGCGGGCGCTATACTTAGGTGATGATTATCAATTAGAGTTAGGTGCCATTTGTGAGCAATTGCCACTGGGTAAAGTACTTACCGGGGTATTATCCATTGGTGAAATTAAAAATACTCGCCAGGGTGCTATTCAGTTTTTAAATAAAACAATAGTGCTCGGGGGGTTATAAAGTGCCAAGTTCACCTGTCAATTTAGCCACATTAGAGTTGGTTTCAATCCAGTATGAAATTACTCGCAGCCTCAATGCAAATGATGACTTAAGGTCGTTGTGTCGCCGTTATATGGAGACTTGCATTCGCCGTTTGTCGGTAAAAGCGGCTTATTTGTATATGCCAACACTGGTGGCAGGCGATTTATTTAGCGACACCGAAGTCAGTCATAGTGATTGGGGCCGGGTGAGTATGCCTAGCATTGCGGCATGTTATCCGGAGCAGATTAGCGCCATTAACCCTATTTTTAATCAAGTATTAGCTCAACCAGAAACAGAGCAAATAGAGACTCAATTCATTGAGCATAATGGTACTTTTTATCAGCTTTTTACTTTAGCAAAACAGGCTATTTTTATCCTTGAGCGTAATGAAAGCCCATTGCCGCCTCAGGTTATTAACGCCATAACCCCCGCCGTTAAAGATTTGTTTCATGCATGTCGTGCTTCTTTGCAACACTCCCAAGTGGTAAATGAAGTTGAAAAACGTAAACAAGCCGAACAGCAACTAACCTATATCGCATTTCATGATGAGTTGACCGGTTTACCAAACCGCACGCGGTTAATTAATGTGCTTAATCAACAAATCCAATTATGTGGCCAGCATAATAACTCTGGTGCATTACTTTATATTGATTTAGACAATTTTCGAGATATTAATGATTCGCTTGGGCACCAAGTGGGTGATGACATACTTTGCTTACTGACACAGCGATTACAGGATATTTGTATTCAACGGGAAATTTTAGGCCGTTTTTCAGGTAATGCATTTGTGATTGTGTGCCCAAATCAACTAATGGAGCAGCCATATCTTGATGCGCTGCTGCTTAATGTTCATCAATGTTTTGATGAGCATTATTTGATTGGTAATCGCAGTATTGATGTTAATGCCAGTATTGGTGTGACCTACTTTTCTGCTAGCAGTAGCGATGCATATACCGTGTATATGCAGGGCGACCTGGCGATGTCGAAGGCGAAAGTGTCGACAGGGACCAGCTCGGTGTTTTACCAACAAGATATGGAAAAACAAATTCGGCGCCGTTATTTACTGGATGCCGATATGCGTACCGCCTTAGCTCAAAATGACTTTTTTATGGTAGCGCAGCCTCAAGTTAATCAACATGGCGAGATTATTGGCGCCGAGTTACTTATCCGTTGGCAACATGCTGAGCTAGGTTTTATCCCGCCCGATGAATTTATTGCGATTGCTGAAAAGTCTGGTTTTATTATTCCGCTAGGTGAATGGATTTTTGAACAAGCGTGTATTTGCATTACAACGTTGCAACACAAGCCATTGAAAAAACAAATAAAAGTGGCTATTAATGTCAGTGCTAAACAGTTTTATCAGCCAGAGTTTATCCAGCGGGTCAGTGCGTTAATCAGCAAACATAAAATTAAGGTTAGCGACATTGAACTTGAATTAACCGAAAGCGCCATGTTAGAAGATATTCAATTGGCCGTAACCAAAATTGCCGCGCTAAAACAAATTGGTTTTGAGCTTTCTATTGATGACTTTGGTACCGGTTATTCATCGTTAAGTTACCTTAAACATTTACCCGTTGATAAAATTAAAATCGATAAGAGCTTTGTGTCACTCATTGATAAGCGTGAGGATAGTCGCGCCATTGTTGAGGCTACCATGCTGATTGCTAGAACCTTTAAATTAGGCTTAATTGCCGAAGGGGTAGAAACTGCGGCAGAAGTGGCCACCTTAAGCAACATGGGCTGTAACGAGTTTCAAGGTTATTATTTTCATAAACCGATGGCGATAAATGACTTTATTTCATTGCTGACGACTTGATGACCAAAAATGACAGACTGATAAAAATAAAAAAGCCATTGAAGAACAATGGCTTTTTTATTACTCGCTCAATGGAGGTTATGATTTTGCCTGCGCATCTTCTGAGTCTTGTTTAGGTTGCTTTTTAGAGGGTTGTGATTTTGATGTTGATTCGTCATTCTCGGTCACTGCTGTAACTTTTTCACCTTCAGTGTCATCAGTTTCTTCATTGTAAAAATCAGATAACACTTCAGCTAAATGCTCTCGAGAGACTTGTCCTTGCAAATCGCCCTCAGCGTCAACCACTGGAATAGGGAAGTCAGACGCCATCGTGGCTGGGATAATGCCTTCAAGTAACGCATCTGGTGAAATTGGCGGTAGATCTTCTAGCTCAAAGTCATCCATCGATGTTTCTTTATCCAGTTTTACCGCATCTTCTAATGCGTCTTGACACACTACACCCTGGAATCCGTCATCGTTAATGTAATAGGCATAGTTATCTGGAATGCGTTTCATTTGTTTGAGCGCATCGCCAATGGTGTCAGCCGTTAACCGATAAGCAGGTGGCTTCATTACGGTTTCAACGGTCAGAGCTCGAGGTCGGTTAACATCTTTTACAAACGCTTCAACATAGTCGTCGGCAGGGTTAAGTAAAATATCAACCGGTTTGCCGACTTGCACTAGGTTACCGTCTTTAAGAATCGCGATACGATCGCCAATTCGAAGCGCTTCATCTAAATCATGGGTAATAAAAATAATGGTTTTATGTAAATCTTTTTGTAGATCAATGAGCTGCTCTTGCATTTCACTGCGGATCAGCGGGTCTAAAGCCGAAAACGCTTCATCCATTAGCAATATTTCAGCATCAGTACACAGTGCTCTTGCTAAGCCGACACGCTGTTGCTGTCCACCTGAAAGTTGCAATGGGTATTGCGCTTCGTAACCGGCTAAGCCAACGGTTTCAAGCCATTTGGTGGCTTTTGCATTTCGAGTGGGTTTGTCGACACCTTGCACGCTCAAACCGTAAGCGACATTTTCAAGGACATTTTTATGAGGCATTAAACCAAAGCGTTGAAATACCATGGCCATTTTATTACGACGAAACTGCTCTAACTCTTTGATGTTGAGTTTCATTACATCTATGCCTTCAACCAGGATTTGCCCTTCGGTAGGCTCAATCAAGCGGTTAAAGTGGCGGATTAATGTGGATTTACCTGAACCCGACAGCCCCATAATGACAAAGATTTCACCTTTATCGATATCAAGATCAATGGCTTTAAGGCCAACGGTATGTCCGGTTTTTGCCAGGATGTCGTCTTTAGACAAGCCTTCTTTAACCATCGGCATGACACTGGCTGGTTTTTTACCAAAGACCTTATACAGATCTTTAATTTGAATAAATGGTTGTGTTGCTGATCCGTTAGTCATGATTTTCACCCTGTATATGTTTCATCGAACGTTTAGCGTATGACTGCGAGACTCGGTCAAAAATAATGGCCAGAGCAACAATCGCTAAACCGTTGAAAAGTCCAAGCGTGAAATACTGGTTAGTAATTGATTTCAGTACAGGTTGACCTAAACCATTAACACCAATCATTGAAGCGATAACCACCATACCTAATGCCATCATAATGGTTTGGTTAATACCGGCCATAATGGTGGGTGAGGCAAGAGGTAATTGCACTCCTAGCAAGCGCTGCATTGGGTTGGCACCATAAGCTGTTGCGGCTTCAAGTACTTCTTTGTCTACCAGGCGAATGCCTAAATTGGTTAAACGAATTACCGGCGGAATGGCATAAATTACTACCGCGATAACCCCAGGAACTTTACCAATACCCAATAACATCACTACAGGGATTAAGTAAACAAATGCTGGCATGGTTTGCATAATGTCGAGTACAGGGGTAACGATTGACTGAGTACGATTACTGCGAGCCATTAAAATACCTATGGGGACCCCAAGTACAATGGCTAAGATTGTACACACAGTGATAATACTGAGGGTGCGCATGGTGTCTTCCCACATGCCTAGGTAGCCTATGAGTAAAAACGAGACTACAACACTTAACGATAATTTCCATGAACGGCTAACCGCATAAACTAGGCCTGTAATACACAGTAATACTGCCCACCATGGGGATTGGACTAACAGTTTTTCAAACCAAATAAGAAAGTCGAGCAGGGGATCAAAAAAAGCTTCAATACTGTCGCCATACTCACGCGAAAAGTCCAGAAAGGCACTGTCCAAATACTTGCGAATTTCTAGCAAAGTTGAGCGATCCAACTTCGGAAATTTGCTGAACCAAGAAAAGTCAGCCATTACTACCTCTGTTATTATTTTCGGGGTAAATCAAGAAGGGGCTAAAAAGCGAGGCCGAAACAACTGTTAAGTTGCAAGCCTCGCATAGTTGTTCATTACAAGTTTGATACAGCAGAATCAATTTTAGCCGCAACATCTGCAGGAACCCATTGGCCCCAAATGTCTTTATGGTTAATCATAAACTCTTCTGCAGCTATCTGACCGTCTGCCTGGTTTTCTTCCATCCATGCTAACAGTTGGTTCATTTGAGCATTGGTAAATGAACGTTTGCCAAGATAACTAAATGCAAGCGTAGACTTTTTGGCAAAGTCAGCAGTTGTGACGGTTTGTACTAACGCCGCTGGATACATAGTTGCTTTTGGCTCTGCACAGTTTTCTTTTGAAATACAGTTACGGAAATGCTCTATATCACTTTCGTCAGCAAATTCGACTTTGACCATGTCATATTTACCCAAAATAGCTGTAGGTGCCCAGTAATAACCAAACCAAGGCTGTTGACGTTGATAAGCATGAGCAATAGAACCCGATAACCCAGCACCAGAACCAGGGTTAATTAAATCGAATCCTGCAGCATCAAGTTTTAAGGCGCGATATTGATTGGTGGCGGTGATTTGGCAACCCCATCCAGCAGGGCAACCATAAAAGGCACTGCGCTCTGGATCTTCTGGGTTAGTAAATAGTGATGCATTAGCAATAATGCCTTCGATGGTTCTTAGACTTGGGTCTTTATCGACCATGTATTTAGGCACCCAAAATCCTTCTTCGCCACCATTAGCTAATGAATGACCGGCAACGGCGAGGCGTTTTTCGCTAATACCACGCTCCATTAATTCTTTTACATTATTCCACCAGATTTCTGGTGCAATATCGGGCTGACCCTTTTCGACCATAGACGTACTGGTTGGCATGGTGTCACCTGGTGTGAGTCTGGCTTCGCAACCATATCCATGCTCTAAGATAAAGCGGTCAACATTGGCAATTAATGAAGCAGAGCTCCAGTTCATGTCGGCAATGGTAACGGTACCGCATTGTTCTTCTGCTGCGGCTTGAAAGGCGGTGCTACTGAGCAGTAATCCACCAATTAATAATATGTTTTTCATATAGAGCTCCGTGCCATAGGTTAGAATTATTGTGAAATTGCGCGGTGTAAATTATTAGAGTTCAAACTAGTTGGTTTGTGGCTAATCAAATCGACTTTTTGTTACCTCAATATGTCAGCTTAAAAAATACGCTAAAATGCAATTAAGATGGTTTAATCTAACATAATTAAAGCTTCTTTAACAAATTTAGCCATTTGCGAGTTTAGGCTTATGTATTTGCTCTATAAGATATTAGTTAGTGCTAAACCTATTTTGAACCGTTCTAAAATGGTCATGTGCTAATCACAGTATGGTTAACCCAATGTGGCGTGTCATTAATCAACAACTTGTGTCATCCAAGTGTCCGTGGATCACGGTAAGGGGTATGCGAGGGCTATGGGCTGAATATACCGCTTAGTCATGTACAATAGATTAAACAAAGTTAATCCGTATAAGATTCACTCTCTGATAAGCTAAACCTTGAGAAAGCTTAACTGCAATGGATAACGTGATGAGGAGTGAATATGAGTAACGTCATAAAATATTTATTATTAGGCGCATTAGTTTGCTTAGCCCTAGTTTGTTATTCCGTTGGCAGTACAACGGGTGCCGTGGCGTTTATTACCATGGGCGTACTGCTTGAAATCGCGTTTTGGCTTGGGATTATTAAGTCTACGCGTGCTCGTAGACAATCATGATAATGGCAACATGCGGCAACAAAAAATCCGCATGTTACTCAAGCTTTAGCGCATTAAAAACTATATTGGGCACGAAACGAAAATGCGTTGTCATAACCTTCAGTCACACCATCGTCTCGATGTTTCGCTCGTATAAAGTTAGCCTTAAACATTAAGTCTTCATTGATTAAATAGTTTACCCCAACGGCAAATGTTTGAGCCTTACGGTTTTCTTGTTCTAATTCAAATTGGCTAATCCGCCAGGTGAGTTCCCAGTCATGTTCGGCTTTAATTGTGGCTAACTTTCCATTTTTATAATGACGATTTTTCCCCGACAGTGGGTAACTCATTTGGTAATATCCGCCTTGATAATGGTAGGATCCACGAGTGGGGTCGTCGATATCTGTTTCGACCCATTCAGCCATAGAGACAAAACCCAGGTACTGCCACATTAACTCAACACTGGCTAATGACATATCTTCAGCGTCCAAGCGAGTGCCTTCTAGTAATGAATCACTTGAATATACTTCTAAAGGCTCGTTAATTCTAAATTCATCGCCACCGAGTTGTCGCTCACTTAACGCCGAACCGAGATGGAAAAAGTTATCGTCATCATCAACTAATGCCCAGGTGAGTCTGCCTGTTACTCCGTAACTGTTTTGTGAGTTTGCTTCTTGAAAGTAACCTAAATCCCAAGTGAAATCTCCAGGAGAGCCACTTAGCTTTAATCCTATATTGCGCCCTGGCGCTAGAGCCTCAGTGACCATACTGCGTTCAATCATAAAGGTGTCTCTGGAGCTGGTCAGTTTTTCCAGTCCAAAAGGTTCTTTTTGTTGGCCAAGCGTAATGTTTGCCCAGTCAAACCCTTTATATTGCACATAGGCATCTTTGATATCGATTTCGCCATCTGCAATGTCTATTTGAAATTTACTGCGCCAATCATCACTAAATTTAGCTTTGGCACTTAATCTGGCACGGCGAATGTCGGTGCCATCATTTGAGTGTTGTTCATCTTCAAGAAAAAGATCTGAAAATTGATCATGGTCGAACATAATATAACCGCCAAAGCTCAGTTCGGGATACTCTGTGGCCGCCGTGCTGGTGGCAACCATGAATAAAGCGGGCGCTAAATACGCTGCTAATGTTCTCATGAGTTTGCTTCCACTTGGTTATGACTGTTAGTGGCGAGCTTTTGTTTAGTGGCTTCAGGTATGTAATAAACAATTAAATCAGCAGTATCTCTTAAAAAATCAATGTGCTCTATTTCTGCGTTAGTAACTTGTAAACCTGTACGTTCGCATAAATCCGCGAGTAATAATGCTTTGTTTTGCGGTTTAATATTGTCGATTCGTTCGTATGAAATGCGTTGGATTTTATGCTGCCCTTGAAAGAAGCGCGTATCGACTAAAAAGGCAATGAAACATAAAAAAGCATTGATAAAAAACAGTTCTAGTGTCGGTAATTTACTCACAGCGCAAAGTAGAGCGATGGCTGTTACCATAAACAAATACGTCATTTCTTTAATCGAGATGGTATCGGTGCGATAACGTAACATGCCAAATACAGCAAATAACCCAAAAGCAAACTCCATTGACATATCAACACCATGGAGCAGGTAGGTAATTAAAAATATCCCAATTCCAAATAATACAAACGAACCGGCTACATTGGCATTTTTATGCAGGGCCACCGCATGAGTGTTTAATTTTTAACCTAACTACTAAACCCAACCTTTAATACTGCTTCAAGCATCGATGGATTCATCATGCATCGCTTTTGTTTTCCAACAATGCTTATCTTCGTCGGC
>NZ_BMQV01000024.1 GCF_014648295.1 Shewanella saliphila
TTAGCGCCTGCGATAACGGCACATAGCGAACCAAACAGTACCTCAAAAAGGCAATAGGTCACTTTAGCCCCTTGACGCTGGTCTGTTATTGTTTGGAAATTCTCTTTGAAGTGGTCAATATGCATGATGTGCTCCCGAAAAAAGGGAGTATAAGATCATAGCGAGATGTTAACGTCAAATAGTGCGTCGAATTGTTCGAAAAACGTTCACGATCTCGCCCTGGCGCCGCACCAAAGCATATTGTCACAGCAGCCAGTTTTTCTCGCCCAAGATTATTTTTAAACTTCAAGTTAACTCCTCATCCGTTGAGCCGATTTATTTAAGCAAACTAAATCTGTTTTAAATTTACAGTAAACACTCACAAAAGACAGCAATTCTACGGGTTAGTGAGATGCAAAAAAGCGACTACACAATGAGTCAGTCGCTTGTTATCAAGCTTTAGCAGTTAAATACTCACAATTTTTTGGTGCTAAACTAAAAAGAGTAAATTATTCATAGTATGCTGTTGTTTGTAATAATATCTCACTAAAATCAAAGATTTGATCAATAGTCTCTATCGGATGTCGAGTTTCATTTTTATCAACATCGAACAACCCAAGATATTTTTGTTTGGCATTAAAGTGCAAACGGCATAAAGGTTTGCGATTATTGTCATCTAATAACACACCAAAATAGCTCTGAGTATCTCTTGCAATAATTCTCGTTGCATCTACTTTTTGTCTTAAGATAGCTTTAACGATATTAAAACCTTCAACTTCATCATTAGTGGTAATAATTTTTGGTTTATCATCATCTTGCGTATGGAGAGTTTCTTCATCTTTTTTTGAAACTTGCTCGCCACCGATTGCCGATTTCAACCTGTCATTAATACTATCACTTAGAAATTGTCTTAAGGCTTTCTTTGTAATTTCAGTAAACTGTTGCTTAACTTTAGGTGTAAGTACACCGTCATATGCTCTTGCAGCGAAAAATTTAATAAACTCTTCTTCTGGTTCTTTAAATTGCTCATTTAACAATTTTTTTATTTGATTTAAATATTTAAGTTCACCAGCGGCACTCACGATAGACTCAACATCAAATGAAGATTTAGTGAGTTTCTTAAGCTCAGGAACCAAATGCTCATCAATATTTAATAAATCTAAGGTTAAAAATGGTTTTTCATCCATCTTATTAGGGGCATCAAGATCGGTAAAAAATTGGTATTCTGTGCCGTTTGTTAAAATGGCCAAACGAGAGTTTGTAACCGAAAAATACCTAAAAAGTTGTCCTGCATGTTTAATGGATAGCTTTTCACCATATTTTTTGCATTCGATAAGAATTTGTACCTCGCCATCCTTAACTAATGCATAGTCTACTTTCTCACCTTTTTTCGTGACTATATCGGCAGTAAACTCAGGGATTACCTCGTTGGGATTAAAAACATCATAACCTAATACTGTATGTAAAAATGGCATGATCAACGCATTTTTAGTAGCTTCTTCAGTTTGCAAACTGGCTGCTATTTCAGGAATCCTTTTTGATAAAACATCTATTCGTTCAATAAAATCCATCTCATCGACCTCGTGTTAATGATTAATGTCACTCCAATTTCAAGTTAGCAGATAAAAACCAAATACCATAATATTTTCTTGAGCATTTTTCAAACAATAAAAAAGGCTTCCATAAGAAGCCTTTTTTAATTAAATCATAAACTTACTCTACTGTGACGCTTTTTGCGAGGTTACGTGGTTGGTCAACATCGGTACCTTTAATTAAAGCCACATGGTATGACAATAACTGTAGTGGAATGGTGTAAATCAGTGGTGCCATAAACTCATCACAATGTGGTACCTGGATGACTTTCATGGTGTCGTCTGATTCAAACTCAGCATCGACATCAGCAAAAACATACATTAATCCACCACGAGCACGAACTTCTTCAACGTTCGATTTAAGCTTTTCAAGTAATTCATTGTTGGGTGCGACAACAATCACTGGCATATCAGCGTCAATAAGCGCTAACGGGCCGTGCTTTAGCTCGCCTGATGCATAAGCTTCTGCGTGAATGTATGAAATTTCTTTCAGCTTTAATGCGCCTTCCATTGCAATAGGATACTGGTCACCACGGCCTAAAAATAATGCATGCTGTTTATCTGCAAAATCTTCTGCTAGTTCAATAATTGCATCATTTAACCCTAATGCTTGCTCAACTTTGGCAGGCATTGACAGTAAGCTTTGAGTAATCGCCGCTTCCATATCGCTAGACATGCCATTATGACGACCAATTGCCGTTGTAAGCATTAATAAACCGGCAAGCTGCACGGTAAAAGCTTTGGTTGATGCTACGCCTATTTCAACACCAGCTTTCATCATATAAGCCATGTCAGATTCACGCACTAATGATGAACCCGCCGAGTTACAAATGGTCAATGTGGCCTTGTAGCCCATTTCTTTTGCTAAGCGCATTGCCGCTAATGTGTCGGCAGTTTCACCAGACTGTGAAATAGTCACTAATAGACTTTTTGGGAATAGGTGCGACTTGCGGTAGCGAAATTCTGATGCTATTTCAACGTTACACGATACTCCTGCCCAGTCTTCTAACCAGTAACGCGCAGCCATACCAGCATGGTAACTGGTACCACAGGCAATTATTTGTACGTGTTTAATGTCTTTTAATAGTTCTGCTGCATTTTCACCAAACGCACTGTCGAGCACTTTTCCACCCGTAATACGCCCCTCTAAAGTATGGGTAATGGCTGTTGGCTGCTCGTAAATCTCTTTAAGCATGTAATGACGGTACTCACCTTTATCACCCGCATCATGGGTAACTTCAGACTCTTTAATTTCACGCTTAACAGGATTACCATCGATATCAAAAATACTGACTTCACGACGAGTGATTTCCGCGACATCTCCTTCTTCTAAAAAGGCAAAAGAACGGGTAACGGGTAA
Organism: Shewanella saliphila; assembly: GCF_014648295.1. GTDB lineage: Bacteria > Pseudomonadota > Gammaproteobacteria > Enterobacterales > Shewanellaceae > Shewanella > Shewanella saliphila. Next base: position 2,932 of record NZ_BMQV01000024.1, read on the forward strand.
TAAGGCTAATTGGTCAGAGGCAACAAAGTTTTCACCTAAACCAAAACCAATCACTAACGGACTGCCACTGCGAGCTACAACCATACGCTCGCTATCACGACGATCAATAACAACTGTACCGTAAGCACCTTCTAGCTGTTTAACCGTGGCTTGAACTGCAGCCAATAAATTAGCCGTAGCTTTAAGCTCATGATGCACAAGGTGACAAATAACTTCAGTGTCGGTATCTGATGAAAATACATAACCTAAACCTTTAAGCATCTCACGTAGTTTGTTGTGGTTTTCAATAATACCGTTGTGTACAACCGCAATGTCATTTTCTGATAAATGTGGATGAGCATTACGCTCGCTTGGTTCGCCGTGGGTAGCCCAGCGGGTATGAGCGATACCAGTACCACCAGCCAGTGGCGCGGCATCTAACGCTGATGACAATTCTTGTACTTTGCCTAAACGACGAGTACGGCTTATTTCACCTTGATTAATAACAGCAACACCGGCTGAGTCATAACCTCGGTATTCAAGACGACGAAGGCCTTCGACTAAAATCTCTGCAACATCCCTTTGTGCAACAGCACCTACGATTCCACACATAGTATTTTCCTTTGAGATATTAATTTAGTTGGCATACGGCGCAAGTATGACTTTAACACCGAGTGCTGAAATGGTTTCTACAGCTTGCGGGCTGACGTTGTCGTCGGTGACTAAAACATTAACAACATCCCACGACAGTTCTAGGTTGGGGATCCGTCGACCTATTTTTGTCGACTCTAATAACACCACAACCTCTCGAGACATTTCGGCCATCACTTTACTGAGGCCAGTGAGTTCATTAAATGTGGTAGTTCCACGGTCTAAATCTAGGCCATCAGCACCAATAAACAGTTGGTCGAAGTTATATGAACGCAATACTTGCTCTGCAACTTGGCCCTGAAAAGACTCTGAATGTGGGTCCCAAGTACCACCGGTCATCAATAATGTCGGCTCATTTTCAAGATCATGAATCGCGTTTGCCAGCTGCAATGAATTAGTCATCACCACTAAACCACGCTTATCATTAAGTTGTTGTACGATCCCTGATGTGGTGCTACCACTGTCAATTATGATTCGGTTATGATCGCGAATAAGCTCTGCCGCTTTTGTGGCAATAGCTTGTTTGTTTAATGACAATGACTCATTGGTTATTTGTGTCATTTCTTGCGGTAGTTGGACAGCACCGCCATAGCGACGTAACAATAATCCGTGCGTCTCTAGCATGGCCAAATCTTTGCGGATCGTAACTTCTGAGGTTGAGAACAAACTGGCCAGCTCATCGACACTAACTTCACCTTGGTCGTTGACCAATTTAATAATCGAATGGCGGCGTTGTTGGGTATTACGCTTAGTCATTTTATTAAAAACCGTTATAAAAGTTTCGTTTCGAAAGATATTTTAGCATCAAATGAAACTTTTTCTAGATCTGAATCATTAAAATTGAAATAAAAGTACAAAAAAACCTCTGTTGTTAGCAGAGGTTTTGACAGTAAACGCCAGTATTGAGCTTACGGTATTACTTTTTAATCTTCACTGGACGTTGCCAACCTGAAATATGGCGCTGCTTTACACGGGTAATAACTAATTCATCTTCTGCTACGTCTTTAGTGATCGTAGAGCCGGCACCCAAGGTGGCGTTTTTGCCAATTGTCACAGGGGCAACTAATTGAGTGTCGCTTCCTACAAAGACGCCGTCTTCGATGGTGGTAATAAACTTATTAGCGCCGTCGTAGTTACAAGTAATGGTCCCTGCGCCAATATTAACACCGGCACCAATAACAGCATCACCGAGATAAGCTAAATGACCTGCTTTAGAACCCTCGCCTAAAACCGCCTTTTTGATTTCAACGAAATTACCAATGTGCGCATCTTGCTTCAGTTCAGCGCCAGGGCGTAATCGTGCAAACGGCCCTGCACTTGCCGCTTGACCCAGTTTTGCCCCTTCTACGATGGTATAAGGTTTAATTTCAGCGTTATCGGCAATCTCGCAGTTTATCAGAATAGCACCAGCGCCAATCGTGACGTTATTACCTAATACTACCGTCCCCTGGAAAATGACATTGATATCTATCATCACATCCATACCCACCGTGACATCACCGCGAATATCGATACGTGCAGGGTCACGTAAATTGGCACCTTCTAACATGAGTTTTTCAGCGGCGCGAGCTTGGTAAGCACGCTCTAATTGTGCTAATTGCACACGATTATTTGCGCCTTCAACTTCAATAGCAGACTGGGGTTGTGACGTGGTTATCGCGACACCATCAGCATGTGCCATGGCAATAATGTCTGTTAAATAGTATTCACCTTGAGCATTGTTGTTAGATAACCTGTTCAACCACGCTTTTAATTGCTTACCGGGTACCGCCATGATGCCGGTATTCACTTCAGTGATTTTTAATTGGTCTGCATTAGCATCTTTTTGCTCAACGATACCGACCACTTTACCGAATTCTCTCACTATACGGCCATAGCCTGTTGGGTTAACAAGATTAACGGTTAAAATCGCGAGGCCATTTTTTTCACGTGCGGCAAGCAAGCTTTCGAGTGTCGATTGTTGAATTAGCGGTACATCACCGTAGAGGATCAGCACGGTATCGTCGTCGTTAATATTAGGGTTGGCCTGTGCCACTGCATGGCCTGTACCAAGCTGCTCAGCTTGCAACACCCAATTTAATGTTTGCTCACCTAATGCCGCTTGTAGCTTATCTGCACCATAGCCATACACCAATTGAATCGCTTGTGAGCCTAATGAGTTAGCGGTGTCGATAACATGCTGAACCATACTTTTATGGGCTATTGGATGCAGAACTTTAGGCAAATCTGAGCGCATGCGAGTTCCTTTGCCTGCAGCTAAGATGACAACATTTAACGACATGGTTGATTCCTTCAAAAGTACATTTTATTCAATTTGGCGCTATTTTAGCTTAATCACGTTACAAATGAAAAATATCCCATTATTTCTTAATGATAAATAAAAAAGGCGACTCGTAATGAGTCGCCTTTTCAGCGTCAAATAATCAGATTATCTGGTGATATTTTTCTTAATGGTTTCAACTACTTTCAATTGAGCCAAAGATTTGGCCAATTCAATAGCAGCAGCTTCATAATTGAAGTCAGTACCAGCATTAGCAATAGCTTGCTCTGCACGTTCCTTCGCTTCTAAAGCGGCTTTTTCATCAATATCATCGGCACGTAATGCTACATCAGCAAGCACTGATATTGCAGTAGGTTGTACTTCCAGTAAACCACCTGAAAGATACAACACTTCTTCACTACCATCTTGCTTGATAAAGCGCGCCATACCAGGCTTGATTTTTGTTAGTAGAGCAACGTGGTTAGGCATAATACCTAACTCACCTTCAGCACCGTTCACTTCAAAAAAGCTCACTTCGCCGTGGTAGATGCTGTCTTCTGCACTAACAATATCAAGTTGGACTGTTTTGGCTGCCATCAAGTTCTCCTTAAAGAACTAAGCTTTACGGCCTAGTTATTTCTTTTTGTTAGCTTTTTCGACAGCTTCGTCGATTGAGCCAACCATGTAGAACGCTTGCTCAGGGATAGCATCAAACTCGCCATCCAAGATACCCTTAAAGCCACGGATAGTGTCTTTTAGAGAAACGTACTTACCAGGAGAACCTGTAAACACTTCTGCTACGAAGAAAGGCTGAGATAAGAAACGCTCAATCTTACGTGCTCTGAATACCATGGTTTTGTCATCATCTGACAATTCATCCATACCCAAAATAGCAATAATGTCTTTCAGCTCTTTATAACGCTGTAATACAGTTTGTACACCGTTTGCAACATCATAGTGCTCTTGACCAACAACCTGTGGATCTAACTGACGTGAAGTCGAATCCAACGGGTCAACGGCTGGGTAAATACCCAATGAAGCAATTTGACGAGACAATACAACAGTCGCATCTAAGTGAGCGAAGGTTGTTGCTGGTGACGGATCGGTTAAATCGTCCGCTGGTACATATACTGCTTGTACAGAGGTAATAGAACCAGACTTAGTTGAAGTGATACGTTCTTGAAGAACACCCATCTCTTCAGCTAGTGTTGGCTGATAACCTACCGCAGAAGGCATACGACCTAATAGTGCAGATACTTCAGTACCAGCAAGGGTGTAACGGTAAATGTTGTCCACGAACAACAATACGTCACGACCTTCGTCACGGAACTTTTCAGCGATACTCAGGCCAGTTAACGCTACGCGTAAACGGTTTCCTGGAGGCTCGTTCATCTGACCATAAACCATGGCAACTTTGTCTAATACGCCTGAATCTTCCATCTCGTAGTAGAAGTCGTTACCCTCACGAGTACGCTCACCTACACCAGCGAAAACAGAAAGACCTGAGTGAGCTTTAGCGATGTTGTTAATCAGTTCCATCATGTTAACTGTTTTACCAACACCAGCACCACCAAACAGACCTACTTTACCACCTTTAGCGAATGGACAAACAAGGTCGATAACCTTGATACCCGTCTCTAAAAGCTCAGTCGCATTTGATTGATCTTCATATGAAGGAGCTGCACGGTGAATTTCATAACGCTCTTCTTCACCAATTGGACCCGCTTCATCAATTGGCTCACCTAATACGTTCATGATACGGCCAAGGGTCTTAACCCCTACCGGAACAGAAATTGGTGAACCTGAGTTTGCTACCTCTAGACCACGACGCAGACCATCAGAAGAACCCATAGCGATGGTACGAACTACACCACCACCTAGCTGCTGCTGAACTTCCAGCACCAAACCATTACAGGCGCCTTCACCTGTGATCTTCAGAGCGTCATATACCCGAGGTACAGAATCTTGTGGAAACTCGACGTCCACAACCGCGCCAATTACTTGGACAACAGTACCTGTGCTCATGATTAATCCTCTAAACTTGAATTCGTTACCTAACCTAAACCGCTGCAGCGCCTGAAACAATTTCCGACAGTTCTTGCGTAATCGCAGCCTGACGGGCTTTGTTATAGACTAATTGCAGATCATCGATCATTTCGCCAGCGTTGTCTGTTGCCGCTTTCATCGCTACCATACGGGCAGCCTGTTCAGAGGCAAGGTTTTCAACAACACCTTGATACACTTGTGACTCTACATAACGAGTTAACAGTACATCCAAAATTTCTTTTGGATCTGGCTCGTAAATATAATCCCAAGGGTAACTCGCTACTTCTTCATCTGACTTAGGTAAAGGTAGCAGCTGTTCGATCACAGGAGTCTGGGCCATTGTGTTAACAAATTTGTTGAACACAATGTACAGACGATCCAGTTTACCTTCGTTGTAAGCTTTTAACATGACACGAACCGTGCCAATCAAATCAGCAAGTTTTGGCGCATCGCCTAAACCTGATGCATGGGCAGTAACATTACCACCAAAGCTTTTGAAGAATTGAACTGAACGAGCACCTACTGGACAAAAGTCCACTTCAGCACCTTGCTCTTTCCACTTCTTCACGTCTGACACAACCTTTTTGAACAGGTTGACGTTCAAACCACCACAAAGGCCACGGTCGGTTGCTACAACAATGTAACCAACCCGCTTGGCATCTCTCACCTCTAAATAGGGGTGTTTATACTCGAGAGTACCTTGCGCTACGTGACCGATCACCTTACGCATATTTTCTGCATATGGACGGCTGGCTGCCATGCGTTCCTGCGCTTTGCGCATTTTACTGGCTGCAACCATTTCCATAGCTGAAGTGATCTTCTGAGTGTTTTTAACACTCGCGATCTTGGTTTTAATCTCTTTAGCGCCGGCCATCTCTACTCTCCAATCTGGGACCTGAGGTGCCTAATGACACCTCTTGTTCATTATTACCAGGTTTGGGTTTCAATGAACTTGTCCATGCCTGCCTTCAACTCACCTTCGATATCAGCGTTATAATCGCCAGTAGCGTTGATGGTTTTGATTAGGTCAGCATGTTGACTGTTCATGTATGAAAGCAGAGCGGCTTCGAAGCGACCGATTTCGTTTAAAGCAACACCTTTAAGGTAGCCTTTTTCAGCTGCGAAAATAGACACAGCCTGGGCAGCAACGCTCATAGGAGCATATTGCTTTTGCTTCATTAATTCGGTTACACGCTCACCATGCTCAAGTTGAGCACGAGTTGCATCATCTAAATCAGATGCAAACTGTGAGAACGCTGCAAGCTCTCGATACTGTGCAAGTGCAGTACGGATACCGCCAGACAGTTTCTTGATGATCTTAGTCTGCGCTGCACCACCAACACGAGAAACAGAAATACCTGGGTTAACTGCTGGACGTAAGCCCGAGTTAAACAAGTCAGTCTCAAGGAAGATCTGACCATCTGTAATAGAAATTACGTTGGTCGGTACGAACGCTGATACGTCACCAGCTTGGGTTTCAATAATAGGTAACGCGGTTAACGAACCGGTTTGACCTGTTACTGCACCGTTTGTGAACTTTTCTACATAGTTCACGTTTACGCGTGATGCACGCTCTAGTAAACGCGAGTGTAGATAGAATACGTCACCTGGGTATGCTTCACGTCCTGGTGGACGCTTCAATAGCAATGAAATTTGACGGTAAGCAACTGCTTGCTTAGACAAATCATCATATACGATTAAAGAATCTTCACCGCGGTCACGGAAGTATTCACCCATAGAACAACCAGAATATGGCGCTAAGAATTGCAGAGCGGCAGCTTCAGAAGCTGATGCTACTACAACGATAGTGTTAGCAAGTGCACCATGTTCTTCAAGTTTGCGTACTACGTTAGCGATGGTAGAAGCTTTCTGACCAACAGCAACATAGACACACTTAATACCTGAATCTTTCTGGTTGATAATTGCATCGATAGCCATCGCTGTTTTACCAGTCTGACGGTCACCAATGATCAATTCACGTTGACCACGACCGATTGGGATCATGGCATCAACAGCTTTATAACCAGTTTGGATTGGTTGATCTACTGATTTACGCTCAATAACACCAGGGGCAATAACTTCAACAGGAGAGAAACCATCGTTGTCGATAGGTCCTTTACCGTCGATTGGCTCACCAAGGGTGTTAACAACACGACCAAGTAGTCCACGACCAACTGGTACTTCAAGAATACGACCAGTGGTTCTAACTTTTGCGCCTTCTGCTAAATTAGCATAAGGGCCCATTACTACGGCGCCTACAGAATCACGTTCTAAGTTCAACGCGATTGCAAAACGGCCACCAGGCAGTTCGATCATTTCACCTTGCATTACATCGGCAAGGCCGTTAATGCGAATGATGCCGTCACTTACTGCAACGATAGTACCTTCGTTGCGAGCTTCACTAACGACGTCGAACTGCTCGATCCGCTGCTTAATCAGATCGCTGATTTCAGTGGAATTCAGTTGCATGCTCAAACTCCCAATTACGACTGCAGCTTATCAGACAAGCGCGATAACTTACCGCTTACCGAGCCATCAATGACTAGGTCGCCTGATTTAATAATCACACCGCCAATGAGCGATGCGTCGATGCTGCAATTCAGCTTAACTTTGCGTGCGAGACGTTTCTCTAGAGAAACACTAATTTGCTGCTGTTGCTCAGAGCTTAGCTCAGTAGCAGAAACCACAGTGGCTTCAACTTCTTTTGCCCACTCATTACGGTATTCAGCAAAAAGTAGCGATACTGTTGGCAGTATCCCTAAACGACCGTTTTCAGCCATTACCTTTATCAGGTTCTGACCTTGCTCGTTGACTTGTTCACCGCATACATTAATAAACAGTGAGGCAAGTTGAGTACTCGCAAGAGTACCGTTAAGCAGTGGTTTCATTGATTCGTTTTCACTTACCAATGAGGCGAAAGCTAACATTTCTGTCCAGCTATCTACTGCTTTATGTTCAACAGCAAAATCAAAAGCTGCCTTTGCGTAAGGGCGAGCGATGGTGGTTAATTCAGCCATAACTCAACTCCTTATCAAATTTCAGCAACAAGTTTATTAACAATGTCACTGTGGGCGGCTGGGTCAATCGAACGTTCAAGAATCTTCTCTGCGCCTACAACGGCTAGAGTAGCAACTTGCTTACGCAAGTCATCTTTAACGCGATTACGTTCGTTTTCAATTTCTGCATTACCTTGAGCGATAATTTTAGCTCGCTCAACTTGTGCTTCAGCTTTAGCTTCTTCAACGATTTGAGCTTTACGCTTGTTAGCTTGCTCAATGATCTCGTTGGCAGTTACTTTTGCTTCTTTTAGCTGCTCAGTAGCTTTAATTTGCGCTAACTCTAGATCTTTTGCTGCACGGCCGGCATCTGCCAGACCATCAGCAATTTTCTTCTGGCGTTCTTCGATGGCATTCATCAACGGAGGCCATACAAACTTCATGCAAAACCACACGAAGAGAATAAAGGCAACCGTCTGACCGAATAGGGTAGCGTTGAAATTCACAACAGCCTCCTAGTTAGATTAAAGACAGAAGCGTTAATTAAAGCATTGCACCCAATGGGTTAGTAAATAGCATAAATAGCGCAATACCTACACCAATCATAGTTACGGCATCAAGTAGACCCGCTACGATGAACATTTTAACTTGTAACATAGGCGCCATTTCTGGCTGACGTGCTGCACCTTCCAAAAACTTTCCACCTAAAAGGCCGAAACCGATAGCTGTTCCTAATGCACCCATACCAATAAGTAGAGCAACAGCAATAGCCGTCATTCCTAATACAGTTTCCATATCTATCTCCAATATTCTAAATCGTTGTTATTAATGATTTAGGTCAAAAAAATTTTCGGTTACCCTTAGTGATCTTCATGCGCCATGCTTAAATAAACAATGGTCAACATCATGAAAATAAATGCTTGTAAAGTAATAACTAAAATATGGAAAATTAACCAACCTAGTTGTAATCCTACACCTAGAGCAGATAACGCCACGTTAGAACCATACATCAATGCAATAAGGATAAAAATCAACTCACCAGCATACAAGTTACCAAATAGTCGTAGAGCCAATGAGATTGGCTTAGCTACTAGAGTAACTGTTTCTAATAATAAGTTGACGGGTATCATTGCCCAATGGTTAAAAGGCTGAAATGTTAGTTCTTTAACAAAACCTGAAACACCTTTGACTTTAATGCTGTAGTAAATAATCAGCACAAACACACCAATAGCTAAGCTAAAAGTGATGTTTACGTCAGTAGTCGGAACTACTTTTAGGTATGGCACGCCTGCTAAACTTGCTGCCCATGGCAACCAATCTACAGGGATCATATCCATGAAGTTCATCATGAAAATCCACACAAAAATAGTCAGAGCTAAAGGCGCAATAACAGGATTGCGGCCGTGAAAGGTTTCTTTCACACTGCTATCAACAAACTCAACAATCATCTCGACAAAACATTGAAATTTGCCAGGAACGCCTGTCGTCGCTTTTTTGCCAGCACTGTAAAACAGCCATAAGAACAACACACCAAGCCCAACCGAAAAGAGCAACGAATCAATGTGCCATGTCCAAAACCCTTCACCAACACTTAAGTTGGTAAGGTGATGTTGGATATAGCCCTGCGGTGTTAACGCTTCACCAGTTGCAGCCATGATTCATCCCACTTAACTTTGCTTGAAATATAAAGGTGCTATCCAGTGCACAACTAACGCTAACGAATAACAAGTAAAAAGCGGCATAAATCCGACTTCCATGTTGATAAACACTAACGTAAACAATGCAATGGTCAACAGCATCTTTACCGCTTCCCCCCAGTAAAAGCTTTTAACCACTTTTGCTGCTGAGCTTGCCCCACTATGTGAGAAAGCTAGGGTTGCGAATACAAAATTAGGAAGTACAGCGATAATCGCACCTGCTAATGCAGACTGACCATACTGTGCTCCCCACATTACGAAAAATAGTATTGAAATAATACTCGCAACAATCGCTTGTACCAGCACTAATTTATAGGCTGCTAACCTACCACGACGCGCTAAAACATTACCCAACTTCATATCTCCGCATTAATGCCTTTCGCGGTCCTAATGTTAAATTTAATAGATTAAACTAGCCTTAAGATACAAAAAGCCTGCAAAGTATACCTTTTCGCGCTTTGTTTGCAACTTTGATGATAGGAAAACAACGATTTAATAAGTGAATTAGCGCTAAATATACAAAAGTAAAAATTAGCGCTGTGTCACAAAATTACTACATGAAATGGTTTAGTCGGCTTTTTAGCGGATTTTACTTAAAATACCGTCTAATTCAGCGAGATTTTGGTAGTTTATTACAATTTTTCCTTTGCCTTTAGTCCCATGGTTGATAGCAACTTTGGCACCGAGCCTTTCAATTAACTCTTGTTCTAAACGGCTAACATCATGATCTTTAGCATGAGTTTCGGCAACTTTAGCCGGATTTAAGGCTTTATTAACTAATCGTTCAGTTTCACGAACAGTCATTTCTTTTGATGCTACTAATCGGGCCAAAATAGTTTGTTCATCACCTTCAATGGCCAATAATGCACGGGCGTGCCCCATGTCAATGTCACCATATTCTAACAAACGCTTAACAGGTTCGTTGAGGCTGTTTAGACGTAATAGGTTTGACACGCTAACACGAGATTTACCTACCGCATCGGCGACTTGTTGATGGGTTAATTCAAACTCTTCAAGTAAACGCTGTAACGCTATTGCTTCTTCCATTGCATTGAGATCTTCGCGCTGAATATTTTCAATCAATGCAATCGCGACAGCGGCTTCATCGGCAACCTGCTTAACAATACAAGGGACTTTATCAAGCTTGGCGAGTTGTGCTGCACGCCAACGACGTTCACCGGCGATAATTTCATAATTACCCTCAACAACCTTACGTACAACAATAGGCTGAATAACACCTTGCGAGCGGATTGATTCAGCCAGTTCTTCTAGTGCTTCAGGCGACATATCTTTACGCGGTTGGTATTTCCCCGGCTGGAGTTTGTCGAGATCAAGATGAATAAGATCGCCAGCAGTGGCTAATGGCTGAGTGTCTTCAGGTTGCTCGCTTTTACGAGTAGCCGCATTACTATGGCTTAATAAGGCATCCAGGCCTTTACCTAAACCGCGTTTTTTTAACGTCATTTTTATGTCCTACGCTTGTTTGGGTTGTGTCAGCTGCTCTGCACGACGAATAATTTCACCTGCAAGGGCTAAATAAGCTTTAGCGCCAGCACTTGATTTATCGTAATACATGGCAGGTGCACCAAAACTAGGTGCTTCTGCTAAACGAATGTTTCTTGGAATGACAGTTCGATAAACCTTGTCACCAAAATGTTGTTTTAGCTGATCTGACACATCATTTGATAATCGATTACGCGGGTCGTACATGGTCCGTAATATACCTTCGATGGTTAATGTTGGATTGACCATTGCACCGAGCTTGGTAATGGTATCAATCAACGCTGTCAGCCCTTCTAATGCATAGTATTCACACTGCATTGGCACCAAAACAGAATCAGCTGCAGACATGGCATTAACGGTTAACATATTTAATGAAGGTGGGCAGTCGATAAAGATATAATCGTAATCGTCTCTAATCGGCGCAAGTGCATTACGTAAACGGATCTCACGGGCAAAAAACTCCATCAGCTTAATTTCTGCAGCCGTCACATCACCATTACCGGCGATCAGATCAAATTTACCCACGGTATTTTTAATCACAATATCTGCAAAAGGCTTTTCTTCTACCAGTAATTCGTAGGCAGTATTGTCAACATCGTATTTGTCGACACCACTGCCCATGGTTGCATTGCCTTGAGGATCTAAGTCGATCAACAACACTTTACGCTTTGTGGCGGCAAGTGATGCGGCTAAGTTTACGCAAGTTGTTGTTTTTCCTACGCCACCTTTTTGGTTGGCTACGGCAATAATTTTACCCACTATGTCATCCTGCCTTTAAATTATTGATGTCCGGTTAGATTAATTAGCAAAAGAAATGCGCTTTATTGCTTAGCAATTTTTAATAAATGTCGCTGTTCATCTAGCTTTGGTACATGCAATACAATGGTATCAACCAGCGAAAATCCTGCTGGCATTTGCTGTAATTCTTGTTCACTTAACTGGCCTTTTAAGGCGTAATAAATACCGTTTTCTTTTGGCAAATGATGGCACCAGCTGAGCATATCTTGTATTGAGGCAAACGCTCGGCTTAATACGCCATCAAATTTATCTTCAGGTTGATAAGCCTCAACCCGGCTCTCTACTGAGGTTATATTATTAATTTTAAGTTCAAATTGAACCTGTTTTTGAAAGCGGATCCGCTTACCTAAACTGTCTAATAATACAAATTCTTTGTCTGGGTTCATAATGGCTAATGGGATCCCGGGTAAACCAGGTCCTGTGCCGACATCAATAAAGCGATGTCCTTCAAGATAAGGAGAAACGGTTAAACTGTCCATAATATGACGGATTAACATTTGCTCAGGATCGCGAACCGAGGTGAGGTTATAGGCTTTATTCCATTTAGCGAGCATTTCAACAAAACCGATTAATTGTTTTTGTTGTAATTCAGTGGCCGATATTTTCATTTCAGCTAAATAGGTTTGGAGTTGCACAGATAACACAGAAAGCCTCGTAAATTGCATGAACAGACGGCAGTTATTATGAAGCCGTAAAAGCACTAAGGGAAGCCTTATGGCTTCCCTTGTGTTATTGAGTCGAAAAAATATCTGTAATTATGCGCTTTTTCTCAATAAACCACGCTTTTTCAAGTGTACAAGTAGAATTGAGACCGCTGCAGGAGTAATTCCTGATATGCGCGAGGCTTGTCCTACCGTTTCTGGTTTGTGGTTATTGAGCTTAGCGATCACTTCATTGGATAAACCTGGTACTTCTTTGTAATCCAGATCTAACGGTAATAATGAGCTTTCATGACGCACGGCTTTATCAACTTCGTCTTGTTGACGTTGAATATATCCTGAGTATTTAACTTGAATTTGCACTTGCTCAGCAGCTTGTGGGTCTTCAAGACCTGGGCCAAAACCTTCTAATTGCATTAATTTACTGTAATCCATTTCAGGACGACGCAGTAAATCTTCAAAAGAAGCTTCGCGAGAAATTGGCGTATTCAATTGTGGATTAAGCACATCGAGCAATGGTGAATTAGGGTGTACCCACTGTCCACGTAGACGTTGTAATTCCAGTTCGATCGATTCTTTTTTCTTACTGAACAATTCCCAACGATTATCGTCAACTAAACCAAGTTCACGACCTTTTTCTGTTAATCGTAGATCGGCGTTATCTTCACGCAATAATAAACGATATTCCGCACGGCTAGTAAACATACGGTATGGTTCTTTGGTACCTAGAGTTGATAAATCGTCAACTAATACACCAAGATATGCTTCATCACGACGAGGACACCATGTGTCTTTACCTTGTACTTGTAAAGATGCATTCATACCAGCAAGTAATCCTTGAGCACCGGCTTCTTCGTAACCGGTTGTGCCGTTGATTTGACCTGCAAAGAATAAGCCATTAATAGTTTTGGTTTCTAATGAGTTTTTAAGATCGCGTGGATCAAAATAATCATACTCAATAGCGTAACCAGGACGAACGATTTCAGCGTTTTCCATGCCTTTGATCGAACGCACTAAATTAAGCTGAACATCAAAAGGTAAACTGGTAGAAATCCCGTTAGGGTAGATCTCGTTAGTGCTTAAACCTTCAGGTTCAATAAAGATCTGGTGCGATGATTTATCCGCAAAGCGATGGATCTTATCTTCAATCGATGGGCAGTAACGAGGGCCAATACCTTCAATAACACCTGAATACATTGGGCTTCTGTCTAAGCCACCACGAATAATATCGTGGGTTTTTTCATTGGTGTGAGTAATAAAACATGAAATTTGTTTTGGATGCTGACTCACATCACCAATAAACGACATTACTGGCAATGGAGTATCGCCTTTTTGCTCTGTCATTTGTGAAAAATCAATGGTATTTGCATCAATACGTGGTGGTGTTCCGGTTTTTAAACGGCCAACACGGATGGGTAATTCACGTAAACGGTTTGCTAATGCAATGGCTGGTGGATCGCCTGCACGGCCACCACTGTAATTCTGTAAACCAATATGAATTTTGCCACTTAAAAATGTGCCTGTGGTTAATACCACTGCAGGGGCTTCAAATGCCAAACCCATTTGAGTGACAACACCTATAACTTTATTATTTTCAACCACTAAGTCATCAACTGCTTGTTGAAAAATACGTAAGTTAGCTTGATTTTGTAAAATGTGCTGAATTTTTTGACGATATAGCGCTCGGTCTGCTTGGGCACGAGTAGCACGAACAGCAGGACCTTTACTTGAATTTAATGTTCTAAATTGAATCCCGGCAAAGTCTGTAGCCGTTGCCATGGCTCCGCCTAATGCGTCGATCTCTTTAACCAGATGGCCTTTACCAATACCACCGATAGCGGGATTACAAGACATTTGACCTAGTGTGTCGATGTTATGGGTTAACAATAATGTTTTTGATCCCATTCTTGCTGCTGCGAGGGCTGCCTCAGTTCCGGCATGACCACCACCAACGACAATTACATCAAACCGTTCATGAAAATGCATTATGCGACCTTTGATTGCTTAGAAAGTTAAATTCAATTTGTAACGCGATTCGAGCTGCGCATTTTAGCACTTGCTTGTCAGAACGTGAATGATCATTTTTCATAGAATGATCAAGATGGGTTTGCTTAATAGATCTTAAGATCTTTATATAGATCTTTTTATTATGTTTACTATTAGGATCGAGCTTTTCTGTTAGTAACTTTTATTTCCATTTAAAATCAATAGATAACGAGCTTTCAAACCTGTGATCTGATCGCGATCAAACTCAATATAAGGTGGGGATAGATCGGGTACTTATCCACAAGGGTGATCTTTAAGCAGATCGGAGTGTGAATAGTACAGAGTTATGATCGCAGAAAATAATAGCTTATCCACAAAGTTGTTATTTGAAATAGTAATTTGTGGATAAGCTAGATCTAAATTGTGAGTTGATCTTAGTTTATACAAAATAAGATCGTATTTTATGCCTAGTTAATTTTATCCTGCCATTGTAATAACCACGCCAGTGCGGGCTCTTCAGGTACTGGATCTTGTTGAACATCAATTTGGATCTTATCCACAATGGTGTTTGATCCGTATTGTAATAACAGATCGATTATTTTTTCAGGGCCCTGGCAGAAAGTGTCATAGCTTGAATCGCCAATGGCACATAATGCATGCTGAATCCCGTTAAGATCAGGCATTTCTAGCATTAATTGTTTATAAAAAGGCACTATATTGTCTGGAAGATCGCCTGCTCCATGGGTTGAGCTAACGATGATCCACATTGAAAAATCGCTTAATTGGGCTAATTGTGGATCTATAAACACCTCAGTATGGTGGTTTAATTGAGATAATTGCTCTGCCATTTCATCTGCAACGTATTCTGAACTGCCCAATGTTGTACCCACTAGTAATGCTATGTTTGCCATTTCTACTCCAAATTGTTGCTTAATCTGCTCGTTTAATCGTCAGCTTTATGTGCTTTAAGGTTATTTTACTCGCTCAATTACGCTTAATGTTGGCTTATTTACACTTTTTAGTCCGAAATAAGCTGCTTATTTCGCTCTTTTATCGCAGCAATATTTTTTAGCGATAAAAAAACGAGCCATAAAGGCTCGTTTTAGGTGACTGGTTAGTTAGCATTAACAGATTTAGACTAAGTTAAATTGCCGCTTAATCCTTGCTAAGCAATTGCTCGCGTTAGCTAATCTGCAAATGTTTAGCATGGAAGCGCAGGTGAGCTTCAATGAAGGTTGCGATAAAGTAGTAGCTATGGTCGTAACCAGGCTGCATGCGCAATTCAAGTGGGTAGCCTTTGTTTTTAGCTATATTGACGAGTGTTTGTGGCTTTAACTGCTCATCTAAAAAGTTGTCATTGGTACCAATATCCACCAGCGCAGGCACAAATTGTTGGCTGTTTTGCATCAGCTCACAGCTATCATATTGTTGCCATTGCTGTTGATCATCGCCTAAATAACCGCGAAACGCTTTAATTCCCCATGGGCAATCCATTGGATTACAAATAGGGCTAAATGCCGAAACACTGTTAAATTGGTTTGGATTTTTCAATGCAATTGTCAGTGCACCATGGCCGCCCATTGAGTGACCACTAATACTGCGCTGCTTAGTTACCGGAAAATGCGCTTCGATGATTGCTGGCAGCTCAGACACCACATAATCATACATTTTATAATGCTGATCGAAAGGTGGTTTGGTGGCATTGAGATAAAATCCTGCGCCTAAACCAAAGTCATATGCACCGTCTTTATCGTCGGCAACCCCTTCGCCACGCGGGCTGGTGTCTGGCGCGACAATGGCGATTCCAAGCTCTGCGGCAATGCGCTGTGCACCTGCTTTTTGCATAAAGTTTTCGTCAGTACAGGTGAGGCCTGATAACCAATACAACACGGGCACATTTTGCTGTTCAGCTTGTGGCGGTAAGTAAATCGCAAAACGCATCGTGCAATTGAGCGCCGTTGACTGATGATGATATTGTTTATGCCAGCCACCAAATGCTTTGGTGCTGCTGATATTTTCAATGGTCATGATGGGTCCTTATAAAATAAATGCAGTTAATTAAAAAATTAACTGCATTGTTATTTGACTTAAGATCTGCTTTTAGACTTATTTATCAAAGTGGATAACGGTGCGGATGCTTTCGCCTTTATGCATTAAATCAAATGCATCGTTAATCCCTTCAAGGCCCATTGTGTGGGTAATAAAGTGATCTAACTTAAACTCACCTGCTAAGTATTGCTCAACAATACCGGGTAATTCACTGCGTCCTTTAACGCCACCAAATGCACTGCCACGCCATACACGGCCGGTCACTAATTGGAATGGACGCGTTGAAATTTCTTGGCCAGCACCAGCTACACCAATAATCACTGATTCACCCCAACCTTTGTGACAACATTCTAATGCACTGCGCATCACGTTAACGTTACCAATACATTCGAATGAGAAATCAACGCCGCCATCGGTCATTTCAACAATCACGTCCTGAATTGGCTTATCGAAGTCTTTAGGGTTAATGCAGTCTGTTGCCCCCAGTTTTTTCGCCAGTTCAAACTTAGATTCATTTAAGTCGACACCAATAATGCGGCTTGCTCCAGCCATAGTTGCGCCAATAATGGCTGATAGGCCAATGCCGCCTAGACCAAATATTGCTACGGTATCGCCTTTTTGTACTTTCGCTGTTTTCAGTACTGCGCCCATACCGGTCGTGACACCACAACCTAATAAGCACACTTCTTCTAATGGCGCTTCTTTACTGACTTTAGCCAGTGAAATTTCAGGTAAGACTGTGTATTCAGAAAAAGTAGAACAACCCATGTAGTGGAAAATAGGTTCGCCATCTTTAAAGAAACGGGTGGTGCCGTCTGGCATTAAGCCTTTACCTTGTGTAGCTCGTACAGCGCTACATAAGTTGGTTTTGCCAGAAGTACAGAACTTACATACACCACATTCTGCGGTGTATAACGGAATAACATGATCGCCCACTTTGACACTGGTAACACCTTCGCCAACCATATGAACAATCCCGCCACCTTCATGACCAAGAATGGCTGGAAATACGCCTTCAGGATCATCACCTGATAAGGTGAATGCATCGGTATGACATACACCAGATGCCACGATACGTACCATGACTTCACCGGCTTTTGGGTACATGACATCGACTTCTTCAACCGATAATGGTTGTCCTGGTCCCCAAGCAATTGCGGCTTTTGATTTAATAAATTGTGCTGACATAAATGACTTCCTTTAACGTAATACCATGAATGATGGTTAACTAGCATCACTACAGTGTAGTGTATTTATCCATTATATTTGTTTATCATAAAATGATAATCAGCTAGTTTTGTAAATGACTTTTACGAGAATGTAATAATGATGCAGTGGGAAGGGATTTTTGAGTTTGTTGCGGTAGCAGAAACCGACAGTTTTACTGCCGCAGGTAAGCGTTTAAGTATTTCGACGGCGCAAGTGAGTCGTCAAGTGAGTCAACTTGAAAACCGTTTAAACACTAAACTGTTTTATCGCACCACGCGTAAAGTGTCGTTAACCGAAGAAGGCTCCGTTTATTATCAGCATTGCCGCCAAGTGCTAGACAGTCTAGATGAAGCTGAGCGGGCTATTTCAAGTTTAAAAGATAAACCTCAAGGCTTAATTAGGATGACTGCACCGGTGACCTACGGTGAAAATTTTGTCATGCCGGTTGTTATCGATTTTATGCAGCAATATCGTGATATTGAGGTGGTGTGTGAGTTAACTAATCGCCAACTCGATTTAGTGGAAGGTGGTTTTGATTTAGCCATTAGGTTAGGGCGGTTATCTAATTCGTCAATGATGGCTAAACGCTTAACTAATCGAAGCCAATATGTGTGTGCAGCACCAAGTTATATTGCTCAGTTTGGTACACCTTATACTTTGTCGGAATTGAGCCAGCATAATTGTTTAATTGGCAGTCAGTCGCATTGGAATTTTATTGACCAGGGCAAGTCTAAAGCGGTTAAGGTACATGGGTCGTTGAGTTGCAGCAGTGGTTTAAGTTTATTGTCTGCGGCCATTAAGGGGCTGGGGATTGTGCAATTGCCGGGTTATTACGTTAATGACGCAATTGAATCTGGACAGCTAGTGGTGTTACTCGCGCCATATCAACAACCTAAAGAAGGTATTTGGGCTTTGTACCCACACAACCGCCATTTGTCACCCAAAGTACGATTGCTAGTGGATAAATTAGCCCAAGAGTTGTAATAAACGCTGGGCTAGGGATTATCAACGAGCCATAGTTTGGTAGTAGCGGTTTATTTGAGCTTTGGGCAGGCTAGATATTTTATTGATAATATCTAAGGTTATCTGGTGCTGCGGCAGTTGCTGTTGCAGTTCGTCGAGTTGATGTAACCAAAGGTAACTGGTCATGGTAGCGTCAGCTAAGGCGCGGTGAAACACACCGTCGTTAGGCAATTGGTGGTAACTCACTAACGTGCCAAGCTTATGGTTGGGGGCGTCCTGGCTTATACGACGAGATAACAACAATGAGCAAGCAAATTGGCCGGTGTAGTGCAGCTTATTATGCTTGAATTCGGCATCTAAGAATTTTTTATCAAAGCTGGCGTTGTGCGCGACTAAATTGAATCCGTCAATAAACTTGGCAAATTGTGCCATCACCTCTTTAGATGATGGCGCATGTTTGAGCATGTTATTGCTAATACCTGTGTACTGCTCAATAAAGTTGTTTACGTGTTTACCCGGGTTTATCAGCTCTTGAAAAGTGTCCACTATTTGGCCATCAACTAGCTTTACCGCACCAATTTCAATGGCTCTGTCACCATTATCGGGTGATAAACCTGTGGTTTCAAAGTCGAGAACGACAACTTGATTAGCCAATGTCATGTGTTTATTCCTACTGAGCTATACACTATTTACCGATACAGAATGAACTAAAGATTTTGCCGAGTAAGTCATCTGAAGTGAATTTACCAGTAATTTCAGATAGCGCCATTTGGCACATACGTAACTCTTCTGCTAATAGCTCACCAGCTAGATACACTTCAAGCTGTTCTTTACCCAGTTGTAGGTGACTTGCGGCTAAGTCTAAAGCTTCTAAATGACGACGGCGTGCAATAAAACCGCCTTCTAGATTACTTTGATAACCCATTAATGACTTAAGGTGTTGCTTTAACTCTTCAACTCCTAGGCCTGTTTTAGCTGAAATACGGTAAACATCGTATCCTTGCTCTTGCGACATTTCGAGGGTTTCACCGGTTAAATCGGCTTTGTTACGCACTACTGTTACACCCAGTCTTGAAGGTAAACGGTCAATAAAGTCGGGCCAGATATTATGTGGGTCAACGGCATCTGTCGTCGTACCATCAACCATAAACAAGACTCTATCGGCACTCGCTATTTCTGCCCAAGCGCGCTCAATACCGATTTGCTCAACCGTATCTGTGGTGTCACGTAATCCTGCTGTGTCGATAATGTGCAGCGGCATGCCATCAAGGTGTATGTGTTCACGCAGTACGTCACGGGTAGTGCCGGCAATTTCTGTGACAATGGCAGACTCTTTACCTGCAAGGGCATTAAGTAAGCTTGATTTACCAGCATTAGGACGTCCAGCAATGACGACTTTCATGCCTTCGCGAATAATTGAACCTTGCTTGGCGCTGGCTTGAACAGTAGTGAGTTTGTCGATAATCCGATATAAGGCATTAGCAATTTTACCGTCCGATAAAAAGTCGACTTCTTCATCAGGAAAATCAATCGCGGCTTCTACGTATAAACGTAGGTTAGTGACTTGCTCTACTAGCTCATGAACTTCTTTAGAAAACTCACCTTGCAATGATTGCAAAGCGCTTTTTGCTGCTTGCTCACTGGTAGCATCAATTAAATCGGCAATCGCTTCTGCTTGAGTTAAATCGAGCTTGTCGTTCATAAATGCTTGCTCACTAAACTCACCAGGTTTAGCTATGCGGATACCATCGATTTCCATGACGCGTTTAATCAACATATCAAGTACTATCTGGCCACCATGACCTTGCAGCTCTAATACATCTTCGCCAGTAAATGAGTTTGGACCTTTAAAAAATAGTGCAATACCCTGATCAATAACGTGACCATCGTGGCTATTAAAATCACAATATTCGGCGTAACGGGTTTTAGGCACATGACCAATAATGGCGTTGGCTACATTGGCAGCGAGATCGCCAGATACACGAATGATACCCACTCCACCACGTCCTGGTGCTGTTGCTTGCGCTACGATAGTGTCTGTTGTCACGGTAAATACCTGCTAAATCATTAAAGGAAAAGGCGGCCTATTAAGCCGCCTTTTTTATTCATTTAACTTTTGAATAAGTTAACTGTTGAGCTTGGGCTTATTTTAAGCCTTTTTTCTCTAAACCTGCATAAATAATCTTTTGCTGGGTAATCGCCACTAAGTTACCTACTAACCAGTAAAGTACCAGACCTGCTGGGAACCATAAGAAGAATACGGTAAAGATAACTGGCATCCATTGCATCATCTTAACTTGCATTGGGTCCATGGTCGGTGCCATTGGCTGCATTTTTTGCATCAAGAACATCGATACACCCATTAGTAATGGTAATACGTAGTAGGGATCTTGTACTGATAAGTCATCAATCCATAGCATGAATGGCGCGTGGCGTAATTCATAGCTTTCAAGTAATACCCAGTATAATGCGATGAAGATTGGCATCTGTAGCAAAATAGGTAAGCAACCGCCCATTGGGTTTACTTTCTCTTTTTTGTACAGTTCCATCATGGCTTGACCCATCTTTTGACGGTCATCACCAAAGCGCTCTTTCATCTCAGCTAATTTTGGCTGTAGGTTACGCATTTTAGCCATTGAGCTGTATTGTGCTTTTGTTAATGGATATAACAAACCACGTACTGTTAGGGTGATTAAAATAATCGCCATACCCCAGTTACCCACAAATGATTGATAGAACATCAATAACCAGTGAATAGGTATTGCTAACCACCACAAGAAACCATAATCAACCACTAGGTTTAAGGTTTCAGAGATAGCTGAAAGGGCTTTTTGGTTTTTAGGGCCAACATAAAATTGTGAACTAATTTTTTGGGTTGTGCCTGGTGCAATATCATATAACGCGCCACGGAAACCGATGTTAGCTAAACCACCAGCACTCACACTTGAGAAAATGGTATTTGAGTCAGTTGCTGGCGGAACCCAAGCTGATACGAAGTAGTGCTGTAACATTGCAGCCCAACCACCTAGTGTTACTTTACCTAGGTTTTTGTCTGCCATGTCTTCAAAGTCATACTTTTCGTAGCGAGTATCTTGAGTTGAGAATGCCGCACCACGATAGGTTGGCATCATCATGCTGCTTTCAGATTCTTTGATGGATTGTTTAATTTGACCATACATTTGCACTTGTAATGCAGTATCTGAAGTGTTGCTAATATTGTAATCAACGCCAACATCATATTGACCACGGGTAAACGTAAAGGTTTTTACGAAAGTCACACCGTTGTCAGCAGTAAAGGTTAATGGCACTGATAATGTGTCTTGACCATCTGCTAATGTATAAGAGGTATTTTGAGCGGCAAAGGCGGCACGACCTTTAGCGCTACTATCAATGCCGTCGCGACCGATTAAACCACTTTGTGCGATATAAGTGTGGTCGTTGGTTTGTTCAAGAATGACAAACGGGTCATCTTTATCAATCTCAACTTTGTGGGCAACCAATGCGGCATAAACGATGTCACCACCGACAGGGCTGATTTTGATATCAAGCTGGTCAGTTTTAACGGTAATTAAGTTCTTGGTTGCAGGCATATCCACTGGCATACCAGTTGAGTCTGCTTCAGGAACGTCTGCGCCGTTAATCGTCGCTGCGTTTGTTTGGGTAACAGTTTGTTGTGCTACCGGTTGTGGTGCTTTATCTGTTTGCCATTGCTGCCACATTAAAAAGCTGACAAACAACAAACCGATTAGCAATATATTGCGTTGAGATTCCATAGCCTATTTATTACACCTGTCATTTTTAGGGGGGACGGGATCACTACCGCCGGGATGTAAAGGGTGACATTTTAATATGCGTTTGATTGCAAACCAACTACCTTTCACTGTTCCGTGCGTTTTTATTGCTTCAATCGCATAATAAGAACAAGTTGGATCGAACCGACACTTAGGTCCCAGTAAAGGGCTTATAAAAATTTGATAACCACGGATAACCGTAGTTGCTAGCCATTGTAACGGCGACTGAGTTTTCGCCATAGCTTTTCTATCAACTTATGTAGTTCTGCATTTTCCATTTCCATCACGCCATTTCTGACTAATACTACGATATCAATGTTAGGGATGTCGTGTTGATGTAAACGAAAACTATCTCTTATCACGCGTTTAATGCGATTACGTTGGTTAGCACGTTTTACAAAACGTTTGGCCACAGTTAATCCTAAACGAGGATGTTGCTCAGAATTTGGAATAGCGAGCAGAGTTATTTCAGCAGAGGATGCTTTGATTGGATTGGAGAATACAGATTTAAATTGCGCGGGAGTTAACAAACGTAACTCCCGCGTAAAGGTATAGCTAGTCACCTAGTTATCTACTTACGCAGATAAACGAGCGCGACCTTTCGCACGACGACGTGCAAGCACCTTACGGCCGCCTACAGTGGCCATACGAGCGCGGAAGCCGTGAGAACGCTTGCGCTTCAGGTTGCTAGGTTGAAAAGTACGTTTACTCATGATGGCAATCCGTCTTTGTTAGTGAATTTACCTTATCTCCAAAATTAGAGGTAAGGGCAAAAAAGAGGCCGAATTGTAATCACTTTAATTACTATCGTCAATAACGAAAGTGGTTATATGATGAATTTCTGCCAATCTTTCTTTGATGGTGAAAGCTTATAAGCACCAGAAAATGTGGATAAGTCTGTGTACAGACACTACATCTTGTGGATCTTTGCTTGTTTTCATAGATCAAAGGTTGCGTATTATAGATCAATGTGGATCGGTTAATAAAGCTGGATTTGCATCAAATTTACAATTAATGGATCGATTTTGATCTTTCATGATCCCAGATATCCACATAGAATGATCCCGCTGGGGATAAATCTGTTTTTAAGGATAGCGATCATTGTGATCTCCCTATAGAATACACCTCCTTTGACTAAAGATATTTGGGGATAAATAAGTGGCGGTTTCACTTTGGCAACAATGTATCGGCAGACTGCAAGATGAGTTATCAGCCCAGCAGTTCAGTATGTGGATCCGTCCGTTACAAGCTGAAATGGATGGTGATACTCTGGTTTTGTATGCGCCAAATCGTTTTGTACTTGATTGGGTACGCGATAAATACATTAATATCATTAATCAATTTTTCACTGAACAAATGGGCAGTGATGCACCTAAGTTGCGTTTTGATATTGGTAGCCGTCCGTCTTCTGCACGTCCTGTTGCTCCAACCCCTGTAGCCGCTAAGCCTGTCAGTAGCCAAACGCGTGCTCAAGTTGGCACAACGTCATTTAATACCCAGGCAGAGCCGATTGTTAATGCCAATCATCGCAGTAACATCAACCCGACTTATCAGTTTGATAACTTCGTTGAAGGTAAATCAAACCAACTCGGTAAAGCGGCTGCCTTACAAGTATCTGAAAACCCTGGTGGCGCATATAACCCATTATTTTTATACGGTGGTACCGGTTTAGGTAAAACCCACTTATTGCATGCTGTCGGTAATGGGATCATTAAAAATAATCCGAACGCTAAAGTGGTGTATATGCATTCTGAGCGTTTTGTACAGGACATGGTCAAAGCCTTACAAAATAACGCCATTGAAGAATTTAAACGTTATTATCGCAGTGTCGACGCCCTGTTTATTGACGATATTCAATTTTTTGCCAACAAAGATCGTTCTCAAGAAGAGTTTTTCCATACCTTCAATGCGCTATTAGAAGGTAATCACCAAATTATTTTAACTTCAGACCGTTATCCTAAAGAGATCGACGGGGTAGAAGATCGCTTAAAATCTCGCTTTGGTTGGGGGTTAACGGTTGCCATCGAGCCACCTGAATTAGAAACCCGCGTGGCGATTTTAATGCGTAAAGCACAAGAGAGTGGCATTAACCTGCCTGATGAAGTGGCCTTTTTTATTGCTAAGCGTTTACGTTCAAACGTACGCGAGCTTGAAGGCGCATTAAACCGCGTTATTGCTAACGCTAACTTCACCGGTCGTCCAATTACTATTGATTTTGTGCGTGAAGCTTTACGTGATCTCTTGGCACTGCAAGAAAAATTAGTCACTATAGACAATATTCAGAAGACGGTTGCTGAATACTACAAAATAAAAATGGCAGATATGCTGTCTAAACGTCGTTCACGTAGTGTGGCAAGACCACGACAAGTGGCGATGGCGCTATCTAAAGAACTCACTAACCAAAGTTTGCCTGAAATTGGCGATGCTTTTGGTGGTCGTGACCATACGACGGTATTACATGCTTGTCGTAAAATTGCGCAACTGCGTGAAGAGAGTCATGACATTAAAGAAGATTACGCTAACTTGATTAGAACTTTGTCTTCTTAATTCAGGGAATGTAGAACGATGAAATTTTCAATTGATAGGGATGCCCTATTAAAGCCGCTGCAACTAGTGTGTGGCGCGGTAGAACGCAGACACAATTTACCTATTCTTGCTAATTTACTAGTTGAGGTTAGTGAAGACTCACTTAAGCTAACAGGCACGGATTTAGAGGTTGAGCTTGTTGGGCAAGCCGCTATACACGGTGACATCAACATTGGTCGCACTACCGTTCCTGCCAAAAAATTACTCGACATTGTTAAGTCTCTTCCTGAACAAAGCGAATTAAAAGTAGAACAACAAGATGGTAAATGGTTGTTACGCTCGGGTCGTAGCCGTTTTTCATTAGCCACATTGCCAGCTGAAGATTACCCTAATGTTGAAGCGTTCCAGGCTGATATTGAATTTAGCTTAAAGCAGGGTGTATTAAAGTCGATTATCGACTCTACTCAGTTTTCAATGGCTAACCAGGATGTGCGCTATTACCTCAACGGTTTATTATTTGAAACCGAAGGTAATGTACTACGCGCTATTGCTACCGACGGCCACCGTTTGGCGTTAAGCCATCGTACTGTTGATATTTCTTTGCCTGAAAAACAAGTGATTGTGCCACGTAAAGGGGTGGTTGAAATGGCGCGTTTGCTTGAAAGCGACGACCAAGATATTACCATTGCGATTGGCGATAACGCGATTCGCGCGATGACGAGCTCTGCGGTATTTACCAGTAAATTAGTTGATGGTCGTTTTCCTGATTATCGCCGAGTGTTACCAAAGGGTGGTAACAAGGTGGTTATTGCCAGCCGCAATCAATTAAAACAAGCGTTAACCCGTGCATCTATTTTATCGAACGAAAAATTCCGTGGTGTACGTATTCAACTTGAGCCTGGTTTATTAAAGATTACCGCCAATAACCCAGAGCAAGAAGAAGCTGAAGAAATTATCGACGTTGATTATGACTCAGATAAACTCGAAATTGGTTTTAACGTAAGTTATTTATTAGATGTGCTGAATAACCTCGCCAGTGATGATGTACGTATAACGCTGATTGACGGTAACTCAAGTGCATTAATAGAGAACCACAAAGAAGAAGATTCTATGTATGTGGTGATGCCAATGCGTCTGTAATACGTTATTGTCTAAATACTATATGAAAGGTGCTGCAAAGCACCTTCTTTGTCTCTACTGCTTTATTTGGCTATCACAATAGGTATTCATGAGTTTATCGCGCATTACCATAGGGTCATTTCGTAATATCAGTTCAGCATCGCTTAATCCAAGTGATGGGTTAAACTTGATTTACGGTCAAAATGGCAGCGGTAAAACCAGTATTTTAGAAGCGATTTACTTTTTAGGGATGGGACGTTCTTTTCGCAGTCATTTATCACAACGAGTGATTAATAATGATGACGATAAACTCACCCTTTTTGCCAATCTTATCCAAGATGAAAATGACTGTAAAATTGGTCTAAGACGTCATCGAAACGGCGAAATTGAAGTCAAAATTAATGGCGAAAAAGTCAAACGCTTATCCACATTAGCTGAAACGTTGCCTATTCAAGTTATTACCCCCGAAAGTTTTTCTTTACTGTTTGAAGGACCAAAAGCTCGCAGACAGTTTATTGATTGGGGCGCATTTCATTCTGACCCACATTTTTATCAAGCCTGGGTGAATGTTCGTAAGGTATTAAAGCAACGTAATCAATTGCTTCGTAACCAATCTCCTTATAGCCAAATACAATTTTGGGATAAAGAGCTGGTGCGGTATGCTGAACAAGTTACCGACATACGAAATCGATATGTAGACTCGTTAAATGAGCTACTTAAGGGTATAATAGGACGGTTTTTACCTCAGGTTGATATTAAGGTTTCTTTTACCCGAGGATGGGACAGCAAAACGGATTTTTCGCAGTTACTTGAAAACCAATATTCGCGCGATGTCGCCGCGGGTAACACGGGCAGCGGTCCTCATAAAGCAGACTTACGTTTGCGAGTAGGTAACCTACCTGCGCAAGATGCATTGTCCCGTGGACAATTAAAATTATTAGTCTGTGCACTGCGTATTGCACAGGGAAAGTTGCTCAAACAACAACTCGATAAAAACAGTATTTATCTAGTAGACGATTTACCGTCTGAGTTGGATGCACAGCATAGGCAGCTATTGCTACAGCAGTTAACCGAGACCGGTGCGCAAATTTTTGTCACCGCAATTGATCCGCTAGCAATAGTCGATTCGTTATCTAGCCCTCCGAACAGGATGTTTCATGTGGAGCAAGGGCAGGTAACGGTTATTGAATAACAACGAGAGAGAAATATGTCAGAGAATAGTTACGATTCTTCGAGTATCAAGGTATTAAAAGGCCTTGATGCAGTCCGTAAGAGACCTGGTATGTACATTGGTGATACTGATGACGGCACAGGTCTTCATCACATGGTATTCGAAGTGGTCGATAACTCTATCGATGAAGCTTTAGCCGGCCATTGTAGCGATATCACCATTACTATTCACTCAGACGGTTCTGTCTCTGTAAAAGATGACGGTCGTGGTATTCCGGTTTCTATCCATGAGGAAGAAGGTGTATCTGCTGCTGAAGTTATTATGACGGTATTGCATGCCGGCGGTAAGTTTGATGATAACTCATACAAGGTATCGGGTGGTCTTCACGGTGTGGGTGTGTCGGTTGTTAACGCTTTATCTGAAAAGCTGCAATTAACCATTCGTCGTGCCGGTAAAATTTATGAGCAATTTTATACTCATGGTGTACCAAACGAGCCGATTAAAGAAATTGGCGATGCCGTTAAAACCGGTACCGAAATTCGCTTTTGGCCTAGTAGCCAAACCTTTTCTGATGTTGAATTTCATTTCGATATTTTAGCCAAGCGTGTACGTGAGTTATCTTTCTTAAACTCTGGTGTGGGTATTCGTTTAGTTGATGAACGCGAAAACAAAGACGAATTCTTTAAATACGAAGGCGGTATTAGCGCATTTGTAGATTACTTAAATCGTAATAAAACACCGGTAAACAAAGATGTATTCCACTTCTCGCAAGAGCGCGAAGACGGTATTACCGTTGAAGTGGCAATGCAGTGGAATGACGGTTACCAAGAAAGTATCTTCTGTTTTACCAATAACATTCCTCAGCGCGATGGTGGTACTCACCTAGCGGGCTTCCGTGGCGCATTAACGCGTAACTTAAACACTTACATGGAACGTGAAGGGTTTAACAAAAAAGGTAAAACCAGTGCAACGGGTGATGATGCTCGTGAAGGCTTAACCGCGGTTATCTCAGTTAAAGTGCCTGATCCTAAATTCAGCTCACAAACTAAAGACAAATTAGTCTCTAGCGAAGTGAAAAGTGCTGTAGAACAAACGATGGGTGAGAAGTTAAACGATTACCTATTAGAAAATCCTGCCGATGCTAAATTAATCGTAGGTAAAATTGTTGATGCCGCTCGAGCACGTGAAGCCGCTCGTAAAGCGCGTGAAATGACACGTCGTAAAGGCGCATTAGATTTAGGTGGTTTGCCAGGTAAACTGGCTGACTGCCAAGAGAAAGATCCTGGTCTTTCTGAAATATACATAGTGGAAGGGGACTCTGCTGGTGGATCAGCCAAGCAGGGGCGTAACCGTAAAAACCAAGCTATTCTTCCACTTAAAGGTAAAATCTTAAACGTTGAAAAAGCACGTTTTGATAAGATGTTATCTTCACAAGAAGTGGCAACCTTAATTACCGCATTAGGTTGTGGTATTGGTCGCGACGAATACAACCCGGATAAAACTCGTTACCACAACATCGTTATCATGACCGATGCTGACGTCGACGGTTCGCACATTCGTACTCTGTTGTTGACCTTCTTCTTCCGTCAAATGCCTGAATTGATTGAACGTGGTTATGTATATATTGCACAGCCACCTTTATATAAAGTAAAAAAAGGCAAGCAAGAACAATACCTTAAAGATGAGTTAGCGTTAACTGAATACCTAACAACACAAGCATTAGACGGCACACATGTTTATCCTAGCCAAGGTGCATTAGGCATGAGCGGTGAGCCGCTTGAGCGTTTGGTGAATCAATACCGTGAAGTTGAGAAAATCATTACTCGTTTAGAAAAACGCTTCCCGATGAACTTAACCGATCGCATGTTGTATCACCCAGAGGTGACACTTGATATGCTAAGCGACGAAGCGCTAATGACTGCATGGTGTAAGCACTTTGTTGATGATTTAGTTGAACGCGAAAGCAGCGGTATTATTTTCTCGGCCAATATTGTTTTGGATCCTGAGCGTAAAGTGTATACCCCAAGCGTGACAATCCGTAAACATGGTATCGATACTAGCTTCCTATTTGGTTACGACTTCTTTACTTCAGCCGATTATCAACGCATCGCTAAGTTAGGCGCTGCACTTGATGGCATGATTGAAGAGGGTGGTTATGTACAACGTGGTGAGCGAGTTAAAGAAGTTGAAAGCTTCTTAGAAGCATTAGATTGGACCATGAGCGAAGCAAAACGTGGTTTATACATTCAACGTTATAAAGGATTGGGTGAAATGAACCCTGAACAATTGTGGGAAACTACAATGGATCCTGAATCTCGTCGCATGTTACGCGTTACCATTGAAGATGCAGTTGCTGCTGACCAACTATTTACATGTTTAATGGGCGACCAAGTTGAGCCTCGTCGTGAGTTTATTGAAACTAACGCGTTAAACGTGGCTAACTTAGACGTGTAGCACGTCTTATTAAAATAAATGGGTGCCTTATGGCGCCCATTTTGTTTTTATTGCTATGATTAAATTCTTGGCGTTAGTTTAATTTAAGAAGGTTACTTATTGTGGTCGTTAGATTTTTTAAAAAGCTGTTTAATATTCGTGACCGTAATGAACAAATTAAATTTACTGGGCAAACCGCAGCTGAAAAACGTCAACACACCAAACAACAGGTGACAGAGGCAATTGTCGTGACACCTACTCAAGCTGTAGAGTCGCAATTAGATTTATCGGCTTTATTTTACAGTTTATTATTTGCCAACCAGTCTATAGCCGACAGTGGTATTGCCAATAATCTTGAGCGCCGTGTCATGCAAGATATAGAACTGGCGTTAAGCTCGCCTCAAGCCATTGCCGAAAATGTATTAAAGCTCCCTAGTAAAATACTCGAATTAGACAGAAAACTAGCTGATGACAATATTGACACCAAAGAGCTTATTAAGCTTATTGAGCAAGATCCATTGTTGTGTGTTGAAGTGCTTAAACTGTGTAACTCAATGGCCTTTAAACGTTCCGAAAACGATGTAACGAGTATTCAACAAGCATTAGTACAGGTTGGTCGACAACAATTAAGGCACTTTATCACCAGCTGCTTAGCGCGCGAAATGATAGACATAAAACCAATATATTTTAGGCGCTTTGGTGCCGAGATTTGGCGTCACTCAATGCAGGTGGCTTTTTTAGCCAGTGAACTCGCCAATGCAGAACAATGTGATATCGCATTTTTACTTGGCTTACTTCATGATGTCGGCAAAATTGCGATTTTTAAGATGCTGGTGGATGCATTTTATCAAGCTGAGCCCGGTGAACAACCTAGCTCAACCTTGTTTAAGCAGGTCATGACCACAAAGTCATTAACCTTAAGTGCATTATTAGCACGTTACTGGCGTTTACCTGAGCATTTTGAAGCACCGTTAACGTTATTGGCTAATACTAACATTAAGCCTGATGACGAAATGACATTAATCATCTGGAAGGCCAATATTATTAGTGAGTGCTCTATGCTGCAGCAAGTGGATAAATTACCGCAGAAAGAACTTATCGTGTTGTTGGCTCAGGTGGGTATCACTGAACAAGAGTTTGCTGAACTACATAAAAAATTGCTAGAGTTTTAAGTCGTTAAGACTCTTCAGCAATAAAAAAAGCGCCGTAAGGCGCTTTTTTAATGCAGATATTTCATATTATTGTAATAGTGAAATATCTGCTACATGCAAAAACTGCTCACGAAGATTGGTTAATAACGCTAAACGGTTATTTTTCAATGCTTCATCGTCAGCCATTACCATTACATCTTCAAAGAACTGGTCCACGCTTTCACGTAAATCGGCTAATAATGTTAATGCTTGCTGGTAATCAGCATTGGCAAACAATGGTGCTAACTGTGGTTGTAGTTGTGCTAACTTTTCTGCCAAGGCTTTTTCAGCCGTTTCTGCTAATAGCGCTTGGTTGATGTTTGCAGGCAGTTTGCCTTCAACTTTAGCCAAGATATTAGATACACGTTTATTTGCAGCAGCAAGCGCAGTAGAAGCCTCTAAAGCACGGAAGTGCGATACCGCTTTAACGCGACTGTCAAAATCAGCTGGGCGAGTTGGGCGACGAGCTAATACTGCTAAAATCACATCAACTTGAATTCCTTTGTCTTGATACCAAGCACGGAACCGTGCGAGTAAGAATTCGAGTACATCTTCGGCAGTATTAGCGTTGCTAACATTATCTGCGTGTAACGCTTGTGCTTTAGCAATTAAATCGACTAAGTCTAGTGGCAAATTGTTTTCAACAATAATACGTAAAATACCAATAGCAGCTCGGCGAAGTGCAAATGGATCGGCAGCGCCTTTAGGTGCCTGGCCAATACCAAAAATGCCCACTAAGGTGTCTAGCTTTTCAGCTAACGCAACCGCGCAAGACACGCTTGCCGTTGGTACCGTATCACCCGAAAACTTAGGTTTGTATTGCTCTTCTAAAGCAACGGCAACCGCTTCAGTTTCACCATCAAGGCGAGCATAATGCATCCCCATGGTGCCTTGAGTGTCAGTAAACTCCATCACCATGTTGGTCATCAAGTCTGTTTTAGACAATAGACCGGCGCGGCTTGCATCAGCACTGTTTGTGCTAACACCCTGACCATCAAGTTGGGTTGCAATAAACCCTGCAAGTGTTGAAATGCGCTCAACGCGCGCTTTTAACGTGCCAAGTTGCTTTTGGAATACAACCGTTTCAAGACTGGTTAAGCGTGACTCTAGCGTGTGCTTTTTATCAGTATTAAAGAAGAATTCAGCATCTGCTAGGCGAGGGCGAACCACTTTTTCATTACCTGAAATAATTTGCTGCGGGTCTTTAGATTCGATGTTAGTGACGAAAATAAAGTTAGGTAGCAAGTTACCGATTTTATCAAATACAGGGAAGTATTTCTGGTCGCCTTTCATGGTGTATACAAGGGCTTCAGATGGCACAGCTAAAAACTTTTCTTCAAAGCTAGCGGTTAATACTATTGGCCATTCAACCAATGATGCCACTTCTTCAAGTAAGTCTTCTTGGATATCGGCAACACCACCAATCTTGGCAGCAGCGGCTTCAGAGTCTGCTTTGATTAAGGTTTTACGAAGCTGATAATCAGCCAGTACTTTACCTTGCTCTTTTAGCGCAGTTAAATAGTTGTCTGCATGGTCTAGCTCGAAAGTTGCTTGACCCATAAAGCGATGACCGCGAATAACACGATCAGATTTAATACCCAATAATTCACCCGCAACTAATTCGCTGCCCAGTAACATGGTCACAGTGTGAACAGGGCGAATAAATTGTGTTTTATTGCTGCCCCAACGCATTGGTTTTGGGATTGGCAATTTATCAAGCGCTCGTTGTGCCATATCAGCAATTAGGCTTTTAGTCTCAACACCCACGACTTTAGCTTGATGTACTAGCCATTCACCTTTGTCGGTGACTAAGCGTTCAGCCTGGTCAACAGTAATACCGTTACCACGTGCCCAGCCTTGCGCTGCCTTAGTTGGGTTACCATCTGCATCAAATGCAGAGCTTACCGCAGGGCCACGTTTTTCAACGACTTTATCTGCTTGTGCAAGGGCTAGGCCGACAACATTAATGGCTAAACGACGAGGCGCGGCATACCAAAGAGCAGAATCAAAAGGTAAGTCTGCTTTGGTTAATTCATCGGTAAAGTTTGCTAAAAAAGACTCCGCTAAAGTGCGTAATGACTTTGGCGGTAACTCTTCTGTACCCACTTCAATGAGTAAGTTCTCAAATTTCATTGGTGACCTCTACTTACACAGTGGGAAGCCAAGTGCTTCACGTGCTTGATAATAAGATTCTGCAACACCTTTAGCCATAGTGCGAACGCGTAAAATATAACGCTGACGTTCAGTAACCGAAATGGCATGGCGAGCATCAAGTAAATTGAAAGCGTGCGAGGCTTTCATGACTTGTTCGTATGCAGGTAGTGGTAGAGGTTTTTCTAACGATAATAAGTGCTGGCACATCTTTTCGCATTCATCGAACATAGTAAACATAAAGTTTACATCGGCATGTTCGAAGTTATAAGTTGATTGCTCAACTTCATTTTGATGGAAAATGTCACCGTAGGTTACACGGCCAAGAGGCCCGTCGGTCCAAACAAGATCGTACACACTGTCGACTTCTTGAATGTACATGGCTAAACGCTCAAGGCCATAGGTGATTTCACCCGTTACAGGGCTACATTCAATGCCGCCAACTTGTTGGAAGTAAGTAAATTGAGTCACCTCCATACCGTTAAGCCACACTTCCCAGCCTAAACCCCAGGCGCCTAATGTTGGTGACTCCCAGTTGTCTTCAACAAAGCGAATGTCATGCACTTGGGTATCAATCCCCAAGGCTTCTAATGAGCCTAGATAAAGCTCTTGAATATTGTCAGGTGATGGCTTTAATACTACTTGGAATTGGTAGTAATGTTGTAAGCGGTTTGGGTTTTCACCATAGCGTCCATCAGTAGGACGGCGAGACGGCTGCACATATGCGCTACTCATAGGCTCTGGGCCTAATGAGCGTAAGAACGTCTGCGGGTGGAAAGTACCTGCACCAACTTCCATATCGAGAGGTTGGACAATTGCGCAACCTTGCTGCGCCCAATATTCCTGGAGGGTTAGGATGAAACCCTGAAATGTCTTTACGTCGTGTTTCGTCGTCATGTCTACTGCTATTAGGCTATTAATAGAAAATGGTAATGATTATACCTTGTAGAACAAGGCAGATGTAGGTTATTTTTTAACGTATGAATAAAAACGTTAATGGAACCGTATAATGCAAGTTAACCGATGTGGCTGGGTAAGTGAAGATCCTTTGTATCAAGATTATCATGATAACGTTTGGGGCAGACCTCAATACGATGCAAAGCAGTTATTTGCCAAGTTATGTTTAGATGGTCAGCAAGCAGGTTTGTCTTGGATTACTATTTTAAAAAAGCAGCAAAACTATGAGCAATTATTTGCCGGATTTCAGCCTAGTTTGATTGCAGAGTTTGACCAAGACAAAGTTGAAGCACTAATGCTTGAGCCAGGCATCGTGCGCAACCGATTAAAAATAAACTCGATCATCAAAAACGCTAAAGCGTATGTGGCGTTTGTTGAGCAGGGAAATGATTTTTCTACTTTTTTATGGGATTTCGTTGGTGGAAGCCCTAAGGTCAATCATTTTGAAAACTCAAGCCAGGTGCCAGCTCAAACCCCAGAATCTGAAGCGATGTCTAAAGCGCTTAAAAAGTTAGGCTTTAACTTTGTTGGGCCAACTATTTGTTATGCGTTTATGCAGGCCGTTGGAATGGTGAATGACCACACGACAGATTGCCATTGTTATGGTCAGTATTGATTACCTTTAAAACTCATTTCTGTTAATTATGTGACCAATCAGAGTCACTCAGATTGTTCAGTTTGAGGCGCATTGTTGAAATAATGGTTATTCCCTTCTAAGACAATGCAACAAAGTAATGGACAGTCTGAGTGCCTCCTACAAGGCGGGTTTCTGTGCTTTTATGCTGCTTAATAGCATTTTGACGTACGACTGCATGGATGCAGAAGGTAGAGCAACGCAGGAGCAGTTGCCGAGAGCAACTATGCCTACAATTCTATTACTTACCTAGAAGGCACAGAACTCCCGCTGAATGACCAGATAATTAGTGGAATTGGTATAAAACTCATTTCTGTTAATAAAAAAGGGTGTTCCACGTGGAACACCCTTTTTACTTATTCACAT
Organism: Shewanella saliphila; assembly: GCF_014648295.1. Classification (GTDB taxonomy): domain Bacteria; phylum Pseudomonadota; class Gammaproteobacteria; order Enterobacterales; family Shewanellaceae; genus Shewanella; species Shewanella saliphila. The sequence continues at coordinate 38,066 of NZ_BMQV01000024.1, forward strand.
TATTAGAGTGAGAATGCTAGATCTTTTCAAAGAAAAACGCTTTACGCTTTTGCTTATCACCATTTAATTCGTTCATGGTTTCTGAGTTAAATAACTTACCGTTTATCATGGTGTAAGTCACTTTATCGGTACTACGGATATCTGTTAATGGATCGCCGTCAATCACAATGAGGTCGGCTAATTTACCTGGTTTAATTGAACCTAGCTGATGATCCATGCCGAAGGTGGTGGCAGGATTAATGGTGGCCGTTTTGAGCACATCCATATTACTCATGCCGCCTTGTGCGAACATCCACATTTCCCAATGAGCCGCTAACCCTTCGCGTTGACCATGGGCGCCAATATTAACTTTAACACCTAAATCATTCAGTTCATTGGCCACTCTGGCAACATTAAAGTGGTTATAGTGCTCGTCTGGCGCGGTGGTTCTGCGCATTGAGCGAGCGTCTAAAATCTCATGCGGTACATACATGCTTAAGCGTGGGTGAGCCCAGACATCGGTTTTGTCGTACCAGTAATGTTCACCTGATATGCCACCATAAGAAACAACTAGTGTTGGCGTATAGTTAACTTTGGTTTGGCTCCAGAATTGCTTAATGTCACTGTAAATAGACGCCACAGGTAATGAGTGTTCTAAAGTTGTGTGTCCGTCAGCGGCCATTGATAAGTTGTGTTGCAATAAACTGCCACCCTCAGGAACCACCATCATTTCGAGTTCACGCGCTGCGGCAATAATTTGCTGACGTTGATCTCGACGAGGTTGGTTGTAACTTTTAACACTGAATGCGCCGACTTTTTTAAGGCGCTCTAGGTGAAACTTTGCATCATCTAACGAATCAACATGTGAGGTGTAACCTGGTAGGTTGGCGCCATATAAAATGGTGCCTGTTGAAAAGATCCTTGGACCGACAATTTTGCCCGCCTTTTGTTGCTCTGATGCGGCAAATATTTCGGTAGTATCATTTGATGGGTCATGAATAGAGGTCACGCCTAGGGACAATCCTGAATATAATGCCCAGTTTTGTTGCGGGATAATTTCATCATCTGCTTGTCCACCATGTGCATGGGCATCAAATAAACCAGGCATAATGGTTTTACCGCTAATATCGATAACCTGTGCGTTATCCGGAATTGCTAATGTCTCATCACCAACCTGGCTAATTTTATTGTCTTTTACAATAACAACGCCATTGTCGATGACCTGGTCATTTTCCATGGTAATGACTTTACCACTGACAAATACCACTGTTCCACGTGGAACATCTGCTTTATCTTTAAAGCCAATGGCAGTCACTTTGGGTTCTACTTTTTTGTTTGATTTGCTGTATTGAGTGTCAACATCAGCTTGATATAGCTCAGGGCCTAATGTCCAATATAGTTGGTTGTTTTTACCATTCCAGCTGATGCTTTCACCTGCACGGGCACTTAATTGGCTAATAGGTAAGTTAGTGGCTTTAGGTCCAATGGCAATGGTTTCACCGTGTTTGGCAAACGGGGTTACATATACTCTAAAGCGTTCTGCAAAGGCTAGGTGTTCACCATCTGGCGATAAACGAAACTCTGTTGCGTGGTCACTGGTGTAATGGGTACGCCTTTCAAAGCCATTCATGCCGATTGAGGCGAACTCTGGGGTTTTACCAAAATCCATAAAATACACTCGGTCTGAGTCTGCACCAAATTGCGGTTGATGGCCGCTGGCAGTTAGTTTGGTACTTTGTTTACCTTTGATATCGACTTTATATAAGCCCGGTTCTTGTGACCAGGTACGTGGAGTCATGTATCCGCCACGGGCTTTGCGGTACACAATGTAGTCGCCATCAGGCGAGAAGGTTGGCTCGACATATTTACCTGGTTCATTGGTTAATACTTTGGCTTTGCCACCACGAGAACTGACAACGCTTACAGTGCCTTGATGCTGATCATTCCAGGTAGTAAATACAATGTCTTTACCGTCGCGAGACCACTGCGGGAATAGCTCGTTAATATCATCATCTAAACGGGTCAGGCGTTTATGTTTGCCGTCTTTAATATCACGGATCCAAATTTTTCCTAGGGCTTCGAATACAACTTTTTCACCGTTAGGTGATACTTGAGCCATACGTAACATTTTTACGTCGAATTCATCTTGATCTAGGTTTTGCGTGAAACGAACCGCCGGCTGCACATCGCGTTGGCCTTTAATGCTAAATGGAATGTCGCTGAGCTTTTTGCTGTCGACATCAAGTTTATTAATTTTTCCTTGGGCCCAAAACACAATGTGCTTGTTGTCTTTGGTCCACGACATTGTTGGGTACACACCATGAATCGCCCAGGTTTCTTGCATATCGCGGTCAAGCTTATCGTACAGTTTGGTTTCTGCACCTGACTTTAAATCAAGTGAGTACAGCGTTGACTGAAATCCATCACGTTTAATATACGCTAATGTTTTGCCATCAGGGCTTGGCGTTGGGCGGATTGCGCCACCAGTACCTTCAATCAATACTTCGATATCGCCAGTTTGGGTGTCATAACGCTTAATTTTATAAATGCCTTTTACTGAGTCTTTAGAGTAGTGAAAGGTTTTACCTGGCGTTGCGTCCTGACTAAAGTAAATATAGCGGCCATCTGGCGAGTAGGCTGGTTCACCTAAGTCTTTTTGCTCGTTTGGACGTTCGGTTAATTTAACGCCTTCACCACCTGCAACGTGATACATCCATACTTCGCCTGCGCCTAAGCTGCGGGTACCTGTGTAATGCTTACGAGCTACAAGGTATTGCGAGTCTGGACTCCATGCAGGGCTGTTGAGTAATCTAAAGGTTTCTTTGGTGACAGGATGTGGATTTGAGCCATCTGCATCCATAATCCAGATATTATCACCGCCATCTTCATCGCTGGTAAAGGCAATGTATTTACCATCAGGACTATAAACAGGCTGCATTTGCCAGGCGATACCTTGTGCAATTGGCTTGGCTTCGCCACCTGAAATTGGCATTTGATATATATCACCTAGTAGGTCAAACACGATGTTTTTACCGTCAGGCGACACATTGACGTTCATCCAGGTGCCTTCGGTGACATTAATATCAATTTGTTGCAGTTGAGCATTCTCTGGTGAGTTAACTTGCCATTTCGTTGTGTCATCTTCAGCGGCAATACTTGCAGTGTTCATACCGAGTGATAGGGCTATTGCTGCATAAATAGGTGTCAATTTTGATGTAAACATAAATTAGATTATCCGTTTGGTTTTAGATTTTAGTGGAATCAACCTGTTTCGAGTTTTGTATTAGATATTGATGTCTCTGCACACTCAAATGCGGCAAGGTGTCATTTAGAGGTTCCTTTATCGCATAAATTACCAATAAGGTGTACAACAAATCTGTTTCAATTGATGACAGACATTAACATAGATGCCCATTTATCATTAATGGGCATAGAGAGATGAGGGGCGAGTTTAAAGGGCAAAGCTTAAATAAAAATGAGTTACCGAGTATCTGTTTAAGCGATAGTGACTAGGTCATCTGGTTGAATTAAACCAGCTTGAATGACACGGCAAGTTACACCACCACGCCAGTCTGGTAAAAGCGCTTGCTCTAAACCTGGGTGAGCCATTTCCATTTTTTTACATGGGTCGGTTTCACCGGTGATTTGCAGTTGAAGATCGGTGCCAATTGAAATGATTTTACCGACATCTTTGGCATTAAATTCATAGCCACTGATTAATAAGTTTGCTCTGCGAGTGAGCCAATCCAGGTCTGCATTAATTTGCTCACAAGCAAGTTGCCATTGTTGTTGAGACATAACGGTTACTTGGCGTTTACCTGGGCGGCCAAAAATATCATTTTCTACACCACGTTCTACAGTCACATTGGCACAAAATGTCGGTTTCATTACACCACGCTTTGCTGTTTTGTAAGCGATGGCTTCCAATGTGATGGCCATGATCTAAAGTCCTTTTTTGAGTAAGTATTGATAGGGTGTTTTGCTGGTGTCACTGGCAATTAATGTGTGGTCCATAAACTCACAAAAACTTGGAATATCTCTTGTGGTCGCTGGGTCATCAGCGATAACTAGTAAGGTTTCACCCTCTGTCATTTTACGAACGGTTTTGCGGATCATCATTACGGGCTCAGGGCAGCGTAGGCCAAGTGCGTCGAGTTGATGTTGTGCTTGAGCATATATATCGGTCATTGAATAAAATCTATTTTACTAGTCTAATTGCGCCAATATTACTCTTGTCAGTTATGCTTGCCAAGTTTGAGTTTGGCTAAGATATGTCGATTTGCATTGTGTTTGAGTATTTTTTAATTTTCATAGAACATGTTTCACGTGGAACATTAGCCAAAGCAGAAAAATTTAAAAATAAAAAAACGAGCCAAATTGGCTCGTTTTTAATGTTATTCGTAAACTGAGTTTTGCTCAGTTTTAAATAAAATGGTTTTTATACACGCTCAAATACTGTCGCGATACCTTGACCTAAACCAATACACATAGTGGCAAGACCAAGCGTTGCATCTTTTTCTTCCATTAAGTTTATTAGCGTTGTTGAGATACGTGCACCAGAACACCCTAATGGATGACCTAGTGCAATTGCGCCGCCGTTAAGGTTAATCTTTTCATCGACAACATCTTGTAAGCCAAGATCTTTAACACAAGGTAAAGACTGAGCTGCAAAGGCTTCGTTTAGTTCGATAAGATCTAAATCGGCAACAGACAAACCAGCACGGGCTAATGCCTTTTGGGTTGCTGGTACTGGGCCATAACCCATAATTGCCGCATCACAACCGGCAACCGCCATTGAGCGAATACGTGCACGGATGGTTAGCCCTAAAGCGCGCGCTTTAGATTCTTCCATAACCAACATTGCAGAAGCGCCGTCTGATAATGCAGATGATGTACCTGCGGTTACCGTACCGTTTGCTGGGTCGAATGCTGGGCGTAAACCGGCTAAAGATTCTAATGATGTTTCTGGACGAATCACTTCATCGGTCATCACTTTAATTAATGCGCCGTTTGCGTCGTGGCCTTCAATGCCCCAAATTTCTTTGGCGAAGCGACCTTCGATGGTTGCTGCGTGTGCACGTTGATGTGAACGTACGGCAAATGCATCTTGTTGTTCACGAGTGATACCGTGCATTTTACCTAGCATTTCAGCGGTTAAGCCCATCATGCCAGATGCTTTTGCTACACGGTTTGCCATACCTGGATGAAAATCAACACCGTGGTTCATTGGTACGTGGCCCATGTGCTCAACACCACCAATAATGAAGGTGTCGCCTTGGCCAGTCATAATGGCGCGAGCAGCCTGATGTAATGCGTCCATTGATGAACCACATAGACGGTTTACAGTTACAGCACCTGCCGTTTTTGGAATACCGGCAATTAATGCTGCATTACGGGCAATGTTAAAGCCTTGTTCTAGTGTCTGTTGTACACAACCCCAAATGACATCTTCGATGTCGTTTGGGTCTAATTGTGGATTACGCACTAGTAGTGCTTTCATTAATTCTGCAGACAATGTTTCTGCACGTACATTTCTAAATACCCCAGCCTTAGAGCGGCCCATAGGGGTACGAATGCAGTCTACGATAACAGCTTGTTTCATGATTTAATTCCTTTCCCACTGATTAGGCTTGGTAGTAACTACCGTTGTTGGCTGCAAGTTCGCGCATAGCGTCGGTAACTTGATATAAGCCACCAAGATGTGCGTATTTGTCTGCTAGGGCAACAAAATTGGCTACGCCCATGGTATCTATGTAACGGAATACACCACCACGGAATGGAGGGAAACCAATACCGTAAACTAGACCCATATCGCCTTCAGCAGGTGATGCAATAATGCCTTCTTCTAAACAACGAACCGTTTCGATGATCATTGGGATCATACAGCGTGCGATGATGTCATCTGACTCAAACGTCTTTAATGCGCCAAACTCAGCGCTTAATAATTCGTAGCTTGTAGGATCAATGTCTTTTTTCGGTTTACCACGACGGTCAACTGAGTAAGCATAGAAACCTTTTGTGTTTTTTTGACCTAGACGCTTGTTTTCAAACATAATATCGATAGCGTCTTTGCCGTTTTTGCCCATACGATCAGGGAAACCTTCTGCCATAACCGCTTGTGCGTGATGACCTGTATCTAGGCCGACTACGTCAAGTAAGTATGCTGGGCCCATTGGCCAACCAAATTGTTTTTCCATGACTTTATCAACAGCGGCAAAGTCAGCACCTTCAGCAAGTAGGCCGCTAAAGCCTGCGAAGTATGGGAACAACACGCGGTTAACGAAGAAGCCTGGGCAGTCGTTTACTACGATTGGTGTTTTACCCATTTTGCTTGCGTAAGCGACAACCGATGCAATGGTTTCGTCTGAACTGTGCTCGCCGCGGATAACTTCAACCAATGGCATTTTGTGCACAGGATTAAAGAAATGCATACCGCAGAAACGCTCAGGTTTTTTGAGGCTCTTTGCCAACAAGTTGATTGAAATCGTTGAAGTGTTAGATGCAATAATGGCATCTTCTGCAACTTGACCTTCAACTTCAGCCAATACTGTCGCTTTCACTTTTGGATGTTCAACAACCGCTTCAACCACGATGTCGCTACCTTTTATGGCGGCGTAATCAAGTGACGGGGTAATGTTATTTAATACTTTTGCCATTTTCTCCGGCGTAGAGCGGCCGCGAGCAACTTGTGTTGATAGAATTTTAGCCGCTTCATTTAAGCCTAACTCTAATGCTGGCTGAGCGATGTCTTTCATCACGATTGGCGTGCCTTTACTGGCGCTTTGGTATGCAATACCACCACCCATGATACCAGCACCTAATACTGCTGCTTGGTTAACATCTTTAGCCAGTTTGCTGGCTTTTTTCGCTTTACCTTTTACAAATTGGTCATTTAAGAAAATACCAATTAATGCTTGGGCAACATCTGTTTTAGCTAGCTTGATAAACGCTTGTGCTTCGACTTTTAATGCACCATCGCGGTCTAAACCTGCAGCTTGCTCAACCACATTCACAGCAGCCATTGGCGCTGGATAATGTTTACCCGCAACAGAGAACACCATGCCTTTAGCGGTAGCAAAAGACATCATGGCTTCAAGCTTTGGTAACTGAAGTGCTGATTGCTTTTTAGTACGACGTGTTTGCCAGTCAATGCTGCCATTTAATGCATCGTGCAACATTTGTAGTGCTGCTGTTTCTAAATGTTCTGGTGCAACCACGGCGTCAATGGCGCCGACTTTTAATGCATCAGCTGGGCGTTGATCTTTTGCTGTAGTGATCCACTCAACGGCATTATCTGCACCGATAACACGTGGTAAACGCACTGTGCCACCAAAACCAGGGATAATCCCCAGTTTAGTTTCTGGTAAGCCAACACGTGCATTGGTATCTGCAATACGTAAGTCGGTTGCTAAAATGGTTTCGAAACCGCCGCCCAATGCAAATCCATTAACAGCTGATGCAGTAGGGAATGGTAGGTCTTCAAGCTTATTAAATACTGCGTTAGCTTGTTCAACCCAAGCTTGTAACGTCGCATCATCCTGCTGGAATAGACTCAAAAATTCAGTGATATCAGCACCAACAATAAAGGTGCTTTTTGCTGATGTCAGCAATAACGCTTTGATATTGGTGTTTTGCTTTATGCTGTCTAATGCAGCATCTAATGAGGCTAGAGTTTCTCTGTCGAACTTGTTTACCGAACCAGGTGCGTTAAAACACAGTTTGGCAATATTATCTTCAAGTAACTCAACCTGAATGGTAGGGCTTTGGTAGATCATTGCTTGCTTCCTTATTGCTTAAAAGCGACTTCCACATCTTATTTACTGTGCAGTTATCAAGCTAAATTCACAGCAGTTTAGGCCATCTATTGACCAATTGATTGTCAGTGTGCGACTAAATGAGAAAAATTACAACACCCAATTTAAACGGCCGTTTAATTTTTTATCATCTAGCGATGCGTTTTCTAGTTTGTGATAGACTTATTGGGTTAAAACTTATCAAAGGGACAATCTATGGATCAGTTAGCCCATCTATATCATGCGCATATTACCGAGCTTAATCGTCGTGTTGCTGATATTTGTCAACGTGAAAACCTTGCCGGCATTGTGATTCACTCGGGGCAACCTCATAGACAATTTTTAGATGATCTAAATTATCCCTTTAAAGTAAATCCACAATTTAAAGCTTGGCTGCCAATTTTAGACACCCCTAACTGTTGGGTAATTGCTAATGGCCAAGACAAGCCGACTTTAGTGTTTTACCGTCCGGTAGATTTTTGGCATAAAGTGAATGATGTGCCACAAACTTTTTGGACAGAACATTTTAATATTCAATTATTAACAAAGCCTGATCGCATTGCTGATTACTTACCTAAAAATATGACCGCATGGGCCTATATCGGTGAGCACTTGGATGTGGCTGATGTGTTAGGTTTTACTGCCCGTAACCCTGATGCTGTGATGAATTACTTACATTATCATCGCGCTGATAAAACACAGTATGAGCTTGAGTGTTTGCGCCGCGCCAACCAAATTGCCGTTAAAGGCCATTTAGCGGCCAAAAATGCGTTTTATAATGGGGCGAGTGAGTTCGAAATTCAGCAGTGCTATTTATTGGAAATCGGCCAAGGTGAAAATGATGTTCCCTATGGCAATATTGTCGCATTAAATCAAAATTCTGCGATTTTACATTACACCGCACTTGAGCATACTAAACCTGAACAAAGGTTATCTTTTTTGATTGATGCGGGTGCTAATTTTTATGGGTATGCTGCTGATATTACACGTACTTATGCTTTTGAGAAAAACCGTTTTTATCAATTAATTGTCGCGCTTAATAAAGTGCAACTCGCCATTATTGAACAAATGAAACCCGGCGTTAAATATGTTGATTTACATATTGCGACACATGAGCATATTGGCCAATTACTCGTTGATTTTGAACTTGCAACCGGCACAATTGAGCAATTAGTTGCACAAGGTATTACCAATGCTTTTTTCCCTCATGGCTTAGGGCATATGTTAGGGTTGCAGGTGCATGATATGGGCGGTTATGCTCATGATGAACGAGGAACGCACATTGCTGCGCCAGATGCGCATCCATTTCTACGCTGCACTCGTGTTTTAGCCGCAAATCAGGTGCTAACAGTTGAGCCGGGTATTTATATTATTGATACCTTACTTGAACAACTATCGCCGTCAGCAAAACAAATGATTAACTGGAAAACGGTAGATGAATTGCGGCCTTTTGGTGGGATCAGAATAGAAGATAACGTAATCGTGCATCAAAACCGGGTCGAAAACATGACAAGAGAGTTTGGTTTAGTTGATTGAGTCATATTTAATACCTCAAGCTAACGTGTTGATAGAGGAAGAGATAAAGCATAGCCGCTTTATCTCTTTGTTGTTTCATTGTCCAAATCAACAACAAATGAAGTTAGCGCTTACTGACATAAAGCTACAATATCCAGGAGCGAGTCATTATTGTTATGCTTTTGTGGCTGGCAGCCCTGAAAATACCATTGATATGGGGGCTAGCGATGATGGTGAGCCGTCGGGCAGTGCCGGAAAACCCATGTTAGCATGCCTGCAAGGAGCGAATATTGGTGAGCTTGGTGCAATTGTTGTGCGTTACTTTGGTGGTACTAAGTTGGGCGTGGGTGGTTTAGTTCGTGCTTATACCTCAGGGATTAAGCAAGGATTGCCTCAAGTACAAACGCAAATAAAGCATATACGCTACCCAACGAGTTTAGTGTGTCATTATGCGCAATTAACCGATGTAGAATATTTAGTTAATCAACATGATGGTGTGGTTATTGATAAAGTGTTTACTGATAGGGTTGAGGTTCATTTTGAATTGGCCAAATCATACCATCAAGATTTTAATCAAGCTTTAGCGACCCTGACTCAGGGCCAGTTACAAGTAAAGTTTACAGTTTGACCAATGGCAAACTTATGCCAGAATGTCATTCAATTGTTAACATGGTCGCAGTGCAACCTAAACAGAATCCTTAATGCAATATAAAACAATTATTAGAATCACCGGTTTGCTGATGGGATTATTTTCAATCACCATGTTACCGTCGGCATTAGTGGCTATCTTGTATAAAGATGGCGGTGGTACCGCGTTCATTCAGGCCTTTTTTGTCAGTATCTTTTTGGGCTTTTTATTGTGGTACCCCAATCGTCATCAAAAAGGTGACCTTCGTACCCGCGAGGGGTTCTTGATTGTGGTGTTATTCTGGACGGTTCTTGGGTCGATAGGGGCGCTGCCGTTTATTTTCTCTAATGAGCCGAATCTTAGTTGGACTGACAGTTTTTTTGAATCCTTTTCTGCGTTAACCACCACCGGGGCTACCGTTATTGTTGGCCTTGATGACCTACCTAAATCGGTATTGTTTTATCGCCATTTACTGCAGTGGATGGGCGGCATGGGTATCATTGTACTTGCTGTGGCTATTTTACCGCTGTTAGGTATTGGTGGTATGCAGTTATATAAAGCCGAAGTTCCTGGTCCAGTAAAAGACACCAAGGTTACCCCTCGTATTGCCGAAACAGCCAAAGCCTTGTGGTACATTTATTTTATGCTGACAACCTTGTGTGCGTTAGCATTTTACTTTGCCGGAATGGACGCTTTTGATGCTATTTGTCATTCATTTTCAACGATTGCGATTGGCGGGTTTTCTACCCATGATGCCAGTTTAGGGTATTTTGATAGCCCATTAATCAATGTCATTTGTGCGGTTTTCTTACTGATTGCAGCCGTCAATTTTAGTTTGCATTTTGCCGCATTTAGTTGGCGTGGGATTAACTTTAAAATCTATTTTAAAGATGCCGAATTTAAAGTGTTAATTGCCGTGCAGCTGGTATTAACAGCCATTTGTTTTATGACGCTATATCAGTCTGGTGTTTACGATTCGGCAGAACAAACCCTCGATTATGCATTCTTTCAAGTGGTATCTATTTCGACCACCGCCGGGTTTGGCACTGAAAGTTTTCATTCCTGGCCATTGTTTTTACCTATTTTGTTAATATTTTCGAGCTTTATTGGTGGCTGTGCGGGTTCAACCGGTGGCGGTATGAAAGTGATTCGCTTGATTCTATTGGTATTACAAGGCTCGCGCGAATTGAAACGTTTAGTTCATCCTAAGGCGATGTATTCAATCCGGATCGGCGGGAATGCATTACCAGACCGGATTATTGATGCGGTTTGGGGGTTCTTTTCTGCATATGCTTTGGTCTTTGTGGTGTGCATGGTGATTTTAATGGCCATGGAAATGGATGCAATTACGGCATTTAGTGCCACTGCGGCGAGTATTAATAACTTAGGCCCTGGTTTAGGAGACGTTGCCTCAAGCTATGCTAACATCACCGATGGGGCTAAGTGGGTATTGATTGTTGCGATGTTGTTTGGTCGATTAGAGGTCTTTACATTGTTGGTCTTGTTTACCCCTACTTTTTGGAAAAATTAATGTTAAAAACGGCAATTTTGTATTCAACAGTTGATGGACAAACCTTGGCTATTTGTCAGCGAATTGAGCAAGTACTTCGCGAAAGTGGCGAGCAAGTGACAGTGATTAACCTAACGGATGTGACTGCTGAGCAACTAGCTGCAGTGGATAAAGTGGTGATTGGTGCCAGTATTCGTTATGGCAAACATCGACCTGAGTTATTTAAGTTTGCCGCGCAGCACCGGGCATTGCTCGACACTAAGTTGAACAGTTTTTTTACCGTAAACGTTGTCGCCAGAAAACCGTTAAAAAATACCCCTGAAACCAATCCTTATATGCAAAAGTTTTTAACCTTATCGGTTTGGAAACCTAAACTGCTTGGGGTTTTTGCCGGTAAAATTGATTATCCACGTTATCGATTTTTCGATAAGGTCATGATTCGTTTCATTATGTGGATGACCAAAGGGCCAACAGACACCAGCGGCACGTTTGAGTTTACCGACTGGAATAAAGTAGAAGGGTTCGCCAAAGATATTGCGGCGCAAAAGCATTAACTTGTTAAGTGGCGCAATAACGGCGGTGTAAAATGGATATGACTTCATTCACTTGTTCATTTTTAAGGGTGTAATACACCACTTGAGAGCTTTTTCGTGTATTCACTAAGTCTTGCGTGCGCAGTACGGCTAAATGTTGCGACAATGCAGACTGGCTCAAAGGCACGGTTTCATTCAGCTCTGTCACACTGTGTTCTTTTTCCAGCAGCAAACATAAAATCATCAGTCGATACGGATTCGCTATTGCCTTTAGCCATTGCGCGGCTGTTTCAGCATTATTAAGCATGGTGACGACATCGATATCTTGCTGCATGAGTATTCCAACCTAGTGAACTTGAGTTAGTTTAACACTAACTCCCTATTTAGTATCATCATACTTCTGCACTTCACAGATCTCAATTTTAACTATTAAATATATGAGCTATTTCTAATTTGTGATCATTGCTCAGGTTTAAAAACCACTTTTTATGCCAAACTGAGGCAAATAACGCAGTAATGAGAAATAACATGGCGCACATATTAGTACTTTATTATTCTCGTGGAGGCCACACGGCTCAAATTAGTCGTGCTATTGCTGATCAAATTATCGCTAATGGTGATCAATGTGATGTAGTGAATATCCATGATACTAAACAAAAACCGATTGAATGGGATAAATATCAAGCCGTAGCTTTAGGTGCCTGTGTTTTGTATGGCTCATACCATAAGTCGGTTTTTGAATTTGTCAGCCAACATCAGCAAGCTTTATCGAATATTCCAAATAGCTTTTTTTGTGTCAATGTTGTTGCGCGTAATCCTGAAAAACGCATCCCTGAAAACAATAAATATTTACAGAAATTCTTAACCTTATCAGCTTGGAAACCACAAGATGTTAAGATTATTGCTGGTAAAGTAGATTATCCATCTTGGCCTTGGTACGACAGCTTAATGATTAGATTGATCATGAAAATGACAGATGGACCGACAGATCCTACCGCCATTATTGACTATACCGATTGGGAAGATGTGAAAACTTACGGCAATCACATTGCTAAGCTAGCCCAGGTTGAGTTTAGCTAACAGTGGCATGATTTAATGAGATAGTTTAGCGCTAAAGCACGGCAAAAGTGGCCGTGCTTTTTAGTGGCTGATAATTGGTATTGTATTGGTGTAACTCGAGCTCAAAAAACTTACTTTAAAAGAAAAATGCACTCGGCTGAAACAGCTTTTCTACATCGCCGATGAATTTTTTATTCACTAAAAATAAGATGACATGATCACCTTGTTCTATCACGGTTTTGTCATGGCCCATTAACACTTCATCGTTTCGAACTATGGCACCAATGGTCGTGCCTGGTGGTAGCTTTATCTCACCAATTTGTTTGCCAACGACTTTTGATGTACTGGCGTCACCGTGAGCGATAGCTTCTATGGCTTCCGCTGCACCACGACGTAATGAGTAAACGTTGCAAATATCACCTTGGCGAATATGAGTAAGCAGGGCAGAAATAGTGGCTTGTTGTGGTGAAATCGCAATGTCGATATTGGCTTCTTGCACAATATCAACATAGGCTTCACGCTGAATCAGCACCATGACTTTTTTGGCACCCATGCGTTTTGCGAGCAATGCCGACATAATGTTTGCTTCGTCATCGTTGGTGACGGCAATAAACACATCGGTTTGATCTATGTGTTCTTCAATCAATAATTCTTGGTCTGAGGCGTCACCACAAAAAACAGTTGTTTTTTCAAGCTTTTCAGATAGTTGTTCAGCACGTTCTTGTCGGTGTTCAATCAGTTTTACTGAGTGATTACGTTGCAGTTTTTGTGCTAAACCAAAGCCGATATTACCGCCACCAGCAATCATAATGTTACGGTATGAGTTATCGAGCTTTTGCATTTCGCTCATTACCGCACGAATATGGCGACTGTCGGCGACAAAAAATACTTCATCATCGGCTTCAATAATGGTGGTACCGCGCGGCATAATCGGCCGGCCTTGTCTAAAAATCGCCGCGACTCGGGTATCAATATTTGGCATGTGCTCACGTAATGTGGCTAATGCATTGCCGACCAAAGGCCCACCATAATAGGCTTTTACTGCGACTAGGCTTAACTTACCCTTTGCAAATTCAAGTACTTGCAATGCACCAGGGTATTCAACCAGCCTTTGTATGTAAGTGGTTACTAACTGTTCAGGGGCGATGAGTTCATCAATAATAAAACCACCACGCGGTTTTGCGTCACTGGTTTTAATCTCGCTGTTAATAAACAGCTTATCTTGTAATTCTAGGTAGGCTTCGGAGCGAATACGGGCAATTTTTGTTGGCGTACCAAATAGACTGTAGGCAATTTGGCAAGCAGACATATTACATTCATCGCTGTTTGTCACAGCAATGAGCATGTCGGCATCTTCTGCGCCAGCTTCTTTTAAAACACTTGGATGGGCGCCATGGCCTACTACAACACGTAAATCAAACTTATCTTGCAATAGCCTTAGTCTCGCTCGGTCGCTGTCGACTAAGGTGATGTCATTATTCTCTCCGACTAAGTTTTCAGCTAATGTGCCGCCAACTTGGCCCGCCCCTAAAATAATAATCTTCATGGCTTTGGCTAGATCCTTAAATTGCTTTAACTAAGTGTGCGTAATAAAAACCATCCATATTGTCTTGGCCGGGTAAAATCTGCCAACCAATGTCATCGGGATTTGGCTGTTGTGCGATTGGCACTAACTTAGCGTCTGGCGTGCGGGCTAAAAACTGCTCAACTTGTTGGCTGTTTTCTTGCGGTAAAATAGAGCAAGTGGCATACAGTAATGTACCGCCGGGTTTTAGCCATTGCCAACAGTGATCAAAAATTTGTCGTTGCAAATTGGCTAACTCTTCAATGTCATTATTTTTACGCAGCCATTTAATATCTGGATGGCGTCGGATCACTCCGGTTGCTGAGCAAGGTGCATCCAGTAAAATACGGTCAAATTGTTGCCCTTGCCACCATGAGTCAATATTGGCTGCATCGCCGTGAATAACTTGCGCTTTTAAATGCAGTCTGTCCAGATTTTGTTGCACTCGGGCAAGGCGTTTTTCATCAAAATCGACCGCAACAAGGTTAATGCTGGGCGCGAGTTCGATTAAATGACAACTTTTACCACCAGGCGCTGCGCACGCATCTAACACTAGCTCATTTGCAGCAGGCGCTAAGAGTGTCGCAGCCCATTGTGCCGCGCCATCTTGTACAGACGCTGCGCCTTGCATAAAGTCTGGCAAGTTGGAGACATCTTTAGGGCTGTCTAGCAATATTGAATCTGGGCTCGGGCCTGCTTGGGCACTAATCTCTTGTGTCGTTAGTGCGCTTAAATAGTCTTCGCGAGATTGCGATAAACGATTGTTACGTAGCCACATTGGTGGACGTTGGTGGCTTTGCTCAATAATGGCTTGCCAGTTGTCTGGATAGGCTTGTTGTAAGCGTTTAATAAACCAGGCGGGAGTATTAAAACGTAGCGTATCTGAGTCCGTGTTTAAGGCTGCATCTTGGCGTTGAATATTGCGTAATACACCATTGACGACCTTTACTAATCCATCAAAACGCAGTTGCCGACAGGCTTCTGCTGTTTCTGAAAGGGCGGCATGTGCAGGAATACGGGTGAAGTAAAGCTGATAACAACCCACTATCAATAACTGATGTAAAATGCGTTGTTTGCCTTTAAATGGCTTGGTTAGGCAGTCACTTACACATTTGTCTAGCTGTGGTAGTTGTCGCATTACTCCGTAGCAAAGTTCTGCTAATAAGGCTTTATCTTTACCGTTTTGTAAGTGTTGCTGTTGCTCAGGAAGGGCAACCGATAACGAGATGCCTTTTTCAAGTACGTCATAAATCGCTTTAGCTGCAAGTGCACGCACATTCATGCTAGTTAGCCTCTTGGTTTAAACACACACCAGCAGCAAACCAATCACTACGAGCATTTAAGATATCAGCCACATTTAATGGCTTTTTGTTAGGCAATTGCATGGTTTCGATAATTAATGTGCCGTCTGCTGTCGCAACTTCAATACCTTGTTTGGTAGCCGAAATCACAGTGCCAGGTGCTTGCGAGCATGTTTGGGCATTGTAGGTTGCTTGCCATACTTTTATCACGCTTTGTTGGTGTTCAAAGTAGCTAACAGGCCAAGGGTTAAAGGCGCGGATCTCTTGCCACAATTGCTTAGCGCTTTTATGCCAATCAATACGGGCTTCTTCTTTAGACAGTTTTTCTGCGTAGTTTGCTAGGGCTTCATCTTGCTTTTGTGCTTGAAGGCTACCTTCACTTAGCCCTATTAGCGCTTCAACTAAGGCTTGAGGACCTTGCTCGGCTAGTTTTTCATACAGGCTTGCTGAAGTGTCGCTTGCTTCTATGGGCAAATGCGTTTTTAGTAGCATGTCGCCCGTATCAAGGCCAACATCCATTTGCATAATGGTGACACCGGTTTCTGTGTCGCCAGCCCATAGTGCGCGCTGAATAGGTGCCGCACCACGCCAGCGAGGTAATATAGAACCGTGAACATTGATGCAGCCTAATCTAGGAGTATCAAGTACTATCTTTGGTAAAATCAATCCGTAAGCGACCACCACCATAATGTCGGCATTGAGGCTGGCTAATTCTGCTTGGGCGTCTTCGTTGCGCAGTGATGCCGGCTGAAAGACGTTGATGTCATGTTGTTGTGCTAATGCTTTAACTGGGCTGGCGGTCAGCTTTTTTCCACGGCCAGCCGGTCGGTCTGGTTGGGTGTAAACGGCAATTACATCATGTTCAGAGTTTATTAGCGCCTGTAAGTGTCTGGCGGCAAAATCCGGAGTACCGGCAAAGATAATTTTTAACGGTTTCAAATTTGTTCCTATTGTTACTTGGCGGCTAGACGCGCTTCTTTTTCAAGTTTTGTTTTTATACGCTGACGTTTAAGTGGTGACAAGTAATCCACAAATAGCTTACCTTTTAAGTGATCCATTTCATGTTGGATACAAATTGCAAATAGTTCGTCGGCTTCAACGGTAAATTCTTCACCGTGACGATCAAGTGCTTTGAATGTGACAAATTCAGCGCGGTCTACTTTGGCATAAATACCAGGAACAGATAAACAACCTTCTTCATTGGCAAAGTCGCCGCTGCTTTTTATAATTTGTGGATTAATAAAAATCGTTGGACGTTCAACGTCATCTTGTAAGTCCATGACGATAAGCTGTTTATGGAAATCGACTTGGGTTGCAGCAAGGCCAATGCCTTTTTCTTCGTACATGGTTTCTAACATATTATCGATTTGGGTTTGTAATTCTGGCCCAAAATCAGTCACAGGTTCAGCAATAGTGCGTAAACGCTCATCTGGAAATCGTAAAACATTTAATAATGGCATATATAAACTCTTAACAAGTCTGTCAAATTTCAGCCAGTTAGCTATACTGGCTGTTGCGAATAGGGTAATTTTAATCCTTACCGCCTATCAATAACAGTAAAAAGCTCTAATAAAGAGCTAAACAACATGGACCACACCATGAAACGCTTACTTTTACTTGCTTTTTTATCATTAAATATTTTTGGAGTTAGTGCTGATACACTCACTTTGAAAGCTGGGCATCCTGATACGTATGTCGTTAAAAAGGGCGATACGTTGTGGGATATATCTGGATATTTTTTAAATGATCCATGGCGTTGGCCTAAATTGTGGGGTGTTAACCCGCAAATTGCTAACCCTCATCTTATTTACCCTGGCGATAGGCTGACATTGGTCTTTATCGATGGGCAACCGCGTTTAGTGGTAAAACAGCATATAAAGAAAAGTCCTGAAGGAAGAGTCGCTTCAAAAAATGGTCCTATCCCTGCAGTGGACTTAGCGCTTATTCAACCCTATTTAACGCAAAATCGTGTAGTAGACCCTGCTTGGTTTGCCAGTTTGCCAATGGTTATGAGTGGTGAAAGCCCATCACTGCACCATGTGGTGAGTGACGTTATTTATGTTAACGCTCCGCTTGAGGTCGGCTTAAAAGTGGCCATGTATGAAACTGGGCGTGAGTTTTTTGCTTCAGACAGAGAAGGCATGTTAGGCCAAGAGATGATTTTAGCCTCTAGTGGCCGGGTGATTGAGTCTGGGCCAATATCTAAAGTAGAGTTATTAAGTAGCTTACGTGAAACCAAAGGCGGCTTTAGAGTTGCTCCGGTTGAAGATGAAGCATTAATGTCTGCCTATTTTATTCCCAAAGCGGCCGAGCTTACGGTACCTACGTCAATTTTAGCGATTAACGGTAAAATCCGTGAAGCCGGTAAACTTGATGTTGTATACATTGACCGTGGCAGTGAAGATGGTGTTGAAACAGGCCATGTATTTTCGATGTATCGAGATGGTGAAATCATTACCTATGATAATGACGGTTTGCCTGTACGCGCGTTGGACCGTTCATCGTATGACAAAGTGTTAGCGCACTTTGCTGAAGAGACTTCGCATAAGATGCCTGATATCTTTCATGGTAACTTATTGGTATTTAAAGTCTTCGATAAAACGAGTTTAGGCTTGATTATGTTTAATGAAATCCCTGTTCGCACCGGCGACAAACTCGCTAAACCTGAACCGTTGACCTTAAAGGGTAAATAATTTCGGATAAACTGGTCGACTGGCTAGTTGTTTGTGCAGTATCTGGGTTAGGACCTGCCCGGATTCAACAATTATTAACTCAAATGGACATTGAAGAACTTCGTCAACGTCTAGAGTTTGAACCACAAGGCTTGCCGTTATCGGCAAGCCTGTTAGCAAAATGCCAAATCGATTTTGATAAAGTTGATTTGGCATTAGCATGGCAAGAGTCACAACCTCATCATTATATTTTAACTCCTTCAGATCCACTCTATCCTCCTTTATTACAACAAATTAGTGATGCTCCTTTAGTGTTATTTGTTAAAGGTCTCGTGACGCCTTTAGTGATGCCTAGCATTGCCATTGTGGGGAGCCGAAATGCATCGCGTGGTGGCTTAGATATGGCAGCTGAGCTTGCTTATAATTTGGCAAGCCAAGGTTTTGTTATTACCAGTGGCATGGCTACGGGGATTGATGGTGCTGCCCACAAAGCGACATTGGCCGCGAATGGTTCAACTATGGCAGTATTAGGCACTGGCGTTGAACGTATATACCCCAAACGACATCAACAGCTGTACCACGACATTATTCAATCTGGCTGTGTTATCAGTGAGTATTGGCCGGAAGTTGGACCCTTTGCGGGTAATTTTCCTAAACGCAATCGTATTGTCAGTGGATTAAGTCTGGGTACAGTAGTGGTGGAGGCCAGTCGTAAAAGCGGTTCGTTAATTAGTGCTCGGCTAGCAATGGAGCAAAACCGTGAGGTATTTGCAGTTCCGGGCTCAGTACTAGGCGGATACAGCCAAGGTTGTCATGATTTAATCAATAATGGCGCAAAACTTGTTGAGTCTGCTGCCGATATTATAGAAGAGTTAGGGAGTTTATCGGATTATCACCTTGAACAATTGCATCAACGGCACCATATACAGGATAATGACATTTGTGATTTGCCATTTCCTTCGCTGTTAGCTAGTGTAGGTTATGAAACGACTGCAATTGATGCAGTGGTTGAGGATAGTGGGAAGCCAATAGATCTGGTGTTAGTACAAATGCTTGAACTTGAATTACAAGGGTGGGTTGCAGCAGTGCCCGGTGGTTACGTCAGACTAAAGAGGAGTTAGCCATGTTTGATATCCTCATGTATTTATTTGAAAATTATGTTCATAGTGAAATTGAACTATTAGTGGATGAAGATGAGCTCACTAAAGAGTTAACTCGAGCGGGTTTTCATCAAGTCGATATTATAAAAGCCCTTTCTTGGTTAGAGCACTTAGCTGATCTGCAAGAAAGTGATAAACCGTACTTGTGCAATCATGCGCAACATTCATTCCGTATCTACACCAAAGCGGAAATGGCGAAGTTAGATGTTGAGTGTCGTGGATTTTTATTGTTCTTAGAACAAATTCAAGTACTCAGTGTTGAAACCCGTGAGATGGTGATTGACCGGGTGATGGAGTTAGATGAGCCTACATTGGTGTTAGAAGATCTCAAGTGGGTGGTATTAATGGTACTATTCAATGTGCCAGGAAATGAGTCAGCCTACGAGCAAATGGAAGATTTAATCTTCGAGCAGCCGGAAGGGCGCTTACACTCATAACAGAAAGGAGGCTTAGCCTCCTTTTTTAGGTCTATAGAATATTATTCATTGAGAGCACCATGTCGAAAATTGATCAACAGCTGTTTACTGTTCACGAACATGCACTGGAGAAAGAGTTTGAGCTTTGTCCTGTTTGTGGTTCAGAGCTGTCGGTTAAGCACAGTAAGCATGGCAGTTTTGTTGGCTGTAATAATTATCCTACGTGCGATTATACACGGCCTTTAGTGCAGCATGAGTCAATTGAAACGCAAGTGATCAGTGGTTCTCAATGCCCGCAATGTGGTCATGAGTTAGCGGTAAAGTCTGGGCGGTTTGGTATCTTTATTGGTTGTACCAATTATCCTGAGTGTACTCATATTGAAAAACATGATCACAGCAGTGAGGTTGAGAAAATTACCTGTCCTCAATGCAGTAAAGGTCATTTAGAATCTCGAACTAGCCGTTATGGAAAAACTTTTTTTGCTTGTAGTGCCTACCCTAAATGCAAGTTTATCGTAAACTATCCTCCATATAATGAGTCCTGTCCTGAATGCGGCTTTGGGATTTTAGTTGAACGAAAAGGCGCAGCAGGCAGCCGTCTTGAGTGTCCGCAAAAATCCTGTAATTATAAGCGAGCCTTATAGTTCGTTGTCATTACCAATAATCTAATGAAAGGAAATCCAATGTTGCAACTGCAGCCATCGGCTGTCGCTACTCTTATTGAGCAAGGTGGCGTAATCGCTTATCCAACAGAAGCTGTATTTGGGTTAGGTTGCGATCCTGACAATGACAGCGCAATTGCAAAGCTGTTGGCAGTAAAGCAACGCCCTTGGCAAAAGGGATTAATCTTGGTTGCCAGTTCATTTGAACAACTATTACCCTACATTGATATTACTCAGCTCACCGAGTCGCAGTTGCAGTTTGCGCAATCTAAATGGCCTGGACCGTTTACGTTTGTGATGCCCATTAAGCCGCAGGTATCTCAATTACTCTGTGGTCAGTTTGACTCCATCGCGGTACGAGTGTCTGCCCATCCGGTGGTACGTGAGTTATGCGAAACCCTTAATAAACCATTAGTATCGACCAGTGCCAATTTAGCGGGTGAGCCTCCCGTGGTCGATGCGCAACATATCATCACTGATTTTAGTGATAAAATTGATGCATTAATTTTAGGTCAACTTGGTGAGCAGCGTCAGCCATCAACAATTATCGATGCCCGCAGTGGCCAAACTCTTCGAAATGGAAGTTAATAATATGCCCAATACTCAATCTCAGGTGCCGGATGCACAACAAGTTAAGTCGTTTTTGTTGGCATTACAGCAAAATATTTGTCAGCGTTTAGAACAACTCGATGGTAAAGCGAGCTTTAAAGCTGACTCATGGGAGCGTGAAGAAGGTGGTGGCGGCACTAGCCGTGTGATGACTCAAGGTAAAGTCTTTGAACAAGCCGGGGTGAATTTTTCGCATGTGATGGGGGCGGCGATGCCTGCATCGGCTACCGCACATCGTCCCGAGTTGGCTGGCCGTAGTTTTGAGGCCATGGGGGTGTCGTTAGTGATCCACCCTAATAACCCGTTTATTCCAACCACTCATGCCAATGTACGCTTTTTTATTGCCCGTAAAGAAGGTGCTGACCCTGTATGGTGGTTCGGCGGTGGGTTTGACTTAACGCCTTATTATCCTTTTAAAGAAGATGTGATTAGCTGGCACCAAACGGCGAAAGATATTTGCGACCCATTTGGTGAGAATGTTTATCCTAAATACAAAAAATGGTGTGATGAATACTTCTTTTTACCGCATCGTAATGAAACGCGTGGTGTTGGTGGGTTATTTTTTGACGATTTAAATCAGCCTGGTTTTGAGCGTAGTTTTGCGTTTATGCAAGCGGTAGGTAATGGCTTTATTGAAGCTTATGCGCCAATTGTGGAGCGCAATAAAGAACTTGAATATAACGACGATGAGCGTCAGTTCCAACTGTATCGTCGTGGTCGTTATGTCGAGTTTAATTTGGTTTATGATCGTGGCACCTTATTTGGTTTACAAACCGGTGGCCGCACAGAATCAATCCTCATGTCGATGCCGCCATTAGTGCGTTGGGAGTATGCCTTTACGCCTGAAGAAGGCACGGCAGAAGCAGAGTTATATGAGGTTTACTTAAAACCACAAGATTGGTTGGCGCAAGCTTAAGATTACCCGATGATATCGCGCGGACCGTTATCGGTTGCGCATATTGTCTGCTAAGGTCGAAATAGCCTGAATAATCACTTGTTGATGTTCAGGCTTTTTTATACAGTTTTCAATGGCGGCACGCATGCAGATTAACCATTGATCCCGCATTGATTCGTCAATTGCAAAAGGCATGTGCCTAGCTCTAAGCGCAGGATGACCATATTTTTGTTGGTATAGCTGCGGCCCACCAAGCCAGCCACTTAAAAATTCATATAATTTTTGTTCAGAGTCAGCAATGGGAGAGCGATGTATGGCGAGTAAGCTTTGAGTTTCAGGCCGAGTTTGCATTTGCTGATAAAAGTCATGGGCAATAGCGCGGATGACTTTATCGCCACCAATCAAACCATAGGCGTTAGATTGCGTGCTATCTCTGTCATCGTTTGTTTGCGGTTTAGCGAATAATCTACGTAACCAGTTCATCGTTTCGTGTGGTTAAGAATGTTGCGGCCATTATATCTAATCCAACGCCGTATAGAATGATTTTGTTATTAACGTTTTGATACCAATTATTTAACGATTACGCTGTATTTCAGTAGGTAACTTGGTTAGATTGGTCGCAAAATAAGAAAGGAGATCCCAATGGCCAAACAAATGTCAGCTTTGGTTGCGGTGGCGTTATCTGCTGCAATAGTCGGTTGTAGCCCTGCAGAACAACAAGATCCACAAGTGACTATCAATGCTAATCCATATCCTAGCACCTATCAGATATTACCGAATTCAACGACATTACTTAAAAATGCCATTGTATTAACCGGTACTGGTGAGCGTCTTGAAGATGCTGACGTGTTAATTAAAGACGGCAAGATAAGCGCAGTAGGCCAGCAGCTTGTTGCTGACGGCGCGGCGGTTGTTGATGCTACAGGCAAGTGGATTACTCCTGGTATTATTGATGTGCATTCACACTTAGGTGTTTATCCAAGCCCCAATGCAGAGTCTCATAATGACGGTAATGAAATGACCAACCCTGTTACGGCTGAGGTTTGGGCTGAGCACAGCGTATGGCCACAGGATCCTGGCTTTAACCGTGCTCGAGAGGGCGGTATCACCACTCTGCAAATTTTACCCGGCTCTGCTAACTTAATTGGTGGGCGTGGGGTGACATTAAAAAATGTCCCAGCGGCAACAATGCAGGCGATGAAATTCCCTCAGGCACCTTACGGATTAAAGATGGCTTGTGGTGAAAACCCTAAAAATCTTTATGGTAGCCGTAAAGAATTGCCCATGACTCGTATGGGTAATATGGCAGGCTACCGTACTGCGTTTATCCAAGCCACTGAGTACAAACGTGCGTGGGATAAATACGAAGCAGACTACGCCGCAGGTAAAAATCCTGTTGCGCCAGAGCGCGACTTAATGAAAGACACCCTTAAAGGCGTGCTTGAAGGCGATATTCTCATTCATAACCACTGCTACAAAGCCGAAGAAATGGCAATGATGATCGACTTAGGCAAAGAGTTTGGGTATCACGCAGGGACATTCCATCACGCAGTTGAAGCTTACAAAATTGCAGACTTATTGGCTGAAAATGGCAACTGTGCCGCAATGTGGCCAGACTGGTGGGGCTTTAAGCTCGAAGCTTACGACATGGTGCTAGAAAATGTGGCCATGGTTGATGCGGTTAAAAACTCATGTGCCATTGTGCATTCTGACTCGGGTGTCACCATTCAACGTTTAAACCAAGAAACCGCTAAAATTATGCACGCCGCAAATGACAATGGTTTTGAGTTAGCAGAACAACATGTGATTGGCTGGATTACCTCAAATGCCGCTAAATCATTAGGCATTGAAGATAAAACTGGCTCACTCGAGCCGGGTAAAAATGCAGATGTGGTGATTTGGAATACCAATCCGTTTAGTGTGTATGCTCAAGCTGAAAAGGTGTTTATTGATGGTGCCAAAGTATATGACCGCCAAGACCCAGCCTATCAGGCGCAAAGTGACTTTATGTTAGGTCAACAATAAGGAGCAAGACAATGACATTATTTACTCAATCAGCGCTTGCTTTGAGCCTATCTATTAGTTTGGCATTTGGGGCGAATTTGGCTCAAGCGGACAGCCTAGCGATTATCAATGCCACAGTGCATACCGCAACCGAACAGGGCGTGTTAAACAATGCCACTGTGGTGATCGAAAACGGTACAATTACTGCCATTAATCCCGACAATCCCCAAGCCGACAGTGTTATTGATGCCAAAGGAGCCACGTTAACCCCAGGGTTTATTGCTGCAATGAATGACATGGGCTTGGTTGAAGTCGGTGCGGTAGCAACCTCTCGTGATGCCAGAGATAAAGAAGCCGATATCGGTTTTGAACCTAGCTTTGCGTTTAATCCTCTTGCGAGCACCATTCCGTTTGCTCGCAAGGGTGGGATTACTCGTAACATTGTCACATCAGGCGGCGGAGAGAGTATTTTTGCCGGTCAAACATTTGTGGTCGATTTAAGCGGCGATTTTGATAGCGTTATCGCAAACAACACCGGCTTATATGTTGAGTTAGGCGCAACCGATGACGGTTCGCGCGCCATGGGAATGCAGCAGCTTATACATCAGCTTGAAGATACCCAAAAAACACTCACCAAAGCCAAAAAAGCCAATAAGTCAGATAAAGATGATAGCGATGAGCCGAGTCGTGAGGATAGCATCATTACGGCAGTATTATCCGGTGATATCCCGTTGATTGTGGCTGTTGACCGTGCAAGCGACATTATTCATTTAATTAAGCTTAAACAAGACTTCGAGCTGGATTTGATTATTGTTAATGGTGCCGATGCCGTTTTAGTTGCAGAGCCATTAGCCCAAGCCAATATTCCGGTTGTTATTGATGCGATGCGCAATCTGCCAGAGAGTTTTGATTCGCTACATAACTCTCTTGAAAATGCCGGTAAGCTGGCAAAAGCAGGTGTCAAAGTGGCTATTGCCTTACCCGGTGACAGTCATAGCGTTTATGCATTACGTTATAGTGCGGGTAATGCAGTTGCTAATGGCATGGATTACAACGATGCGTTAGCGGCATTGACGGCCAACATTGCAGATATTTTTCATCTAGACAGTGGGCGTATTGCAGTGGGTAAGCCTGCTGATTTAGTATTGTGGAGTGGCGACCCGTTTGAATTTAGCACCAGCATTGAAAAAATGTGGATAGCAGGTGAAGAGCAATCTTTGCAAAGTCGACAAGATGAGTTACGAGATCGCTACTTGAAAAAAACCGATATGCCAGCCGCGTATCGTTAAATTGACTCAATACCAATGAAGAGAGTTTTTGATGACCGATAAGTATGCTGTATTTGGTAATCCGATTGCCCAAAGTAAGTCACCATTGATTCATAGCGAGTTTGCTAAACAAACTCAGCAAGATATGAGCTATGAAGCGATTTTGGCACCGGTAGATCAATTCTCTACTTCATTAACTGAGTTTTTTGCCAATGGTGGTAAAGGAGCCAATGTTACCGCGCCTTTTAAAGAGCAAGCGTTTGCCATGTGCGATGAACTCAGTGATATGGCTAAGTTGGCAGGTGCGGTCAATACGCTGTTCAATTTGCCCAATGGTAAAATTGGTGGCGACAATACCGACGGTGTGGGGTTGGTTAACGATTTAGAAATGCTGTTTGGTCCCTTAAAAGGTAAACGTGTGTTGCTGGTGGGAGCTGGTGGCGCCGCGAGAGGCTGTATTTTACCGATACTGCAACACAATGTAGCGCAATTGGTTATTTGTAATCGCACTCATCAAAAAGCGGTAGAATTGCAAAGCCTTTTCAATGAATATGGTAATTTTTTTGCCAAACCGATTGATGAGCTGATTTCTCCGTTTGATTTGGTTATCAACTCAACATCTGCGGGTTTATCTGGTCAACTTATTACATTGCCCGATGCCATTGTTGATGCCACAACCGACTGTTACGACATGACTTACAGTCAGCAAACTACTGTGTTTAATCAGTGGGCTCAGGCGCAACATGCACGTAAAACCGCAGATGGCTTAGGCATGCTAGTGGGGCAAGCTGCTGCAAGTTTCAGTTTATGGCGTGGTGTTACACCAGACAAAGGACCTGTAATGCGCAAATTGCGTGAACAATTGGCACAAAAGGCTGCAGAGTAATGAATCAAAGCGTGATTTTTGGTGACCAACTCTTTGTTGGAGCTGATAACGTTAGGTTTGTTGCGCAACAACAAGGTGTCAATATTAACTGTTACGTTAGCTTTACGACGATTTCAGCGTTGTGTCAGTCGCAGGTTGTGAGCCAACACAATGCTGCCAGCATGTTTGAGCAATGTCGCTTCGATCTAGAAGATCAAGCTGAAGAACTGATAAGCCAAGAAGCATTTACCGATAACGGCGATATTGAATTTTAATTATCCTCAATTTTTGTCGTCATCAACTTATTTTAGAGCGATGCTCTTTGGTTTTTTAAGCGTTTTTGTTGATACATATTGCTGTCAGCTTGCTTAAATGATTTGTTCCAATCTTGCTGATATTGCGCAATACCATAACTGAAGTAAATCGCCGGACTCAGTTGGCTCAATTCTTTTTGGATTTGGATGATTTGCGTTTCTAATGTTTCAAGCGGACCATGGCATAAAGCAATAAACTCATCTCCACCATAGCGAGCCACTAAGAAAGCTGGATGCCAAATCGATTTCAGTGATTGGGCAAATGCTTTTAAAGCATCGTCACCAGCTTGATGTCCATACAGATCGTTTAGCGGTTTTAAATTATCCATATCCAAAATCACAATGTAGCTTGCTAATGCCGAGTCGTGCTGCCATTGCAAAACCGATTCGTCAAACTTTTTACGGTTATACAATTGGGTTAAGCCATCGTAGTTAGCCATAATCTCAATTTCTTTCGACTTTTGATAAAGTGAAATCGCATTGGCCGCTTCATAGGTGAGTATGTTCACTAAGCTTATGTCGTATTCACCAAAAGCTTCCATCATGCTGCTGTCTAAGTTCATCATTCCATAAAGCTCGCCATCAATACGAATAGGGCTAGATAATGTCGAACAAATAGGTTTAGACGACGCATTGAGTAAAACAAATTGGTCATCATCTGTCAGCGTGCTTTTAGCATTGATGTTGCGCATGTTATTAATGGTGACGGTTTTATCTAAGCGTCCTTTGGTCAATCTATAGAGAAAGGTTTCTTCTAAGGTAAAGTTAATCCGGCGAAGTTTATCAATATCAAGCCCAACGACCGAGCCAAATTGCAATCTATCAGTATGGTTATCAACTAAGATAATGCTACCCATTTCTGCATCGTCAACAGCTGTAATCGCTTTTTGTAGTAACGCATCGAGAAAAGCTTGTTCAGATTCATATTGACTGGATACCTTAACTAACTCATAGGTAGTGTCATTGATACGTAAAATCTGTTCTATGTGTCGCCATAGGCGCTGCATATTTTGTTTATGCATAAAATGGCTAATGACATAGCTAACAAGGTAACCACCAACAAAGAAACCCAAATAGAGGTAGGTTTGCTGATTATCGAAAATAATAAATAGAATGATGCTGATCAGTACTAAAGGAATTATCAGATGCCAGATATGCTGCTTTACATCTATTTGAGTAAGCTCTTGGGTATTTAGCTTATTTTTTATCTGCACAACATCATCCTTGTTAAACGGAGCTGATATGACATTACAACTTCAATATCAAAAACCTCAGCTTCGGCAAATTTGGCTCTTACTTTACAATCATTGATAACTTGGTGTGGGTAGAAGTTAATGTCCTAGCTTGTTATCCATCATTAGTTGCTAACGAGCAAATAGAAAATACCAACCATAGATTTCAACGACAATGATTTATAACAGAAACAAAATGGACTCACTAGTGTAGCAGCCCATTTTGTAAGAGGAGTTAACTTGATTGCAGTAAATCCACTAAGTATTCATTTTTTAAACGTACATAATTATCGGCTGATTGAGGTAAAAAGGCGCGTTCAGCATCCGTTAGCGGTCTAGCCTGTTTACAAGGGCTACCTACATATAAGAAACCACTCTGTAGCACTTTGTTGGGAGGTACCAAAGAGCCTGCACCAACAATGACATCATCTTCTACTATTACACCATCAAGTAAAATAGCGCCCATACCAATCAAGACCCGGTTCCCAATATGGCAGCCATGAAGCATTGCCTTATGACCAATCGTCACATCGTCACCAATAATCAAAGGATGGCCATTGGGGTTAGCCGAAGATTTACGGGTAACATGTAATATGCTGCCGTCTTGAACATTACTGCGTTTACCGATACGAATTTTATTAACGTCTCCACGGGCAGCAACTAAAGGCCACACACTCGCGTCATGATCTAATTTTATGTCACCGACAAGCACAGCTGACTCATCAACATAGACGTTATCAGCTAAATTAGGGTGTATTCCTTGGTAAGTTCTTACATTAGTCGACATAACAATCCTTATATATTCATGGTTTCTGACAGTATAATGCTTAAAAACTGGCTGGTCAGGCTAAATTATCTGCAAACAAGTCGAAAACAACAAATAACCTTAAAAAAGGGGTTGCACTAAATCTCATGGTGCCTATAATGCGCATCCACTGACACGGAAGACAGCGAAAGCGGTCACCGAGTTAGGTTGAATTAAGTGCTTCAAAACACACAATTCAACGGCGAAAA
>NZ_BMQV01000025.1 GCF_014648295.1 Shewanella saliphila
TGAAGGCTTCAAGGTACATATTTTACTCTCCTAAAAGAGAGTATAAGATCACAGCTAAGCCAAGGCGTCAAACAGATTGTGTGTCAATATCAGCAGCTCAAAAAACGTTCACGATCTCACCCTGCTCAAGCGTGGGCCTAATCAAGATCGCACTAAAGCTAAAGCCGATGAGTTACAACGCTTACATATGGCCAATATTGGACGTTTAGCAGAAGAGGGTAAATTGGTATTGGCAGGGCCTTTTTTAACTGATGGCGAGCTCCGTGGTATTTATATTTTCGATGTAGAAACCATTGAACAGGCCAAACAATTAACTGCAACTGACCCTGCGATTCAAGCGGGCAGTTTAGTGATGGAGCTTGTGCCCTGGTATGGCAGCGCAGCATTAATGGAAGTCAATGCTATTCATAACACGCTGGCCAAAACGCTGATGTAATAATGAGTCATAAGTTAATCGAATTGATTTAGGTTAAGCATCCAATAAAACTAAATATCATATGCTATTTTGAATGGACATTTCACCTTAAAACCAACGGATTAGCAGGTACAATGTCCTTTGTTAAGTCGATGGGATCCATTATGGCCAAGGTGGTTAATAAAGCGATATTCAGTAGTCGTGTATTTTCTGTTAATTTAGTGACTTATCATATTAATCATCGGGTAATGAACCATGTTGATCCAGTACAGCAAGGGCGCTATTTTAAGTTCAACATTATTGTTAAACAGCCTAAGGTGGGTGGGGTGTTTATCTGCCAAAAGACGATATTTAATTTATTTAATCGAGTGTATTTATTCCGCCCAGATCGTTATGAGCACAGCGTGACTAAAATAGAGTCGGGTAAACGGGTTATATTGAGTATTGCTGTGAATATTTGACGTAAGGTTACAACATCATCATATCAGTGTTGTGGAGGGGAGTTCGCCATTTAGTACTTAAGCTGATTAACCTTCGTGGGCAAGTTTAGTCATTACGGGTGCAGATGTGTTGGTCTCTGTGTATTGGCGCTTAGCCACCACCTCGACACCTTTACATGATAATTTAAGGTTAAGGTCAGTTTTAGGTACACAACAGCAGGGTAGGCATTCGTCGTCTTTTAATTCTGCCAGTGGCTCGGTGAAGTAACTGACTTCACCTGAAATCACTGTGGTTTTACAAGCACCGCAAAAACCATTGCGGCACTCAGAAAACGTTTTCACTTTTTTAAATTCAAGCGCGTCTAATAAACTTGAATGCTGGCCGTCGAACAAGATGACTGGCTGGCCCTTCAGGCTTACTATGGGTGCTTTTTTAAAAAAATTCTTATAAGTCAAAATCTAAAAACTCATCGCCATCAACAGAAGAATCAATTTGTCCTACAAGGTATGATGACACTTCAACTTCTTGTGGCGCTACTTGAACGGCATCGCTTTCTAACCAGTTCTTCATCCACGGAAGTGGGTTTGAAGACTCTTCGTAAGGTTGTGGTAAGTGCACTGACTTCATACGTTGGTTAGTAATGTATTCAACATACTGACATAAGATTTGTTCGTTAAGGCCGATCATTGAACCGTCTTTGAACAAGTACTTAGCCCATTCTTTTTCTTGCTCAGCGGCTTTAACAAACAGGTCGTAGGCTTCTTGTTGACACTCAATGGCAATTTCGGCCATTTCAGGGTCGTCTTTACCACCTTGCATTAAGCTTAGAATGTGCTGAGTGCTGTTAAGGTGTAAGGCTTCATCACGGGCGATTAAGCGAATGATTTTGGCATTACCTTCCATTAAACGGCGCTCTGCAAAAGCAAATGAACACGCAAAGCTTACATAGAAACGAATCGCTTCTAGTGCGTTGACTGACATCATGCATAAATACAACGATTTTTTTAGGATGCGCAAGTTGACGGTAATTTTTTCACCGTTGACGATATGCGTGCCCGAGCCGTGCAGGTTATGCACCTGAGTCAGCTTAATTAAGTCATCGTAATAACGGGCAATGTCGCCTGCACGTTTTAAGATGTGATCATTTTCGACGATATCGTCAAATACCACTGACGGGTTATTAACGATATTACGAATAATATGGGTATATGAACGTGAGTGAATGGTTTCAGAAAACGACCAGGTTTCAATCCAGGTTTCTAACTCTGGTAATGACACTAACGGTAAAAACGCCACGTTGGGTGAGCGACCTTGAATAGAGTCAAGCAGGGTTTGATATTTAAGGTTTGAAATAAAAATGTGCTGTTCGTGCTCTGGTAAAGCACCAAAGTCGATTTTGTCACGGCTGACATCAACTTCTTCAGGGCGCCAGAAAAACGATAATTGTTTTTCAATCAGCTTTTCGAAGACTTCGTATTTTTGTTGATCGTAGCGAGCCACGTTAACTGATTGGCCAAAAAACATCGGTTCTTTAGTGGCATCGTTAGGTGTTTGACAAAATGTTGAGTAAGCCATTATTTAGGTGTCCTGAAAGCGCATTTGAAAAAGCGAGGAAGTCCCCGCTAATAATTCCATTCGATGATTAAATCTTGCAAGCTCCGCCTGCGCAACCGTCATCTTCTTCCTCTACGGCAATCAAGTCGTCAAACTGATCTTTAGCGCCGTCACGGGTGTTATGATAATACAAAGTCTTAACCCCTAACTTGTACACACTTAACAAATCTTTAAGTAAGGTTTGCATCGGTACACGACCGCCTTCAAATCGGCTAGGGTCGTAGTTAGTATTGGCTGAAATCGCCTGGTCAATAAACTTCTGCATAATGCCCACAAGTTGGATGTAACCATCATTGTTTGGCATGTTCCATAACAATTCATACTTGTCTTTAAGTTGGTCAAAGTCAGGTACTACTTGCTTTAATTGTCCGTCTTTACTGGCCTTAACACTGATTAAGCCGCGCGGAGGCTCGATACCGTTAGTCGCGTTTGAAATTTGCGATGAGGTTTCAGACGGCATTAATGCAGACAAGGTTGAGTTACGTAAACCGTACTGTTTAATGTCGCTACGGAGTGTTTCCCAATCCATGTGTAATGGCTCGTCACAAATCTTATCGAGGTCACGTTTATAAGTGTCGATAGGTAAGATACCTTGCGAGTAAGTGGTCTCGTTAAATAACGGACATGCACCTTTTTCTTTCGCGAGGTTCATTGAAGCTTTCAATAAATAGAACTGAATCGCTTCAAATGTTTTGTGAGTCAGGTTGTTTGCTGAACCGTCTGAGTACTTCTTGCCATTTTTAGCAAGGTAGTTAGCAAAGTTAATCACACCAACACCTAGGGTACGGCGGTTCATTGAACCAAGCTGTGCAGACTTAATTGGGTAATCTTGATAATCCAATAAATTATCAAGAGCACGCACGGCTAAGTCGGCTAATGGCTCAAGTTCAGATAAATCTTCAATTGCCCCTAAGTTAAGCGCAGACAGTGTACAAAGCGCAATCTCACCATTTGGATCGTCAATGTTATTCATTGGCTTGGTCGGCAATGCAATTTCTAAACATAAATTAGATTGCTTAATTGGCGCGACTTTAGAGTCAAACGGGCTGTGGGTATTACAGTGGTCCACGTTTTGAATGTAGATACGGCCAGTAGAAGCACGTTCTTGCATCATTAGAGAGAACAACTCAACCGCTTTAATTTGCTTTTTACGGACACTGTCGTCTTGTTCATACTGAAGATATAAACGTTCAAACTCAGCCTGATCTTCAAAGAAGGCGTCGTAAAGGCCGGGTACGTCTGATGGGCTGAATAAGCTGATGTATTCACCTTTAATCAAACGTTGGTACATGAGTTTGTTTAACTGTACGCCGTAATCAAGGTGACGAACACGGTTGTCGTCAACACCTCGGTTGTTTTTAAGCACTAGTAACGACTCAACTTCTAAATGCCATAACGGGTAGAACAGGGTCGCAGCACCACCACGAACGCCGCCTTGAGAACAAGACTTAACCGCAGTTTGGAAGTACTTATAAAAAGGTAAGCAACCGGTATGGAATGCTTCGCCGCCACGAATAGGGCTACCTAATGCGCGGATTCGACCAGCGTTAATACCAATACCTGCACGTTGGCTAACGTATTTAACGATAGAAGATGCCGTTGCGTTGATTGAATCTAAGCTGTCATCACATTCGATTAATACACATGAGCTGAACTGACGCGTAGGTGTACGCACGCCAGACATGATAGGTGTCGGTAATGAAATCTTGAACAGAGACGTCGCATCGTAAAAATCTTTAATGTACTTTAAACGCACATCTGCTGGGTAACGTGCAAATAAACACGCTGCCACAAGAATATATAAAAACTGCGCGCTTTCATAAACTTCATGAGTCACACGGTTTTGCACCAGATATTTACCTTCTAATTGCTTAACAGCAGCATAAGAGAAGTTCATATCGCGCCAGTGGTCGATATAGCTGTCTAGTGTGTCGATTTCTTCACGAGTGTAGTCGGCCAAAATATGCATATCATATTTGCCCATTTCCACTAAACGCGTCACATGATCGTACAGCTTAGGTGGCTCGAACTGACCAAAGGCTTTTTTGCGTAAATGAAATACCGCTAAGCGAGCCGCTAAAAATTGATAATCTGGCGATTCTGGCGAGATTAAGTCAGCAGCGGCTTTAATAATGGTTTCATGAATGGCTTCTGTTGGAATGCCGTCAAAAAACTGCAGGTGAGATCGAAGTTCAACTTCAGATACTGAGACGTTTTTTAATCCCTTGGCTGCCCAAGTGATTACGCGATGAATTTTATCTAAATCGATATTTTCACGTTCGCCACTGCGTTTAGTGACTGTCATATTGCTATTCATTGAAGAGAGGCCTTGGTTCTATATCAGGTCATGTGATCATGTTCAGGATGCTGTAGCTTTTATTCGATCAGAACAAATCACAAAACAGTTCCATGTTAAAACAATCAAAGTGAATGGACTTACGGCAATGTCTATCTACAGTACACTCACGATACTAACTACGTCTTTTGTACGACAACAACGTAGTGTTTTGATTGTTACCCACACACAAGATATGGTGTTATTTATTAACTGAGATACAAGATAGTGAGGTTTGAAGTGATTTGCAAGCCACAATTACATTAACTTCTTGTGGATAAGTTGAGGATAACGGCTAGGGTTAGTAACGACTAACCCTAGAGCCCAAATTTTTATAGCGTTTTTGATAGGTGATGTTTTTTCAATCGATAGATTAGAAAAATTTGATCGCTAAAATAAGCAGCGATCAAAAT
The DNA here is from genome assembly GCF_014648295.1 of Shewanella saliphila. Taxonomy (GTDB): domain Bacteria; phylum Pseudomonadota; class Gammaproteobacteria; order Enterobacterales; family Shewanellaceae; genus Shewanella; species Shewanella saliphila. The sequence continues at coordinate 5,219 of NZ_BMQV01000025.1, forward strand.
ATTCAGCCCATTTTTAGATTGATCTTTTACCCTATTTGATATGCGACGTTGGCCGTAATCAATTGAGCACAATTATTCAGAACGTGGTTGCAATTATCCCTTGGGTTATTCAACAAAAAACTGCTTTAACGACGCACCATGCTCAAAGTGGCGTTTAGCCGGCCACAAATGCGGATTGTCGGCTGCAGACAAGTAACCCCATAACGCAACGCCACCATGCATATTGGCATTGTCTGCGGCCACTAAGTCACGTTCAGCATCGCCAAGATACAAAATTTGTTCAGGTGGGACTGCGATTTGCTGGGCCGCTAGAAACATTGGCGCGGTATGCGGTTTGGCATGGCGGGTACTGTCACCGCTCACCATGGCTTTAAGATGAGGTGTTAAGCCTAGTTTATCAACCAATGGCCGAGCAAAACGGGCAGGTTTATTGGTGACCACCCCATAAGGGATCCCCTGTTGGTCCAATAAAGTCAGCAGCTCTGGTAAATCATCAAATAGACGACTGTGCTGACCGTTGATACGGCCATAATGTTGTAACAGCCCTTGTTGAATACTCATTTGTAAGGCTTCATCTGCATCAGGAATCGCGGTTTTAACCAGAAATAAACTGCCGTGGGAGGCAGCATGACGCATTGTATCAAGGGGTTGAGCACTAAAACCGGCGTCATCTAAACTCAAATTAAGTGCATAAACTAAGTCTGGCGCGGTATCAGCAAGGGTACCGTCAAGATCAAATAGCACGCCTTTAACATCATGTTTATGCACTGTGTGATTCCTTTATTCTGAGGGGAATGGTGCTTGAGAGCAGGGCACCGATAAACTTAGCGTTTATCGGTGTTATTTGATTGGTTAATACAGTTAGTCGATTTTTTGTGTGGCAATCATGTAGTTAACATCAACACTATTGGTGTACTTAAATACGCCAGATAATGGATTGTACGTAATACCGAGGGCGTCTTTACACAATAAATCAGTGTTATCAACCAGCGCCATAAGCTCAGATGGACGCAAAAACTTGCTGTGGTCGTGAGTACCGACTGGCAACATTTTCAAAAGATACTCTGCACCAATAATCGTTTGCAAGTAAGACATCACATTGCGATTAATGGTCGAGAAAAACACAAACCCGTTAGGTTTAACCATGTCACAACACGCCTGAATAACCGATTGAGGGTCTGGCACGTGCTCAAGCATTTCCATGCAGGTGACGACATCATAGTGTTCGCGGTGATTATCACGGTGTTCTTCTGCGGTCGTTTTAAGGTAATTAACTGTCACTCCAGAATCTAACGCATGCAATTTTGCCACTTCTAACGGTTCTGTACCCATGTCGATGCCATCAACATTCGCGCCAATACGTGCCATGCTTTCAGATAAAATCCCGCCACCACAGCCAACATCTAATACTTTTTTACCAAATACGCCGCCTGAGGTTTGATCAATATAATTTAAGCGCAGTGGGTTGAGTAAATGTAATGGTTTGAACTCGCCATCAAGATCCCACCAAGTTTGTGCCATGGCTTCAAATTTTGCGATTTCTTCAGGATCAACATTGGCCGGTAATTGTTCAGCGTGTGACATAAGCTAACCTAAGTGTCTAATAATGTATGGCGGTTATTATAACGATTACCTTAGCGAATAGTAGTCAACATTACGCTTTTGCCAGGTTGCGCAGGTTATAAAACCACCGTTCAGCATCGAGCCTGACTATTTTTATAAACCAAAGCGCTTAAAGCTGCAGCAGTTTGGCTTTTATGTCGGCATATTGAGCCACTATATTAGCAACTGAATATACTAAATTTGCTGAAAATATTGGCTTTTTTATAAATTTTACCCTGCATAGTACATTTGGCTGGTGTTTGCTCTGGCGACATTAAATATCTGTGTTAGAATGCCAAATCACGTTTTTAAGCTAGATAATAATATGGAACATTTATTGTCAGCTAATTTTAGGGGAACGCGCAGTTTATGACTGATCTGGCATCATCTATTTCGCCAATTAATATCGAAGACGAACTTAAGAATTCTTACCTTGATTACGCCATGAGTGTAATTGTAGGTCGTGCATTACCTGACGTACGTGACGGTTTAAAACCAGTTCACCGTCGCGTATTGTTCGCCATGAGTGAATTGAAAAACGATTGGAACAAACCATATAAAAAATCCGCTCGTGTTGTTGGTGACGTAATCGGTAAATATCACCCACATGGTGATACCGCTGTATACGATACGATTGTTCGTATGGCGCAACCATTCTCGCTTCGTTACACCTTGGTTGACGGACAAGGAAACTTTGGTTCGGTCGACGGTGACTCTGCAGCAGCAATGCGTTACACAGAAATCCGTATGCAAAAGTTGGCGCACTCGCTGCTTGCCGACCTTGAAAAAGAAACCGTCGATTTTGTTCCTAACTACGACGGCACAGAATTTATTCCTGCAGTATTGCCAACACGTGTACCTAACCTGTTAATTAACGGTTCATCAGGTATCGCGGTCGGTATGGCGACTAATATTCCGCCACACAACTTAACTGAAGTTGTTCAAGGCTGTTTAGCCTTAATCGCAGAGCCTAGCCTGTCGATTGAGCAGCTAATGGAATACATTCCAGGTCCTGATTTCCCAACAGCAGCATCGATTAATGGTCGTAAAGGCATTATTGATGCGTATAAAACGGGTCGCGGCCGAGCTGTGATGCGTTCTAAAGCAGAAATCGAAACCGAAGATAATGGCCGCGAACGTATTATCGTTCATGAAATTCCATATCAGGTGAACAAAGCTAAGTTAATTGAAAAAATTGCTGAGCTAGTAAAAGACAAAAAGATTGAAGGCATTAGCGGTTTACGCGACGAGTCTGATAAAGACGGTATGCGTATCGTGATTGAAATCAAGCGCGGCGAAGTGGGCGAGGTTGTATTAAACAACTTATATGCGCAAACGCAAATGCAGTGTTCTTTTGGTATTAACATGGTGGCATTGACTAACGGTCAGCCTAAATTGTTTAACCTTAAAGAAATGCTCGAGTGCTTTATTCTTCACCGCCGTGAAGTGGTTACCCGCCGTACCGTGTTTGAACTGCGTAAAGCGCGCGAACGTGCTCATATCCTTGAAGCACTAGCGATTGCACTGGCTAACATCGACCCAATTATTGCATTAATTAAAGCCTCTCCAACACCAGCTGAAGCGAAAGTGAAGTTAGTGGCACAAGGCTGGGAATTAGGCCATGTACAAGGCATGCTTGAAAAAGCCGGCGATGATGCTGCACGTCCTGAATGGCTAGAGCCTGAGTATGGTATCCGTGATGGCAAATACTATTTAACAGAACAACAAGCACAAGCGATTCTTGAGTTACGTTTACACCGTTTAACCGGTTTAGAACATGACAAGATTTTAGCTGAATACGAAGATCTATTAGTGCTCATTGCGGGTCTATTATTGATCCTTCGTAGTCCAGAGCGCTTAATGGAAGTCATCAAAGAAGAGCTAGAAGAAATTCTAGAACAATATGGTGATGCCCGTCGCACCGTGATCAACGCCAACGAAATTGACATGAGTCTTGAAGACTTAATCAATGAAGAAGACGTTGTGGTGACCTTATCGCATTTAGGTTATGCCAAGTACCAGCCATTGTCTGATTACCAAGCACAACGCCGTGGCGGTAAAGGTAAAGCTGCAACTAAAGTGAAAGACGAAGATTTTGTTGAAAAACTACTGGTTGCTAACACCCATGACACCATTTTGTGCTTCTCTGACTTTGGAAAAATGTACTGGCTTAAAGTGTACCAGTTACCGCTTGCGAGCCGCACAGCACGTGGTCGTCCAATTGTTAATTTATTACCACTGTCTGAGGGTGAGCGCATTACTGCGATTTTACCCGTACGTGAATACGCTGATGACAAATACATCATCATGGCGACTGCTGACGGTACCGTGAAGAAAACGGCATTAACTGCGTACAGCAACCCACGCGCTAACGGCATTATTGCCGTGAACCTAAAAGATGGCGACCAATTAATTGGCGTCGATATTACTGAAGGTAGCGACGACATTATGTTGTTCTCTAACGAAGGTAAAGTGGTTCGCTTTAACGAAAAAGCCCGTGACTCTGAAACCGGTGAAGTGAAGATTGATGCTGAAACCGGTGAAGAAATCATTGCATTACGTCCAATGGGCCGTACAGCAACGGGTGTACGTGGTATTAAGCTTGAAGACGGTCAAAAAGTGGTATCACTGATTGTACCTAAAGGTGATGGCGCAATCTTAACGGTAACCGAAAACGGTTATGGTAAGCGTACTGAACTAGAGGAATACCCAGCGAAGAGTCGTGGCACCAAAGGTGTTGTATCCATTAAAGTGAGCGAGCGTAATGGCTCAGTCGTGGGTGCAGTACAGGTTGGCGAGTTTGATGAAATTATGCTGATTAGTGATAAAGGCACCTTGGTTCGTACGCCAGCAGAAGGCGTATCAGTCATTGGCCGTAACACGCAAGGTGTGACCATCATTCGTACCGCAGATGACGAGAAAGTCGTTGGCTTGCAACGTATTGAAGAAATTCAAACTGAAGATCTACTCGATGCAGACGGTAATGTGATTGTGCCTGCAGATGCGATTGAAGGTGAAGTTGCTGCAGAACAACCTGCAACAGACGTAGCTGATGATGCAGAAGGTGACGAACAGGAATAATCTGAACGTAACACCAATGCAACGATAACGAGCGCCTTAGGGCGCTCGTTTTATTTTGCGGAAAATTATTCATCAAAATAGGCAAATAAAGGCCTATTCAACAGCACATAAAGCCCTTAGTATTAACGGCTATTATGATAGTAATCCTATGCTCAGTTGTGTCGACAGAGCATATGATTGTTATGAGTACAAACTGAATCAAGGAGTTGTCTGTGAGCGCGATTTATAATTTCTGTGCGGGTCCTGCGATGTTACCTCAAGCTGTAATGCAAAAAGCACAACAGGAATTAATCAATTGGAATGGTCTTGGTGTTTCCGTTATGGAAATAAGCCATCGGAGTAAAGAGTTTATCGCCTTAACGGAGCAGGCTGAAACCACCTTGCGCCAGTTAATGCACATTCCAAAAAACTATCACGTGTTATTTATGCACGGTGGTGGCCGCGCTCAGTTTTCTAATGTGGTGAATAACTTTTTAGGCGACAACGGCCGTGCCTTGTATTTAATCAGTGGCCAATGGTCGTCTTCGGCGGTTACTGAAGCACGTAAATTAGTTGATGAAAGCCAAATAGACAGTCTTAATATTGTTGAAAAAGTTGACGGACTAAACCAGGTTAACTTGCCAGATCTTAATGCAATCGATAAAGACTATCGTTATGTGCATTACTGCTCTAATGAAACCGTAGACGGCATAGAAATCTTTGAAGAGTTAGACAGCCCATGGCCAGTGGTTGCCGATCTTTCTTCAACCATTATGTCTCATAATATTGATGTCAGTAAATATGGTCTTATTTATGCGGGTGCACAAAAGAACATTGGCCCATCGGGCTTATCTATTGTGATAGTGCGTGATGACATGCTTAAGTTACCAGCATTGCCACAATCGTCTATCATGGATTATCGTGTTGCGGTTGAGCATGGCTCAATGTTTAATACGCCGCCCACGTTTGCATGGTACCTCGCATCTGAAGTGTTTGCCTGGTTAGCGGCAAATGGTGGTGTGAGCGAAATGGCTGAAGTCAATCAGCAAAAAGCGGCATTACTGTATGATTGTATCGATTCAAATCCATTTTATAAAAATGGTGTTGCGCCGCACAATCGTTCACGCATGAACGTTACTTTCCAGTTGGTGAATGACGCTCTTGATGGCGAGTTTTTAAAACAAGCAGAGCAGGCGGGTTTAGTTGCGCTAAAAGGCCATCGTATTGTCGGCGGCATGCGCGCGAGTATTTATAACGCAATGCCATTAGCGGGTGTGCAAAAACTGGTCAACTTTATGAATCAATTTGCCACTCAGCATGCTTAACGTTTGCTTCCATTGTTAACGCCTCTGTTGAGGCGTTAAACCCCAAAAAGATCCCGAGAGGATCTTTTTTGCTATGTGTAGCGTAAATGTGGATGAGTCATCACTTATCTTTGCATAGCTTTACCCTTAAATACGGGTTTGTTAACCCCTTTTTAACCGCATAAGTTTTATAGTCTTTCCATGGCGCGACACTCATGGAGACAAATAATGACCAGTCCAACAGCAACAAAATCGCCTATCCATAAGACCAGTATTAACCCATTACAACTGCCTAAAAGTACCAAGTTGGCAGTGGCCTATCTCTCTATCGTGATCGTTCCGGTTGTCATAGCACAGCTTTTAGGTATGCAAATTGAAGGTATTTACACCAGCATATTAAGTGTGGTTAACTTACTTGCCATGAGTGTGTTTTTTATGCAATTCCCGCTGGCGGGTCGCATCAAGCAATTACCTTTGTTCGCCAATATTGACTGGGGGATCACCAAACATAAACAGCTCGGGCAGTATTTAGGCATATTCTTTTTCTTACATCCCATTTTGATTTTACTGCCTAAAGCTATGATGTCATTTGACGACTTTAGTGTCAGCCTCATCAGCGCAATTACGTCACCCCATTTATTAACAGGGATACTCGCCTGGGTCACGATGGCGGTGTGGGTGTTGATGTCGGTGTTTAAAGATAAGCTCAATATCAAATATGAAACTTGGCGTTTTCTGCATGTGATTGGCTTTAGCATTATCGCTACACTGGCAACATTGCATATCACCACAGTGGGCAGTCATGGCCAGTATAATCAACAGTTTAATGTTACTTGGTGGCTGCTATATGCCGTGTCTATGACATTAATTGTGTATAACTATGTCATTAAACCGCGTCTAATTAAGCAACGTCCTTATGCCATTTCTCATGTTGAAAAAATGAATGAATCTGATTGGCAGGTTAACATTGCACCGACCACCTCCAATGCGCTGGCATATCAGCCAGGGCAATTTGTGTGGCTCAATACCACGGGCAACCCTTACAGCTTTGAGCAACATCCATTTTCAATTGTGACAGGGACTGAACAAGGGCAATTAGGCTTTATTATCAGAGCACTTGGCGATTATACCTCGTCACTTGATCAACTAACTGCAGGTCAAACCGTGTTTGTTGATGGCCCCTACGGCTGCATGACGTTAGATCAAAGCCAGCTTGCCAGTGGTATCACCCTCATCGCCGGCGGAGCGGGGATTGCACCCATGTTAAGTTTATTACGCCAGCTTGCCGCGCAACATGATCCACGGCCTATCCGGTTGCTCTATGCTAACCGCACCCAAGCGCGCATGGTGTATGTTGATGAGTTAGTTGAGCTTGAAAAAACCATGATCGATTTTAAAGTACAGCTAATATGTGAACAGCTAAATGTGCATGATGACAGCTTACCGAGTTACCTCGTACCAGGACTGATTAATCAAACGCTTATCAATGCCACCATGACAACAGGTAAAGAGTCACAATGGGCGTTTTACTTATGTGGCCCAAAAGGGATGATTGCTGCAACGACAACACATTTACACACGTTAGGCATTACTCAGCCGCAAATTAATTTTGAACAACTTGCATTTTAGGAGCGCAGCATGCCAATTAAACAAATTTCTGGATGTATTGGTTGTGAGGCTTGCGTTAAAAGTTGTCCAACCGATGTTATCCATATGAATAAAGAAACAAATAAAGCCGAAATACGTTATCCAGAAGACTGTCAAATCTGTCATTTATGCAGACTGTATTGTCCGGTTGGGGCGATTACCATCACGCCCGATAAAAGTATCCCTGTTATGGTTTCGTGGAGGTAATGATGAACCCTAAAGCTAACTTATCGCGCCGTCAGTTTATTGGTATTGCTGGCGGCATTGCAGGGGCTGCTGCATTAGCCAATATTCCGTTTGATGCACCCGCGCAAGAAAATAAACCTAAAATAGACAGTAATGGTTTTGATATTGAAAATCGCCACCTTGACGTATTGATCATTGGCGGCGGCATGGCCGGTGTGTTTGCGGCGGTCAAAGCCCACGACGCTGGCGCTAACGTGTTGATGGTGTCTAAAGGTCGTGTTGGCAGCTCTGGGTTAACGCCTTTTGCCAAAGGTATTTTTAGTTACGATAAAGCCAATGCCAGCATGAGCATTGATGAATTTGTCGACACAGTGACCGAATCTGCAATACAAACCAACAACCCAGTGTTTACCAGACAACTTGCCGAACATTCTTATGCGCGAGTTCAAGAATTAAAGGATTGGGGTTTTTTTGACTCGCCACTCTATAATCACAGTTTTATGAAGCCTCTAAGTGAGCGCAATATACCGATTGAAGAGCGCATGATGATCACTCATCTGCTCAAACAAGATGGCCGTGTGGTTGGCGCGTCAGGATTTAGTTTGGATCTGCAAAAAATCGTTCATTACCATGCAAAAACCGTGGTGCTATGCACAGGATCTGGTGGGTTTAAACCCAATGGTTTTCCGGTATGCGACTTAACCCATGACGGCACCATCATGGCCTATAAAATTGGCGCTAAAGTCACCGGTAAAGAATGGAACGATGGTCATCCCGGTTCGGCTAAAAATTCTGGGTCAAGCTACGATAATTGGCATGGACAAATTGAAGAGAAGCCATCGATTACCTCAGCGCAAATTAACCATCACTTGGGTGTAGATATGAATTATCAAGCATACACACAAGGTGCGCCCGTTATGATGATGCCACCAAGGCCTCAACGCCCAGGTGAGAAGCCTAAACAGCAAGCTGTAACTCAGCAAGAGGTCTTTCCTGCTGGGCCATTTGTGCCAGAAGCCTTTAAACAATCAGGGCCACCACCAAAACCACCAGAGGAAGGTTTTTTACGCGGTTTAGTGTCAAGTAAAGGCCATTCTGGCCCTCCAGGTATGGGTGGCGAGCAAGTGGGCGGTTCAAGTGCTGGGATGGCAATCCATAAATCAGAAGGGCTAGTGCCAATTAATGCCCAAGGTTTGTCGACGATTCCTGGTTTATATGCCGCAGGTGATGCCTTAGGGTCTTATATGTCGGGCGGTATTTATACTCAAATTGGTTCATCGTTGGCGGGCTCAGCGGTACAAGGGGCAATTGCAGGAGCTGCTGCGGCAAATGACAGTCTTGGTATGGCTAGCAAGTTGGATGTGTCTGAACAATATTTGGCATTGGTTAATCAGCAAATTTTAGCACCATTAAAGCGTGAACGTGGATATAGCCCCGCCTGGGTGACTCAAGTTTTGCAGGGAGTGATGATCCCAAACTTTGTGCTTTACATCAAAAAAGAGCGCATGATGCAAGCCGCGTTAGCCTATGTTGAGGAGCTCAATGAGCACCATGTACCCATGTTGATGGCAGATGATTTACATGCACTGCGTTTAGCGCACGAAACTGAAAATATGATCATCACCGCAGAGATGAAGCTCAAAGCATCCATTATGCGTAAAGAAAGTCGTTGCAGTCATTACCGTTTAGACTGTCCCGATATTGATTACGAAAACTGGCAAGCGTGGATAAACATCTCTCAAGATGAAAAAGGCAACATGGTATTAGAAAAGCAACCGTTTGATAGTTGGCCTAATTTTAGTTAACAGCTTAATCAGACAAAATAAAGCCGACTTAAATAAGTCGGCTTTATTATTTGTGCAATAACGGCAAAACGTTATTTGATTACTGCCGCGATTGATTTCGCCAAATAATCAACGTTTGCTTCGCTAATACCGGCAATGCTAATGCGGCTTGAACCGACCATATACACACTGTACTGCGCTTTTAAGCTTGCCACTTGCTCTGGGTTTACCCCTAAAAATGAGAACATGCCTTTTTGACGAGCGATAAAGCTAAAGTCTCGCTCAACACCGTTGGCTTTGAGTTGCTTAACCAGCATCTCACGATTGCCGTTAATGCGATCGCGCATGACGGTTAACTCTTCTAGCCATTGCTGTTTAAGGGCAGGGGTACCGAGAATGGTTTCAACGATGGCCGCGCCATGTGCTGGCGGCATCGAATAAATACAGCGGATCACATACAACAATACCGATTGTGCAATGTCTGCCGTGGCGCTGTCTTTAGCCACAATGGTACAAGCCCCGATACGCTCGCGGTAGAGGCCAAAGTTTTTAGAGCATGAGCTACATAAAATCATGCTTTCCACAGCCGCAGCCATTTGGCGCACGCCGTAAGCATCTTCGTCAACACCATCACCAAAGCCTTGATAAGCCATGTCTATTAGTGGTGTAAAACCTTGCTTCACCGTCACCTTAACCACTTCATCCCACTGCTCTGGGGTTAAATCCATGCCGCTTGGGTTATGACAACAAGCATGTAATAACACCACATCGTCTTTACCTATGGTGTTTAAGGTTGCCAACATTTGTTCAAACTTGAGGCTCTTGGTGTCGTAATCATAATAGGGGTAGGTCTTTACCGTAATACCCGCCGCTTCAAACAAACCAGTATGGTTGGCCCAGGTTGGGTCACTCACCCATAAAACGGCATTAGGATTACAACGCGCAATAAAATCAGCCGCTACGCGCAATGCGCCGGTTCCACCAGGGGTTGATACTGTACGCACCCGGTTGGCAATAAGTGCACTGTGACTGGCACCAAAGGCTAATTCAGACATTAACTGGTTAAAGGGAGCAGAACCTGTTGGGCCGATATAGACCTTGGTGGTTTCGGTGTCTAAACGAATTTTTTCAGCGGCTTTTACACAGTCTAAAATCGGAGTGTGACCTGCAGGATCTTTATAAACCCCAACGCCTAAATCAACTTTATTGGGATGGCTGTCTTCTCGATACTGGGTCAAAAGACCTAAAATTGGATCAGACGGTAAGGCTTTTAGGGTATCAAACATGAATGGAACCTTGTAATGACTATTTGCACTAAGCATAACGCGCTTTAAACACAGAGTTAAAGTCAAAATTGGCTGCCTAGATAATTAATTGCTCATTGAGATTTTTTCAATTGGAAAGTTAAATGAACGGACAAATAATACTGTCATATCGAGAGATTATCTGCTGTAATGGTGCTCCATTACAGTGTTTGGTCGTTGTTAACGTGAAATCGTGGTGAATACTCGATGTTAACAGACATAAATAATTCATTTTATGCTTGATATCACTGTGGCGATCCGTATTTTATAAGCATCAATGCGTCGCTCGCACTGAATGGACACTGTAATGAATTTGTGCCACTTGATTTACGCTGTTTGGCAATAACTGAGTGATGTTTACCACCAAGATTAATCTGAGGTTAATCTGTAGCAAAAGAAGAAAGCGAATGAAGCAACTGCGTCTTAACCCAATTACGTGCATCAACGGCGAAATTAATATTCCTGGCTCTAAAAGTATTTCTAACCGTGCATTACTGTTAGCTACACTCGCTAAGGGCAGTACCACTCTCACCAATTTACTTGATTCAGATGACATCCGTTATATGTTGGCATCGCTCAAGCAACTGGGTATTCAGTACAGTTTAAGCGACGATAAAACGGTGTGTGTGGTTGAAGGCAACGGCGGCCCAATATCATCTGACAGCGCTCAAAATTTATTTTTAGGCAATGCAGGCACCGCAATGCGTCCTTTGTGTGCCGCGTTGACCTTAGGTCAGGGGGAATTCACCTTAACGGGCGAGCCGCGCATGGAAGAACGTCCTATTGGCGACTTAGTGGATGCGCTGCGTCAGTTAGGCGCCGATGTGACTTACCTTAAAAACGAGGGTTTTCCACCATTAACCATTAATGCAACAGGCCTTAATGGTGGTGATGTCGAAATTGCCGGTGATTTGTCGAGTCAGTTTTTAACGGCTTTATTGATGGTTGCGCCGCTCACCAAAGACAGTGTAAACATTAAAATTAAAGGCGAGTTAGTGTCTAAGCCTTATATCGATATTACAATTGCCTTAATGAAACAGTTTGGTGTTGAAGTGATTAACCATCAATATCAGCGTTTTGAAATTAAAGTCGGTCAGCAGTATGTATCACCTGGTAAAGTGTTAGTTGAAGGCGATGCGTCATCGGCATCGTACTTTTTAGCTGCGGGTGCCATTCAAGGCGGTGAAGTTAAAGTCACTGGCGTTGGGCGTTTAAGTATTCAAGGTGATGTGAAGTTTGCCGATGCTTTAGCTAAAATGGGCGCCGATATAGAGTGGGGCGATGATTACATTATTGCCCGTAAATCGCCGTTAACGGCCATCGAAATGGACATGAACCACATCCCTGATGCCGCCATGACCATTGCTACGGCAGCGCTATTTGCTAAAGGCACTACTAAACTGACTAATATTTACAACTGGCGCATTAAAGAAACTGACCGCTTAGCCGCAATGACAACAGAGTTGCGTAAAGTGGGCGCAATTGTTGATGAAGGCCATGACTACATTACCATTACACCACCTGATCAGTTAAACACCGCCGATATTGATACTTACAACGATCACCGTATGGCTATGTGTTTTTCAATGATGGCTTTTGCTGAGTGTGGCATTACCATTAACGATCCAGATTGTACGTCTAAAACGTTCCCCGACTATTTTGCCCAGTTTAGTCGTTTAGCTAAATAAGCTGATAACCTCTGTTTACCTGTCGCCCTTTTGTGTTTCTTTACAATGCAAAAGGGCGATCTTGGTTTAAATAACTAAAAATTCATCAGTAATTAACATTTATTTGTTATACAATGCGCGCGCTCAATTTTGGCGAAACCCTTTTTTTATTATCAGGGAAGATAGATTATTTTCGGAGGAAATTATGTCTGAACGGTCTCCAGTGATCACAGTTGATGGCCCTAGCGGTGCAGGGAAAGGGACAATCTGTCAATTATTGGCACAGCATTTAGGCTGGCACTTATTAGACAGTGGTGCAATTTATCGTGTGTTAGCGTTAGCCGCTATTCATCATGATGTAGAACTCGAAAACGAAGAAGCATTAACACTGCTGGCTGCCCACCTTGATGTGCAGTTTCTTACTGGCACAGAACAAAATGCCATTAAAGTGATTTTAGAAGGTGAAGACGTCACGACGACGATCCGCACCCAAGAATGCTCTAATGCCGCCTCTAAAGTGGCCGCATTACCTCGCGTACGTGAAGCATTATTACGTCGCCAACGTGCTTTTAGTGCCGCCCCAGGTTTAGTGGCCGATGGTCGCGATATGGGCACGGTTGTTTTCTCTAAAGCACCGGTAAAAATATTTTTAACTGCGTCCGCTGAAGAACGGGCGCAAAGACGCTATAATCAGTTGCAGGACAAGGGCTTCGATGTTAAAATCGATCGCCTTTTAGCTGAAATTATTGAGCGAGATGACCGTGATATTAATCGCGCCGCCTCGCCATTAGTACCTGCTGAAGACGCACTTGTTATTGATACAAGCGGCGTAGGCATTGACGATGTGTTAAAGCAAGTGCTTGAATACGTTGGACAAAAAATTACTGTAGCCTAATCGAATGCCCGGTTAACGCGCACAGTAGGTATTCGTGTTAAGGATGATACGAATAATATTACTAGACTCCACATCTAGGATGGATGGTGGTTTATTTAATGAAAGTAACCTAAAACATGACTGAATCTTTTGCTGATCTATTTGAACAATCCCTTCAAACCCTAGAGTTCCGTCCAGGTTCTATCGTTCGTGGTACAGTTGTTGCCATCGAAAACGGTATGGTACTTGTTGACGCAGGCCTTAAGTCTGAAAGCCCAATCTCTGCTGACGAATTCAAAAACGCACAAGGCGTTTTAGAAATTCAAGTAGGCGATGAAGTTGACGTAGCGCTTGACTCTGTTGAAGATGGCTTTGGTGAGACTCAATTGTCTCGCGAAAAAGCTAAGCGTCATGAAGCTTGGATCGTTCTAGAAAAAGCGTACGAAGATGCTGAAACTGTAATCGGTATCATCAATGGTAAAGTTAAAGGTGGTTTCACTGTTGAATTAAACGGTATCCGTGCCTTCTTACCAGGTTCTCTAGTTGACGTGCGCCCAGTTCGCGACACCGCTCACTTAGAGTACAAAGAATTAGAATTCAAAGTTATCAAGCTTGACCAGAAGCGCAACAACGTTGTTGTTTCTCGTCGTGCAGTTATCGAATCTGAAAGCAGTGCAGAACGTGATGCACTTCTTGAAAATCTACAAGAAGGCCAAGCAGTTAAAGGTATCGTTAAGAACCTTACTGACTACGGTGCATTCGTAGATTTAGGTGGCGTTGACGGTCTATTACATATCACTGATATGGCGTGGAAACGTGTTAAGCACCCATCTGAAATCGTTAATGTTGGTGACGAAATCAACGTTAAAGTTCTTAAGTATGACCGTGAGCGTACTCGCGTATCACTAGGTCTTAAGCAACTTGGCGAAGATCCATGGTTAGAAATCAGCAAGCGTTACCCAGAAAGCACTAAGCTTACTGGTCGCGTAACTAACCTTACTGACTACGGCTGCTTCGTAGAAATCGAAGAAGGCGTTGAAGGTTTAGTACACGTTTCAGAAATGGATTGGACTAACAAGAACATTCACCCATCTAAAGTTGTTAACTTAGGTGATGAAGTTGAAGTGTTAGTACTAGACATCGATGAAGAACGTCGTCGTATTTCTCTAGGCCTTAAACAGTGTAAAGTTAACCCATGGGATGACTTCGCTACTAAGTTTAACAAAGGCGACAAAGTATCTGGTAAGATCAAGTCAATCACTGACTTCGGTATCTTTATCGGTCTTGACGGTGGAATCGATGGTCTTGTTCACTTATCTGACATTTCTTGGAACGGTACTGGCGAAGACGCAGTGTCTGAATACAAGAAAGGCGACGAAATCCACGCAGTGGTTCTATCAGTAGACCCAGAGCGTGAGCGCATCAGCTTAGGTGTTAAGCAAACTGAAGATGATCCATTCAACGCATACTTAGCAGACAAGAAGAAAGGCACCGTAGTTAACGGTACTGTTTCTGCTGTTGACGCAAAAGGTGTTACAGTTGAATTAGCAGAAACTGTTGAAGGTTACATCCGTGTAGCTGACATTTCTGCAGAGCGCATCGAAGATGCATCTACTGTATACTCAGTAGGTGACGCAATCGAAGCTAAGTTCATGGGTGTAGATCGTAAGAACCGTTCTATCAGCTTATCTATCAAAGCGAAAGATGAAGCTGAACAGAAAGAAGCGATTGCTACTCTGAACAAGCAAGATGACGTTGTAATGAGCAGCGCGATGGCTGAAGCTTTCAAAGCGGCTCGTAAGTAATCGAAAATCGTCTGTTGTATGGGGACACCGTCCCCATTAGGCGACTGTGTTTGGCTTGATAATATGGGATAGCTAAGATGACAAAATCTGAACTGATCGAAAAACTTGCCACTAGGCAGTCGCAATTGTCGGCGAAAGAAGTGGAAAGTGCAATCAAAGAGATGTTGGAGCAAATGGCAACAACATTAGAAGGCGGTGATCGTATAGAAATCCGTGGCTTTGGTAGTTTTTCTCTTCACTATCGTGCACCTCGTACTGGTCGTAACCCAAAAACAGGCACATCTGTTGAATTGGAAGGCAAGTATGTACCGCACTTTAAGCCAGGCAAAGAACTGCGCGAACGTGTCGATGCTGTTAATGTTTGATTAACGCTTTAATAAAAAGCCTCCTTTTGGAGGCTTTTTTGTATCTAAACACAGTCAATGCTGGTCAGCTTAGTAAATTTCTTGGATAATCATTATATTGATGCGTATACATGGAGAATAACGTGAGATCTTTTATTGTCATTGTACTAATTGGATTACTGTTTGTTTTAGCCTTATTGTTTGGCGCTAAAAACGAACAAATTGTCACTTTGAGTTATTTTATTGCCGAAGGTGAATACCGCTTACCCGTCGTACTTGCGAGTGTGTTTTTTGGTGGGTTTATCATTAGTTGGATATTTGCGAGCTTTTATATCATTAAGCTCAAATTGGCATTACGTAAAAGTAATAAAGCACTCAAAAAATTTACCACAGTTGATGCGATAAACATCGACGTACCCGCTAAGGATCAAGCTGTCTAGTATGCTAGAAATCTTGTTCTTGCTATTACCCATTGCCGCTGGATACGGTTGGTACATGGGGCGACGCAGTATTCGCCATAGTGATAGCCAACAAAGTAAGAAATTAAGCCGAGACTATTTTACTGGGCTTAATTTTTTACTGTCAAATGAGTCAGATAAAGCTGTAGACTTATTTATTAGCATGTTAGATGTGGATGATGAAACCATTGATACACACTTATCATTAGGGTCATTGTTTCGTAAGCGCGGCGAAGTGGACCGCTCAATTCGCATTCATCAAAATTTAATTGCTCGCCCAAGCTTAACCAATGAACAGCGTGATATCGCGATGATGGAGTTAGGTAAAGATTACATGGCCGCAGGGTTTTACGACCGTGCAGAAGAAATCTTTACTAATTTGGTTAGCCAGGATGATCACAGCGAAGAAGCTGAAACACAGCTGATTTTGATTTACCAGGTGACCAAAGAATGGCAAAACGCCATTGATATTACTAAGCGTCTTCCGCGCAAGCGCCAGCAAGCGCTAAAAAACACCACCGCACATTTTTATTGCCAGCTTGCCGATGAAACACCTAATGACGCCGATAAAATAAAAAAACTGCAACAAGCCATCAAACAAGACGCCAAATGCGGCCGAGCTTGGTTAACGCTTGCCAAAATTTACCTCGACGCAGGGCAATTTGAACAATGTAAACAAGCGCTGTCAGAGCTCAAAGTGGCCGACATCGACTTATTTGCCGATGGTGTCGCGATTGCAAAACAAGTGTATCGCGATACTCAAGACCCCGAAGGCTTTCATGAGCTGCTTGCCAAAGCGATTGCCGACGGTGCTGGCGCCAGCGTCGTCGTCGCGCTAGCCGAACATAAAATCACACTGAACCAACATCAAAGCGCTGAAACCATGATGCTCGATAATCTATATCGCCATCCGACCATGAAAGGGTTTCAGCACTTAATGAAATTACACATTAAACAAGCAGAAGATGGCCAGGCAAAACAAAGTTTATCCATGCTTGAGCAGCTTGTTGAGCAACAAATTAAATTCCGTCCTAGTTATCGCTGTACTGCCTGTGGTTTTCCATCACACGGTTTATATTGGCATTGTCCATCATGTAAACAGTGGGGCAGTATTAAGCGCATTAAAGGCCTGGACGGTGAATAACCCCGCACTAAACACTCTATAATAACTAACACATGCTATTGCCGCTGGAGTTCTAATGACTGATAAATCAATTGTAGTTGCCCTCGACTATGACAATAAAGCTGACGCGCTGACTTTCATTGATAAACTCGACCCCAACATGTGCCGCTTAAAAATCGGCAAAGAAATGTTTACCTTGTTTGGCCCGCAATTGGTAAAAGACATCCACAACCGTGATTTTGATTTATTCCTTGATTTAAAGTTTCACGATATTCCCAATACCGTCGCTAAAGCTGTAGCTGCTGCGGCAGAGCTAGGTGTTTGGATGACCAATGTGCATGCCAGTGGTGGACTAGCCATGATGCAAGCTGCAAAAAAAGCATTGCAGCCATATGGAAAAGACGCGCCATTATTAATTGCCGTGACCGTATTAACGTCAATGTCTGATGAAGATTTAGCGTTGCTCGGTATTAATGTGCCAGCCTTTGAACATGTGTTACGTTTAGCTAAACTCACTCATCAAGCAGGGCTTGATGGCGTGGTGTGCTCAGCTCAAGAAGCTAAATTACTTAAATCGTCATTTGGCAAGGATTTCACCCTAGTGACACCAGGCATTCGACCAGCGGGCAGTGATGCTGGCGATCAACACCGAGTGATGACACCGCCACAAGCGATTGCCGCGGGTTCTGATTACCTCGTGATTGGTCGGCCGATCACCCAGGCGGCAGATCCATTGGCTGCACTGACGGCAATCCATCAATCACTTCAAGCTTAAGTGTTATAACGTCAATCAAAACAATAAGGGAATGACTATGACTGCAACAGGATTTGATTACACGGGTAAAAATGTCGTTGTCGTTGGCGGCACCTCAGGGATTAATCTGCAAGTGGCCATTGCGTTTGCCAAAGCAGGTGCCAATGTTGCGGTAGCGAGTCGCAGTATTGATAAAGTCAATGCTGCGGTTACCCAACTGAATCAGGCAAACCCGAATGCAGTCCACATGGGGGTGAGTTTTGATGTGCGTGATAATGATGCACTAACCCTAGGCTTTAACGAAATTGCAAAGGCGTATGCTCATATCGATGTGTTAGTCAGTGGCGCAGCCGGTAATTTCCCTGCCAGCGCAGCTAAACTGTCAACCAATGGGTTTAAATCGGTTATTGATATTGATTTAATTGGCAGTTTTCAGGTGTTAAAGCAAGCCTATCCTTTATTGGCTCGTCCCAATGCCAGTGTGATACAAATTTCTGCACCGCAGGCCTTTATTGCCATGCCACTGCAAGCGCATGTATG
This sequence comes from Shewanella saliphila, assembly GCF_014648295.1. Classification (GTDB taxonomy): domain Bacteria; phylum Pseudomonadota; class Gammaproteobacteria; order Enterobacterales; family Shewanellaceae; genus Shewanella; species Shewanella saliphila. The sequence continues at coordinate 23,671 of NZ_BMQV01000025.1, forward strand.
CGCTGCCAAAGCTGGGGTTGATATGTTAACGCGCACATTAGCGCTAGAATGGGGCGTAGAAGGTGTTAGAATTAACTCCATTGTGCCAGGGCCAATTGCTGATACTGAAGGGTTTAATCGCCTAGCACCCAGCGATGAATTACAACAGCGCGTGGCTAATAGCGTGCCCTTAAAACGTAATGGCCAGGGACAAGATATTGCTAACGCAGCATTATTTCTTGCATCTGACATGGCATCGTACATTACCGGTGTGGTATTGCCCGTTGATGGTGGCTGGTCTCTCGGTGGCGCCAGTATCGCGATGACCGAATTAGGCGATATCGCCGCTAAACATGGCTTATAGACATAAATATTTAAAGGTAACAAATCATGGCAAATGCATTACAAGATCAATTACTCAAAGCCGGTCTTGCCAGCAAGCAAAAAGTACGCGATGTAAAGACCCAGCAACGTCGTAACAAAAAAGCCAAAGTTGATGACGGCAGCGGCGAGCTTAAAAAGCAAATTGCTGAACAAAAATTACAGCAGGCTAAAAAAGACAAAGCGTTAAATGAACAACGCTTCGCCCAAGCGTCAGAAAAAGGCCAGGTTCGTGGCTTGATTACTGAGTTTTCTAAATTTGCCATCAACATCCCTAAAGATGCTGAGCTTAAGTTTAACTACACCTTAGAAAACAAAATTTATTCTTTGTACATTACCGATAAAATTCAAGCTGAACTGCTTAACGGCACGTTAGGTATTGTGCGTCATGAAGACAAAAGCTATTTGGTGCCGCATAAGTTAGCCGAACGGGTTAAATTACTGGTGCCGCAGTGGTGTGGATACTTATGGGATAAAGCCGCAAAAGATTCGGTAGAGCAGGTCAGTGATGCCGACGATCCGTACGCAGATTACGCTATTCCAGATGATTTAATGTGGTAATCAGTTAGTATCAATTGCTTGCTCTGAAGTTACCGAGCAAGCAATTGCATTCTATTGATGTACATGCCTTTTATGTATATATAAATACATATTGAGCCAGACCAAACCCAGTACAATCAATGTTAACACTGGGGGTTTTGACTGTAACGGTAACACTTCAGCAGGTACGCCGGGCAGCAAATGCACATAAACGGCTACCAACATAATCACCGTAGTTAACCCACTCGCAGTATAAAAAATCAGCTTGGCTAATTTCGGCGTAAAGCGCTGTTTAATCATTAACGACAACACAAATAATACCCCTGCCATTATCTCACCCAATTGACCTGCCCAACGCGCTAGGGTTGGAAAAGGTAATTCGCTCAACGCTATCTGCGATGCAAACATAGTGGTAAAAGGGTCAAAAAACTTAACTGTTCCAGCCATTATTAAAAAGCTTCCCAGTAACCCGCTTATAAAACCATTTATTCTCAGACCAACACTCACACTATTGCGTTTATTTCGGCTCATCACTATCACAGAAACGATGATTACCGCGCTAATACACAGTAACTCTACAATTAGTTGTTTACTCATGATTTCCTTAATAATTTATTGGTGTTCAATTAATACTTTTGTGACAAACAGACGCACAGTAGGCGCGACAATGACTAATAAAATTAAAGCGGTAGGTACAACCTGTGCAATTGTCTCTAACCAAAGTGATAAAAATGAACCGCCAATAGGCAGATTTTTGTAAACAATAATCGCAGGCATGCTCAATAACATCGTTGGTAACACCATTGACACCATTAATGGGTATTTATACTTAATATTTAATTTTTTCATGGAAATGCTCTGTTAATAATTCAATGAGCTTATTCTATTACTTGTACTATCATTAAAAAATATACAATTAAGATTTTTAAGCATGCATAAATGCATGCATGAGGGTAAACTTAAGCTATGTATTAGTGGATATAACAAGTGATTTTTTGAAATGAATAGCAAAGATATGGCTAACTTATATTGGTTTTGCCAAGCGGTTGAAAGTGGTGGATTTGCTGCTGCGAGTTTACAAACTCAGGTATCCGCAGCCACAATTTCACGTGCAGTGGCCCAACTTGAGCAACAGTTAGGTGAAAAATTACTCCACCGAAATGCAAAACAATTTCAGCTGACCTTAGCTGGTGAAGAATATCATCAGCGTTTTTCAGTCATATTCGAACAACTCGGTGAGCAATGGCAGCAGTTAAACAATAGTCAGCCTAGGTTAACTGGTGATATTTATGTGTCATGTCCTGAACCTTTTGCTGATTATTTTTTACAACAATTGGCTATAAAGTTTATGCAACAGCATCCAGACGTTAATATTCATATCCGTTTTGCTTCTGACACAGAACGCTTTATTGAAGATCAAATTGATCTGGCTGTGGTCACCACTCCAACAACCACTGCACACCTAGTACAGCGACGTTTGTTTGAGTCAACGTTGGCCTTGGCTGCATCACCTGAATATATCAAGCAACATGGGCAGCCACAGCAGGTTGAAGAATTATTACAGCATCAGTTGTTGGCGGGTAACACCATGCCACATTGGAAATTAAAGATGCATGATCAGTCATTTACAGTTCCTATTAAACCCAAATATTCAGTTAACAGTTTACGATTAACGATTCAAGCTGCAAAAGCTGGGGTAGGGATCTGTTTATTACCGCAAGCGGCACTCACTGTATTTGCAGAGCGCGGAGAATTAGTGCCTGTATTGCCTCAAGTACAATGTCCATCAGGGAGCGCTTATATAGTGTGGGTCGATCGAAAGCTGCTCTCTGCCCGAGTGGCTGCTTTTCGTGACAGTATTTTCGAACACATGCAGCACCCAGATGAATTTTTAGTGTCAATCACCCGTTAAAATATGATGAACGGTTATCTAAAATGGTCATTCAGCGCAAGTTACAAGCAAAAATAATTAGTCCGCTTGTTTTGCCGTTAACGCAAACACTTGTTGGCAGTACGCTAAATGATGGCGAATGTTATCTAAAAATTGTGAGGCCTGGTAATCCACTAAATACCAGTAACTGGCTTGCGTTTGCTCATTATAAAACAGCGCTTCAGCAGTGATTAAATCATCTTGTGTTGCATACGATAACCAATGCACGCTCGGTAAATTGTTCAATGCCGCTAACAATGCATATTGTAAATCAGGCTGCGCAGGGCGCTCAGAGGTTACTTGTAAAGCTAAAGCCTGAGATGTGCCTATATGATATGTTGGCTTAACATCGCTGTTTCGGCGACGAATAAAATCACTCAATAACACTTCAAACGGGTTAATGTCAGGTTGTTCAGCTTGAGTATTAAGCTCTTCAGGAATGGCGGCTTGATCAATCAATAACCCCGGCCAGCTAATATGCGGGTTCGTTAATTGTAATCCCAGTGCAAGTCTGCGCTCACCTAACCAGTTATGTACCATGCAGGGTAAGTACTCCTGCTCGCTTAGCCCGCGCGAACGTTTAAGCGATGGCATGAGCGACATGCGTTGTACCGACATGTCACTGGCTAAAATTGACATCAAAAAACAGGTAACGAGCCCTGATGAAGGCCAACAATGCAATTTCTGTTCGAGGGTTGGTGCTACTTGGGTTAATAGCGCGATTAATTGTTGATCATCAGCGCTGTTGCTTACCGCAAAAGCATGACTTGATCCTGCATATGGTCCATTACAAATATTGATGACATTGTCTGCCTGATGTTCAGTCGCATTGAACACAAACGTATGGCCGACATCAGCTGGTTGCCAGGCGCCAGGTGCATTACCTATCACCGTAACTTGCTGGTAAGGATTAAGATTTTTATATTCAGGTGTGGCGGGATTTTGTGGCGTGTGCATTCAGTCTGGTTCGCTTTTTAACATATCAACATCGAGGCGGTATCATTTTATGGTTAACCTGATAGCGCAGGGTTACAGGTAATTGTAACTCATTGATCTGGCATAATGTCGATTATCTTAAAAGGTCACACTTTGTTTAAAAAACCTTTTCTTTTTGTAACGCTTTAGTATAAATTAAAACAACTGTTTTAATTATTCGTTTTAAGAGAGCCCTATGTATCCATATCAAGCCCCATTAAAAGACATGCAATTCTTGCTAGAAAACGTTTTTGATGCGCCAACAACCTGGCAGCAACTTCCAGCAATGGCAGAAACGGTAGACATGGATACTGCGTTAGCTATTTTAGATGAATCAGCCAAAATTAGCCGTGATCTACTGCAACCTTTAAACCGCAATGGCGACGAGCAAGGCGTGGTACATAGCGGTAATGACATCATTACCCCAGACGGTTTTAAAGAAGCGTACAACCAGTTTGCTGAAGGCGGCTGGGTGGGTTTATGCGGCGAAGCTGATTTTGGCGGCATGGGCATGCCTAAAATGTTGGGTGTGTTAGTTGACGAAATGGGTTACAGCACCTGTAACTCTTTCACGCTTTATAACTCGCTTACAGCAGGTGCGGCGCTGTGTATCAATGCCCATGCAACAGACGAGTTAAAACAAACCTATTTACCTAATTTATATTCTGGCCAATGGGCTGGTGCAATGGACATGACCGAGCCGCATGCGGGTTCAGATTTACGTGGCATTCGCACTAAAGCCGAGCCACTAGAAGATGGTAGCTATTCAATTACCGGTAATAAAATCTTTATCACTGGCGGCGATCACGACCTAGCAGAAAACGTGATCCATTTAGTGTTGGCTAAGTTACCAGACTCTAACGGTATCTCATTATTTTTAGTGCCTAAAATCCGTGTTAATGCCGATGGCAGCCTAGGCGAAGCTAATGGCGTTACTGTCGGTTCAATTGAGCACAAAATGGGCCTAAAAGCCTCTGCAACGTGTGTAATGAACTACGACAATGCCGTAGGTTATCTCATTGGCCGTCCAGCTCGTGGCTTAGTGTGCATGTTCACTATGATGAACTACGAACGTTTAGCCATTGGCTTACAAGGTTTAGGTAACGGCCAAGCGGCTTATCAGATGGCCAGCGATTACGCTAAAGAGCGTCTTCAAGGTGTTGCTGCTGCGGGGTCACCAACAGGGGCCACTTCTGATCCTATTATTGTGCATGGCGATGTGCGCAGAATGTTACTCACTATCAGAGCCTTGACTGAAGCGGGCCGTGCACTATCTGTGTATACCGGTAAGCAGTTAGACTTAGCCAAATACGCCAGCGATGATGTGCAAGCCAAAGCTGTTCGTTATGTTGGCTTGTTAACGCCAGTATCAAAAGCATTTTTAACCGATCGCGGCCTAGATACCACAGTGATGGGGCAACAAGTATTTGGCGGCCATGGTTATATACGTGAAACCGGTATTGAGCAGTTTGTGCGTGATACGCGTATTGCACAAATTTATGAAGGTACTAACGGTATTCAGGCCATTGACTTTTTAGGCCGTAAAGTGACCGGTGACAATGTCGCAACCTTGACTGAGTTTGTGGCAGACGTGAACGCGGGTCTCGCTGAGTTAACTCAAGCCAATGCCGATCATAAAGCGAAAGTAAGCAAGGTGTTTGCTGAGTTATTGGCGACTGCGAATTACATCAATGACAATAAACATGAACAACCTGCGCTGGTTAACTCATGTGCGGTCGACTTTTTAGATGCCTTTGGTTATGCACTTTATGGTTACTTCTGGTTATTAATGGCAGATAAAGCCAGCGGCCATGAAGACACGACTTTTGCCGCGCAAAAGCAATATGTTGCAGATTTTTATATGGACAAGTTGTTGTCTAAATCTCAATACCATTTATCACAAGTTAATCAAGGTGATAAGTCTATTATGGCCATGCCTGCTGAGATGTTCTAAACCACTTCCGTGGATAATAGACAACACAATAAGCCTTCCTAATGGAAGGCTTATTTATATTAGTTAGCGGCGTATTTATTTGCTGCGTTTCCAATAGATAAACGCCACAATCGCAATTAAGGCGATGGCCGGTGCAAGATCCATTAAGTGATGAAATAATCCAACACCACCGTGTCCCTCATGTGCCATAGCAAGAGTTGGAGTAGCGGCAAGAATAAAGGCAAGTGATAAGTATTTCATGGTGTAGTCCTTTTATTGTGTTCACTTTTTTGTTTTACGGTATGTGTGGTTAATAACGTCAGGTATCGAGTACCAGTTGCATTAACATCATGTCTTCGCCATCAATGACTAAGGTATTATTACTGGTACAAATAGGGCAGATAATGGTGCGCTCATCGACTTGTGACTGTTGGTCACAATCGCGGCACTGCAGCACCAATGGTTGAATATTCATCACTAGTTTGGCGTTATGGCAAATGGTTTCAAGCTTAAAGGTTTCAAATGCTTGAGCTAACAACGCCGGCTCTACGCCACTTAAAATGCCAATTTTAAGTTCTACCTGTTCAATGCCTTGTGCCTGATGTTGCAGCGCTAGGCTTTCACATTGTTCCATTAACGACATGACTATCGAATATTCGTGCATTAACAAATCCTTGGCAGTAATTCACCTTGTGGTAAATCCAAGTAACGGCTACTGCCCCAAGGTGTGTTTAAAATCACTTTCCCCGGTTGCTTCTTGGTGACATGGCCAATGATTGCGGCCTGTTCACAATGGCCATAGCGTTGCATCACTTCTATGGCGCCGTGGGCAAGCTCTTTTGGCACCGACAGTAAAAAGGTACCTTCATTGGCTAAATCGTAAGGTTCAAAACCAAATAGTTCACATAAGCCTTTGACTTCATCGCACACAGGGATGGCGGTTTCATCGACACTGATGCCCACATTGGAAGCTACCGCCCATTCATTTAATACCGCTGAAATACCGCCACGGGTCGCATCACGCATCGCGTGGATTTTGATGTTTGCCGCCAGTAATTGCTCGACAATAGGCCACAGGGTGTCACAGTCACTGCAAAGAGATGACTCAAGCGTCAAGCCATCACGGGCCATTAAAATGGCCGCGCCATGACGACCTATGTCTCTAGAGACAATGATCGCGTCGTCTGTTTGTAAGTGTTTAGCCGAAATGTTTGGGTTTAAAATACGCCCAACACCTGAAGTATTGATAAACAGGCCATCGGCACAGCCTTTAGGCACCACTTTGGTGTCTCCGCAGACAATTCTGGCTCCCGATTTATGTAATTCTTCGGCCATGCTGTTCACAATGGCGCTTAAGTCATCAAGCGCAAACCCTTCTTCAATAATAAAGCTGCAACTTAAGTATTCTGGTTGAGCGGCCATCATCGCAAGGTCATTTACCGTACCGGCAACGGATAACTTGCCAATATCACCACCAGCAAAAAAGAGTGGAGAGACCGTGAAAGAGTCGGTTGTAAAAGCAATATGGCCACACATGTTTAATTTGGCGGCATCTTCTTGCGAAGCTAAAATAGGGTTGTTAAACGCCTTAAAAAACATCTCAGTAATTAACTGATTCATTTCTTTACCGCCACCACCATGGCTTAGCTGTACTGTCTTTTTAGTTGCCATTTTGTACTTCTCCATAGCGATAATAAGCGTTACAAGCTCCTTCTGAGCTCACCATACAACTGCCCAATGGCGTTTGTGGCGTACAGCCTCGGCCAAAAACTTTGCAGTCCTTTGGTTTTGATAATCCACGTAAAATATCACCACATTGGCATGCTTTATGGTCATCAATTTCAGTTGTGGGTAGCACCTCAACGTAGATACGTTCAGCGTCTCGGTGTTGATATTCGGGTTTTAAAGTAAGCGCAGAGCGCGCGATTGGCCCTAGTCCGCGCCAACGAAAGCTGTCACGCACGGTAAAATAAGTATCCACCAGTTGCTGTGCTGCAAGGTTGCCTTCATAGGTCACTGAGCGGCTGTATTGATTATCTAGCACAGCTTCGCCAGCCACTTTTTGTTTTACAATGCGTAAAATAGACTCCATCACATCGACAGGTTCAAAACCAGACACCACCACAGGTGTGTTGTAATTGTCGACTGCTGGTTGATAAATTTTAGCGCCGCTGATCACGCTGACATGTGCCGGGCCAATAAACGCATTTACCTGAGCGCGACTGTCTGCCATTACTGCATTGATGGCAGGGGGAACCAGCACATGATTAATATGAAACAATAGGTTAGGGATGTGTTGCGCTTCAGCCTGGGCAATCAATGCAGCGGTCATCGGGGTGGATGTTTCAAAGCCGATGGCAAAAAAGATCACGGTTTTATCAGGGTTGTCTCGGGCGATGGTTAATGTATCGAGTGGGTCGTAAATGGGGCGGATATCGCAACCCTGAGATCGAAATTGCGCCAGACTACCCATAGAACCAGGCACTCTTATCATATCGCCTAGGGTGACTAAAATAACATCGTCTTGACTGGCAAGTACTGCCGCGTGATCAATGCGTTCCTTTGGCATCACGCACACGGGGCAACCTGGTCCGTGAATAAAGCGAATGTTGTCTGGCAGTAGTTGCAATAACCCGTATTTCATAATGGTATGTGTATGGCCACCACACACTTCCATTATGTTAATTTGCTCTGTGGTTTGCGCTGCCTGCTCGCGAATTAACGCCGCTAAATGACCAATCGTTTTTGGGTCTCGAAACCCTTGATAGAAGTCATTAAGGCTGATCATTACTCTGACTCCAATTGCATTTTTTCAACGATTTCTTGGTATAAATCTAGACTTTGTTGCGCATCTTTGTCATCGATTTTATTCATCACAAAACCAATATGAATTAATACAAAGTCTCCTTCGGTTAACGGTTCGGTCATTAAATGACTGCTCACACGACGGCGCACGCCTAGCGTGTCAACTGTAACGCTGGCATCATTATGTATTTCAACAACTTTTGAAGGGACTGATAAGCACATGGTTAGCGCTCCAGATTATCATCAATCCAATGCACAAAGGCATTCATTGAATCAGAATTTTTCACTGAGACTACAAAAAGCTCCACATTAGGATTTAACTTTTGTAGCTGCGCTTTGGCTTCTTCAATACTAAAATCAAAGTATGGCAGTAAGTCAGATTTGGTAATTACCACCACATCTGCGCGGCGAAACATCACCGGATACTTTTCAATTTTGTCATCGCCCTCTGGCACCGACAGCAAGACGATATTTTTATGGGTGCCAACATCGTAGCTGGCGGGGCACACTAAATTACCGACGTTTTCCACAAAGCAAATATCAATGGGGTTGAGGTCAATATGATGTAATGCGCCATGCACCATAAAGGCATCTAGGTGACAAGCTGAACCTGTTTGAATTTGATACGCATTAATCCCTTTGGCAATTAAGCGGTCGGCATCGCGTGAGGTTTCTAAATCGCCTTCAATCACCGCGAATTTGTGATTAAGGTATTCGGGAAGGCACTCTAGTAAGGTGGTCTTGCCGCTACCAGGGCTACTCATTAAGTTAAATGCAGTGACATGCTGAGCTGCAAAATGATCGCGGTTGTGTTGTGCTTCAATATCGTTTTTATCCAAAATTTTATGGATAACCGCCAAGGTCTTCTTGTCGTTTAATTGAGGGTTACTGTGAAGTTGCCCATGATGATGATCGCCATGAGTATGTTGATGCCCCACATCGTCATGGGTGATAGAACAGCCGCAATCTTTGCACATGTTATTTCCTTGTAAACCTGATTTACCTTAGTATTAGTGTCAGATAACTTACACATGGATTCTTTGATGCAAGTCAGTTTTTAATAAAAACAAAGTGAACAAGCGCAAAATCAAGATGAAAATGTGATCTGAACCACAGCAGTAATCTTGTAAACCATGCAGTTTGTATTCTTTTTCTAGTGCTTTTATTGCGCCCACCAATGTACGCCATACCATAATTGACCCAGGGCGATACCGCCGTCATTAATGGGCACATGTTGACTGGTTAATACCTGATGATTAGCACGTTTACTTAGCGTTAAACATTGACTGAGTAAGGTTTTATTTTGAAAGACGCCACCACAAAAAACTTGCGGGTAGTCACGATAATCTTGTGCCACCCGATCAATCTTATCCGCTATTTCAGCCATAAATTGCCAGCATAGTTGTTGAGTTAGGAGAGCTGTTGTTATCGCAGAGTCTTGTTGATGAGCCGCTAGCACTAATTGAGTCATAAATTGGCTGCTATGCCACTGAATCACATCGCTGTTATGCGCTTTAGAGGCGCAATGTTGCGATAAGCTAATCTTACTTATCGCGGTGTTAAACTGACTGTTTTGATCTGCGTCTTGTTGTAAATATTGATTGGCCGCAGTTTCAATCATCATGCCAGCCTGACCTTCATAGTCATTTTGCTCAAGTAAATTAAGCCCAACAGCCAACGCATCAAATAAGCGACCCACCGAGCGGCACTTAATACAGTGGCTGTTGTTTACCCATAACCGATGCAAATTAGTCACGGTTTGCGTGCCTAAATGATTAATCGCATTAATGGGCAAACGTAATACCTGCTCAAGCGATAAATGCTCAAATAGCAGTGCCAATAAAATGCGTACTGGCTGCTTAATCGCTTGCTCACCGCCAATCAATGTAAACTCACTAAAATGAGCGAGGGTAGTAAAGCCATTTATGTCGGCTAGCATCACCTCGCTGCCCCATAAGGTGCCGTCATCGCCAAGCCCAGTGCCATCAAAACTCACCCCAAAAACCGTATCTGTGTGTTGGTGCGCGGCCATTACCGACAATACATGCGCGTAATGATGTTGAATGCCAACACATTGACTGCTGGGTAATTCATGTTGTTCTTGATACGCCATAGCCCATTGGCTTGGCGCATATTGTGGGTGATTATCATGAACGACATGGCTTGGATTAAAGTCATATAAGCGGGTAAAGGTGGCCAAACTTTGATGAAAATATTGCTGTGCCTCAAGGCTGAATAAATCACCAATGTGTGGCGACAATATCATGTTGTGATCAAAGCCAAAGGCGACAGCATTTTTTTGCTGCGCGCCCACTGCGAGCACATGTCGTGTTCCAACGCTCTGTTCATCATCAACATTAATGGTGAGTGGCGCATACCCTCGCGCTAAGCGGATCACTTGAATTTGGTTATCAATCACTTGTACCACACTATCATCGCAAGCATTAATAATGGCCCTGTTATGGTCCAATATTGCATCAACGACATGGCCGAGATGACGTTTAATCTCTGCGCTATCGCCAATAATGGGCTCGCCGCTTCGATTTGCACTCGTGGCAACAATGGGATTACCGACAAGTTGCATCAGTAAATGATGCAATGGCGTATAAGGTAAAAATACTCCAAGCCTATCAATGCCAGGTGCCAATTGCTCACTCAAACCTAATGGGTTAATTGGTAACTTGGTTAGCAAGGTAATGGGCTTTTCGGCGCTATTTAATAAGTCCCACTCGGTTTGATTGGCCGTCACACATTGTCTAGCTTGGTTTAGGTCTTTTACCATGATGGCTAACGGCTTGGCTGGACGATGTTTACGTTGGCGTAGCCTAGATACGGCCTCATCGTTGGTGGCATCACACACTAAATGAAATCCACCTAGGCCTTTAATGGCCACAATGGCACCTTGCTTAATAAGCTGAACGGCTTGTTTTAGTGCATCGTATTGGCTCAACTCATCGTTTGATAGCGTCGTCAATTGCGATGCTAACACACTTAATTGTAGCTGTGGCCCGCATTGTAGACAGCTCACTGGCTGCGCATGGTAGCGCCTGTTAAGCGGGTCTGTGTAAGATGCAGCACACTCAGGGCACATATCAAACTTAGCCATAGCGGTATTACAACGGTCGTAAGGCAAGGCATTGATAATGGTATAGCGTGGACCGCAATTGGTGCAGTTGGTAAACGGATAATGATAATGACGGTTGCTAGGATCGTTTATCTCGTCTAAACAATCCTGACAGACACTTTTGTCGGTAGAAATAGCCACATTGGCATGTTCGCCGGGCAATACTTGGCTGTCGATAATACTAAATGAGTTAAAACTGACATCAGCGCTGCAAGGAGTTTGCTCAATATGGTCAATACGGGCAAGGGGCGGTGGGCAGCTTTGCAGTGTATCGATAAATAAATCAATCACAGCAGACGGGCCCTGTAATTCAATCGTCACGCCTAAGTGATTATTGAGTACCGTGCCAAATAAGTTGAGTTCTGTGGCAAGCCGATAAACAAAGGGCCGAAAGCCGACCCCCTGTACAATGCCTTTAACAAATACTGTAATTTGCATTGAGTGATTACCGATTTATATAAAGTCAGTTATGGCTAAGATACTTGTTATCCTCGGCGTTGTTTGAGATACAGACCACCAATGGCAATATTAACCCCATCAAGATCCAATAGTGGATTGAGTTGCAACGGGTAGTTTTTACCAATACGTAAATGCACTCGTTCAGCAAGCACCGGGTTTGCAAAGTCACTGCCGGCGACCACCAGTTGTTTAATGCCAACATTTTGATCCACATGCTCAACCCAATTACTGAGGTAATCGGCAAACGAGTCATGAAACGCAAAAGCAAGTTTTGCTAAGTTGACATCGCCCGCCAGTTTAAAGCTCATAAGCGAGCCTAATGTTCTGCACCAATTAAGGCTGCGATGAGCCATGCCTTTGGTGAGCGGAAAATCAATTCTGGGTGCATTATTGTCTTGATATGACATTGCTAACGCGATAAATCGGTCTGCCAACTCTGTCACACTCACAGGCTTACCCTGATGGCTATTGATTTGGCCTGCACCAATAATGGCCGCTGCCACAGCCATTAATTGCGTTAATGCGCTGTCTTTATCCGATAAATGCAAATCAAGTAGCTGGTTATATTCAGCGGGGTGTAATTGCTTAAATTTATCGAGTAAGTTTTTTTGAGGCGAATCTAGCAAGCTGTGGCACAGCTCATACCCGCTGTTCGGTAAGCTAGGCAGTTGAAAAAATAACTCCGCATTACTTTGGCTATCCACCGTGACAATTTGGCTGGCATGGTGCCGACCAAAATACAATACAGCGGCATTTTTGACATACTGTGCCTTGTTATGATGCTCATGGTCATTGTGGCGTAATAACCCCGCCGACAATGCACATAAACTGTAATTGATGTGAGTCGCGTTGCCTGGGTCAGCTGATTGAGCTTTTGGCTCATGTAACGGTACAACCTGCCATTGCAGTTGATCGGCGTTGCTTTTGGCTAAAAACTTATGTTGATCCGTTTGATAGTGATATTCGCTGTGTAAACAGGTGAGGTTGCTTGGCAACGCCATTTTTCCTGACTGTAACTCTGTAGTGGGTATCCAATATTGCGCCACCCCAGCTAACCTTAATGGAGGGTCGATATGTGTATTAACCGTGCTTAATTGGTTTACATATACCCAATGAATATTTTTTTGACGCAGCATTTCACACAAAATCACCAATAACCGATTTTCAGCAAACTGAATATCGTATAACGGGGCGTGCAAATTAGGATGGTCGCTACACGGTCTGACCCTTAATAACGGTTTTTCAATGCTCGACAAAGCTAATACTTGGCTGTCAGAGATACAAAATTGGCTATTGAGCGAGTTAGGATTACAAATTAACACTCTCGGTTGTTGATAATCAGTCAAACTGGTTTTATTGCTCGATAAGCTTAATTGCAGCCCAAGCATGGGTAACACAAGTTCCTTGCTCGCTAACAAAGTGTTTGCCATGGCGCCAATGTCAGCTTTAGTGAGTGATTTGAGTTCACGGCTGAGCTTATAGTGGCCTTTGCAGTGTTCACAGGCCAAATTAATGTCGCCAAAGAGTGGGTGTTGATTATCACCAAATTGCGGCTGACAATGCTGGCAAAAATACAAAGGTAACCCTTTATGATGCTTCACAATAAAGGCATTTGTTGATCCCATCTTGGCATCAATCCGCTTGATTTCGGTATGTTGTAGCCACACAGACAGTAAAAAATCGGCAGCAATGTCGTCTGCTAACTGCTCTAATTCAGCTTGGGGCGCACTGGCTTCTATAAAATAACAAATTGCACCAGTGTCGGCATTTTGCTCACGGCCTATGCTGATATTAAGTTTATCTAAGTGTAAGTATTGATTGCATAAATGTGCATATAGCGGCACGGGTCTTTGGCAAACAAAATTAAAACGAATGGTGTGGTTACGCATCGGCATAGCAACCTCGTTTATAGGCATCTGGGATCACCTGTTCGATAGTTAAATCGGCCTTGCATGGGTAAGTAAAGCCAAGCGTTGTTAAATGTGCAAGTAGGGCCTTTTCCATTGTGGGAATAGCCTGTAACAGGTGAGGCGTTAAGCCTAACGTCATGGGTTCAATGACCGTGGGAGTGACGCCTAAAACAAAGGTGTGTGGCCTGTCGCCAACAATGTCCATCATATTGAGGGTTTGCAGCATTTCAACCTCGTGAGCACTGCCTTGCCAGTCAATTTCAGCAGGAGCATGGTCAAAATCAAAAAAGTACACTTCACCCGGACCTACATCCACGCTATTGACAGTGTCGACGACGATTAAATGATCATACTGACAAATGATGGGGATCAACCCCTGGGCCAAGGTGCCGCCGTCAACAATATCGAGTTGATACTGCAAGTGGTTAAATTGATATTTATCATTGATATAATTGACAAAATGTACGCCGACTCCTTCGTCGGCGTACAATACATTGCCTATACCTAACAGCAATATTTTTTTCACGCTAATTAGTGATCCTTATGGTAGTCGTAACCGGACACGATTGAGTCGACAGAGTTATGTTTAAAGCGAATGCCAGACCACACCGCCATATACACATGGATCACCACAAAGATGATAAATGCCCATGTTAAGTAGTGATGAAAAGTCCGTAAATTAGCAAGGCCACCGCATAAGGCCGTTAGCCAATCAGATACGCCACCGAGTAAACCTCCTACACCTAAGTGATACACATTGGCATACAGCACTAAGCCAGTGATACAAACAATGAGTGCCACAAACGAAATCGCCACATAAGTCATAAACTGCAATGGACCATACACCCCAGCTTTGTGTAAATTACCCATCCAGAAATACGATTTAAGCTGCACAATCCAACTGTTTACACTCATTACGTCTTTAAATGATTTTCGTTCAATGTTGTTACGGCTAAAGAAAAACAAATAAAACCGCACTAAGGTGATACTGGTAAGTAAAAAGCCAAACACGATATGCGCAAAGCGGATCCAGCCTTGCACCAACACGTCTGAACTTTCAGGTGCCACTAAAAACGGCCACGAGATATAAAACCCCGTGATCACTAACACCAAAATTGCCAAGGCGCGCAGCCAATGAAATATGCGAATGGCCGGAGTAAATATCAGCTTCCTATTGTGGGTTGCGATATGTTCCATACTTTTATCCCTCCTAATCCATCAGCCTAATTAAAATCCGTTAGGATCAATTTTAAATTGGCCAAGCGTTTGTTTGTTGTAATCCATCACATGGACAGAACACGCCATACAAGGGTCAAACGAGTGAATAATACGAATCACCTCAAGTGGCTTAGTGGGATCTTCAAGTTGTAAGCCAATTAACGATGCTTCGTAAGGTCCCATATTGCCACGGGCATCAACGGGTCCAGCATTCCAGGTTGTGGGCACCACAGCTTGGTAGTTTTCAACTTTACCGTCTTTAATTCGCATCCAATGGCTAAGCATGCCGCGTGGTGCTTCAATCATCGAATAGCCTTCATAGACCTGGTTAGGGTCGATTTCGGGTTTAACATAGGTTGATTCATCAGACTGAATATTGGTCAGCAGTGCGTCAAACGTGACTAAACTAGCCTGGCCGACGAGTAACGTTTGCAACATACGGGCAGCGGTGCGGCCCAATGTAGTAAACAAGGCGTCAATAGGTAATCCTGTACGAGCCAATAAACCATCAACCGCATTAACCACGGTTTGATTGCCACGGGCGTAGTTCACTAACAAGCAAGCTAGTGGTCCCACTTCAACAGGCTCATCTTGATAACGAGGCGACTTAACCCACGAATATTTGCCATCACCGTCAACAGTTGGCAACTTGCCATAAACTGTATCGCGCTCAACAAAACCGGTGTAATCCGGTACCGTTGTACCTTCATACGGATGCTGCGGACCATCGGCTTTGTACCAAGCATGAGTGACATCTTCACGGATTAAATCAGGATTAATGTCCATCACATTGGCTAAATCGCCTTTAATGATCACCCCTTGCTCAAATAAGTGCTGACCATCGGCCATAATAAAGTCATCAGCACACAAGAAGCTACTGACATTAACACCGCCAAGCACACTGGCCTCAGTGCCAAATGCTTCAGCTGCCATCACAATGTCAGCTTGGTAAGCACGTTCAATAAAGTCTTGTACAATAGCGTGTTTTTGCTTCCACTCTTGCAAGCGTGCTGGGCTTAACATGTCGCGTACAGAGGTGACACCACCGACAATAATCGATTGTGGGTGAGGGGATTTACCACCAAAAATGGCGAGCATTTCAGCCGCAACACGCTGTACTTCTAGTGCTTTTAAGTAATGCGATAATGCAATCAGGTTTTGCTCTGGGGTAAAGCGGTAAGTACCATTGCCCCAATATGCATTGGCAAATGGGCCAAGTTTTCCGGTTTCGACTAAGCCTTTCACTCTGGCTTGTACTGCTTTTAATTCACCTTCACCAGCTGCTATGGGCGCGTCTGAATAATTCATCGCTACTTTGGCCGCCAATGCTGGGTCGGCGCTTAATGCTGATACCACATCAACCCAATCTAGGCCGTGTAAATGGTAAAAATGCACAATATGATCATGCATATATAGTGATGACTGCATTAAGCTGCGTAAGTATTTCGCATTAAGCGGGATTTTTACCCCAAGGGCATTTTCAACGGCCTCAGTACCACAGCGATAATGCGAATAAGTACACACGCCACAAATACGTTGCACAATTAAACCGACGTCCATCGGTGTGCGACCTTTTAAAATCACTTCAATACCACGCCACAAGGTCGATGATGACCAGGCTTTAGTGATGACATTATTATCATCCACTTCCACCTCGATACGTAAATGGCCTTCGATACGGGTGATTGGGTCGATTACGACACGTTTACTCATGATTAATCCTCCAAAGGCTTAGCAAATACGCTAGCTACTGCATGGGCGCCAATACCAACAACGGTCGCACCTAAAATAACCGCTCCAACTGTGTCAGCGGTGGCATCAATGCCATGTAAAAGTTGACGTCCTAGCGGTTTTTCAAAGTCCGCCATGTCATCCCAAAAATTTTGCTCAGAGCAGCCCATACAGCCATGACCCGCAAGAACAGGCCAACTGGTGTGATGATTAAAACGCTCGGTAGGGCAATTGTTATAGGTATAAGGCCCTTTGCAGCCTACTTTATATAAGCAGTAACCTTCTTTAGCGCCTTCATCGCCAAACTCTTCTACAAACTCACCGGCATCGAAGCGGCCACGACGTTCGCAGTTATCATGTACTCGTGCACCGTAGGCCCATTTAGGACGATTAAACATGTCTAGCGCTGGTAATTTTCCAAACATAATGAAGTACATTAATGTACCAACAATGTTCTTCTCGCTCGGTGGACAGCCGCCTAGGTTAATCACGGTTTTATCAACCACCTCATGAATCCCTTTCGCCCCTGTTGGATTTGGTGATGCTGCTTGTACACCGCCAAACGCCGCACAGGTACCGACTGACACAATCGCAGCAGCGTTTTTAGCGGCTTCTTTAACAATATGCAGCCCAGTGTGTCCCTTACAACCCACGGTTAAAAACGCCCCGTTATTGGCTGTAGGCACCGCACCTTCAACGGCGAGTAAATAACGGCCTTTGTAGGTTTCTAAGGCATGCTCAAGGTTTTCTTCAGCTTGCCAGCCCGACGCGGCCATTAAGGTCTCGTGATACTCAAGCGAGATATGATCAAAAATTAAGGTGTCAAGGTTTGGTGAGTCGGTACGAATAAGCGACTCAGAGCATCCGGTACACTCAGCCATGTGTAACCAAATTAACGGCACACGATCGGCTAATTCAGCGGCTTGGGCCACCAGATTACTAAAGGGTAAAGGGAGAGCTAACATCGCGGTGACCGAAGCGGTCCATTTAATGAAGTCTCGGCGAGATATGCCAAGGTCGGCCATTTTTTGTTGTAATGTTAAAGGCTGACGTTGGGCAAATTGACGTAAATAATCAAGACGCTCTTGGCCTTGCTTATAAAGGGCTGCATGTGTGTCCATGTTGATACCTTCTACTTAATTTAGCGCGGGGCTAATAAATAATTGCATTCCATCAGTATCAATACTAAATCTCAGCTAAAAATCATCCTTGATGTAAATCAACTTGTTGAAAATTTCCTTAACATATTTTCTATATTTGTGTCTAATTTATGATGTTGATCAAGTTAACAAATTTGCACATGGACAAATTGTCTCAATCGCATAATCGCCTCATAATGTGATCTTGGTAAGGTGTTATATGACTAATATTGAATCTATTGTCATGATCTAATCGATATTTCCGCTACTGTTACCTTGTTTTCTCACGTTATAGACAATAAAGTGTCGCCTATAAAGGCATAGCGTTTTTTAATAAATTTTTAACAAAATAGGGCGTGGGTTTGGCAGATAACATAGCATTAGTCATTGATTTTCTTTTTGAGCATAAATTATTTTTTACGGCGCTAATCATCGTCATTATTTCATTGATTAAACACGTCATTATTACGGCAATCCGAGGGGACGTTGCATTTTTATCTGATGTGCAGCGTAAATGGATGTCACGCACTAAAAATGGCGTATTTGTACTCACCATATTGATACTGTTTTTGTTGTGGCAAACCGAGGTCAGTAAATTCGCTTTGTCAGTCACTGCGATTGCCATTGCCCTGGTGATTGCTTCTAAAGAAATCATTCTATGTTTTACCGGTTCTATTCAGCGCGCCAGTTCACGTTCGTTTGTGATTGGCGATTGGATTGAAGTAGGCAACATTTATGGCCAGGTGATTGAGCACAACTTAATGGCGACCGTCATTCAAGAAATTGATTTAGAAAATGGTCAATACCATTTCACCGGCAAAACCGCGACATTACCTAACAGCATGTTTTTTACTTATGCCGTTAAAAACCATAACTTTTTAAAGCGCTATGTTTATCATCACATTACGATAACCGTGGCCAAATTTGACAATTTATACCCGTTATTTCCGGCGTTAATTGAACAAATAGACCATCATTGTGAAGATTTTATTGAAGTCGCCAAACGCTATAACGGCGTGATAGAAAAGCATGCAGGCGTTGATTTGCCAGGAAGTGAACCGCACATTCATGTCACCAGCGGTGCTACAGGTGAGCAAAATGTCCATATTATGATATTTTGCCCAACCGAGCGGGCAATCGAGTTAGATGCCTTAATCCGCCAAGACTTTATGCAAGCCTATCACCAACGATTTGGTACACAAGCTCACGCATAAGCTTATCGTAACTAAACGGTGATAAGTGTTAGCCACTCGTCGCCGTTTTTATTTCTAAGGCTTTTGAGAAGCCACAACAGGTTGTGACTGGGATGATCTATTCTGGAATTTAATATAAATAAACAATGAAAAAATGATGATCCCGCCACCAATTAACTTCTGAGTTTCAACTACTTCTCCCAGAAAACTAACAGATAAAATCAAGGTCCAAATGGGTTCAAGAAGCATAATTAACGACGCTTTTTCAATCTTAACGCTAAATTGCCCCAGAGTTTGCGATAAGTAGCGTATGCAGGTGGCAACAAAGGTTGATATGGCAAACCAAAACAAAATGTGGCTATTTAAACTCACACTCTCAGGGCTGACAATTAACATCACAATCAGGCCGACAGCGCCGATCATAAACAATTGCACACAAATGGAGGTTAGCGGCTTAACGCTGTTTAGTACCTGTTTATTTAACACAAAATGCAGCGACAACAGCACCGACGACAATAAGAAAAACCATTGGCTTTTTTCAACGACCCAACCATCGGTTAAGGTCAGCAACATAATACCAATGCAGGTAATAGGGAGCGTAAGCCAAAAAATGCTAGGTGGCCGCACTTTAAACAGTATCCATGAAATAAATGGCGCAATGATCATCGCCAAACTCATAATAAATGCACCAACAGACAAAGTATTAGAGATTGAAATGGCATAAACCCACACTTCAATTGAGGCGGCTAGCACAACGCCTACAGTGCAAAGTGACAATAACTGTTTAGGCCTTAAGGCGAAGACTTGTTTATAGCAAAAGGGTAATAAAATGATGCTTGCCAGTAAAAATCGTGCGGTAACAAAGGTTTCGCCAGGCACTTCTAAAATCACTAGCTTTGAGGCTATCCAGCCTATACCGGCCAACATAGTCGCCAGTAAAATTAATAATTCACCACGGTATGATTGTTTGTTAAACAAAGTATGACTTCCCAATTTAACGGCAGGGCGATGAGGAATGACAAATACTAACAAAAATAAGTGAAAGCTAAAATAAATAAGCGACTCATTAGAGCCGCTTATTGACTTAATTTACATTGTTATTAAGCCGTTAATTATGTTGATTTTTATCGCTATTAACTCAATCAATTAAGCATCTTGATTAGCTTGGGCTGTATTCAGGGTAATCGGTTAAGCCTTTTTCTGCGCCGCCAAATAATGTCTCTGGCGTATGTGCTGCAAGTGGGTAACCGTGTTTAATGCGTGTAGGTAGATCAGGATTTGATACAAACGGGCGACCAAAACCAATCATATCAGCAAGCCCTGCTTCAATGGTTTGCGCAGCCGTTTGTGGGTTATATCGACCAGCGTAAATTAATGTACCTTTATATGCGGCTCTAACGGATTCTTTAAAGCCTTTTGGGGTTTCTGGCGCATCATCCCAATCCACTTCAGCAAAATGAATGTAAACCACATTGAGCTTATTCAACAGTGCAGCTGCAGCGACATAGGTTTCAACCGGATTAGCATCAACCGTTCCATTGAGCGAGGTAAACGGCGCAAGACGCACACCAACACGTTCAGCGCCAATGGCATCTGATACCGCAGTCACTACCTCTGCAAGAAAACGCAGGCGGTTTTCAATATTGCCGCCATATTCATCGGTACGATTATTGGCATTTGAGTCAATAAACTGATTAATTAAATAACCGTTTGCAGCATGGAGTTCAATACCATCAAAACCTGCTTCTATGGCATTGAGTGCAGCCTGGCGATATTGATCGACTACATGGTCAATATCGGCTTTACTCATGGCGCGTGGCATCACTACATCAACAAACCCCGGCGCATTTGAGCCATCATCCACAAACACTTTTACGTTTTCAGCTTTAAGCGCAGACGATGAAATAGGCTGCTCGCCATTAATGTTATCAGGGTGAGTCACGCGGCCAACATGCCAAAGCTGGGCGAAAATGGTGCCGCCTTTTGCATGTACAGCCTCAGTGACTTTTTGCCAACCAGCAATTTGTGCCGTACTGTAAATACCCGGTGTCCAGGCATAACCCTGGCCCATGGCGGAGATTTGTGTACCTTCAGCAACAATAAGACCTGCAGATGCACGTTGGGCATAATATGTGGCCATAATATCGTTAGCTTCATTGCCCGGTTGCGTGGCGCGTGAGCGAGTCATTGGCGGCATAACAATACGGTTTTTTAAGGTTAAATTGCCCAGTTCAATCGGTTGAAATAATGTATCTGACATTGGGTATTCCTTACTAAATTTGGATAAGTTCGATTTGGTAGCCATCAGGATCGACGATAAAGGCGATGTGGACCGGCCCAGGTTCGCGGGTGACGCTGCCGC
Organism: Shewanella saliphila; assembly: GCF_014648295.1. Taxonomy (GTDB): domain Bacteria; phylum Pseudomonadota; class Gammaproteobacteria; order Enterobacterales; family Shewanellaceae; genus Shewanella; species Shewanella saliphila. The sequence continues at coordinate 45,350 of NZ_BMQV01000025.1, forward strand.
CACGGGCTTTAATCTCGTTACAGGTGCTTATCAAGATCGATAACACGAAGCATAGTGTGCAAAAATTTCATATTTTTCTTTCACTGGCATCACACCAACACAATACATTGCGTTAGCGAATGAATATCAATTCTGCCAATGTACACCTAAGGCGAGTAAACATAAAATTATGATTTATTATCAATTTAATAAATTTTTGTTATCAATATGCAGTGGTACTAAAACGTAACTAGGTGAGCAATTCATCCTCAATCACCATGGCTTCTTTAATCTCATCACTGCTAAATCCTTTGCGTGACAAATAAGCATAAGCTTTCGATTTTTCTTTGTTATCAGCGAGGTTATAACGCTTTTTAGCCAGCTCATTTTTACAGCTTTGATAAAAATCGATATCATCAGATAAACTGAGTTGATACACAGTGTCTTCAAAGTTAGTCACATCAATCAGCCGTTGTTTGAGCTCTTGCAAAATGAGTGTTTTGCCTTTGCCTTTATTAAACAGCTTGATGATCTCACGGGATAAGTCAGCTTTGTCCGCTTTAATGGCTAATTTTGATCGCAAGGTATCGCGCTGTGGATGTTGGGCTAACGCGTGGTCAATTTCGGCCCGCGAAAAACCTTTAGTGGTCATTTGCGCGTACACTTTCTCTTTGCTGGTGGCCTCAAAATGATCGTACTTATTACGTAATCTGGCAGCGGCCATGGCATAGCTATCTATTTGCTGTGCTTCCACCACTTGCCCAATAGCGTGTTCAATATCATTCATGGCAATGCCGCGTTGTTGTAACTTACGCTTAATTGCGCCAGCGCCCATTTCATTGCTAAACGCCAGTTCACAATAGCGCACGGCAAAATCAACATCTTGTTTGACATAGCCGCCTTCAATTAACCTGGCTAACACTGTGTCAACCCATTGTTGGTTATCGGTTTTGCGTTCAAGTTTGCTGCGGATTTCATTAATGGTGAAATCCTGCTGGCTTAAATGCCAATAAGCACTATTGAAAACATTATCAATGGTTTTGGCTTGTCGAAGTGGAGGGCGCTGCATAATAGTGTGTAATGATAGAGTGATAATAGACTTAGCCACATTCTAGCAGAATGTGGCATAGGTTAGTTGCACATCGACAGCTCGTCTTATTATCGTTTATGGTGTTGTAAGATGATCAACAACATAAGCTTTGTTTTTAGCCAAATACCACATAATACTGGCTAAGGCGCCAATGCTAAATTGAATGATCGCCAAATTGTGGATTAAATTATCTGGATGCAATGTCACCAAGGTCATCCCGATTGCACCAGCCATCATAGAGCAAAACTGGATCACCGCGACTGCAGAGCCTGTGTCACTGGTTTGTTGCTCTAGCATTAAGTTAATCCCAGGTACACGAGTCACAATCACCATTAATGTTGCAGGCGCGGCTAGGCAGGCAAACAACCACGGCGATAAGTGGCCTATGTTATAAGTCAGTACGCCAATCAACATTAATATCAAATAACACACACTAATAATGTTGCTGACCTTAACTCGGTTAGATAATTTGATGTAAATGGTGGGGCCAAATGAGGCAAATAGAGCATTAAAGGCAAACGCATAACTAAAGGTTTGTTCTGATAAACCAAAACCGTCGATATAAATGTATGAACCGGCGGCTAAAAACGACATCAAGGTCATCGGTGGCAAGGTGAAAATGAGCAGTAGCGAAATAAATTTAGGGTTATTTGACACCACAGCGAGTCGGCCCCATGAGCGTAAAACTGAGCCGGTATAGCGTTGCTCTATGGTTTCACGAAAACCAAAGGCCAACACTGTCGATAACGCGCCAAAAATCGCCAGTGCGACAAACATCATATGCCACGAGCCAATTTTTAATAAAAATGCCCCCAGAACCGGAGCAACCATAGGTGCAATAATCACTAACGACATAATTGTCGCCATAATTTTTTCGCGCTCGCGACCATCATATAAGTCTTTAACGATAGCAGTGGCAACTACTGTGACTGCGCTGCCACCAAAAGCTTGTACTAGCCGCGCGCTAATCAGCATTTCAACATTGTTTGCCATTGCACACAGCAAACTGGCCACCACATAAATCCCTAAACCGAGCAACATAATGGGTTTACGGCCAAACTTTTCACTTAATGGCCCCCAAAATAATAAGCCCAGCGCATACGTGACAAAGTAAACACTCAGGGTAAGGTTGACCATGGTTTGAGTGGTATTCAGCATCTCGACCATCGTAGGCAAGGCTGGTAAATACAGATCGGTTGTTAACGGCGGAAATGCGCTAACAATTACTAAAAAGAATAATGTACCAGACGGGCCTAACACGGGCTGTTTAACGTTCAATCTCATACTCCAATTGATTGCAATTCATTAGCAATACATATCGACTGTTTATGATACCGCATTAGGGGTTAAGACAGGGTTAACTTGAGTGGCTTACTGGCAAACAAACATAAAACTTTATAATTTAAAAACATATTGTTACATATCTATTTACATTCAATTACGTTGTGCAGACATAGTTTTACAGCGCGGCATGTAAAATTATCTCATCAAAATAATACGCTAAATGCCTAGCGTCAAAAACATCACGTTAAACCTTGAACATTTTTGATGTGTTAACGATCAAAATCACTCATTGTAATTAACCCATGTTATACCTGTGGATGTGACTCAAACATGAAAAAAACCAGTAGAAAAAAACTGATTATCGTCATTATTGCAATCGTGTTGATTATTTCAGGCGGTGCTTTTTTTGCCTTAAACAGCGGCAGCCCAGCACCAAGTTATGCCACTGAGCCGGTTCGCCGTGGTGATATTGAAAACAGTGTGCTGGCAAATGGCATGCTGCAAGCGTCTAAGTTAGTCAGCGTGGGCGCGCAGGCTTCAGGCCAAATTATCAATTTACCGGTTACGCTTGGGCAGCTGGTTAAACAGGGCGAGTTAATTGCTCAAATAGACAGCTTAACTCAGCAAAACACCTTAAAAGAAGCCATTGCTTCACTCACAAGTAACAAAGCGGAATACCGCGCCAAACAAGCGCAAATAAACCAGGCTCAACAAGAGTTTGACCGACAAAAAGCCATGTTGGCCGATAACGCCAGTTCAAAAGCAGATTATGAATCAGCCCAAGCATCCCTGTTAGTATATCAAGCCGAACTCGACCAACTCATGGCGCAACAAGAACAGGTTAAACTCAGTGTAGAAAGCGCGCAGCTTGATTTGGGTTATACCACTATTAAAGCACCAATGGATGGCATTGTGGTGTACACCGCTGTGACAGTTGGTCAAACCGTTAACTCATCACAATCGACTCCAACCATTGTTGAGTTAGCTGATTTAAGTCAAATGACCGTCAAGGCGCAAATATCAGAAGCTGATGTGATTAAAGTTAAACCTGGGCAATCGGTATACTTTACAATTTTAGGTCAACCTCAAAAGCGTTTCCATGCCACCTTACGCGCCATTGAACCTGGGCCGACCATTATGGACGGTGATGACAGTGACATGACCTCAAGTGACACCGACGCCATTTATTACAACGGCCTATTTGATGTTGATAACCCTGACGGTGTGTTACGTATTGGCATGACCGCAGAAGTGTCGATTATTCTTAATCAAGCTAAAGATGTCATTGTGGTGCCTTCGCAAATATTACAAAGAAATCCGGGGCCAAGACCTAGCTATAGTGTGCCGGTGTTAGTGAATGATGAAATTGAATATCGCAATGTTAGTGTTGGGATAAACAATAAAGTTAACGCTGAGATTACCGAAGGACTTGAAGAAGGCGACCAAATCGTACTCGGGGCAGCTTCATCCGATACCGTTAGTAACCAACGAGGCAATCGTCGCCCACCGATGGGGTTCTAAGCAATGAATGAAGCTTCACTACTTAGTATTTCAGGTGTTTATCGCTCATTTAGTGCAGGCGAGCAACAACTCACTGTACTAAACGACATTAATCTCGACATTAACCGCGGTGAAATGGTGGCAATTGTTGGCGCTTCTGGCTCGGGCAAGTCCACCTTAATGAATATATTAGGCTGTTTAGACAAACCGTCTGAAGGCCAATATTTCATTAATGGTCAAGACACCTCCACCATGGATGCAGACCAACTGGCGCAATTACGCCGTGAACATTTTGGTTTTATCTTTCAGCGTTATCATTTATTGGGCGATCTTGATGCTGTCGGTAACGTTGAAATCCCAGCCATTTATGCTGGTAAAGATAAAAAACAGCGTACCGAACGTGCCCAAGGTTTATTGTCTCGGTTAGGCCTTGCTGATCGACTTGACCATAAACCCGGCCAACTCAGTGGCGGGCAGCAACAACGTGTCAGTGTGGCGCGAGCGCTGATGAATGGCGGCGATGTTATCTTAGCCGACGAGCCAACCGGTGCACTTGATAGTCACAGCGGTAAAGAGATGATGAACTTACTGCAAGAGCTTCATCAAGATGGTCACACCATTATTTTGGTCACCCACGACATGGACGTTGCTCATTTTGCCGATCGCATTATTGAGCTTAAAGACGGGGTGATTATTCGTGATGTTGAGAATGCAAAGCCCACTCAACACAAGACATTACCTGAGGTGCCAAGCACGAAAACTTCGTGGTTAAATTGGGACCGTTACATCGAAGCATTTAAAATGGCTTTACTGGCCATGTTATCGCATCGGTTACGCACCTTTTTAACCATGCTTGGCATTATTATTGGTATCGCATCAGTGGTATCAGTGGTGGCGCTCGGAGAAGGCTCGCGGCAATCCGTGTTAGAAAACATCAGTTCCATGGGAACCAACACCATTGATATCCGCTCCGGCACCGGGTTTGGTGACAGAAGATCCGCTAGGATCCGCACATTAACCGCACAAGACAGCGAGTCGCTTAAAGTGCTGCCCTATGTTGACAGCGTGACACCTTCAATCAGTAGTTCAGGCACAATTCGTTATGGCAACCAAGCGGTTTCAGCCAGTTTCAGCGGCGTGGGCCTCGATTACTTTAGGGTGCGTGGCTACACGCTAGCCGCCGGCCAATATTGGGATGATGACAGCGAAACCGTCATGGCACAGCAAGCGGTAATTGACGACAATACACGTAAATCGTTGTTTCCTGAGCGTCCAGCCGTGGGTGAAGTGATTTTTCTTGATGACTTACCCGTGCGCATTATTGGCGTCACTAAAGCCAAAGAAAGTGCCTTTGGTAACAGTGATTCACTCAATGTTTGGGTGCCTTACACAACCGTGTCGGCACGTATGGTCGGTCAGCGCTACCTAGACAGTATTACAGTAAGGATTGATCAATCTGCATCAAGCAGTGCCGCAGAACAAGGCATTATTGCCCTATTAAAAATGCGCCATGGTACCGAAGATTTTTTCACCATCAATACTGACACGATCCGTCAAAGTATCGAAAAAACCACCCAAACCATGACATTGCTTATTTCAGCCATTGCGGTTATTTCGCTGATCGTTGGCGGGATTGGGGTAATGAACATTATGTTGGTGTCAGTCACCGAACGTACCCGAGAAATTGGTGTGCGTATGGCGGTAGGGGCAAGGCAAGGGGATATATTGCGCCAGTTTCTTATTGAGGCGGTGTTAGTGTGTTTATGTGGTGGCGCCATTGGTATTGGCCTTGCGTACTTAATTGGCCAAATCTTTGCCTTTACCGGCGGGAGTTTCCAAATGATTTACTCTACCGCATCCATTGTTGCTGCATTTGCCTGCTCAACGTTAATTGGAATTTTGTTTGGCTTTTTACCGGCACGCAATGCGGCACAGCTCGACCCCGTTGATGCGTTAGCGAGAGAATAATAATGATAAACCCAAGTTTTACACTCAAACTGTCAAGTATTGCTCTGTGCATGTCGCTCACTACCGCCTGCAGTAGCTTTACTCACACTGATTTTACGCCGCCAGATGTTAGCATTCCTGCAAGCTGGCAAAGTGTTAGTGTTAATCAACAAGTTAAACTTGACCCTTGGTGGCAACGCTTTAACAACCCAGAACTTAACCAGCTTATCGAGCAAGTGTTATTAACCAATAACGATTTAGCGCTTGCCACGTTAACCTTACGCAGTGCTAGGCTACAAGCGGGATTAACTGACACACAACGCTACCCACAAGTGAGTGCCAGCGTGAATGGCGACAAAAGCAAAAATCTAGATGGCGGGGCAAGCGTAAGTGACTATGGCACTAACGTATCACTGAGTTACGAAGTGGATTTATGGGGCCGAGTTTCTGCCGATATGGATGCAGCTAAATGGGCCAGTTTAGCCAGCGAGCAAGACAGAGAAAGCACCGCCCAAAGTTTAGTGTCCACCACGGCCATATTGTATTGGCAAATTGGTTATCTAAAACAAAGCCTTACTCTTAGCCAAAATAGTATTGATTATGCCTTGCAAACTTATGATCTTGCAGAGCGTCAATATCGTTCTGGCTCCGTGTCGCAACTCAATGTATTTGAGGCAAAACGCAGCTTAGCAGGGCAACAGGCAAGCCATAGCGAGCTTGAGCAGCAACTCGTTGAAGCGCAAAATGCACTGGCCATATTGTTTAACCAGCCGCCAGCAAAAATGGCCATTAATATCAAACAATTGCCAGACGCTGAACTGCCTAGCATTGCAGCAGGTATTCCTGCCGATGTGTTAATTCGCAGGCCAGATGTGAAATCGGCACTGTATGAACTTAAATCTGCTTATTCAGCAAAAGATGCCACATTTGCCGGTTACTTACCTACCTTGTCACTTTCTGGCTCGTTAGGAACATCATCAACAGAGCTAAAAGAGTTATTGCAAAACCCCATTGGTACACTGGGAGCAAATTTACTATTGCCATTTGTGCAATGGAACGAAATGCAATTGTATAAAGAGCTTGCCACAGTGGAGGTCGAGTCGGCCGTTGTGAGCTACAGACAAACCTTGTACAACGCCTTTCAAGAAGTCGATAACGCTATTTCTGCACGGCAACATTATCAATATCAAGCACAAAAGTTACGTGAGCAATATCAAGCAGCCATAGCTGCGGAGCAGATTTACGCCAGCCAATACCGCCATGGCGCAGTGAGTATTCAAGACTGGTTAGATGCACAAGAAACCCAGCGCAGCGCCGAAGTGTCGTTATTAGCCAACCGCTATAATTTGTTCAGCGCCCAAGCGACCTTGTATCAAGCCCTTGGGGGCAGTGATATTGCGCCGCCAATTACAAATAACTGATGCTTTGGTACAACGAATGCTTTCGTGATTGCACCATAAACATAGCAAGCACGATAGTTCGTGTATCAGCAGCAAAAATCCAATATCAGCCATGATATTGGATTTTTGCTTTAGTGATGGTTTTTATGCTGCTCTAATATGCTTTTAGTTCGCTGCTTTATGCTTGGTCACTCATATCACCAGAATAAGGTTAACATTCTGATCATTATACTCATCACTTAACACTCGCTAATTGGTCTGATCACTCTTAATGACTCATTAATCTGCGCAACCTTAACCCACCATTAACCACCCGTTAGTTATCCTTAGGTAACATCAAGTCTTTGTGGATACATGAACGTCAGTCCACTTAATGATATCGAGTACTTATTATAACGAGGATAGCTTAATGAATATGTACCTAAGGGGTTCAATAGGTCTTTTTATCACAGTGTTGTTGCTTAGCGGTTGTGAGCAACAAAACGTGTCGCAAGTCGCAACACCTCAAATGGCCCAGGCTACAGCAGTTTCTTATGTAAAAGTAAGCCTCTCTACACATAATATTGATACCAAATTGCAAGGTCGAGTGACGGCCTCAAAAGAGGCAGAAGTGCGTCCACAGGTAAGCGGTATTATTCAAAAGCGTTTATTTACCGAAGGCCAAATGGTGGAACAAGGCCAAACGTTATATCAAATTGAATCTGAAACATATCAAGCCGCTTATAACGAGGCAAAAGCAACCTTAAACAGCGCTGTGGCGGTATTTGATGCGGCAAAATTAAAAGATGAACGTTACGCCAATTTATTAAAAATTGAAGGCGTGTCTCAGCAAGATGCCGACGAGGCACATGCCGCACATATTGAGGCAAAAGCCAATGTTGAAATGTATCAAGCGGCAGTAGACACGGCAAAAATCAACCTTAAATATACTAAAGTGTTGGCACCAATCTCTGGCCGCATTGGCATCTCTTCGGTCACTGAAGGTGCCCTTGTGAGTGCTCAACAAGATTCAGCCTTAGCGACAATTAGAACGTTAGACCCTATTTATGTCGACATGACCCAAAGCAGTAAATCGTTGCTTAAAATGCGCAAATTAATGCTCGACAAGGGCATCAATCAAGGCACAACAGATGTCACGCTAACCCTAGAAGATGGTAGCGACTATGAACTAACCGGTGAACTAAAAATGCAAGAAGTTGCCGTAGATGCGTCTACGGGAGCGGTAACGTTACGTGCAGAATTTCCTAATCCTAATGGCTTTCTACTTCCAGGCATGTTTGTGCGTGCTAGCGTAAATGAAGGTGTCAATAACAAGGCAATTTTGGTACCACAGCAGGGCATTTATCATAGTGCGACAGATAAAACATATGCCTATGTGATCAATCAAGACAACATGGTTGAAAAGCGTAGCGTAGAAATTGCAAGCGCCGTAGATAACAAATGGGTAGTGACTGATGGACTGTCGAGTAATGACAAGCTACTTGTTGAAGGCTCTAGTAAAGTACGACCTGGCAGCCAAGTTAAGCCGATCCAAGTAGAAATGGACAGCTACGGGGTGATGATTGCTCACGTTGATAATGACCAAGTGACACTTGCTTCACAAGGGAGTAAATAACTTATGTTAGCGCGCTTTTTTATCGATCGTCCCGTTTTTGCGTGGGTTATTTCAATTATTATTATGCTAACGGGTATCGCGTCCATTATGTCGTTACCTATTGCACAATATCCCAGTGTTGCTCCCCCAGTGATCAGTGTGAGTACTACTTATACCGGTGCTGATGCGCAAACGGTAGAAAACAGTGTCACACAAATTTTGGAGCAGCAATTAACCGGCCTTGATGGTTTGTTGTATTTTTCATCGTCAAGTACATCAGATGGTTCAGCTTCTGTTGATATTACCTTTGAGCAAGATACTGATGCCGACTACGCTCAGGTACAGGTGCAAAATAAGGTTGAACAAGTCAGCTCTCGTTTCCCGGAGGCCGTGCAGTCTGAAGGGGTAACTGTCACCAAATCAAATACTGACTTTTTACTCGTTGTGTCTGTTTATGATGCAACCGATCAAGCGACGGCTGCAGATATTTCTGACTACATTACCTCTAACATGGAAGACTCATTAGCGCGTGTAGAAGGGGTGGGCGATACCCGAGTATTTGGCTCTGAATATGCTATGCGCATTTGGCTAGACCCAACTAAATTAGCCGCCTATGAGCTTATGGCGTCAGACATTACCAGCGCCTTAGAGGCACAAAACGTACAAGTACCAGCTGGTAATATTGGTGCCAGTCCAACCTTAGCAACCCAAGAATTAAACGCGACAGTAACAGCGCAATCGATGATGTCTACCCCTGAAGAGTTTCGCAATATCATTGTGAAATATGACTCAACAGGCGCCAATGTATTGTTGAGTGATGTAGCAAGAGTTGAAATGGGTAGCGAAACTTATGGCGTCATCTCTCGTTTAAACGGTCACCCATCTTCTGGTATTGCCATCATGTTGTCGCCAGGGGCTAATGCCTTAGACACTGCCACAGCGGTGAAAAGTAAGGTAGCAGAATTAGCCGCTAAGTTACCCACAGGCTATGAAACGGCATTTCCAAAAGACAGCACTGAATTTATTAAAATCTCGATTACTGAAGTGGTACACACGCTAGCAGAAGCCGTTGTGTTGGTCGTTTTGGTGATGTGGCTGTTTTTACAAAACTGGCGCGCAACGCTGATCCCTGCTATTGCAGTGCCTGTGGTTTTACTGGGCACATTTGGGGTGTTATCAGCCTTTGGCTTTTCGATTAACACTTTAACCATGTTCGGTATTGTGCTTTCTATCGGCCTGTTAGTGGACGATGCCATTGTGGTAGTCGAAAACGTTGAGCGTTTAATGGAAGATGAAAACCTTTCGCCGCGAGACGCCACAATTAAATCCATGTCAGAAATTACAGGGGCGTTAATCGGTATTGCTGTTGTACTGTCAGCCGTATTTCTGCCAATGGCGTTTTTTGGAGGCTCTACCGGCGTTATTTATAAGCAGTTTTCAGTCGCTATTGTATCTTCGATGATATTGTCGGTGATTGTTGCCTTAACCCTAAGTCCAACATTATGTGCCACGCTTCTTAAGCACAAAGCGCCCAAAGAGAGCGGTGGCGATAAATCGCAAAAGGGCCAACGTACCAGCTTTTTTGGCAAATTTAATGCGATGTTTAATCATTTAACCACGTCATATACCGGCCATGTGGGCCGAATTGTTAACCAAAAATTTCGTTGGTTAGTGGTGTATGCAATCATTATTGGCGTATTAAGTGTGTTAATTATCCGCATGCCAACAGGCTTTCTACCAAATGAAGACCAAGGCAGTATCATGTTTCAGGTCAATTTACCTGAAGGCGCATCGATTAAACGCACGCGTGCAGCAGTAGAGCAAGTTGAAGATTACTTAATCAATGAAGAATCTGCTGTCGTCGATAAAGCCTTTTCTATTGCTGGCTTTAACTTTTCAGGTACCGGGCAAAATGCGGGAATGGGTTTTGTGTCCATGTATTCGTGGGATGATCGCACCGAAGATGATGAAAGCGCAGATGCATTAATTGAGCGTATTAACAGAAACTTATCAGGTATTCGTGATGCAAGTGTGTTTGCGTTGTCGCAAGCGGTGATTCAAGGTTTAGGGCAAAGCAATGGCTTTACCTTTGAGCTACAGGCCGCTGCCGGGACCAGTCGAGATGAGCTCACCACCTTAAAAAATGAGTTATTAACTCGGGCACGACAAAGTGAGTTGATCACCAGTATTCGTGAAGGCGCATTAAGTGATACACCACAGCTTAAAATTGATATTGATAATAGCAAGGCAAGTGCGCTTGGCCTGTCGATGGCGGATATTTCAGATACATTAACATCGGCTTGGGCTGGCAGTTACGTCAATGACTTCATTGACGACGGTAGAGTGAAAAAAGTCTACATTGAAAGTGAATCGGCGTATCGCGCTAAACCCGAAGACTTACACGAGTGGTATGTCCGTGGGACTAATGCAGATGGTGACACCACCATGACATCGTTTGAAGCATTTAGCAGCTCTTCTTGGTCAAGTGCGCCTCAAAGTTTATCTCGCTTTAACGGCATTGCTTCTTATCAAATTCAAGGCTCTGCTGCCAGCGGCGTGAGCTCTGGTGAGGCTATGGCTGAAATGGAGCGCTTAGTTGAGGAGGTAGGGCAAGGTAAATTGGCTTACTCTTGGAGCGGATTATCGTACCAAGAAAAGATTGCCAGTGGCCAATCAACTATGCTGTATGCGATATCTATCCTAGTGGTGTTCCTCGCGTTAGCGGCCCTGTACGAAAGCTGGTCAGTGCCATTTTCGGTGATTATGGTGATCCCTTTGGGTGTGTTAGGCGCGGCATTGGCCTCAACGTTACGAGGGTTAGAAAACGACATTTATTTCCAAGTGGCGTTACTGACAACGATCGGTCTGGCATCAAAGAACGCCATATTAATTGTTGAGTTCGCAGAAGAATCTTACCAAAAAGGGATGTCGTTAATTGAGGCCGCAGTGAATGCTGCGCGATTAAGATTACGCCCCATTATTATGACATCATTAGCCTTCATGTTCGGGATTTTACCTTTAGCAACGTCGAGCGGTGCGGGGGCAAACAGTCGTATATCCATTGGTACAGGTATTATTGGTGGGACATTAACCGCCACAGTATTGGGAATATTTTTAGTGCCTATGTTCTTTGTGTTAGTGCGTGGCTTGTTCCCTAAGCGTCGTCCGGTATATCACGACACAGACAATAAACACCCAGAACATGCCTTAGTTCAAACGCAGTTGGAGAATGGCCATGACTAATTATTTTGTATCACATCATGCACCATTTGCCGATGTCATCAATAAAACCAAGCAACACCTAGTTAAACCAAGGTGCAGCGCGAGGTTATTACCTATTGTTGCAGCATTAGTGCTCGCAGGATGCAGTACAATGGCGCCAGATTATAATCGTTCAGATTCAGCTGTCGCCAATGAATGGCAGCTCGACAGTGTTGCACAAACCCAAGGGCTATCTTCGCAACAGGCAATAGATATTCCATGGAAAGATTTTATAAAAGATGAGCGCTTAGTTAGCCTTATCGATATGGGATTAAACAGCAGCAGAACCCTTAGAGAAACCCTTGCTGACGTTGAATCAGCAAGAGCGACATATCGAGTGCAACGATCTGATCTATTCCCTGAACTAGACGTCAGTTTAAGTGGGGATCGAAGTAAAGCGTCAACGGGTGATATTAGCACCAGTTATGAGGCCGCAGCAGGACTGAGCAGTTACGAACTCGATTTGTTTGGTAAAAATCGCAGTTTAACGGTTGCAGAAATGGAAGCCTATCTCGCCAGTGAAGAAACGGCAAAAGCGGCAAAAATAACGCTTATTGGTGAAATCGCCAGCGCGTGGTTAACCTTAGCTGCCGACAGTAATCTGCTGTCGCTGGCAGAAGAAACGGCCACGAATGCAAAACAAGCGATGGACATTACCCAAAAGCGATTATCCTACGGGATTGATTCACGCATAGATGTGGCTAGCGCTGAAACGATTTATTATTCTGCTCGTTCTGATATAGCCAGTTATAAAACTCAAGTAGAGCAAGATATTAATGCTTTACGCTTGTTGGTGGGGGAACAATTTGACGAAAATTTATTGGCCTTTGCTTTACCGGGCAATGACAGTGTAGTAACAGACGTACCGGCAGGAGTGTCTTCAACGATATTGCTAGAACGTCCTGATGTATTGTCAGCTGAGCACAGTTTAAAATCCACTAATGCCAATATTGGTGCCGCTCGTGCAGCCTTTTTTCCGACGATTTCACTCACCGCCAACGGTGGCCTTGCCAGCTCGGTGTTGTCTGATATTTTCAGTGGTGGAGCAAGCTCGATTTGGAGTGTCGCGCCAAGCATTAGCTTACCCATATTCAATGGCGGCGAAAATGAAGCGAATTTAGCTTATAGCGAAGCGCAACAACAAAAGTACTTGGCATCCTATGAATACGCCATTCAAAGTGCGTTTACCGAGGTTGCCGATACGCTGGCAAGGCGGGCGACAATTCAAGATCAACTTGATGCGCAAAATGCCTTAGTTGAGGCGTCAACAAGAAGCTATCAACTCTCTCTTGCACGTTATGAAAATGGCATCGACAGCTTTCAAACCGCACTGGAGTCGCAACGCACTATGTACAGTGCCAAGCAGTCGCTCATTACAACGCGCCAAGCCGATTTGGATAACCGTATCACGTTGTACAAAGTGTTAGGCGGTGGTGTAGCGGGTAGTACTAATACGTTAGTCAATAACGACTCACAGAAAGAGTAAACAATGACGGTTCATTGATTTAAATAAAAGCCGAAAGCACATTAGATGTTTTCGGCTTTTTTATTTGCTAGACGTTAACTAAACGTCATTTTCGTGGCGATGCTGATGCGAGCGGCTTAACTATTGCGTCTGTGCTGACCATCAGTCAATGATCACCATTTCTTTTGTTTGGTGCTGGCTCTATCTTCACGATTGTATGACCCTCGAAGCGTTTTTCCATCGATAGCAACGACTTGACCTTCTGTAATTGTGTGTATCGAAGACATCCAATTGATAAAACATTGGTGAAACTGCTCAGGTTCAATGGTTGATATGATACGAGCAATTGTGTCATCAGCGGGA